>CANPTH010000013.1 GCA_947576945.1 uncultured Lachnospiraceae bacterium
AGTTGAAAAATCAGCACATCAGTGTGATTTTTCAACCTTTCCTCCATGCCGAAGCGCCACAAATTTCCATATCATCTGCGCTGCGGATGCCCGGCGCTAATCTCTTCGTCTGTCATTGTTCCCAAACAGCAGGATCAGTCTGAGAAGCTGCAGGATCGCCGATGCAGCCGCCGCTACATAAGTAAGCGCCGCCGCACTCAGCACTCTCCGGCATCCGTTCGTCTCCTCGCGCTCCAACATACCATAATCTCCCAGCATGGCAAGCGCACGGCTGGAAGCATTGAATTCCACCGGCAGCGTGACCAGCTGAAACAGCACCGCGATCGCAAATACCCAGATACCCACCTGGATCAGAATATTGTTCATCCCCAGAAAGACACCGAGAAAGATCAGCGGAATCCCCGCCTTTGACCCGATGTTTGCCGCCGGCACAAGCGCAGTCCGCATTTTCAAAGGCGCATACCCCTTGTCGTGCTGTACCGCGTGGCCGCACTCGTGAGCCGCAACCCCGATGGCCGCGATGGAGGAAGATCCATATACAGAATCGGACAGCCGCAGGACTTTATGAGCCGGATCATAATGATCCGTCAGTTCTCCGCGCACATGTTCGATGCGGACGTCATGGATGCCGGATAGCTGCAGAATCCGCTGCGCCGCCTGCGCGCCGGTCAGACCGCTCCTGCTCCTGACCCCGGAATATTTCCTGTAAGTAGAAGATACCCGCATCTGCGCGGCTATGCATAAGATTGCCCCGATCAGTACCAGCAAATAAGTCGGATCCATATAATACCCATAATAATATCCCATTGTTCACTCCATTTCTGCGCCGCCTTACTTCTCTTTCCCCTGGGCCGCGCCAGCAATTAACGTTCCCGAACTTCCTGTATAAACAGGTTATGACACCGGAAGCAGTATGCAGATCTGCTCCTCACTGCAGCTGCTCCCCTGCTTTCACCTGGTAACCGAGAAGAAACTCCTTCACCGGCATCCGTTTCTTCCCCTCCGGCTGCACCGCCAGTATCTTCAGGAGCCCTTCCCCGGTCTTCACATAGAATACTTCCCGCGTGACGGCAGCCACCGTGCCCGGCAGGACAGCATCCGGATCCGGACACACTGCCGAATTTTCCGGTACACCTCCCGGCCTCTCGACTGCCTCTGCCTCCCAAATCTTCAGGTTCTTCCCCCGCAGTACGGTATACGCGCCCGGCCAGGAAATCAGGCCTCTGATCAGACAGTCCAGCTTCCCTGCACTCTGCTGCCAGTCGATCCTGCCCATGGACTTCTGGAGCCGCTTCGCGTAACAGGTCTCCTCCTCATTCTGTTTCTCAGGCGCCAGTTCACCGCGCTCCAACTTAGCCAGTGCTTCCACGATCAGCCCTGCGCCTACTGCCGCCAGTTTATCATGCAGGCTGTCCCCGGTCTCCTTCGGACCTATTGCAACCTCTTCCTTCAACAGCATATCGCCGGTGTCCAGCCCTTTATCCATCTGCATAATAGTAACGCCGGTCTTCTCTTCTCCATTGATGATCGCCCACTGGATCGGCCCTGCTCCCCTGTATTTCGGCAACAGCGAAGCATGGATATTCACACAGCCATATTCCGGCATCGACAGGATCTCTTCCGACAACAATTGTCCGAACGCAGCCACCACAAAAATATCCGCGTTATATCCGCGAAGAGTTTCCACGGCTTCCTTTTCCTTCACTTTGACAGGCTGGAACACCGGGATCCCATGGGCCACGGCGCAGGCTTTGACCGGTGTCGCCTGTATCTCTTTTCCTCTGCCCTTAGGCTTATCGGGCTGAGTCACTACCGCCGCCACCTGATGACCTGCCTGCAGGATGGCTTCCAGCGCCCCCACCGCAAAGTCCGGCGTTCCCATAAATACGATTCTCATCTACACCATGCCTCCTCTGTTTTGTCATTTACTGTGCTTCTTCCAGATCCTCCGTGTTGACAAGCGGCCCTTCTACCCGCTCCACATAAAGGTGTCCCTCCAGATGATCCATTTCATGGCAGATCGCTCTGGCAAGCAGTTCTGTCCCCTCCAGCTCAAAAGGATTCAGATTCTCATCATAAGCAATAACCTTGACATAATTCGGCCGGGTCACATTGCCCTGTTTGCCGGGTACACTCAGGCAGCCTTCGTATCCCGTCTGCTCTCCGCTGGATTCGATCAGCTTCGGATTGATTAACAGCAGCGGATCCTCACCGGTCACATCAATCACCACGATCCTTTTCAGGATGCCCACCTGCGGCGCCGCAAGTCCCACGCCTTCCGCCTCATACAAAGTCTCAAACATATCGTCGATCAGTTCCTGGATCCTGGGTGTGATTTCTGTCACTTCCTTGCAGCACTTACTCAAAACCGGATCGCCGATCTCCCTGATTTTTCTGATTGCCATTTCATCCTCCATTCCAAAACGTTTCCGATACACTATGATCAGGTTTCCTGTTTGAATTCTGTCCTCAATTCTGATGCAGAATATCAATATGTATTCATCGGATCGAAATCATATTGTACCGTCTGATTCTTAAGTTCTTTCTCTTTACAAAAATGTTCCAATATATCCTTGATTCGTACCAGTGCCTGGTAATCCGGATGCTTTATATAGAAAACATGACGATACTGATCATTGATCTTACTGATCGATGCTTCCGCCGGCCCTATTACCTGCAGCCGCTGCCACGTTTTCTCTGTTTCGGCCTTCGGTCCGGCCGTATCTTCCCCCGCAAACTCCCCATCGGCGTGCATCCGGACATCGATCACCGCAGCCATTTCACGGCTCAGCGCATCTCCCTGTTCCTGCTGTCTGGAAGTGATCAGCACTGCCAGCATATGCGCTGCCGGTGGATACTGCATAAGCTCCCGATAAGTAATCTCCTCCTCATAGAATCCCTGATAATCCTGCATCGCTGCATGGACGATACTGTAGTGTTCCGGCTGATAAGTCTGGATCACCACCTCACCCGGCTTATCTCCCCGGCCGGCGCGCCCGGCCGCCTGGGTCAGCAGCTGAAATGTCCTCTCCCCGGCACGGTAATCATTCTGGTTCAACGACAAATCCGCTGCCAGAACACCGACCAGCGTTACATCAGGAAAATCATGCCCTTTCACGATCATCTGGGTTCCCACCAGAATATCCGCCCGTTTATCAGCAAAAGCTGACAATATCTTCTCATAGCTTTCCTTACTCTTCGTGGTATCGGCGTCCATACGCAGTACCCGCACCCCCGGAAACTCCTTATACAGCGCTTCCTCGATCTGCTCCGTACCTGCTTTAAAGCCCAGCAGATATTTAGAACCGCATACCGGACATCTGGCCGCTCTTTGTTCCTCATGGCCACAATAATGACATAATAACATATTTCCCCGGTGTTCGGAAAGAGAAACATCACAATGCGGGCATTTCATCACATGCCCGCATGCCCGGCAGGAGATAAAACCGGCATAGCCTCTCCTGTTCAGGAAAAGCATACTCTGTTCTCCTGCCTGTAGCCGTCCGCTGATCAGCTCCCGCAGCTTCCTGCTGAAGACCGAACGGTTGCCCTGCTTTAATTCTTCCCTTAAATCTATGGTATATACCTTTGGCAGTCTGCTGACGCCATGCCTCCCTGTCATCTCAAACAGTTTGTATTCTCCCTTTTTCGCCCTGTAATAAGCTTCCGTGGAAGGAGTCGCCGATCCCAGAACAACACTGGCACGGTGCATGGAAGCAATCTGAACCGCTGTCTCCCTGGCATGGTACTTCGGCATGGATTCGCTCTTATAGCTGCTCTCGTGCTCCTCATCCACTATAATGACACCCAAGTCTGGAAAAGGTGTAAACAGCGCCGATCTGGGCCCAATGATCACATCCAGTTCCCCGGCCTTTGCCCGTCTGATCTGGTCATATTTCTCTCCCTGGGAGAGGGAAGAATTGATTACCGACACTCTGTCGCCGAATCTCCTGTAAAACCGCAGCAGAGTCTGATACGTAAGTGCGATCTCCGGGATCAGCATAATGGCCTGCTTCTCCATCCGGATCATCTGTTCTATGATCCCCAGATAGACTTCTGTCTTACCGCTCCCCGTAACGCCATGCACCAGATAGGTTCCCGGCTTTCCCGCTTTGTAATCCCCGATCACATTCTCTATGATCTCCTGCTGCATTCTGCTTGGAATCACCCGCTTCTCTTCCCCCGGCGCACATTTGACCGGATTACGATAGTAAGCTTCCGCCTCTATTTTCAGACAGCCCTGTTTTTCCAGCGCAGCAAGTGTAGCCGGCGCCACGTTCAGCTTCTGTCTGATCAGTTCATAGGGAAGGACCTCGTCCGTCATCAACGCCTGCAGTACCCTGGCCTTTGCCGTCTGGCGCTTCTTCTCACACTGCCGAAACGCCTCCAGAAGAGCTTCCCCTTCCATGCACCGTGTTATCTTCCTGTGTTCCAGCTGCTTCAGCTTCTGCTTTACGGGAAGCACCGTCTTAAGCGCCGCGATCATGGTTGATCCATACTGCCGTTTCAGCCAGTAAGCCACCTGGATCTGGCTGCCCTGCGCTGTAATCCCTTTCCCGTCCACAGCAGTAATGGACTTGATCTTTTCCTCGGGATAATCCGTATGCCCGGAAATATCCACCACATACCCTGCCTTATCCAGATTTCCTTTCCCGAAAGGCACATGCACACGAACTCCCGGATATACCTCTCCTGCCAGCTCCGGTGGTATCCGGTACTGAAACGGACGGTCTACTTTATCGTGGGAAATATCTATGATCACATCCGCATACTGCTTCGCCATACCCTCTCCTTCCCGCCATCGCCGGTTTCACAGCCCTTCCCGACAGTCCAGGTATCTTCATCACTTCCTTGACCAGTACCCTTGTCAGCCCTGCTGCGTGTGCTGTCGTTCCGACAGGATCTCCTGGATCAGCACTCTCTCATCCATAGGATACTTCACACCGCAGATCTCCTGATAATCCTCATGACCCTTGCCGGCCAGTACGATGATGTCTCCTGGTTCTCCATGGTCAATCGCATAGGCGATCGCTTCTTTTCTGTCACAGATCTCTACATAGGCGCCTTCTGTCTTATAGATGCCCGCCTTGATATCATCGATGATCGCCTGCGGTTCTTCGTGCCTCGGGTTATCCGAAGTGATGATCGTCAGGTCCGCCATACTGCCGCTGACTTCCCCCATCTCATACCGCCTCGACTTCGCCCTGTTGCCGCCGCAGCCGAAAAGACAGATGAGCCGGTGCGGCTCATAAGCCCGCAGCGTGGCAAGAAGGCTCTTAAGCGCCATGGCATTGTGCGCATAATCTATCATCACTGTAAATTGATCCGACACCCTGACAGGCTCGATCCTTCCTTTCACTTTCGCCTGCTTAAGCGCCTTCCTGACCGCTTCCTCCGGCACTCCGAAATGCCTGCAGATCGCTATTGCCGTCAACGCATTGTACACGCTGAATTTGCCGGGCGTTGCTATCTGTACTGCAAAGTTCACAAGCCCGGTCACTTCAAAGCCCATGCCAAGGCTGCCTGCCTCCTTCACAAATGTGATATTCCCTGCACGAAGATCCGCATTCTCGTCGATACCATATGTTTCCAACGCACAAGTATGTCCGGCAGTCACGGCCTCCCAATGCTCATCATCCTTATTCACAATCCCTGTCCTGCACTGTTTAAAGAGCAGGCCTTTACAATACAGATAATCCTCGAAATCCCTGTGTTCTCCTTTACCGATATGATCCGGCTCTAAATTTGTAAAAATACCATAATCAAAAATAAATCCCTGTGTCCTGTGCAGCATCAGTCCCTGCGAAGAGACTTCCATCACCACCGTATCGCAGCCGGCGTCCGCCATCTGCCGAAAATATTTCTGGATCAGATAAGATTCCGGCGTCGTATGGTCCGCATGAATATGTGTATCACCGATGATGATTTCTATGGTACCGATCAGCCCGACCTTCCTGCCGGCCTGCTCCAGAATAGACTTCACCAGGTATGTGGTGGTAGTCTTCCCTTTGGTCCCGGTAATTCCAATGATCTTCATCTCCTCCGCCGGATTGCCAAAGAAAGCCGCCGAAACAAACGCCATGGCATAATGGGTATCCTCCACCAGAATCACCGTCACGTCCGCCCCCTCCGGCAGTTCCACATCCTTCTCTACAAGCAGAACGCCTGCACCGGCTTTCACAGCATCACCGGCAAACTTATGTCCATCCACAACAGCCCCTGGAATACAGACAAACATGCTCCCCGGCACTACCTTACGGGAATCATATACAATGTCCGTCACCTCCCGTTCCAACGTACCGCAGATACATTCATGATCGATCTTCCTCAACAATTCTTTTAACGCAGCCATCTGACATTATACTCCTCTCTGTTTCGGATTTTATCTTTGTGCCATATCGGCCTTAACATAAACCATTATCTCGCAATTTTTACTATATTAAGATAGCACGAAAGCCGCACTATTTCAATATTTACTACATTTATGTGGGATTCACCATTACTTTATAATCTCTTTAATCTTTCTTAAGTTATTTTTATTTTTTTCTAATAAACTGATCACATTTTGGACACATTTTCAATTTATGATAGTATCAAGATAGTTGATGAACTCACTATCTCCCCCCTCATAAGAAAATGCGAAAAAGTCTGGGACGCCCCAGACTTTTTTGTTGTCCGGAAACCCCTTCTGCCGCCGTGTCCTTCCTAAGAGCATCCATCGCCGGGCGCATAGTCCTGCATAATCATCTGCAGCCGCTCCCGCCCCTGATACACATCCACTTCCGGATAATAAATCACATGAATCCTGATATCTGTTTTGCTCCCGTATCCGCCCTGATACAGACTCTCACAGGCTCTCTGTCCGAAATTCTCCGTAAGAAAGTCATGCCAGGTTTCCAGATTACCGAAATACATCATTTCATACTGCCTGCCGCCTTCATCCTCCACCCGATACTTACCCACATTACTGTTTCTGCCGAGTATACGGCCGTTAAGCAGCCTGATATTCTTCTGCGCAAAAACAGGCTTTGCATTACCGTTGCCGAAGGGTTCCAGCACCGACAGCTGCTTCACAAACTCCGCCGTCACATAGGACATAGGCATTGGCACGTCAATATGTACTATTTCTTCAAAATCCTCTTCCGTCAATCCACAATGTTCATTCAGGTAGATGCGAAAAGGTTCCACATTCGCTTCCGGCATGGAGACGCCTGCCGCCAGCTTATGACCGCCATATTTCGTATAGAGTTCTTTGCATTCACTCATCTTCTCATACATGGAATAGGTATCTATAGACCGTCCCGAACCCTTGACGCCGTCCTCAGCCAGTGTCAGCACAAAGGTCGGTTTACAGTAACGTTCCCTGACCCTGCCTGCTATAATTCCCGCCAGGCTTTCGTGACACTCCGGCAGATAGATAACAAGCACTTTATCCTTTTCCAGGCCCCGGGCCTCTATCATTTCCATGGCCGCCTGTGTACCCTGCAGAGTCATATCCTTACGATTATCATTTAACGCTTTCAATTCCCCCGCGATCACTGCCGCCTCTGCTTCTTCCGTCGTCCGAAACAGACAAAGCGCCCTGTCAGCCGTATCCAGCCTCCCTGTAGCATTGAGGCAGGGACCCAACACAAAACCGATATGGTAGGCAGTCAGCCTCTTATCCTGCAGGCCATTAGCCGCTACCAGCGCCCGCAGACCGCAATTGGCCGTACATGCGATCTGCCGAAGTCCATACCGGACGATGATCCGGTTCTCGTCAACAAGCTCCATCACATCTCCCACGGTGGCGAAAGCTGCAAATGCCAGCAGTTCCTGCAGCAGTGCATCCATCCCCGGCACACGCTTCTCCCCGCAGGATACAGACAATACCTGTAAAAACTTATATGCAACTACGGCGCCGCAGATACCATCAAATGGATATTTACACCCCTCTCTTTTCGGATCAATCACTGCATCCGCCTGCGGCAGACATTCCATCCTGCTTTTGTCCTCCCGGATCTCATAAGGCACTTCATGATGATCGGTCACAATCACCGTCATTCCCAAAGATCTGGCATAAGCAATCTGTTCCCCTGCCGCAATGCCGTTGTCACAGGTTACGATCGTATCCGTCCCCGCTTCCCACGCTTCTTTAATCAGATGATCATTCAATCCATATCCGTCATGGATCCTGTGGGGGATCACAGCATCTACCACCGCCCCCAAGTGACTCAGGCCTGCATACAATATATAAGCGGCACAGATCCCGTCAATATCATAGTCCCCTATGATACGGATCGAACTGCCTTCTTCTATCTTCCTTCTCAAAATTTCCGCTGCCTTTTCCACATCCTGCAGCAGGAAAGGATCGTGCAGCTCTGCAGGCGTACCGTATAAAAACCGCTCAATATTTTCATCCCCCACAATATCCCTGTTACGAATGATTCTGGCTATTACCGGATCAATATGAAATTTTTCTGATATTGCATTAAAATCCGCCTTCTTGGCGGAAACCATCCACTTCGCCATTTTCCCTGCTCCATTGACAAAAGGCGCTCCGCACACCGCAGAACGCCTTTGCATATTTAAATTAGTGTACTGCTTATTTCGCCCTGGCTGTTTTCTTTCCGGCCCGTGTACGGAGTACATACCACATCGCGCCTGTCAGACAGATAGAAGAATACGTACCGCAGATGATACCTGCAATCAACGGCAATGCAAATTCCCTGATTGAAGACACGCCGAATACTTCCAACGCCGCCACCATAAAGAAGGTAGTCAGGGACGTAAAGATACTTCTGGACAGTGTCTGGGATATACTCCTGTTAACCAGTTCCTGCAGTTCTTCCTTATTCCGCATCTCCTTTAAGTTCTCACGAATACGGTCAAAGATAACGATCGTCGCATTGATGGAATAACCCACTATGGTCAGCATGCATGCGATGAAAGTATTGCCCACTGAGATCTTTACGATCGCATAGAAGGCAAGCACCACCAATACGTCATGTACCAATGCCGCCACAGCGCTGGCGCCGAAACGGATATCCTTAAACCGGAACCAGATGTACAGAAGCATCAGGACCGTCGCCACTACGATCGCCTTGACCGCCCCCGTCTGCATCTCGGAACTGATGGTGGCGCTGATGGTCTCTGCCGTAATACTGTCCTCCGCCACACCAAAGTTATTCACCATAACATCCGCAAATTCTTTCCGTTCTTCTACATTCAAAGTCCTGGTCTTGATGATCACCTGATTGGAACCTGCCACTTTCGTGGTCTGCACATTGCCGTCCCCTGTGATCTCCTCGATCAAAGGTACGATCTGTGCATCGATCTCTTCAATACTCATATCTTCAGTCAGAGTCATCGTCGTGGAAGTACCGCCCACGAAGTCAAGGCTGTAATTCAGCGGCATACCCATTCCCGACTGATTGACGCCCATCACTACGAAACCGATCAGGATCACACCGATGGACAGACCGAAAAATGCTTTTCTCTTCGACAGGAAATTGATGGTCTTCTTTTCCTTGCCCACGCCGTACGCCTTCTCACTCTGAACCCCCAGTGCATACAGCACATTAATCAGGAATTTCGTCACAAAAAGCGCCGTAAGCATAGACAAAACAATACCCAGCATCAAAGTGATCGAGAAGCCCTTAATCGTACCGCTTCCCATCAGATACAGGACAATTGCCGCGATAAACGTCGTGATATTACCATCCAGAATCGCTGACAGCGCCTTGCTGAAACCGATCTTGATCGAAGACTGTACCGTCTTGCCGGTAGCCAGCTCTTCCCTGATACGCGCAAAAATAATCACGTTGGCATCCACTGCCATACCCACTGACAGGATGATACCCGCAATACCCGGCAATGTCAAAGTTGCCTCAAATGCATAGAGCAGGATCACCATCAGCTCTGTATACAAACACAGGGCCAAAGCCGCTGCAAAGCCCGCTATATAGTAAACGGCGATCATAAACACCACCACCAGTGCAAAACCGACTCCCGCCGCGATCAGGCTGGTGTGGATCGCTTCAGAACCAAGCTGGGCGCCGACTACATTGGAACGAAGTTCTTCCAGTTCCAGCTTCAGACCACCGATACGAATGGTGGATGCCAGCTGTTCCGCTTCCGCCGGCGTACTCTGTCCTGTGATCACCGCGTTGCCGTCCGTGATCACCGCCTCTACACCGGGCACACTGACAAATTCGTCATCATAATAGATCGCGATTGTCTCGCCATTGTCATAAGCCTTCTGGGTAGCCTCGGCAAAAGCCTGTTTTCCCGTCTCATTGAGTGTCAGCGCCACCACATTCTGGGAATTACCCATGGAGTCCTGCTGCGCTCTCGCCTGTGCACTGTCCACTTCCGTACCGGTCAGGACGATGGAACCGTCTTCCAGCATCTCTTCGATCGTCTTATTGAGCATATACTGTGGAACCATATTACCTGCCGCGTCCACACCGTAGGTGCTGACGTAGTTCTGATTGCCTTCACTGTCCGTCTGGGCAATAAAATACAGGCTTCCCGGTTTACCAAGCTCCTCCAGGATCGCATTGGCGTCCGACACACCCGGGATCTCAATATTGATCCTGTCGGAGCCCTCCTGATATACCTGCGCCTCCGTGCTGTAATTCTGTACACGCTGCTGCAGCTTGTAAATCGTGTCGTTCATATCCTCGGCATCCGGATTCTCATCTCCCACAACCTGATATGTGATGCTGACACCGCCTGCCAGATCCAGTCCCAGCTTAATACTTGACGCTGAACCGGACTTGTCCGCACCTACACCAAAAACTGCTGTGTAACCGAGCAGTCCGAGTATCAGGACAAATACGATCAGACTGATCATCGCTTTGTTTTTTTTCATAATACTTTCTCCTTTTCCTCATCGGCCAGCGCCGCTTTTATCATAATTGCGCATTCCACGCGTTTCCTTTGCAGCTCACAGCCGAGATCGTAAGCGCCGTTTATGCTGCCGCTGAAATTATAAGCGTTGGCGGCACATCCGCCGCTGCAGTAGAATTTTGCAAAACAGTCCTTACACTTCTCCTTGGCATACACATTGCAGGCCTTAAAGGTATCCCTGATATCCGTGCGGACAATTCCTTCCTCCACATTCCCCATCAGAAATTCTTCCTGTCCCACAAACTGATGACAGGGATAGAAATCCCCCCAGGGCGTAACCGCCAGGTATTCCGTTCCGGACCCGCAGCCCGACAGCCGCTTTGCCACACATGGGCCACCTTCTAAATCTATCATAAAATGAAAGAAATTGAAACCTTTTCCTTCTTTTTTTCTGCGAATATATTCCCGGGCAAGCTTATCATACTCGGCAAGGATCGTCGGAACGTCTTCCTCCCTCAGTGCATACTCTTCCGTGTCCGCCGCCACCACCGGCTCCACGGAAATCTGCTCGAATCCCTCGTCTGCCAGATGCATGACGTCTTCCGCAAAGTCCAGATTGTGCCGGGTAAAGGTTCCCCTGACATAATAATTCATCTGCTTCCTGCTCTCAGCCACTTTCTTATATTCAGGGACCACCTCGTCGTAGCTTCCCTGCCCCCCTCTGTGCGGACGCATCAGATCATGGATCTCTCTCCTGCCATCGATGCTCAGTACAATATTCGCCATCTCCCTGTTGACAAAGTCCAGGATCTCATCATTCAACAGCACGCCGTTGGTTGTCAGCGTAAAGCGAAACTTCTTATGATGCGGCTCTTCCAGGCTTCTGCCATAAGCTACCAGATCTTTCACCACCTGCCAGTTTAAAAGCGGTTCCCCTCCGAAAAAGTCCACTTCCAGATTGACTCGGCTGCCGGAAGCCGCCACCAGAAAATCCAGCGCCTTCTTCCCAACCTCAAAACTCATGAGCGCTTTTCGCCCATGGTACTCGCCTTCTTCCGCAAAGCAATACCTGCAGGCCAGATTGCAGTCATGAGCGATATGAAGGCAGAGCGCTTTCACCACCGTCTCCCGCTTCCTGAATTCACCGATGTACTGCTCATAAACATCCTCGGTATACAGCATACCCGCCTCTTTCAACTCCAGGATCTCTTCAATCACTTCCCGTAAAGCAGTCTCCTCCACCGGTTCTTCGCCGTTGTCTGCCAGTCCTGCCGCCACATGGGCCATCACACTCTCTATTCCTTCCGCCTTCTGCGCAAGCGCTTTCTCCACAAACGGTATCACACGATACGTTATCTCATCCACCACGTGCACACAACCGCTGTTGACATCCAGCACGATGTTATACCCGTTGCTTACATATTGATGTATCACGTCATTTCTCCTACTTATTCCACATTCTGTAACAGTCTTCCCCCGGCTTCTATGTTACCAGGTTACCAAAGTCTTCCGTATTATATCTCTACGCATAATAAGCAGCGATCACGAATCGCTGCTTACATTTCTTAATCTTTAATGTCTAAAGCTTACTGTAAACCGCCATGGCTGTAATATATAGTAGACGACACAACAGATCTCTGCTTCCGGCGTCTGACTATCTGGCTTTCTCACAGCTCTGATTTCCTACGGTACAGGATGTCTTACAGGCTGACTGGCAGGATGTCTGACATTCTCCGCATCCGCCCTTCTTCATAGATTCCTTTAAATCTCTCGTCGTCAAAGTCTTAATATGTTTCATAGATTGTTTCCTCCTTACGTTTCATCCCAAATGAGACTTGATCCCATAACTTTATGTAGTATATCACACTTTTTACCGCCGGAAAAGCATTTTTACAAAAAAATTTCCATCAGCTGATCATCCCTCCCAGCATGCCGCTGCCGGCACATAGAATAAACACCGTCAGCATATTCCCGGCCACATCCTGCGGCCCTCTGTTAACGATCATGGATACTGCCACAAGAATCACATAGTAGGTAATTCCCATCGCCAGTCCCCACAGAAATTTCTTCTTACCGGCATGTTTCCCGGATAACATTCCGATCAGAAATGTAACCGCAATATAAATACCGATAATGCATATAGACACTATTTTTTCGGAAAGCCCGAATCTGTACAGCATAAAAGCCAGTAACAGCAACAGTCCGGCTGTCAGTATATACGCTGCCAGCATACACTTAGTCACGAAGACCGCCTTCTGTGCATAAATCTCCTTTTTTCCCATATTCCCTCCATTACTCCTGCATATCTGCCGGAACCATCACTTCTTGATACAATAATATATATTCCAACCTCTGGAAAAACTTGACACATTATTGGGTTTCATAGTAAACTATCTTCAAGTTGTGAAAGTGAAGACTTTCACATTAAACTAACTTCTTGCAGCCAGTCTGCAGTCATAATAATACATAGTATAAGGAGTGAACATTTCAATTGGATACCACAGGTGTCATACAAATCGTATCGTTACTGATTCTCGTGCTGTTATCAGCATTTTTCTCATCTGCCGAAACATCATTTTCGACAGTCAACCGGGTACGCCTTCGTACTCTAGCCAGCGAAGACCACAAAGGAGCAATCAGGGTTCTTGGCATACTGGATCAATATGGCAAGATGTTAAGCGCAATCCTGATCGGCAATAACATAGTCAATCTGTCCGCATCTTCCGTTGCCACTACCTTTGCCATCAGAACATGGGGTAACCATGCTGTCGGAATCGTGACCGGTGTGCTTACCTTTACTATTTTGATGTTTGGCGAGATCGTACCCAAGACCTGGGCCATGCAGAGAGCCGAATCGATCGCGCTGCTTTACAGCGGCATCATAAGACTGCTTATGACGGCCTTAACGCCCGTCATCTATGTCGTGGACCTGATCTCCAACTGGATCCTTCGCTTTATGCACATCAGTTCGGACGGCAATAATTTCAGCATTACCGAGAAGGAATTGAAAACCTATGTGGACGTAAGTCATGAAGGGGGCGTAATCGAGACCGAAGAGCGGGAATTGATCTATAATGTATTTGACTTCGGAGATACCGTAGCCAAAGATATTATGATCCCCAGGATCCAGATGACCACCGTGCCCATCGATGCAACGTATCAGGAACTGCTCTCCACTTTCCAGGCTTCCATGTTTACCCGGATTCCTGTCTATGAAGGAGATCCCGACCATATCGTCGGTGTCGTTAATATCAAAGATTTCATTCTGGTGAAAGATCCGGAGAAATTCCAGATCAAGAAAATACTGAGGGATGCCTATTATACATATGAGTACAAGAGCGTATCAGACCTGCTGATGGAGATCCGCGAGAAATCGCTCAGCATCGCTTTCGTCTTAAGCGAATACGGCACGACAGTGGGCATGATCACCATGGAAGATATGATCGAGGAACTGGTAGGTGAAATCCGGGATGAATACGATGCGGACGAAGAAGAACTGATCCAGCAGACGGCGGACGACCAGTATCTGGTAGTCGGAAGCATGAAAATTCATGACATCAATGATGCATTGGACATCGAACTTGATTCCGAAGATTATGATTCGGTGGGGGGACTGATCATCGAGAAACTGGAACGCCTGCCAAAGGATCAGGAGACCATCGTTCTGGATAACGGCATCACTCTGCGGGCAGACGGTGTGAAAGATAACCGTATCCTGAAAGTACTGATCACTCTGCCCGGTCCGGATGCCGGAGAAAGTCCGGAAGCTCCTGTGGAGTCCTGATCATATTCTCAGCTGCAACGCCGGCTTTAAGCAGTTCCTCTTCCGTCCTGAATCCCCACAAAACACTGATACAGGGCATGGGTACATTGGCGGCTGTCTGCAGATCCACCTCCGAATCTCCCACATACACGGCACGCGCAGCATCTGCGTTCAACTCGGCCAGCGCCTGATACACCATAGCAGGCGCCGGCTTTTTCTCTGTCCCGGGATGCTCTCCTATGGCCGCCTGCACCCAGGCCGCAAAATATTTTACATAAAGCTGCTTCACCGCATCATCGGGTTTATTGGACACAATCGCCATGCGATACCCTTCCCCATGCAGCTGCTCCAGCATCTCCCGAACGCCGTCGTAAGGCCCTGTCTTTTCCTCACAGTGTTCCTGATAATGCTGCCTGAAAACATCCAGGATCTCTCCATAAGAAGCATTCTCTCTGCCCTCCGGGATGGCACGCTCAATCAGTTTCGCCGCCCCGTTTCCCACAAAAGTCCTGATCTCCCCGATGGTATGCTCCGGCAGATGAAACTGCCGCATCGCATGATTGACACTGTCTGTCAAGTCCTCCAGTGTGTTCAGAAGCGTACCGTCCAAATCAAAAACTATAGTATCTATAACACTCATCTTCTCTTTCTCCATTTATTTCAAAACGTACCGCCTATGCCCTGCTCTCGGCCAGACGCATGACTGCTTCAATCTCCGCTCCGTTATCCGGCGCGCTCTCGATCACCTCATGCTGTCCCTCCGGTGTAATCTTCCCAATCTGGTCTCCCTGCTCCGTCTTCTCAAAGGTATAATAAAGAATTTCCTCCGTATCCCGCATCCACACTGCGTAAGCGCGGTAACACATCCCTTTTCTTACCGTCTCTGCCGGCATGTCTATCCTGGTCATCTGCATGTTATCCGTAAGATTCAAGGTCATAACAGAGAAATCTTCCGCTTTCACCGCCACCGCATCTTTCCTGCCCTCCGGATATGCTTCCCTGTAAAACTGCAGAATAAAATCTCCTTCTTCTTTCTGCAGACTGACAAGCCCCTCCTCCTTATGCGCAAACAGATACTTTGGCAGCAGATGCATCACGACTCTGTTATGCACCAGATCCTGGAACTGCTTCTCCGTCAGCCTGACTGCTTTCGTCTGCTGCAGCGCATTTCTGCGTTTGTCCGCCACCTCAAGAATCCCCTTGGGCAATATCACATTATGCGTAAAAGGGTTCAAAGCAATCGTTGTCACCTGCTCCTTGCTGCCCATCACCATTGCTACACAGGAAAAGAACGGCATGGCCACCACGGCAGGACTCTTCTTATCCTGTGGGATCTGCGGAAAAGATGTGAAAACCGGAAATACCTGCTCACCGTTCTCTTTCCGCAGCAGACAGGGCATGATCCTTGCATCTTTGGGAAGTTTTACCTGCCCGCCCTCCCGCATCTGCTTCTGCATCTCTTCATCCAGTCCCTGAGGCGCCATCGTAGGCACCAGAACCATTGCCTTCTCCAGAAGTTCCATGACTTCAGCATATTTCTCCCGCTGCCTGTCCTTCACAAATTCCGCCACCGCTGTTTCCAGTTTCGTATTATCCAGTTTATTTTCTGCCATCTTTCTTCTCCATTTCCATACGCTTGGTTTTTAGTATATCAAATTTTTATTTTCCTGCCAATATGTCTTTCTTCCTGTCCGGTAATTGTGCAAAAATAATCGCCATCAGCATCATCAGACAGCCGAATAACTCCCTGCGGCTCATAGCCTGCCCCAACAGCAAAAACCCAGCGATAACCGATACCACGGATTCCAGGCTCAGGATCAGCGATGCCACCGTCGGATTCATTCCCTTCTGCCCTATGATCTGCAGCGTGTAAGCCACACCACAGGACATGATACCGCCATAACAGACCGGCAGCCAGGAGATCACAATACTGTGCAGATCCGGCGATTCAAACAGAACACTGCAAAGCAATGAAAGAATACCACATACCCAGAACTGAATACAGGACATCTTAACGCCATCCACTTTCTGTGAGAAATGATCAATCACCAATATATGCAGAGAAAAGATAAACGCGCACACCAACACAAGCGCATCTCCCCTGTCCAGTCTAAGGCTGTCCTGCATACACAGAAGATAAAGCCCTGTCACGCCAAACAGCACACCGATCCAGACCTGCAGCCCCGCTTTCTTATGAAACAAAAGCCCCAGCACCGGCACAATCAGAATATACATGGCAGTGATAAAGCCTGCCTTACCCACTGTCGTATACTGAATGCCAAACTGTTGGAAATTGCTGGCTGCAAACAGAATAATGCCACAGCACAGGCCGCCTGTCAGCAGCTGCCTGTTATTGCTATGAAAGTCTCTGGCTTTCACAGCTTGGATGGCCATGCGGCCCGCCCGACGGCAGGCTGAGCATGATGGTAGTTTACTATGAAAGTCTCTGACTTTCACAGCTTGGATGGCCATGCGGCCCGCCCGACGGCAGGCTGAGCATGATGGTAGTTTACTATGAAAGTCTTCGACTTTCACAGCTTGGATGGCCATGCGGCCCGCCCGACGGCAGGTTGAGCATGATGGTAGTTTACTTTGAACCGTCCCATCCACTGCCGGATTCTGCTGTAAACGGCCGTCGGTATTTGTCTCCTCTGATCCATTCCTGCCCTGTATCCTGTTGAGCAGTACAATACAGGGAAGCAGTACCAGACCGCCCAGCACAGACCGCACGCCATTATAGGTAAAAGGCCCCAGATGTTCCATTCCAGCGCTCTGGGCTACGAACGCCACGCCCCAGATCACCGCCGTTAAAAATAATATCAGAGATTGTCTCATTGTATATCCCGTCATGTTGTATTCCTATCCTTCTCTCTCGTATAAATCGTATTATATCCTGTTTTCCATGGCACAAAAAAGTTACCTTTCCAGTACATGAAAACATTTCACTCTCCGTTAAGGTAACTTGTATCTGTAAATTTAACAGCTCACATCTTTGCTATTTGCCGAAAGACATATTCTTAAGCTGCTCGATCATTTCCATATCGTCCGCCGTAATCTTCAGATTAGAGTCAAAACTCTCGCCTGCGGCAGTCGTCACCCTGACCTCTATAATACTGCCCTCCTTAATCCCGTTCTGCGTCACTGCAGATAGGAACTTCGGAAATTTGGGGTGATTTTTCTGAAAGCGGCTCCATAAATTCATCAATTGAAAAAAAGCCGCGGGATTTTGTAAATTCATATCCAGTTCTCCTCTGGTTGAATATTTATTCCTTCCGGGTACTGCGTCCTTGATTTATCCTGGCGCATGCTAATGCCTCAGTTCTTCCCGGTAAAACTCTTTAAATTCCTCATAGCCCTGCGCGGTAAGCTGTTCCTTCTGGAATTTCTTGTTCTTATTCATGCGGGCCACCAGAACCTGATTGCCGCCTTCCCGTTCCTTCTGCGCCTGTGACATCACCTCACACAATCTGTCAGAGCCTAATCCCTTCTCCAAAAGATACGCAATCTTCTTACCCGCTTTAGGAACCTTAAATCCGCTCTCCAAAAGCAGCAGGATGATACGCTCAAAGCCAATGGAAAATCCACAGGCCGGCACATCGTGCCCGGTAAACTTCCCTATCATCTTATCGTATCTTCCGCCGCCGCCGCAGCTGCCGCCGAACTCCGGCATGTCGATCTCAAAGATCGTGCCTGTATAATAAGACATACCGCGCACCAGCGTCGGATCGAATACCAGCTCAAAATAGTCTCCTTTGGTCGCTTCCACACTGGCAACGATCTCCCGGAAGCTCTCCATGACACCCTCCGGAAGTGTCTGCTTCGTCTTCTCCGTGATATAACCGATGGCATCGCCGGCAGTTTCCAGGCCTCTGTAGAGTTCCATATATCTGACTACGCTCTCCTGATCAAAGCCAGCTTTCAGCAATTCCGACTCCACACCATCCGCACCGATCTTGTCCATTTTATCCAGAATAATGAATACCTGATCGTAATCTTCCTCGGAAAAACCACTGCAGGATGCCATAGACTTCAGTATCTGCCTGTCGTTGATCCGTATCCTGAAATTCTTAAAACCCAGTCTTCCCAGCGTTGTCGTCGTAGCCAGAATCAATTCAATCTCCGCTAAGTTACCCGCCTCACCCAGAATATCGATGTCGCACTGCTTAAATTGACGATACCGCCCTCTCTGCGGCCTGTCCGCCCGCCACACATTCCCTATCTGAAGGGCCTTAAACGGCGCCGGCAGTTCATTGGCATGATTGGAGTAGTATCGCACAAGCGGGACAGTCAGATCGTAGCGCAGTCCTCCATCCACCAGATCGTCTTCATTCTGCGCTTCCTGCAGCCGCAGCTTCTCCCCCCGCTTTAAGATCTTAAAGATCAGCTTCTCATTCTCACCGCCTGCCTTACAGTTCAAATTCGCAAGATTCTCCACACAGGGTGTTTCAATAGATGTAAATCCAAAGTTCCCATATGTCTCCTTGATCACATCGATGACATAGTCGCGAATTTCCATCTCCTCCGGCAGAATATCTTTCATACCGGTTACCGGTTTCTTACTCAGCGCCATAATTTCCTTCTTATCCTTCCATACTGTTTACTGGTAAAATTTTACACTGTTTGCAAAAAATTTTCAAGGGGAAAATATTGAACGCTATTCCCCGCAGGCCATGAACTCCCAGCGGCTTCCCCTGCATCCCCAGTAAATATTGAAGTTACTCAGGAAAGAAATTCCCTGTCTGTAGCTGGCATTGTCTTCCCAGCGGCTGGAACTGCCGTAATGCTTCGGATCAAGAAGAAGACTTCCGCCCATCTCCGTGGGCCGTGCCGAAGCCATAATAAACATCATGGAATCATATCCCTTCCTGCGGTTCCTGATCTCCTCCTGAATCCCCTCCGTGTCTCCTTTTCCATTCCAGACATAGCCTGAACTGCAATATACGAATCCTCTGGGCGGCGCCATATTCTGATCGGTCATACCGCCCTTGACCGCACTCTGTGAACTCATTTGCCATACCCGGGCACTCCACACACCGTTGTAAGTAATGCCTCCATCCAGCGTAAACCTGGTATTCTCCTCCACATATTTAAAGTCCACATGTTCCACACCGAATTCGTCGGCCAGTTCATTGGCCGTATCCCGAAAAAGTTCCTGCATCTCTTCACATGCGTAATACCAGTCTGCATTATAATAGATCGATCCGTTCGAGCTCATTCCATTGCCTTCCATAAGCTCTCTGCCCTCTTTCCGGTTCTGCGTACACGCATTTCTGGTGTTGGCCCTGCTGAAATGCTCATACAATCCTGCGAGATATTTCGTGGCAAGCGCCGTTCCGTCTCCGCTGCGCAGAACAGCCTTCTGTGTCTCCTGCTTACCCGCATCCTTCACACAAGTCCCCATATAGTGGTAAAAGTATTCCCTGAAAATATCCTTCACTTCATCCCGGCTCAGTTTCCCGTCATAATAGTCCTGCATCACCTCATAGGTCTCATAAAACATCCGATTCGGAAGGGCAGTAATCTTACCACCGTTCTGTGCTTTCAGCATATTTCTTACTTCTTCATAATTATCTGCCGTAGGTGGGATCTTGAAAGAATCCACCGAAATTTCCACACAGTCCTTTGCATAATATACCTTTTCCTGCCCTTTTCCATTCTGATAGGAATAAGTCCTGAATAAGATATCATCCGGCTTCCTTTCATTTATCCTGTTCGTTTCGGCTCCTCTGTATCCGATCTCTGTCACTGCCATGCGATTTTCCTCCTGCCCTTCCTTTGCTTCTCATCCCTGCATTTTCCACATCTTCTCCATACAAAGGATCATTTAATAAAGTTATCGGCCTGCTCCTGTCCTTCCCCTACCTTTATGTCATCAATAGAAGCGGAAATGCAACAAAAAAACTCTTCTTTGTGAAATTCGTCATCACACAAAAAAGAGTCTCTGCCATTAATCATACAGCACAAACAGCCAGATCACAGCCGCCACACCGCCAAGCAATACCGCACCGATCAGGAACGCCGCACCAAGCGCCATCACGATATAACGCATCCGTTCCCGCCAGGTAAAAGGCGTATCTTCCCAGGGATTCTTTCCCGCTCCGCTGTCCCCGCCTCCACCGGCTTCGTCTCTTCTATCGCCCTTTGGTGCACTCTGCCATGCAGAAGAGTGCCTGCCGAACAGACCAATGCCTGCCAGATCGCTCATATCAGCGACGGTACGACCGTCATCTTCAAATTCATCCCGCCGCCCCATAGCTGCACCTCCACATTCTCATCGATTCAAACTCCAGTGTGCTGCCTGGTACGGACAGTACACCGGCTCTTATAAGAAGAATCGCCGGAAAGCGATTCTTCAAGACAGCCTGTATTCTTCTTATACGTCATCATACAAGTGGCACACCACATAGTGTCCAGGTTCGATCTCCTTCTGTTCCGGCGCCACTTCCTTACACTTGGCCATGCAGTTGGCACAGCGGGTGTGGAACTTACAGCCGGAAGGCGGATTGGCCGGGGACGGAATGCTGCCCTCCAGCACGATCCGGTTCATCTTCGCATCGGGATCCGGAATCGGGATCGCCGAGAACAGTGCTTTCGTATAGGGATGCAGCGGATTGTTGAATATATCCTTCGTATCCCCGTACTCCACCAGATTGCCCAGATACATAACGCCCACCGTATCCGATATATGCTCTACTACACTCAGATCGTGGGAGATAAACAGGTAAGTCAGTTTGTACTTCTCCTGCAGGTCTTTTAACAGATTGATGATCTGCGCCTGGATGGAAACATCCAGAGCCGATACCGGCTCGTCACAGACCACGAATTCCGGATTTAAAGCCAGCGCCCTGGCGATACAGATACGCTGTCTCTGTCCGCCGGAGAACTCATGGGGATAACGGTCCTTATGGAAAGGCTGCAGACCGCAGTGATCCATGATCCGGTCGATATAGTCGTCAAACTCTCCCTTCGCCGCCAGCCCGTGTTCCCGCACCGCCTCACCGATGATCTCGCCTACCGGCAGTCTCGGCGACAGACTGGAAAAGGGATCCTGGAAGATGATCTGCATCTTCGTCCGCATGGCCCGCATCTCTTTATTGGAAAGGTCATAAACCTCTTTGCCGTTAAACAACACCTGCCCGCCGGTCTTCTCCCCGGACAGGCGTAAGATGGTACGCCCCGTGGTGGTCTTGCCGCAGCCGGACTCTCCCACCAGTCCCATGGTCGTGCCGCGCCTTAAGTTAAACGTAACGCCGTCCACAGCCTTCACATGGCCGATGGTTCTGGCAACCATACCGCTTTTGATCGGAAAATGCTTCTTTAACTCATTGACCATCAGGATATACTGCGGGTCATAAGTTACAGGGGTAAACTCTTTCTTTATGGTATTTACATCCGCCATTTACTTCTCCCCCTTTCCGTCATAGAAACGATAGCAGCTGACCTTATGGGTGGGTGACAGGCTGATCTCACCGGGATATTCTCCCGTACAGCGCTCCACACACATCTCACAGCGGTCCTTATAATAACAATAATCAGGCATATTAACAGGGTTAGGCACCTTGCCGGGGATCGAATAGAGTCTGTCCACCTGCTTACCCACCACCGGTTTCGACGCCATCAGACCGATGGTGTAAGGATGACAGGGATTACTGAAGATTTCCCGCACCGTTCCCTTCTCCACCACGCGCCCTGCGTACATGACTACCACATAATCCGCCATCTCCGCGATCACGCCCAGATCGTGGGTGATCAGCATGATGGAAGAATTGATCTTGTCTTTCAAATGCCTCAGCAGATCCAGGATCTGCGCCTGTATGGTCACATCCAGCGCCGTAGTCGGCTCGTCCGCGATGATGATCCGCGGGCTGCATGCAAGCGCCATGGCGATCATCACACGCTGCCGCATACCGCCTGACAGTTCATGCGGATACATCTGATAAACACCCTCACTGTTGGCGATGCCTACCATCTTCAACAGCTCTATCGTCTTTTCTTTGATCGCCTCTTTGGACTTGCCCTCCTCGTCATGCAGGGAGATGACCTCGTCCACCTGTTCTCCAATGCGGAACACCGGATTTAAGCTGGTCATAGGTTCCTGGAAGATCATGGACACATAGTTACCGCGCAGCTTCATCATCTTCTCATTAGGTGTTTTGGCGATGTTATACGCCTTGCCGTCCCCCAGATTCAGACGGATCTCGCCCTCCACGATCTGTCCCTGGGGACGCTGGATCAGCTGCATCAGGGACAGGCTGGTCACGGACTTGCCGCAGCCCGACTCGCCCACCACACCCACGGTCTTGCCGATGGGTACTTCAAAACTGACGCCGTCCACCGATTTAACTGTACCGGCATCGGTGAAAAAGTAGGTGTGCAGATCGTCAAATTCCACCGCGTTATCCGCATTGTGCATGGTCGTCGTATACTCGGACTCAGGCACATTCTTCCGTTTTCTCTGTTTTTCAAACTGATTGGTGATACGTCGGTTTTCTTTGGATATCTTCCGGGACTCTTTCGCGGTAAGATATCCTTCCGGTTTATTTTTAGCCATACTCTACTTGCACCTCCTAACGTTTCATTCTGGGATCGAAAGCATCCCGCAGGCCGTCGCCCACGAAGTTAAATCCCAGAACTGCCAGCGACAGACAGACGCCGGCCGGAATCCAGATAAACCAGTAATTGGTCAAAACATAGGAGTTCTTTACATCATTGATGATATTGCCCCAGGAAGCAAAGGGGAACTTCACGCCCAGTCCCAGGAAGGACAAAGTTGCTTCCGTCAGCATCACGGAACCCAGCTGCATCGTACAGGTAACGATCAGCTGCGGGACCACGTTAGGGATCAGATGCTTGAAGATCCGGCGGGATACCCGGATGCCGCAGGCTTCCGTAGCCGTCATAAACTCCTGCTCACGCAGGGAAAGGATCTGTCCACGGACAAGACGGGCGATACCCGGCCAGCCCAGAATACCGAGGATCAGCATCAGATACAGCATACGCAGCTTCGGATCCACCCGCATACCGTCCATGGCCGCACCGAGGATGATGATCAGGGGCATTGAAGGGATACAGTAGAAAATATCCACGATACGCATGATCAGGTTATCCACCCACTTGCCGAAATATCCTGAAAGCCCCCCCAGAATCACGCCCAGCAGGCACTCAATGACCACGACAATGAAACCGATGATCAGGGACACTCTGCCGCCGTACATCAGACGGGTCAGCATATCCATGCCGTTGGTGTCCGTACCCAGCGGATGCTTCGCGGAAGGAGCCTCATACTGGCTGTACACATAAGTCTCCGTCTCCTGCATAACAGACCAGATCTTGGTGCTGGCGTCATAAGTAATCGTATAGTTGTGCTCTTCGCCATCCTCACCCGTATAGGCGAATTCCGTGCCCTCCGCATCCAGCACCTGCTCTAAGCTTTCCTTGAAATCTCTGGGGATAACGACGCCGTTCTCCTTCGACTGCACGACAAAGCGGCTGATATAGCCAAGCACTTCCTCACCCTGCAGGATGTTGCCGTCCTCGTCCAGCGAAAGCTCCATGCCGTCTGCCGTGAAACTGCCGGTGCCGTCATTGGTATACAGCTTCAGCGCCTCGTATTTCACCGGAAAAGCCGGCTCTTCTTTATTATCCGCAGCATTTACGATATCCTTATAAGCGATGGCAATCACAGAACCGTCCACGGAAACCGAGTAGAAATCCTTCCCTTCCTCCGTCACGCCATAAGTCACGTCTTTATAATCAAACTCCGTCTTGCCCATCATCTGCGCCATCAGAAACTGCGCCTGCGCCGCCGAGCCGAAATCCGCGCCCTCGGCCGAGACATAACGGAAATCTTCATTCCTCGTCACACCTACATATTCTTTTTCCATATAAGTATAGGTATAAAACTGCTCGTCCTCACGATAAGGAGAGATCATGCCGCCCACAAAAGAAAACAAAAACATGATCGCAAGGATCACAAGCCCCAGCACCGCCAGCCGGTTACGGAAAAACCGCTTCACCACCAGTGCACCGGGAGAGAGTGTCTTCACACGCCGGTCATCATTTAAAGAGAGAGTTTCTCCGGAAGTGCTGTTTGCCTGTTCGTTCGGCTTATTCATATCAGACATATCCATACTCCTCCTTCCTACGCGATCCGCACGCGGGGATCAACCACGGCATACAATATATCGGTGAGCAGGTTGCTCGCCAGTGTTAAAATAGCAATGAAAGTCATATAGAACATGGTAAACGGAATATCACCGATGATCATGGACTGATAGGACGTAAAGCCAATACCCGGAATGGAGAACAACGTCTCCGTGATCAGCGCACCGGTAAAAAATCCTGGCAGAGATCCGCCGATGATTGTCACCAGAGTGACCAGTGTATTACGAAAAGCATGTTTGTACACAACAGTATGTTCACTTAAGCCCTTGGCTCTCGCCGTCCGTATGTAATCGGCATTCAGAACCTCAAGCATATTGGTTCTCGTATAACGCATCAGCGGACCGATGGACGTGATCACAAGCGTAGCGATCGGCAGGACCAGATGATGCGCCTTATCCATGAACTGCCCCCAGGAGTCGAGCTGAGCGTAAGTACGGCCTACAAGGCCGGACACATCGAACCACTGCAGATTCACGGCAAAGACGAGTTTCAACAACGTTGCAAAGAAGAAAGGCGGTAACGATATACCAAGCAGCGCACCCGCCGTGATCACATAGTCTGTCCTGGAATACTGTTTGGTCGCAGCAACGATACCAAGCGGTATCGCGATCAGGATCTGCAGCGTAAAAGAAATCGCCGACATCACAAAAGACAGCCAGATCACGTCGTGGAACTTCTGGATCACCGGAACCGTAAATTTCCAGCTGTCCCCGAAATTCCCCCGGGCAAAATCTCCCAGCCAGGTAAAATACCCGGCAATGATACCCTTATCCAATCCGTACGATGCATTCAGCTGTGCGATCCATTCTTCATAGGGCTTCGCCCCCGGCGCAGTAGCCAGCTGCATAGCCATCGACTCCACATAGGAAGCCGGCAGGCAGCGCAGAACGGCATAGATGATCAACGTCACGCTGAAAAGGATAAGGATTGATAACAAAATGCGCTTGATGATATAGGTACGCACAACTATCCCTCCTTCTTAAAAAAATTCCCTGCCCCAACGGAGCAGGGAATAAGTTCATGTTATTATTTCATTTCCAGATTCTGTACTTCCTGCTGCCATGACAGATAAGGCGTCATGTCGGTCGGAAGCGTATCTCTGTTCACGCGCTCGGTAGAGAGCATTACGCACTCGGAACGCTGATATACAGGAAGCTCTACGCCCCAGTCCATGATGATTTCCATCGCTGCTTTGTACAGGCCCTTACGATACGTCTGGTCTGTGGACAGACGTGCTGCCTCGATCATCTCATCCAGCTCTGCATCATTGATCTGATAGTAGTTGGTAGAACCGTCGCTGTGGTACAGCTGGAACATATCCGGGTCAGTACCTGCCTGCCATGCCGCACACCACATATCCGCTACACCTGTCTGGTAAGAAGCATACAGGTCACTTGCATTCGCAAGGTCATTAACTGTCAGTGTGAGACCGATGGTAGCCAGAGCATCGCTGGCATTCTTCAGGATCAGGAAAGTAGGATGGTCACCTGCGCCGCCTGCGCCGATGTTTACCACATACTCCATCTTCGCGCCTGCGGGTGCTGCCGTAACCTTACCGTCTGCTACAGTATAACCTGCTGCCTCCAGATAGCCAAGCGCTGCTTCCAGAGCTGCCGCATATCTGTCTTCTGTAGACATGCCATCCGTATAAATCGGATTGCCTTCCACGTCTACGGAGTAAGCCAGCTGATAACCGTCGTCTGTAACCTGAGGCGCTGCCCAGGATGTATTGGAGATCGGATAGTTGATCACGGATGCCGTATTGCCATAGTAGGAATCGATACCCTCATCACGGTAAGCGGAGATCACGGTCGCGATCGCTTTACGCAGGTTGCGGGACTCCTCAGAAGAACCGTCCTGGCCAACCTTCACGTTGTTCGCCGCAAGACCTACATAACCGTAACCGCGGTAGTCGATCAGACGGGTAGTGATCACATCGCCGTCCAGATCTGCATTGCCGCCGTTAAGATCAGCAACCTGGTTTGCCACGTCTGTGGAATAGCTGGGATCTGTGATATCCATCGTACCTGCCGTGATACCTGTTACCTTATCTGCCTCTGCAGACTCCATGAAGTTCAGGTGCGGAATCTTCGGTGCGCCCTTGAAGTAATCCGGGTTTGCATCCATGTAAACAACACCGTTGGAGTAATCCTTGAAGATGTACGGGCCTGCGCCTAACGGCTTGCCGGTCTTCGCCTTCACGCCGGACAGGTCACCCTTCGGGAAACCGAAACTGTTGTTCTCATAATCATACAGGCTCTCGTCACCATAGTAGTGCATCGGTGAGATCGGAATCTGCAGCTGATAGATCATAGTTGCATCAACCTTATCCGCTACCACACGCATGGAATAATCACCCGTACGCTGGATACCGGAAACGTTCGGAGCAGACTCGCCGGTCTCAACACCAACCTGGTAAGCCGCGTCAAGCAGGCTCCAGATCGTAACGCCGTCTGCTGCTTCTGTCTCGGACAGTACATCGTAATCGCCTTCATATTTTGCTAACATAGCGTCGAAGAAATCCTGAACGGTAGCGCCTTCCGGCAGTCCCTCGAATCCCCAGTTGGGCGCGATCACTTCTACCGGATCACCTTCTGCAGCCGCACCCTGTGCAATGCAGTAATCCAGAATCGCCTGTGCGAAGCCCTGCTGCGCTGCCGGGAAATCTGTCTCCCAGAATGCCTTCTGGGTCGCTTCATCCCAGTTGGTGAAATCCGTGTTGTCTGCGCCTGCCTTTACCAACAGGCTGTAGAGCGGTTCCATACCGCTGCGGTATGCCTCGATACCCTCGATCGCTGTGGAGTAAAGAGTCGCGTTACCGTCATAAGTAGGATCCAGATACACATACATACCGAAGATAACGTCGTCGATATCTGCGGTCGTGCCGTCTGTGAACTTGATGTCGTCGCGAATCGTCATATCATAGAAAACAGTGCCGTCTTCGTTCTCTGTGATCTCGATATTGGACGCCGTATAATAAGTATAGTCTGTTCCGTTGTAGGAACGGGTCTCTCCTTCGATACCGTTCAGGATCGGGTTACCCACGCGGTCAACTTCCAGCGTGTAAACATGAACCATCTCGTCGATCATCCTATCATTGGCTGCCAGAGAGAAATACGGAGAGAACTTACCCTCCAGACCCTGCTCTACGCTGGCTACCAGTGTATCATTGGCAGGAGCTGCCGCAGAATCAGTTTCCTCTGTCTCGGAAG
The DNA here is from genome assembly GCA_947576945.1 of uncultured Lachnospiraceae bacterium. GTDB lineage: Bacteria > Bacillota > Clostridia > Lachnospirales > Lachnospiraceae > UBA3282. The sequence goes on from CANPTH010000013.1 coordinate 27,973, forward strand.
CGTCACTCTCTTCCGGCGCTGCCGTCTCTTCCCCGCTGCTCTCAGCAGGCGCTTCATCAGTTGCCGGAGCGTCGCTTCCGCCGCCGCAGGCAGTCAATGAAAGTACCATCGCTGCAGAAAGCAGCAAGGCTACATGTTTCTTCTTCATTGAAAAAACCTCCCTTTCTTAAGTGCTTCTTATTTTTTCCTTATATATTTTACATAAGATTATCTTTCTCGTCAAATAAAAAGTGAGAAATTCCATAAATTCTCTGGATTTTGGTGCATTTTTCAGGATTTCCAGAGGTCAGCCACCCTGCACCGCCCTGCCATGACGGACGCCGCGATCTGTACTGCACTGCAGATGAGGCACACCACCGACCCTTCTCCACTGCCGTCCCGCAGGAGAAAAACAAGCAGCCCGGCGGCCGTCAGCGCCGCCCCCGTAAGGGGTAACAGGGTACGAAAAGCATAGCGGGCCACGCTGCGTTCGTAAATATAGTCCCGCAGCGGGTTGCCGCCAAACGTCATGCTCCCCAGCGTATAGGTGAGCGCGATATCCGAAATAAGCCAAAGCATATAGGGCAGGATCACATAGAAAGTATTCTGCAGCCCCGCCGTCGTCACGAAACCGGGAAGGATGACCGACAGAAGCATCCCTGCCTGCAGCGCCCAGAGTTTTACAAGCATCCGGCGCCGCAAAGCAGGATCGGCATGCCACATCTTCCCGGTATAGACATAGGCGCCGTCCGCATTTTTCACAAAATCACGGAGATAACTTCTTCTGTTCTTCTTAGGACTGTCTTTATCGTCCTGTTTCCTGTCCTGTCTTTCCAGCTGCGTCATTCATCGGTCTCCTGTCCTGTCTTTCCGGCCGCGTCATTCATCGGTCTCTTCACCTTATGCCAATCCTTCCAGATCATACTCTTCCAGCCACCTGCGTGCGGCTGCGCATACTTCCTTCAGGCACTTGTCGCCGAAAGGATTGTCCAGTCCGGCATTCTTAAGCAGTTCGGTAAATACGGCGCTGCCGCCCTGCTTCGTGTATGCCATATAGTTTTCCCATGCCGCCTGCGGGTCTTTCTGGATCCTTGCCCAGAACTGCAGAGCCACCGTCTGCGCCAGACAGTAGTCAATATAATAGAAGGGACGGTCATAAATATGATGCTGTCTCTGCCAGCCTTCCCCGTCGGCATAGAACGGAATATCCCCATCCAGACGCATCCAGGGCATATAAATCCCCAGCAGCTCTTTCCAGACAGCGTGGCGCTGTGCCGGCGTCAGATCCGGCTTCTCGAATACTCTGTGCTGGAAATGATCTACCATGGTACCATACGGAATGAACGTCAGCGCATCGGACAGGTGGGAGTAATAGAACTTACGGGTATCCGCACCGAAGAAGCCCTCCGCCCATTTCCAGGCAAAGAATTCCATGGACATGGAATGTACCTCGCACGCCTCCAGCGACGGCCACACCGATGCCAAAGGCACACGGTCTCTGTTCATCCATGCCGCAAAAGCATGTCCTGCCTCGTGGGTCACCACCTCCACGTCATGCTGCGTTCCGTTGAAGTTTGCGAAGATAAAAGGCACCTCGTAATCGGGAATGCTGGTGCAGAAGCCGCCGCCCGCCTTGCCTTCCGTGGACAGCACGTCAAGCAGCTGTCTGTCCAGCATCATGCGGAAGAACTCGCTTGTCTCGGGGCTTAATTCATCATAGAACTTCCGGCCCTGCGCCAGAATATCGTCCGGCGTCCCTACAGGTCTCGCATTGCCGGAACGGAATGCCAGCGCGTTGTCTGCAAAGCTCATAGGGTATTCCTTACCCAGACGCTTCGCCTGCTCCTTATAAATCTCCGTCGCCACCGGCACCAGATATTTCACCACGGCAGCACGGAACTTCTCCACGTCTTCCTTCGTATAGCAGTTGCGCATCATCCGGTAGTAACCAAGCTGCATATAGCCATCGTAGCCCAGCTTGCGTCCCATCTTATCCCGCAGATGCACAAGCTCGTCATACAGACGGTCAAGATCCGCCTGATGATCCTTGTACCACTGTCCCTCCGCCTTCCATGCGGCCAGACGGCGTGCGTCATCCGGATCGGACTTAAAAGGCGTGATCTGGGAAAGGGTGTAAGTGCCATCCTCAAAAGGAATCTGCGCCGAAGCCAGCAGCTTATTGTACTCCTGCTTCAGATCGTTCTCCTGCTGCAGTTCCTGAATGATTTCCGGGGAAAAGGTCTTAAGCTCCATCTCCGTATTCAGGAACATCATGTTGCCGTATTCCGTCTCAAATTCCGGCCGGAACGGACTTTCCAGCATTGCCAGGTTCCATGCCTGGAAATCCTCTTCCATCTCCGGCATGGCGCTGCTCCAGAATTTCACTTCCTCATCGTAGAACGTATCCCTGGTATCAATGTCATGCCGGATATGAGCAAGCGTAGCCTGCGTCTCGATACTTTTTCCCAGTTTTTCCTTCGCCAGAAAAACTTCTTTCGCCGCAGCATAGTCTGCCGCTTCCTTCAGGCGCTTCGTCAGCGCCGCCAGCTGTGTCCTCAGTTCCTGTACATCCGGACGGGTGTAAAGCATTTCAGAAAATTTCATGATCTTGTTGTCCTCCTTTATGATCACATGGCCTGTGATATCTTTAATTTTTACCGAAAAACAATATCTTCTACCGTTAGCAGGTAACAGGCACTATTATACCACATCCGGAATAAATTCCCAATTAAAATTATAAATAAAAAATATTATGACCTATCGTTCCGGAACACATCGATAATTTTTTTATCATTCCGGTTTCCCCTGCAGTTCGGCCAGCAGCCTTTCATATTCTGCATTTCCTCTGACAAAGGCAAACTCCTCACCATTTACCAGCTCATTGCAGATGGTATCCAACAATCTTTTCGAGAAAGCTGCGTTCGTCCTGCCGTCCAGGTTCCGATAAAGCGGACTTTCCTCCGGCTTCCAGCTTTCTTTCATGACCGGCAGCATTTTTGCCAGGACAGCCAGACACCTGCCGCTGTCCTTCTGTGCTACGGCAAGCTGCAGCTGCGCGGTACAGGCGATCCATTTTGTAAGATGGAACTGTTCGGACAGTTTCTCATACAGACCGGCATAAAATGCCGCATCCTCTTCCCGCTCCTCCCGCAGGGCAATCTCCATCATGTTCATCAAAGCCGTCTGTATCTGACTGACTCCGCCCAACACTCTGTGTTCCCACAGTTTCTTCGCTTCCTCATGCTTCCCCTGCCAGGTGTAAAGAGCCGCCAGCTGTTCTTCCCGGTTTATTTGGGAGAAGGGCAGGCCTTTGATCAACTCTTCCGCCCTGGCGTAATCTCCCCTGTTTCGATTGTAGGGAATCAACATTCCAATCGCAGTATCTCTGATCTCGGCCGTCTCACTCTTCGACAGACGCAGATAAAACTCCTCCAGCACATCCTTGTACCGTTTCTGCTGCGGCACATCATATAAAAACAACGCCCCCTCCAGATAGAATGAAACCTGGTAGAGCAGGTTATCACAGGTAGGATATTCATGTATCTTATCCAGCGCCATTTGAAATGCAGTCTCATACCCCTGCTCCTGCGCCGTTTTGTCAACCTCGTTCACAAAGCTCTCAATCTCTATATCAGTCAAATCTTCCTGAAAAGACAGCAGCGTGTTGACATCTGTTTTGAGCAGCCTGGCCAATGCCGGCAGCAGTGTTATGTCCGGATACGTGACACCCTTTTCCCATTTGTGGACCGCAGGAGCAGATACCCCTAAATACGCCGCCATCTGTTCCTGCGTCATGGACAGTTCTTTTCGCTTTTCGTGGATAAACCTGTTGATCTTCATACCGCACCTCTCTTTCCTGAACATCCATATCCCGTACCATCTTACCATCATAAATAGAAGTGGATGTTTAGAAACATCTGCACACATGCATTCATACAGACAAGCCGCATGAATGCATGGCGCAGTCACGAACAGCGCAGCAAGTGCGCAGTTCTGATTTCCAGTTACTTCTGGTCTCATCATAACAAAGCAGGTCAGACGGCACAATGGCGCAGCTGTTAAATTATCAGTAACAAAAGTTTCCCGAAAGTTAAAATCTTCCCATAAACCAGTATTTCACCAAACAGGCATTCCATAGGCTGAATACAATAAGGGAACCAGGCGGACGAACGCTGCGTGCCGCATGATTCCCTTTATTTTTTGTTTTCTGTTTGCATGTGATTTTCCTGCACATTGTTAAGCGGGTATTAGCAGGCGCCGGCGAACGCTTCTTACAACGTCCAGTCTCCAAACACACTGTTCCCGTAAAATGACGATACCGAATTCCCGAAACCAAGCCCTCCGATCAGGTTCTGCATCATGTAGTTCTGCAGAATGTTCTGTCCCGTCAAAGTCCGGTAGCCATTTCGCATACTTCCCGCAGCACGGTCTCCGGTATAGTACTCTTTCACTTTATTAATGACCGTCTTCTCCCATTCCGGGTCGGTCTCCATCTTCGCAAAGGCTTCCCGGATAATGACGTCGTCCACCGTGGTGTATGCTGGATTCACCACAGCCGCCTGCCGCTCCACCGCTTTCTTCATCGTCGTGGCATAATCGGCATACCGTTCCGTGTTCTTTCTTCGCATCGCACTGCCGGTCTTCACACTGTGATCCGAGACAGCCCTGCCTATGCCAAGATCATTGATATACATATCGCTCTCCCCTTTCTGTCAATGTCGGTTCTCTTACATTCTGCTTCTGTACCTTGCTTCGTCTCCTCATTATTCCTGCTTAAACTCTGTCCGAATACAAAACACAATGAAAGCGTTTGACATTTCCTGCCTTCAATTGACAAGGCAGTACACGGTCAATTGAAAGTATTTTCGGCCATTGTAACACAGAAGACGCCGTCTGCGGGCAAAATGTCACCAAACCCTGTGAAAATGTCATAAAAAGAGCAGCGATAAGACTACCACAGATTTCAGGCACAAATTTCAGAAGCAGAATTTGAAGTAATGAAGATCGTATGGAAGCACGCGCCGATCAATACCAGTCAGATCACTAAGATGCTGACCCAGACTACAGCCTTTTACGGCAAAACCGAGGCCAGGCGCATGGACGGTCAGGACAGCTCCTTCTCCTTCACCGAGTTGGACAGATATCTGAATGTGCCGTCCGCAAACGGCTGAACCACGATCTGATCCGTAAAGGCCTGATCCGAATTGCGGTCGATCCAGACCACATCCACAGTAAACTTACATCATGCTTAGCCCGTACAGATAGCGATCGGTCAGCTTCCGGCATGAATCGGACAACGGCTTTACCCTGTAATAATCCCGCAGACTGCCATGCATGACCGTCACCCTATTTGTATAGATAAAATATCCCTTTTCCGTCAACCGCATTTCTTCCAGATCATGGGTGCCGTCTCCTTTTATCCTCGGTACGCCTCCTTCTGCAGACGCATTTCTTCCGCCGCCGTCAGAATATTGTCCGGCTTCGCATTCTTCTCTGCATTCTCTCCCGCCGGCTCTTTCACAGCGGCTTTTGCATTTTCATCTTCTTTCTCTGTTCCCGCCGTTTTCTCATAGTGTTCCGCCCACTGTTCCTCCGTCAGCCTCTCCGTATACCATGTAATCTCCACATTGTTTTCTGATTGGAGCACCCGGTTGGAAACATACTGGAAGCTCCCGTCTTCCAATGGCCTGACGGTCACTTCATGGCAAAATGCCTGCTCCAGACACTTCTCCGCCCAGACAGCATTGACAATAATCCGTAATGTTCCGTCCGGATTCCCCTCATAATCGACCACTTCTGGTTCGGGAATATCCGGCGTCGGAGCGAAATCAAACATGCCCCGCGTCCTGTACCGGTAGGTATCCATACTCTCATGGTATATCGTATATTGTCGTAACGTACCCGCATCTATCCGAAAAAAGCTCTGAAAAACAGCCTCAAATTCTGCCGCCGGTATCTCATAGCTTCTGCCTTCCTCAAACAATACTCCCGTCTGCTGCGCATTCCGGATCCGCAGGAACGCCTCATAGAGATCGTAAAAGTTAAGATCCCGATAATCTGACTCACTCCAGTCCGCAGTAAACAGGTTGTTCAACTCGTAACCGATACTCCGCACATAGCTCCGGTTCAGCTGCCGGCATTCTTCCGCCAGCGGTTCCACCCTGACTGCCGTATAACCGGAAGGACCGTCATAACCGGGCATATTGTACTCCCCGAAAAATAACCAGGCCCCGGAATACACCCATGTACAGGCCGGATAACTCTGGCTGCTCACCAGTTCCCAATCCTCCTGCTGCAGAAAAAAGCTGCGCCGCACCGTCACCGCCCCCTCCGCCGTCGTAAACTCATATCTTACAAAACTGATCGCAGACACTACGACCACAAGCTCCGCTTCCGCTTCTTCCCAGGCTTCCACCTGCCTGCAAAAACTCCTGATCTGATCCGGGCAGACCATATTGATCTGGTTCTTCCCGTCAACCGCCGCATATCCTTTCCCGCCCAATCCTTCTACGATGCCGCGTATCTCTTCCAGACTGCCCGGTATCGTTTCTGCCCGGCCGCAGATCTCCTCATAAACCGCTTCTATGATCTTCGTATCATCCGGATCCGTTCCCTTTTGCACAATACCTTCTGAATCTTTTCCTGCTGAACCTTTTCCCGCTGAATCTGTTGTTTCCGGCTCTGCATCGCCCTGTCCTGTATCATCTACCTCTGTAGAATCCTTCTCCTTTTCCGTAGAAGAATCCGCCCTGTTATCTTCCAGTGTTATCCCAGGATCAATTCTTCCCGAAAGGTTATCTCTGCATCCGGTTGTCAGGATCACCATGCTGCCAAGCAGGACCGTCATGCAAATCTTCCTGCGGTCTGCTATCCGGCCCTCCCTCCCCATCCATGATCTGTCTGCCTTTTTCTTCCATGCATTCATACTTTATCTGCCTTTCTTATCTTAATCTTGTCCTGTCCTTTTCTCTCCTTTTTCTCACATAATGCTCCTTTAATTTTTTAAATTCTTTTAGGTCTCATTAACATTACCATCCTTACTGTTCTTATTAATCTTACCAATGTAAGATTTCATATCAAATATTACACAAGTAAGATTTAAAAGTCAAGCAGACTTTTCCTTCAGCACAAGTCCAATATCCATGCAAGCATGGCTACTTGACTCGTTGCTTCACGGGAATAAAAAAGGTGCATGGACGCCTGATCATACATTCCATACACCTTTCAGAAACTATACAATTATCGACGCAGCTTTCCTTCTGCCGCTGTGCCATTTTGAAGCAATGCTTCTTCCTTCCCCTGTATTATCATGTACATTACTTTCACCATAGTACATCTTACATTAGCCGCAGCGCTTCAAACGCTTTGTACAGGCCGTCTTCCATCACAGGCGGGCACACCAGGTCGGCGATCTTCTGCAGGGAGGGGCTTCCGTTGGCCATACAGACGCCGGTTTCCGCAGCCTGCAGCATCTCCAGATCGTTCATGCTGTCTCCCACCGCAATGGTATCTGTCCGGGCAACACCCAGATATTCGCATAACCGTTCCACAGCCTTTCCTTTATTGAAGGCTTTGCTGGCCAGTTCCCCATTGCCAATGCCGCAGGCGTCTTCGTCCTGAATACAGAAGTCGAATTCATCCTGCAGTGCCTGCATGGGTTTCTCCAGGCGCTCCGCCCCCCCCCCTGCTCATAAATGCCATCCCGTAGATGGGTTCTCCATCATATTCTGCCATCGGATGAATGTCCAGCCATGGGTTTTCAGAAAATCGGTTATATCGGACCCACCAGAGAATCTACGATCCGCTTTGTCTCCGCGCCGCAGTAGCACACTACGCGGTTTTCTGCTGCTGCCCGCATGATTTTACTGCCGTACCAGAAAGGTGTATGGACTTCAGATATCTTCCTCAGAGGTAAAGGATTCGGCATCCATATACTCCACATAAATATTCTGACTGTCCAGTCCCAGTTCTTTTGCTGCAAGAGATTTGACTCCACTCTGCATCCCGGAACCGGGATTTTTTCCCGGCATATGATCATGATATGGGCATCCGTAATCTCACCATCCAAATCAGTCAAAAATACATGCGCTTCCTCAATATTCTTTTCATCATAATCGCGCAGAACCTTTTTCAGTTCGATCTCTTTCCTGTGCTTCTGATCTTCTGCCCGGGAAACCCTGTCCGCGTACCCGTCACCGTTATGTCCGCCCTCTATGCCGCGCATTGCACTGACTCCCAGAACGGCACAGACCATCGTGACCAGAATAACGCCCGCTGCAGTAACTGTTCTCCTGGAATACTTTCTATGTTTCATAATCGCACCCAACCTTTCTTTCAGATTCTTCTTGTCTTCAAACATCGCGATGGAAAGAGGCGTTTTCCTGATCGAATCGGCAGCAACTTCTATTAGAGTGTCGCCGTACTGCTGCATTTCACTGACAGTAAACCCCTTTATGACCGCTTCATCACAGGCCAGTTCACATGCCTTATTCATCTCTCTGCGCACAAAATAAACAAGTGGATTAAACCAGTGCACCGCTCCCACCAAAATCAGCAGCCACTTAACGAAAATATCCTGTCTCTTCCTGTGTGTCATCTCATGCAGCAGAATATGCCGCAGCTTCACATCCCCGTATGCTTTGTCCGGTAAAATAACCGCAGGACGGAAGAAGCCAATCAACACCGGCGTTTCCACCATGGTATTCCTATAGAGACGCAGCCTTTTGTCTCCTTCCGACAGATTCTGCAGCAGTTCTACTTCCTTCCGGTCTGCCCTTACGTTATGTCTGGCAAGCCTTCTGACATAAATCAAATAACATATAAGATGAAAACCAAGAACCATCAACATGCCCGCCTGCCAAATGGCAAATAACATAACCGCGACGCTTGGAAAACAGGTGATTTGCCGGATGCTCTGCCCGCTCTCATTCTGTGCTGTAAGTACAGGATTCACAGACACTGCGGAAGCCGTGTCCGCAATCCACCGTGCAAGGCCACCGGTCGACCACACTGCCATTTCCGAACGGCCCGATACGGGAATCATCATAATTTTTGATACAGGCACAAGCAGAGCCGTCACGACCGGGAACCACATATAATACCGGAATGTCTCCGGCAGCTTCTCTTTTATGACCGGTTTTAAGATAAACAATAACCCTGACAGGATACTGCCGGTAAAGGTCATCGAAAGAATGAGCCTGACCATCTCTGCAGAATACGCTTCAACCACCATCATCTGTTCTCGTCCCCCATTCGGAAGTACATCTTCAGTTCATCAATATCCTCTTCTGTCAGTTCCCCGCTCCGGCAGAGCGCCGCAACAAAATTCTTTGCACTGCCGTCATAAAGTTTGTCGATCAGACTTCTTTTCCTGTGCATACTGTACTCTTCTTTTGTTATATTCGGTGTATAATAATGAACCTCTTTCTCCTGAATCGAAACAACGCCCTTTTTCAGCAGTCTTCTTAAAAGTGTTGCGATGGTAGACTTCTCCCAGCCCATTTTACCGCTCAGTTCTGTACGAATATCGCTGAACGATACAGCCTGTTCCCCCCGCCAGAGTATTCTCATGACCTCCAGTTCGGCATCAGAGATTTTGAAATGTTCCGTGCTCATCAGTATCTTCCCTCTTTTCTGTGTTACATTTGTAACACAGTTAAATTATACTTTCCCACCTCCCTTCTGTCAACAGGAATAAAACAGTTTTTCTGCTTTCCACAGTAACGTGACTAATTCGCAAATTCCTATAATTCGTTGATTGTTGCCGTAATTTCCATATCGCGGATGCGCTTTGCCGGGGCATGAACCGCAGCAACCACGGCAACGATGGAAAACACAATAATAACAGCAAGAAGTTCTACGGGCAGGCTCCACGGAGTTCCAAAATACTGCGTAAGCAGCCTGATGTGCAGGAAACGACTGAGAGCAATTCCTGTGCTGCCGCCGATCACAAGACCGGAACCGGAATAAGTGAGGGCTTCTGCGGCAATCATCCGGGTAAGCTGCTTTGCATCCATACCAACCGCCCGCATGGCGCCGTACTGTTTCATTCGCGCTGTTACGCTCATGGAAATGCTGTTAATAATATTGAACAGCGTAATCATCGCAATAATGACCAGAAAGCTGTATACAATAAATACGGATGCCAGATAGGTTGCACGATCCTGTCTGTTGTTTTCCCGCTGGTCTTCAAAAATAACATTGCTTTCGGCAAGGTTGTTAATCTGTTTTACCGTATCGTCCGACGCATCTTTCCCCAGCTGCACTCCAATCATGCTGTAATTCCACTCTCCTGTAAGCCGGGCAAACGTTTCCTGCGAACAGATTACGCTGTATTCACTGGAATACAATCCACCCGATACGGCGCAGGCGATCACAACCTCCTCTCCCGCGATCTGAATGGTATCGCCAACCTGTAACGGATTATCCTTATTTGAAACCGTCATAACCTGATTGCTGTCTCCGTAGATTTCTGATAAATCCCCCTGCACAAGACTCTCCTCTGCACGATCCAGCAGATAATCACTGTACGATGTCAGGTTCACATGGTCAACCCCCTGCCGTGAGGAAGCCGCAGAAACATTCTTCCTGTATGTGCTGCCAAAGACATGCTCTACACCGGAAACAGAGCTGATAATATCGCTTAAACTCTGACTTAACACCGGTTCATTTGCATAGCCTGTGAGGGTAATATCCGGCTGCCATGACCGCAGGGACGGCACCAACGCATGTGCAAAATCCAGCCCTACCGTAAAGCAGAGGAACAGGATGATACTAAGGGAAAAGCTGGCTGTCATCAAAAACCAGTTTTTCTTGGACGCGATTGCATGGTGAACGCCTAAAGCGCTTTCAACCCTTCCTGAATGCAGCCGCATGGTATGCCCTACAGAGGGCGCCGTTTCTGCGTTGCCGGAAACTGCTGCCATCGGTGAAACTTTAGCTGCACGTCTGGCCGGGGATTGTGCCGCCAGAAGAACCGTAACAATTCCAACCATTGCGCCGATGCTGAGGCCCACCGGACTGAGGGCCAGCACAGGCATTGTCTGAAATTCACCGCCGATCCCATAATGCAGTACTGCACAAACGCTCCAACTGATCGCCATGCCAAGGAGCAATCCAACAGGTACAGCCGTTTTACACCAGTTTAATGCCTCCAAACGCACATAACGGATGATCTGCCTGCGGCTTGCACCAATACAGCGCATCATACCAAAAAATTTCGTCCGCTGGGCCACATTGCTGTTCATGCTGCCGGAAATCATCAGCACGCCGGCCAACAGCACCAGAACAAACAAAATTGCTGCCAGACCATAAATATTTTTTACAGACTCATGACTGCTCTGCCCTGCAATCCCCATAATTGCCGTATTTTCGGAAATGTTTTCTTCTGACAAATCATACTGCTCTTTTATTTCCGTCATTGCACCGGAAGCCTTTGACGCATTCTGAAACTGAACATAACAGGTTGGGTTAAGCGCAATACCGTTTTGTTCCATAAGCGAAGTAAACGCTGACCGCGTCATAGAGACAGCAACCAGATAAGTCTGTCCCTGATAATACGCCTGGTCATCCGAGCCAAAACCTGTTACGGTAAAGTCGGCAGTTCCCGCAGGGGTCCTGATCGTTACGCTGTCGCCGATCTGCACCTCCAAAGCAGATTTTGCGTTGGCGCTGAGCATGACTTCGTTATCGCGCTGCGGAAACTCCCCTTCTGCAAGGGTGTTGGAAAGCTGATGCAGATAGATACTGTCAGCGCCATATAAAGCAGCTCTTTTCTCTCCAATGTAGTACGGTTGATCTGCGTCTGTATTGAAGGCTTCCGACCAGCCGACGGCTGTAACGTCTAAGCGACTGCCAATTTCCTCTCCGATGCTCTGAGAGATATTTTCCAGCTGTATATGATACTTCCCGTGTTTCTTCTGTAATTCTTCGCTTTTTGTCCGAATAAACATGTCCGCCACGCTGAAAATGGTTGTCACCAGCAATACGGAAATGACAATGCACAAAATGGTCATACGGTTTTGCCGCTTCCGCACTCTGGCAGAAATCGAGATAAGGCTTAAAAAACTTTTCATTCGCGGCACCTCCCCAAATCAGTCAGCACACCGTCCGCTACCTGCAGGATCCGGTCTGCGCTCTGTGCAATGCTTCTGTTATGCGTAATCATAATAATAGTCTGCTCATACTTTCTTGACGCTTCTTTTAACAGGGCAATGACTTCGCTGCTGTTCTGCGTGTCAAGATTGCCCGTCGGCTCATCTGCCAGGATCAGCGACGGACGCGTGATCAGGGCGCGTCCGATTGCCACGCGCTGCTGCTGTCCGCCGGATAACTGGGTCGGCAAATGGTTACGGCGTTCCTGCAGATTAAGAACAGTAAGCAGTTCTTCCAGATATTTTCTGTCCGGCTTCTGATAGTCAAGCAGCACCGGGAACATAATATTCTGCTCCACGGTAAGCTCCGGCACCAGATTGAACGCCTGAAATATAAATCCGATATTCCTGCGGCGGAAAACGGTAAGTTTACTGTCGTTCATGGCAAAAATGTCTTTGCCGCCAATCGTGACTTTGCCGGAGTCAGGCGTATCAAGCGCGCCGATCATGTTGAGCAGCGTACTTTTGCCGGAGCCGGATTCTCCAACAATGGCCACGTACTCGCCCTTTGGAACAGAAAAGCTGACCTGCTTCAAGGCATGTACGGCAGTTTCGCCGCTTCCGTAAGTTTTACAGATATTGTTGACTTCCAATAAGTTCATGTGTAAACACCTCTTTCTGTTTTGATAGCCCCAATATAGCAGCGCAATCCTACATCAATATTACAGGCAGCCTACAATTTTGTAGGGATATGATATTCAAATCAGAAAATTGATCGTGAAAGAGGCGCCCGCGCCCAACATACTGTCCACTTCAATCGTTCCGTTATGGGCCTCCACAATCGCCTTTGTCAGTGACAGGCCAAGCCCAATCCCCTGTGTATCTTTGGAGAAGCGGCTCCGGTAAAACCGCTTAAAGATATGGTGCAGATCCTCCGGGTGTATGCCGCTACCGTTATCCTTGACCGTGATCTGAACAATAGAAGGAAACGCACGCCACTCGATACGGATCATGCCGCCTTTTTCCGTGTGGTCAAGGGCGTTCTTCACAAGGTTGCCGACTGCTTCCATGATCCAGTTACGGTCACATAACAGAGTCACTTCTTCCCTGCCCGACAGGCAGATTTCTTTTCCCTCCTGTCCGGCGCGGAACAGGAACTGCTTTTTTATGTCCTCTGCAAGTTCAGACACATTTTCTAAAGTCTTTTCCAGCAGAATCGTACCCGCATCCAGTTTCGTGATCTTCAAAAGACTTTGTACCAGGGTTTCTATACGGTCAAGCTCCTGCTCGGACAGCAGACTGAATTCCTGTATTGTTGAAAGCTCTTTTTCTTTTGCTTCGTCCTGTATCAGCCCATTATAAATATTCAGGGCGGCAAGAGGCGTTTTTAACTGGTGCGAAATGTCAGATATCGTATTGCGCAGAAATTTCTTCGCGTTTTTCTCATTTTCCGCGTGGGCGTTTAAGATTGCAACCAGAGAATTCACTTCATGGAACAGCCTGTATAGTTCGCCCTCGTCGTTGCACTCAATGGAAACATTTTTGTTGCCGGCTATATATTCTGTAATCTGCGATATGGCATTTTCCATGATTTTATGCTGCTCCCTGAAATACCCGCAGCAAAGCAGCAATATGACAGCCCCCATACACACGCCGCATACTATGATATAACCCGCCGCGTTCTCAACATGAAACCTTACCAATGCCGCTGCAACCAGCACAAACCCCAACACACAGAATAAAATACCGCCAAAAAGAAACTGAATCTTTCGGTTCGCAAATATTCTCATCCCACACCTCAATCTGCCGTATTCCACTTGTAGCCCATGCCGCGAACGGTAACAATCCTTTTGGGCTCTCCCGGATTATCCTCAATTTTTGTGCGAAGTCTGCGGATATAAACGGTAAGAGAACTATTGTCTATATAATTTTCGCTGCAGTCCCATAGCTTTCCTAAAATATGTTCCGGGGATAGGATCTGGTCTGGGTTTTCCATGAACAGACATAATAATTTATATTCACCTGCAGTCAGGTCAAGCAGTTTCCCTCGCTTATAAACCTCGCCTTTTAGAAGTCTTACGCTTATATCATTGGAGTTCAGCTCTGTAGCAGCGGTATTGAAATTTTCACTCCTGCGGAGTAATGCATTAATCCTTGACATAAATATTGCCAGTTTGAAAGGTTTTGTTATATAATCGTCGCCCCCTATATCAAGCCCCATAATAACATCTGTCTCTTCATCGGCAGCAGTCAGAAATATGACAGGCACTTTTGAAGTCAGACGTATCTTTCTGCAGAAATCAAAGCCGGAACCATCGGGAAGCGATACATCCAGAATGACCAAATCATATTGTTCCTTTCCCCATAAGGTATCAGCTTCCAGTATGGTACGGGCAACGTCTATTTCATATCCCTCTTTTCTTACGGCAAAGGACAATCCGTTGATCAAACTTAAATCATCTTCCAGTAAAAATAATCGTTTCATTTGCTGTACCTCTTTCCTTGTTTTGTTCTTCTGTCCTTTCTTCATGCTGTATCAGTATATAATTATACGCGAACAGTCGAATAATAACAAATTCTTAATTGTGGATTATTTTGGCTGACTGATAGAATAGTGTCGACATATCCCAGAAGAAAGATGATCATTAAAATATAATAATCGATAGATTGCATATTATTTGGGGATGCATAGAGCGAAAGGCCTGTAAATATGGAATGATCAAACAATACGCTGCTGGGTAATAAGCTGTCACAAATGCAGAGATATTTGCCCTTATAATTTAGGGCCCGAAAATTCGTTTATAAAGAAGCAGACCAATTCTGATTCGTTTGATCAATAACCGTGGAAAACCACTGCGCAGGGCGCAATGGTTTTCTAAACTGCCGGCAAAACCTTACAAAGGTCTCTTTGACCAGTCACTCTACATGAATCTCTCTGGCGATAATGGCCTTATCGGCAACACTGCTGTTCATGCCTTCCTGCTCCATCTGTATCCAGTCGTCAAAATTGTCAAAAATGAAGATATGCAGCGTTTCTATCTCTTTTCCCTGCACGGCAAATGTGGCTGCTCCCGCTATTTCCATCCCTGGATAGAGCATTGCTCCATCCTGATCAAAGCAAATCGTCTGACAGGGTTCATAAGACCATCCAAGAAGTTCAAACATTTCTGCATCCGTCATATCGGGATTCTTTGAAAGAAGTTTTTCCCTCCTGTCGTCCGTCAGTTCTCTCTGCTCTCCCGGTGTTGTCGCATGGACGATTACCTGATACGGAGATACCACGACATCTTCAAGTGTAATATTCCCCTTTTTTTCACCCACTTCAATTATCTTTACATCTGACTCGTTTACCTCAAACGGGACGACGATATTCCAGCTGCCATCCGTCCAGTGGGATGCCGATATGTCCTCCGCGTCAAGCATCCTGTCATCATCATGGCCAAGACCGCTTACATCCAGGTTAAGTTCACCGCTGCCTGCATGTTTCTTTGCAAGATCTATCTTCAACATGCCTGCAAAGGTATGGCTGTCGATCACCTCTCCCTCAAACCTGTTTTCCAGCCAGACGGGCGTGCTTCCATCCACACTCCACGTTCCGTCTATATAAAATCCTGCGGCTGTCCGCTCATCTTCAGCCTTCATCCCGGTATAATGCCTGGGAATGTGCGTAAAATCTGCATCTTCCGATTCAATATTTACCGTAAGGAATACGGAATATCCATCACAGTAGATTTCTGATGCAGTCAGTGTGATTCCTTGATCAGACACGGTAAAGTCCGCTGTATCCAAACTGCCCGCATGATCCTCATTTGTCAGTACTGTTCCCTTTTCCGAATAATCTCCGGAATAGGTGACGTCATCCTCAATCTTTTCAAAAATTTTTCCGATCAGCGGAATTTTTGCTGCAAACGCCGGATTAAAATATCCCAATCCACCAATTCCGATAACGGCAGCCGTCACTGCTGCAGCCAAAATATTCCCTGTTTTACCAGATTTCTTCACTTTACCCTTCCTCCTTCTATGTATCTGTATATCTTTGTCACTTATTTCAGGAGCAAGGGCCTGCTTTAAGATTTGATCCAATCTTTCATCTGTCATATCCTATTGCCTCCAATTTTTCCTTTAACTGCTGCTTCGCTCTCCGTATCCGGCTCTTGACAGTTCCCTCCGGCAGTCCGAGGATTTCAGACACCTCATTGATCTGCATACCCGCTGAGTAATACAAATAGATTGGTATTCTGTACTTCTCTGGCAGAGAGGCAACTAATCTCTGTATCATGTCTACCTCATTTCTCTGCAATACTATGTATTCTGGTGAAACTTCATTGCCATGGTCCGAAACTTCAAATCCCTCATCGGCCATCTCATCCAAACTGTTCATCGGAACCAGCCTCATCCGGTTTGCATATTTTTTCTTTTTGTTTTTCCAAAGATAAATAGAAGCGGATAAAGCATAACTCTTTGTATTCTGCACAGAGTCCAGTCTTTTCTTTTTCTCCAGCAGTTTGAGCATCGTGTCCTGATACAGTTCGTCCCCGTCTTCCGCATCCCCGGCTGTCATCCGGCAAAAACGTAGAATATCCTTTCCAAACTTCAAGACAAACCGCTCAAATTCATCATGACTCATAGCAGCCATCCTCCTCCTTCTTCTTCCAGGTCGACCCGCAAAGAATTGCCCTTGCATGTATATATTGTCATGACACGGGAAAAAGGTTTCAACTTCTCAGAGAATTTTATCATTTTAAGAAGAAAACGCAAATTAAGAAAAAGCCCCATAGCATTTTATAATTCCAGGAATCATCAGAACGATTGTCAGCGTTTGAAATAACATTTTAATCCATACATAATATCAACCATCCTTTCCACTCTCTATTTCTTCATATATTCAGCGTTTACAGCCACTATAAAAGGCACTAACGAATATTTCCGCTAATGCCTTCTAACTGGTTATAAACTATTTGGTTTATCTAAAAATTTCGTTGTACATTAAGTACATTCATTAATGCATCTTGCAACACTCTTGATACATTGATTCCAGCATGTTCAGCTTCATAATTGAGCCAACTGGGGATTGTGACATTTTTTCTTACCGTTTTTGTGTCAATTTTTCTTCTATATTCTCCCGAATCAATATCCACAAATGATATAACTGTGGCACCCTCTTCTGCAAAAATTCCATTATTTACATCTAAATCATTTATTTCTGATGGTAAGGGAATTTCTGTTCCATCATCTTCCATAGATACACATTTTAATTCAATTGCATCTCTGGCCATTTCCATAGCATCTGACATGTCCGTTCCCTCTGTTAAAATTTCCAGATCAGGAACCTCCACTAGTACTCCGTACTTGAAGTTCCTGTGCAAATTTTCGAGGATATTTTTTCGAGTGTACAAGTTCAGAAACGGAGGCGTAGCGGGCTACGTTGAGTATTCTGGGCTTGTGCAATCGGGAAAATAGACCGAAATATTTGCACAAGGGTTTTCAGTACGGAGTACTAGTACAACTGTATCTGTTTTTGTAAAAAATACAGGATACACATTCTTCATCTTATATTCTCCGTATCGTATATATATTCATAATAAATAAAAATTTCTTTATGCCTTGGAACTTCCTCCTTCTCTTTACCTCTAACCTTTTCTTTATTATACACACTTTATACGTATATATCAGTAATTATATACTTACTTAATGCACATAAAACGATTCTTTTATTGTATATAGAAAAATCAAGTAATTTTAAGTTTCATATCTCAGATGAATGAGCCAGGAAGATGGACATTTCTCTGTATCTCGCACAAAAACAGAGGGGTTTGGGTATACGCATCGCAAAAGAGCTGGCAGAATTTCGGCGGCGCTTCCTTTTTTCTTACGCTTCCGTTAAAAAACACGCCTCCTGTTTCGCCGGAACCATCTCTCCTGTTTTTGTATAGGTTACAGGCTCTCTTACGGCGTCCATCCTGATCTCCTCAGAACCCGTACTGCCAGAATCTGCGTGATCCTTTAACAATACCTTTCCTTCCTCACTGATCTCCACAAGATATGCGCCCGTCTCTTTCATATCCGTACCGGCAGCCGCATTCCTGCTTTCCTCAATTCTCTCTTCCAGCTCTTCACGTTCTTCCCTGCGTTTTCGGATAGCCTCCTCGCGCTGTTCCTCCGCGATCCTGCGGGTCTCTTCCGCATCCTCCTTCATGCCCTCGTCAGCCTGTTCTTTGTATTCACAGGCAGCTTCATGACAGTCACTCATGTAACCCATTGCCTGCTCCATCTTTCCGGTATCCCCCTTCAGTCTCGCCTCCTTATAAACCCGAAACGGGGTATTGAGCAGACTCATATTTGTCCTTGCTCCTACAAGGCCTTCCATTGTCTTCGTATTCATAGTACCGCCTCCCAATCATAGTTTTAAGAGCAGCAAAAGCCCTCATCCATCTTTTCGGCGGCGTGAATATACGCTGTTAGGTTTCTGCTTCAAACAGCCGTTTTGATGTCATGTGCGGCATCCGGAAAAGGCACCAGAATGGAGATTACAAAAATCCCATTCTTTGCCTCAACATTCATCACTCCGTGATAACCCTGCACAACATCGCCCACATTCAGCAGGCCGATCCCATGTTCCTGCGAATCCCCTTTATGCGTATAGCCTTCTGTAAACTTTTCCGTCCTGTCCATACTGTTTTTAACTTCAATCAGAAAACATTTCTTTACCGCTTTCGCCTGAATATTGATAAAGCGGCATTCTTCCTGCTGCATCCTTCCACACGCTTCCAAGGCATTATCCAGTATGTTTCCCAACAGTACGCACAGGTCAAATTCATTGATACAGCAATCCTTTGGCATCTGCACATCACATTCCCATTTGATCTTCTCTTCCTCCGCTTGTTTCCGCTTCTGATACAGAAGAGCATCCACCGTCTTATTCCCTGTCAGCTCTCCCCCGGTATCCAGAACAATGCCCTCCATCTTTTTCAGATAGTCATCTATCTTCTCCCATTCTTTATGCCGGGACAGCGCCGATAAGGCAATGATATGGTTTTTCATGTCGTGCCGCAGCCGTTCCGACTGTCTGTACTGCTCCGCCATCATTTTATAGACTGCAATCTGTGCATGGTACCGGTCGCTCTTTTCCTGCTCCAGATAAATCCAGTTCATTCCAAATACATAAAATCCCGCCGCTGCCATAGACAGGAGCGTCAACACCCAAAATTCAGAATAGCTGAATATCTGGTCATAATACAACCCCATATTTCCCCCGCTCCTGACCATAATGCCATTGCTCGCCCCCAGACTCGCCGCATCATATACCGTAACGATCACAAGCAAAGGAACCGCCAGTATGACGTACCATTTTCCCCGCCTGCCGCTAAAAACAGGCGCAAGATGCTTCGACAGCCAGTGTACAGCCAATATGGCAAAGCAATAACCAATACCGCTGATCAGTCCTCCTCCCCAATTCCCTATAAGCGGTTCCGGAATCTTTTTTACCGTATGCAGGAAAAACAGTTCCAGACACGATAAAAGAGAAGTGCAGAACTCTGGTACCAGCCTGGCAGCCACCAGCAGTATAGAGGCAGCCAGAATCCTTTTTTCCCTTTCTGACCGAAATAACAGCATCACCAGTCCCACAAAAAATACAGATCTCGATAGCATCAAAAAGCTGTACAGGCCGAAAGACATCCGGCCCAACATATTCCTTAACAGCCAGCCGCAACAGACCAAAATCAGAAACAGCCACTCGCGCTTTCTGGAGATTCCTAAAAATTTCCTGCAAAATTGATCCGCTGCCCACAGAACTCCCAGGCAGAACGGCAACACAATCAAAATATCCATATAGTCCGAGAGCAGCTTCATAGAATTCCCCCATTTTCCCGCAGTTTGTTCTCCAGTTCCCCGCCACTTCGGAATTGACAGATAATACATGTCATTTTCATCACCTCTTTTACAGGTATTTCTGTTTTTTGTTTGAATTATAAAATCAAAGCTGTCTAAATGCCATCATCTTAGCGTGTCACCCTGTCAATTCAGCGTATCATTCCCTGATTTTACGCCTTGATTCCGTTTTGGGACTGTCCGCTTCCTGCAAAGTCATTCAATCCTTCTCACCACCCCATCCCGGAAAGCCAGCCGTTCACCTTCTCTTCCCGCCGCTTCTTTGTCAGGTCCGCGGTCTGTCCCGCCGCTTCCCGCTCCATTTCCAGCTCACCACAAATACGGCCATCCAACAGATACAAGATCCTGTCGCACTGGCTCGCCACTCCGCTGTCGTGCGTCACCAGCAAAACAGCTGTCCCTTCCCTGTTGACTCTCACCAGCTCCTGCATGACTTCTTTAGCCGCACTCCTGTTCAGGGCTCCGGTCGGCTCATCGGCAAAAAGAATTTCCGGAGCATTCATCATACTCCGACAGATACAGGCCCGCTGCAGCTGGCCGCCGGAAACCTGCGTAATGCTGCGCTCCTCCAGCCCGGAAATGGACAGCTTCTGCATCAGGCCGAGGGCTGCCGCCGTAAGCTCTGCCTTTGTCCGCCTGACCCCGCCCTTCTCCTTATTCGCCCTGACAGCAGGCAGCAGGATATTGTCCAGTATCGTAAGTCTCGGCATCATATTCATCTGCTGAAACACAAACCCCATCCGATGCAGCCGCAGTTTTGCCTTTTCGTCTTCCGAAAGAGCCGTAACCTCCGTATCCCGAAGCCACACTTTGCCGCCTGTCGGTTGATCCAGACCCGCCGTATTGTATAACAACGTGGACTTTCCGGAACCGGACGGTCCCATCACCGCCAGCATCTCCCCTTTCCTCATTTTAAAGGAAATCTGATGCAGTATCGCGTCTTTCTCCAGATTTTCTACTTTCAGTATGATGCCCATCTCTTCCTCCATTCCGAAACGCAATATCTCCGGGTCCCGCCGTCCTACAGGGCATTGCAGCACTCATGAGCGCTGATTCTCCTGATCCCGGCAATTCCCGCCCACACTGCAGTCGCAGCCGGCAGCAAAAGCGCAGCCGGCAGCTTAAGAAACGTCTGCACCGGATCAAACACGAAGCGGAAACTATCTGCACCGAAAGAGCGCAGTACGGCTCCACACAGACTTTCCCCGCACAGGCTGCCGAGAAGAAGCCCTGCGAGAACCCCTGCCGCAACAGGCAGCATCCCCCTTACAAAATAGACCTGTTTCATATCCGCTCCCGTAAATCCCAACGCCTTATGCAAAGAGATCAAATGCCTGTTCTCTTCCACGATCAGCCGCACAAACAGCAAAACCACCACAGCGATGACCGACACGGCGACCCCCGCGGCCACCGCAGACGCAAGATGAAGCTGCTCCAGTGTCTGTCCGTAAGTATCCTGCACGTACGCCGCAAGATCAATGACATCTGCACCAAACTGCCGATATTCCGCCATCCACATATCCATCGCCGAAGCGTCCGCCAAAGAAGCATACACAACACTCCAGACAACAGGCGCATCGCCCTCCACGCGGTATGCTTTCGCAGTCTTTCCGCCGTTGGTGATATCCGCATAGATACCGCAGACCGTATAGACCGTTTCTTTTCCGCCGCCTGTCAATCGTAGACTGTCTCCTGCCGTCAGCCCCAGTTCTTCCGCGTTCATGGCAGACAGCGCGATTTCCCGTGCCCGTATCGGAGCTCTGCCCGCTCCAAAACACACCGGAAATATATCATGATCCCCCGTCTCCACTGCCAGATTAATCTGCCCGCCGTCCTCCAGTGTCGCCACACAGGAAACGGTATGCAGCACAGCATATTTTTCAACCCGGGTATCCCGTTCCAGCGCTGCTGCGATCTGACCTGCCGTACCGGCTGCCCCGCCTGTCTGCCGTATATCCATACGGATCTGCGCCTGCCCGATACCCATGTAAGTCACAAACGCCGGCGCAGACATAGTCGTATACAGGTTCTGCGGTACCAGCGCAAGAAAAGCACAGGCCGCCGCCACAAACCCGATCAACCTGTACTGTCCCGCGCCTGTCTGGCCCTCCCGCGTTGAAAACAACGCCTCCAGGGCCGTCAGAGTATCCATCCTTTTCAGATCCCGTCTGACTGACATTAGAAGGATTCCTTCCGCCGCCCACACCGCCGCAAATGCCAGGACTACGGTTCTAAAGCCGTCAAAAGCTGCTCCGTACAGTTCCTGTATCTGCTTTTCCAGAGGTATTTTCAGCAAAAAAGCAGCCAGAAGGCCGGCAAACGCTCCACAGAAGGCCAACAGAAGATATCTCGTCAGATAAAGCCGTCTGATCTGCACTCTGCCAACTCCCAGCGCCTTCAATAACCCCACTTCCTTTCTGTCCCGCTCCAGCTGCAACAACAGCATAAAACGGATACAGAGCAGGGAGATCAGCAGCACTACAATACTCACAAGAAAGACCACCAGGATCATCGTTCCATCCGACAAAGCGGCCATCAACCGGATCAGGGGCTTTGTAACTGCCGGTCCGTTGGCCGGAAGCCCTGCCTCCGCATATGCGGCAGCAAAAACGCCGGCATCTGCGCCATCCCACAGCAGAAATTCGATCAGATACTCTTCCTGTGCATAAACATGTGTCTTTCCACGGCCGCTGTCCGCCCTGCTGCCCTGCCGAATCCTTTCATAATCGTCTCCATGAACAAGGAACCGTTTCGAGGAGGCCATCATGGAATTCATCTGGGCATCCCTGAGAAATCCTCCGATCACAAGCTCTACGCCTTCGCCGTCCCCGGCCCCTTCCAGCACCATCAGGTCCCCCACTGACAGGTCATAGCGGGAACGGTAGCAGACCGGGACATAAACCTCCCCCGGCAGTACCTCCGGCAGTCTGCTTTCCAGATCCAGCAGATAGTCAAACCGGCTGCCCTGCACGCACAGGCCGTTGTCCTGGGTGCTGTCAGTAAGACTGCTGCCGCCCAGTGTAACGCTGTTGTTATCCAGATTAAGAAATGAGCAGATCTGCCACTCTCTGATCTCCCTGCGGCTGCCGGCAAAGTGTGCTACCGCCGCTTTCTCCGCTTCCCAGGCAGCTTCCCCCTCTTCCCCGAAGCCATTGTCCACACAGTGCATCTGTATGTGATCGGGAACCAGCGCCTTATCCATCAGATCATCTATGGCTTCCAGCAGTGTCGAAAAGAGCACCACGGTGAGTGCCAGAAGCATGGACGAAACCGTCATGAAAAAAAGCGTACCGCCCTCTAACGATCTATTCTGCCTCATAGCCTTTGCCCCTGAATTTCTCTTCCACGCCAAAGCATCAGGCTGCCAAACAGCAGGATTATAATCCCAACGGCGATCTGAACAAACCCCATCGACCCCCAGAATTTATTCAGGAAACTTGCATTAAAAAACGAAAAAGCATTATTCACCACATGAATAACGACTCCAATATAAACATTATCTGTCAGAACAACGGCGCATCCAATGATCACTCCCATAAACAAGGCCGATATAAACTGGATTCCATTAAAATGCATAACTGCAAAAAGCAGGCTTGAGATCATAATTGCATACAAATTTCCACGTCTCTGTCTTGCAACAGGAAAAATGATCCCGCGAAAGAAAATTTCTTCTGTAACAGGCCCCAATAATGTTATATATAATATTCCCGGCACAGTTGCGAAAAAGATTTCCTGATCCTGAAGCGATACCACTGCTTCAATGTCATGAAAACTTCGTTCCACAAAATCCTTAAAAATCAGAAAGAAAATCCTGTGCCCAAGGCATATCCCTACACCGATCACAATCGCCCATATACAGCATTTCAGCTCTTTCTTATGAAACGCCCGCACTCCGCCTGTCTTACATAGATATTGTCGAAAAATATAAATACATAAAATGCTGGTACATACCTGACGGTAAACACTTAATCCAATCCCCCAGATCGGATCAGAGACTGGAATAAGCAGCATCAGACCTCCTCCAATCACCGTTATTGTCAAATACACTACCCAAATAACCAATTCCATTTCTTCCTCTCCCTTCTCATGAAAACACCCCTCCAGCCTGGACTTACCCTTCGACATACCCCTCACCTTCTTCCGGTATGTCTGTTATTTTTATTTTATCACTTCACTGCTATGCAGGCAAGTTCCGGGTCCCCGAATACTGTACCGCCCTGGCACTCCTGAATCATGTTCTCACGGAATGCGCAGTTCAGCGCATTCCTGACCCGTGAATATAACGGCACTACTATTTCTGCGTCAGTCCAAAACCTGATATAATAAGATTTGATTGTAACAAAACAGAAAGGTCTGGTACTAACAAACAGGAAGGAGGTTAAAAGTACAGTTGATCGAAGAAATATATGAGATGTATTCAAGGAAAGTATTTTTGTTTTTACTGAGCAAGACAAATAATGAACATCTTGCAGAAGAACTTACGCAGGAGACTTTTTTCCAGGCTGTTCAAGGTATTGACCGATTTAAGGGGAACAGTTCCATCCTGACCTGGTTGTGTGGGATCGCTAAAAATGTCTGGTTGAAATATTTAAGAAATCATCAGGAAATTTTATCCATGGAAGACGCCGGCCTGGAAATCGCGGATACACACGATTTAAGTATCCAATGGGAGCAAAAAGAAATATTACAGTTGATCCATGCTATGCATGAACCTGTACGTGAAGTAATGTATTTAAGGCTGATCAGCAACTTATCTTTTGCCGAAATCGGAGAGATAATCGGCAAAACAGAAACCTGGACAAGAGTCACTTTCTTTAGGGGAAAACAAAAAATTGTAAAGGAGATTTTAAAAGATGAATAAAGACATTCCATGTTATGTGATATCGGATTTATTACCGCTCTATCAGGATGACCTGCTCTCGGAACAGACAAAAAAGGAAGTTGATGACCATTTAAGCGAATGCCATGATTGTAGAGAAAACATGGATGCCGTGAAAATGCAAATAGTCGCTCATACTACGAATATCGAACCGAAAATCGATCCCCTGAAAAAGGTACGGTTTTATCAGAAAGCGCTGACTGCTCTGGGCGCCGTCATAACTTTTATTCTGGGTGCATGTTTTCCCATTGCCGTATTAGGATTTACCGTTCTCGAACGTGGAGAAATAGCCCCTTTTCAAATTCAAAGAATCAAAGGTCTCTGGTATGTATTTGCGTTAAGGAGCTGCATTACAGGCATCCTGGTATGTGCCGTTTATTTCCTGCTCATACTGCTTATCAGGAAAATGATCAGTAAGCATGCCGCATAGAAAATTTGTGCTCCCTTTCAAAGCGGTCCTTACAAAGATCTGCCGGAACTTTAGTCGGATATTTCCCATGAAAGCAGGAGGCACAATACGCCTCGCTGCCTGTAAGCTTATCCAGCTTTTCTATTGGCAGATATCCCAAAGAATCTGCGCCGATGATCCGCGCGGTCTCGTCCACACTATGATGACTTGCGATCAGGTTCTCTTCGGAGTCAATATCCGTACCATAATAACAGGGATGCAGAAACGGAGGCGCAGAAATTCTCATATGGATCTCTTTCGCTCCTGCATCACGCAGGAGCTTTACAATACATCGGCTGGTCGTACCTCTGACAATGGAATCGTCTATCAGTACAACTCTTTTTCCATCTATTTCTTTCCTGACCGGACTCAGCTTAATCCTGACCTTATCAAGACGCTCCTTTTGTTCCGGAGAAATGAACGTTCTGCCGATATATTTGTTCTTTATCAGGCCGACTCCGTAAGGAATTCCGGATTTCCTCGCGTATCCCAACGCCGCATCCAATCCGCTGTCGGGAACACCGATCACAATATCCGCAGCCTGAGGATAACTCTCCGCCAGTAATTCTCCGGCCCTTATGCGGGATTCATACACGGATATCCCGTCTATTACAGAGTCCGGCCTTGCAAAATAGATATATTCAAAAATACACGTTCTCCGTTTCTGTTTCTCACAGTGTTCTTTCCTTGATACCACGCCGTTTTCCGTAAATACCAGAATCTCCCCCGGCAGTACATCCCGGACAAATTCTGCTCCGGCTGCCGAGAGGGCACAGCTCTCGGATGCCGCCACATATGCCCCGTCCGGCATCCGGCCGTAACAAAGCGGTCTGAATCCGTACGGATCCCTTGCCGCAATCATCTTTGTCTCAGAAAGCAACACCAGTGAATAAGCGCCTTCCAGCAAATTCATGGCATTGCTTACTGCTTCTTCAATGCTTGGCGTCATAAGTCTTTCTCTTGTGATCACATAAGCGATGGTTTCCGTATCACTGGTTGTATGAAAAATTGCTCCCGATAATTCCAGTTTATCGCGAAGTTCCAGCGCATTGCTCAGATTCCCATTGTGCGCCAGCGCCATCTTTCCTTTCTGGTGGTTAACTTCGACAGGCTGACAGTTACTTCTCGTATTTCCGCCGGTGGTGCCATATCTTACATGGCCCACCGCCATTTTCCCCGCCGGAAAATGGCTTAATATATCCTTGGAGAAAACTTCACTGACAAGCCCCAGATCTTTACAGGAAGAAAATGCCCCGTCATCATTTACAACAATTCCGCAACTCTCCTGCCCTCTGTGCTGCAGGGCATACAGCCCGTAATAAACAATGCCCGCCACATTCTCTTTTTCCGTCCCCATCACTCCGAACACGCCGCATTCCTCATGAACAGCCATAGCTTCATCCTTTCCTGCACTTTTTGCCCTTCGACTTTTATTCCACATCCTGAAGAGCATCAAATCCTTCTTCTCCGGTTCTTACTTTTACAACATTTTCCACATCGTATACGAAAATCTTTCCGTCCCCGATATGTCCTGTATAAAGTACCTTCTTCGCGGTTTCGATCACTTTGCGGACCGGAACCGCACTGACTACGATATCTACCTGTACTTTCGGAAACAGATTCGCTTCCACCTGTACGCCACGGTAATATTCCGGTTTGCCTTTCTGAATCCCGCACCCCAGAACGTGGGATACTGTCATGCCGGTGATTCCGATCTTCATCATCGCATTCTTTAACGCTTCAAATTTCGACTCCCTGCAGACGATCTCGATCTTTGTAAACTTCGGCGTTCCTTCTTCAAACGCAGGAACTTTCTTCACCGGAATCGCTTCGGCAACCGGCGTATCGCCGGATACCACCACCGGATCACTTCCCTCTTCGATATACTCCGGAAGCATCGCAAAACCTGCATATGCGGAAGGAAGGCCATGTTCTGTCGTATCCAGACCGGCCATCTCTTCTTCTCTCTCGACGCGAAGACCCACGATCGCTCTGATCACAAGGAAGGTAACGGTAATCGTAACAGCCGTCCACGCAGCAACACCGGCAAAGCCGATCATCTGGAGTTTTAACAGTTCAAAACCGCCGCCGTAAAACAGCCCCGTCAAAGTTTCTCCCGAAGCATTTGCAATACTGTATCCGGGAGCCGTCTTTGTAGCAAAGAGACCGACTGCCAGCGTACCCCATATCCCATTCATGCAATGCACGGCGACCGCTCCCACCGGATCATCAATGCGGAGTACATGATCCAGAAGCCATACACCGAACACGACCAGAAGACCTGCAACCGCTCCTATCGCGATCGCGCCAAAGGCATCCGTCACATCACACGGCGCCGTAATTGCCACAAGCCCTGCCAAAGATGCGTTCAGGCACATGGAAACATCCGGTTTTCCATATTTGATCCATGTAAAGATCATACAGACAACAGTTGCAACCGCCGGCGCTACCGTTGTCGTCAGGAAAATGGAACCGAGCTGTGCAATAGAAGTTGCCGCCGCACCGTTAAATCCATACCAGCCAAGCCAGAGGATAAATACCCCGAGCGCGCCAAGCGCAATACTGTGTCCCGGAAATACATTTACCTTCACGATCTTTCCACTTTCATCCCTGGTGAACTTTCCGATACGGGAACCAAGAATTTTGGCGCCGATCAATGCGGAAATACCACCAACCATGTGGATCGCACAGGAGCCTGCGAAGTCGTGGAAACCAATCTGTGCCAGCCATCCGCCTCCCCATATCCAGTGCGCCTCGATCGGATAAATCAGCGCCGAGATCACACCTGAATAAATACAATACGAAAGAAATTTAGTACGTTCTGCCATCGCACCGGACACGATGGTCGCCGTTGTAGCACAGAACACAAGGTTAAATACGAAGCTCGAAAAATCAAACTCTGCATAATCGGTAAACAGATCAAATCCCGGTCTGCCGATAAAGCCAAACAGATCTTCTCCCATCAGCAGACCAAAACCGATCAGTATAAATACCACGGTTCCGATACAAAAATCCATCAGGTTCTTCATAATGATGTTTCCTGTATTTTTCGCCCTGGTAAAGCCTGCCTCCACCATTGCAAAACCAGCCTGCATCCAGAATACCAATGCGGCTCCGATCAAAAACCAGACAGCGAACACTTCGCCGCTTACTACTTCCTGCACAAGTTCTTTCATAGCACCATCCATCTCCTATTCCTCCCTTTTGTTTTTTACGCGCATCAAAAATACATGTATTTTTTTGCAAAGAAAAAGGCGTCTCTGAGAACTTCATCTCAAAGACGCCCTTGTCTTTACGTGTTGGATGTTACACCCGAAAAAATCATTTGTCAATCTGTTTTTTTGTTTTTTTATCGCTTTTCCTGTTACGAAAAAAAAGATTGACAAAATTCACCACCCGCTGTATAAATATAAAGTATGAGCAAAGGCGTTCATTTTTAAAGCAGGCATTAGCTGTCTTTAAATGGAGTGTCTTTGCTTTTTTTGAATGAATCTGAAAGAAAGGTGCAAGATCTATGAAAATTGAAGGTCAGGTAAGAATCCCTTCCGGATGCGCCGTCTCCGCCGTAATTTCCAAAGACGGAAATAAGATGTCCGGTGAAATGATCACAAATTCCATGAAACCCATGCATGACCGTTCCAACGGATTAGGCGGCGGTTTTGCCGGCTATGGCATTTATCCTGCCTATAAAGAGTTCTATGCATTCCATATGTTTTTTGATTCCCGCGACAGGCGTAAGGAATGTGAGGCTTACTTAAAGGAGCGGTTTGAAATCGTCCAGTCGGAAATCATGCCAACCCGGAAGATTCCGGCTATCACAGATGAACCGATCATATGGAGATATTTTGCCGCGCCGCTGAAATCTGTTCTCGTATCCTTACAGGTAGATGAAAAGGAGTTCGTCGCCAGAACCGTTATGAAGATCAACACCGAAATGGACGGCGTCTACGTCTTTTCCAGCGGTAAGAACATGGGCGCCTTCAAAGCGGTCGGCTTCCCGGAAGATGTGGGTGTCTTCTATAAGTTAGAAGAATATGAAGGATACTCCTGGACTGCCCACGGACGTTATCCGACAAACACGCCCGGCTGGTGGGGCGGCGCACACCCCTTTACGCTGCTTGACTATTCCATCGTACATAACGGAGAAATTTCTTCCTATGACGCGAACCGCCGCTTTATCGAAATGTTTGGCTATAAATGTACCCTCCAGACCGATACGGAAGTCATTACCTATATCATGGATTATCTGCTCCGCGTACAGGGGCTTACGCTTGACGAAGCTGCCGGTGTCATCGCTGCTCCGTTCTGGAGTACCATTGCCGCAAAAAAAGATGCCGATGATCAGCGGAAGCATACTTACCTCAGAACCATGTTCGCAAACCTTCTTATTACCGGCCCTTTCTCCATTGTTCTTGGATTTGAAGGCGGATTGATGGCACTCAATGACCGCCTGAAACTTCGTTCAATGGTCGTCGGCGAAAAAGACGACCGGGTATTCATTGCCAGTGAAGAAGCCGCCGTCCGTACCATGGAGCCGGATGTTGAAACTGTATGGTCACCCGCCGGCGGGGAACCCGTGATCATAAAAGTAAAGGAAGGTGCGTTTTAATGAGTGTAGAATTTATTTACCCGGAATTTGAAGTGATCAGAAATGAAAAAAAATGCACTTCCTGTCGGATATGCGAATATCAATGTGCGAATGCAGTACATAGCTTCGACGAAGAACACAAAGCAATGCTGTGCGATGAGGCAAAATGTGTCAACTGCCAGCGTTGTGTTTCCTTCTGTCCTGCAGGAGCCTTGAAGATTGTCAGGAGCGACTGCAGCCTGCGCGAAAATGCCAACTGGTCAAACGAAACCGTGAAAGAAATCTACAAACAGGCAAACAGCGGCGGTGTCCTCTTGTCCTCCATGGGGAATCCAAAGCCGTTCCCGGTATATTGGGACAAAATTCTGATCAATGCGTCGCAGGTCACGAACCCCTCCATAGATCCTCTGCGCGAGCCGATGGAAACAAGAGTCTACCTCGGAAAGAAGCCCTCAAAAATACAGCGCAGAAAAGGAGGCAGCCTGGACTGCACGCTGCCTCCGCAGCTGGAATTGTCCATGCCGGTCATGTTTTCTGCCATGAGCTATGGCTCCATCAGCTACAACGCACATAAGTCTCTCGCACTGGCAGCCACGGAACTGGGGATTTTCTATAACACCGGCGAAGGCGGTCTGCATGAAGATTTTTACTGCTATGGGGAGAATACCATCGTGCAGGTGGCTTCCGGCCGTTTTGGCGTCTATGCCGATTATCTGAAGGCAGGTGCAGCCATTGAGATCAAGATGGGGCAGGGTGCAAAACCCGGTATCGGCGGCCACCTGCCCGGCACAAAAATTGTTGGGGATGTCGCCCGTACCCGGATGATTCCGGAAGGATCCGATGCTATCTCCCCGGCCCCGCACCATGATATTTATTCCATCGAAGATTTGCGCCAGCTTGTTTTTTCTCTAAAAGAAGCTACTACATATGAAAAACCCGTTATCGTAAAAGTAGCCGCTGTACATAACATTGCCGCCATTGCAAGCGGTATTGCCCGAAGCGGCGCCGATATCATCGCCATTGACGGATTCCGCGGCGGCACCGGAGCCGCCCCTTCCAGAATCAGGGATCATGTCGGCATCCCGATCGAACTGGCTCTGGCAGCCGTTGACCAGAGACTCAGGGACGAAGGAATCCGCAACAGGGTATCTCTCATAGCCGGCGGCAGTATCCGCAATGCGGCCGATGTCGTAAAGGCGATTGCGCTCGGCGCCGACGCCTGTTATGTGGCCACTGCTGCCCTGCTCGCCTTGGGCTGCCATCTTTGCCGCACCTGCCAAAGCGGTAAATGCAACTGGGGAATCGCGACCCAGCGCCCGGATCTGGTACAAAGGCTTGATCCGGCAGTGGGCAGCAGGCGCCTGATCAATCTGATGTCCGCATGGAAGCACGAAATCAAGGAACTGATGGGCGGCATGGGCATCAATTCCATTGAGGCATTACGCGGAAACCGGCTGATGCTGCGCGGCATTGGCCTGACGGAAAAAGAGCTTGAGATACTCGGCATCTCCCACGCGGGAGAATGACAGGAAAAAGGCTGTTCTAAACATTTTGGGGAGGTAACAGGATATGCAAATTATTGACGCTGCAAACCTGGATTATAGAGCTGTAAATGAAACACTGCGCAGTGCGAAGACCGACTGTACGATCAAAGGCTGCTGCGGGCAGCGGTTTATCGCTGCCGGTATGTCCGACAGGAATCTGACGATCGAAGGGATACCGGGCAATGCGCTGGGCGCCTATTTAAACAATGCCAGTATTACCGTCAAAGCAAATGCACAGGACGCCGTGGGTGATACCATGAATGAAGGAAAGATTCTGATCCACGGCAATATCGGTGATGCTGCCGGCTATGCCATGCGCGGCGGCAAAATCTATGTACAGGGCAATGCCGGATACCGCGCCGGAATCCATATGAAGGCCTGCAAAGAAAAATTTCCGGTTATGATCATCGGCGGATGCACAGGCAGTTTCCTCGGAGAATACCAGGCCGGAGGGCTTATCATCGTCCTCGGACTTCATAAAGATCACAAACGCATCGTCGGCAATTTCCCCTGTACCGGTATGCATGGCGGTAAGATGTTCCTGCGCGGCAGCTGTGAGGATATTGCTTTTCCCAGTCAGGTTACCGCAAGATGTGCTGCCCCGGAGGATTTGGCGGAAATCCGGGAATACCTGTCTGAGTACTGCGAGGACTTCGGCCATTCTGTGGATAAGCTCTTATCCGCTCCGTTTACCGTCATCACACCAGACAGTAAAAATCCGTATAACCAGATGTATGTAGCAAACTAAAAGATTTGTGTCTGCGCGTTGCCTGCCACAAACTCGTTTAAGGCGACGTCTCAACATAGTTGAGACAAAAGCAACGCAGAAATGGAGAAATCTATGAAATATTCAATAGAAGAGGTAATTCAATACGTAAAGGAAGAAGATGTGAAATTCATCCGTCTTGCCTTTTGCGATGTGTTTGGCAAACAGAAAAATATATCCATTATGCCGCAGGAACTTTTCCGAGCTTTTGAATATGGAATTGCCATCGATGCATCCGCCATCACCGGTTTTGGCGATGAAGCCCATTCCGATCTGTTTCTCCATCCTGAAGCAGACACATTAATGCCGCTGCCGTGGAGACCCGAGCATGGCCGTGTCGTAAGAATGTTCTGCAGCATAAGTTACCCAGATGGAAAAATATTTGAGTGTGATACCCGTTCTATTTTAAAGAAAGCGATTCAAGAAGGGGAAAATTCCGGTTATCGGTTTTTCTTTGGGGCGGAACAGGAGTTTTACCTGTTCCACCTGGATGACAAGGGTAATCCAACACATGAGCCCTATGATAACGCGGCTTATATGGATATCGCTCCAGAAGACAGAGGTGAAAATATCCGCCGTGAAATATGCCTGACACTGGAGCAAATGGGGATCCAGCCGGAAAGCTCCCATCACGAAGAAGGCCCGGGACAAAACGAAATAGATTTTCGCTATTCCGATCCACTGGCCGCTGCAGATCATGCCATGACTTTCCAAACGGTTGTTAAAACAATTGCCCGGTTGAATGGCCTTTGCGCTGATTTTAGCCCAAAGCCACTGGCGGACTGCCCCGGAAACGGTTTCCATATTAATGTGTCTGTCAAATGTTCTCATAATACAGATAATATGAGTTACATGATCGCAGGCATTTTGGATAAGATTGCCGATATGACGGTATTTCTAAATTCAACCGAGAATTCCTATCATCGTTTTGGACACCATAAAGCTCCAAAATATATTTCCTGGTCCAGTGAGAATCGTTCACAGCTTGTCAGAGTTCCAGCTGCTATCGGCGAATACCGTCGTATTGAACTCCGTTCTCCTGATCCATCCGCAAATACTTATCTGGCATTTGCCCTGATGATTTATGCCATTCTTGATGGAATTCACAATAAACTGGAACTGCCGGCCCCTGCGGATTTCAATCTGTATAACGCAGATGCAAATACCCTTGCAGCCTTTAAACAGTTGCCCGGCAGATTTGAATCTGCCTGTGCAGCAGCTGCAAACAGTAATTTTATTAAAAAATATATACCGGACGCTATAGTAGACATTTATTGTAATAAATTCGAACCCTGAAAAGAAGGATGTGCAAAATGAGTTTAAAAGAACGCGTTTACAGTATACTCATCGTGTCTGCAACAGATAGTTTCACCTCTGCCTTTGCTGACCTGCTGCCCGAAACAAGATATTCCCCACTCCATACTGTTGCCAGTGTCAGCGCTGCCAAACGGATACTCGCCGAAAAAACTTTCGATTTTGTTATTATCAATGCTCCTTTACCTGATGATACCGGCACTCGCTTTGCCATTGATACCTGCACAAATAAGCAATCCGCCGTACTGCTTTTGGTTAAAAACGATATACATGCCGGTATTCACGAAAAGGTTGTTGAATATGGCGTGTTCACTCTGCCAAAGCCAACTTCAAAGGCAACGATAGTACATGCCCTTATATGGATGGAAAGCGCCAGAGAACGACTGAGACAATTTGAAAAAAAATCTCTGTCCGTCAAAGAAAAAATGGCGGAAATCCGTCTGGTCAACAGAGCAAAATGGATTTTGATCAATGAATTGAAAATGAGCGAACCTGATGCTCACCGCTACATAGAAAAACAGGCAATGGATCGCTGCATTACAAAACAAACCATTGCCGAAGAAATTATTAAAACATATACCTAATCACTCTTTCATTTTCCTGTCACTACTGCCTGCCTGTCGAAGAGCAGTTCTTTCTCTAAAAACTGCTTTATGTGCGGATACGCCCTCATCTTTCACAGACGATGGTGCTATCCCGTGAAAAGACTGGAATGCCCTGTTGAATGCAGTCGTGGAACGATATCCATACTTTTCTGCAATATCAAGAATCCGTTCATCACTGCCCTGTAAATCTACCGCCGCTAAAGACATTCTTCTTTTACTGATATACTCTGCCAGCGTGATCCCCGCCATATAAGTAAACATCCTCTGGATATGATTTGTCTTTATCACTATAAGGCTTATACTGAAATTTTTCCTCGCTATCCCTGCACAAAAAAGAGAGGCGTCTACGCATCAGCGACAATATCAACGGTATCCTGGCATTTTCTGTTCTCTTCTATCCATTTCACGGCGAAATCTACCAGTGTCCGCTGGCGCATCATGGAAAGCATTCCATTTCCCAACGGTGCATGACACACTGCCCCCGTCTGTTCAAATGCCTCGCCGATCGCCGAAAAGTCCTCCCCGTCTACAGCCAATGTCTTATCTTTACTGCTTGTAATGGTATTGGAAATTTGACTGACAACCAATCCTTTTCTGTCTCATGAACTGCAATATTATCAAAATATTTATGTCCTCCAATGTGATCCCAATGCACGTGTGTTGTTACAACCACAATCGCACACATATTTCTATCAAATTCACATTAAATTTCTTCCTCCCTCCGTTTCGCTCCGCCCTGTTGCCTATTGTGCTGCCGGCTCTCGTTCTGAAGCTCCCTTTCAAGGTTCTTTTTGCTGTAGCTGATTACCTCGGCATACGCTCCTTTAATTCAGGGTACTTCGATAAGCTGTCTTTATGCTCTTTATCAAATTTCATTTTCGCAAATCTTTTTAGTGACTGGCTCTGCTTATAGATGGCTTGGATTGGCGCTCCACCTCCCGGATTGACAAATATGATGATTTCTGCTATCCACAATTCTCTCTTCCAGCTCTTCACGTTCTTCCCTGCGTTTTCGGACAGTCTCCTCGCGCTGTTCCTCCGCAATCCTGCGGGTCTCTTCCGCATCCTCCTTCATGCCCTCGTCAGCTCCTCATCTATCTTTTCAGCGGCATGAATATACGCTGTTAGATTTCTGCTTCAAACAGCCGTTTTGATGTCATGTGCAGCATCCGGAAACGGCGCCAGAGTTCCGACTGTCTGTACTGCTCCGCCATCATTTTATAGACTGCAATCTGCGCATGGTACCGGCCGCTCTTTTCCTGCTCCAGATAAATCCGGTTCATCCCAAATACATAAAATCCCGCCGCTGCCATAGGCAAAAAGTCCAGAACCAAAAATCCAACATGACTGAAAATCTGATCATAATACAATCCCATATTTCCCCCGCCTGCCGCAAAAAACAGGCTCAAGATGCTTCGACAGCCAGTGCACAGCCAATATGGCAAAACAATAACCAATACCACTGATCAGCCCAATCGCCCATTCATCAGAAAATGGTTCCGGGATCTTTTTCACTATGTGCAGGAAAACCAGTTCCAGACACGACAAAAAAGAGGCCGGGAAATCTGCTGCCAGCCTGACCGCCACCAGCACAGATGCCGCCAGAATCCTTTTTCCCTGTCTGATCGGAACAGCGCCAGACATTCCTTCCTTTGGGAAGTCTCCAAAAACTTTCAGCAAAATTTATCCGCTGCCCACAGATACCCCAGGTAAAATGGTGTCATGATCAAAATATCTGTGTAGTCTGAGAGTTGTTTCATGAAAATCCCCATTCCTGCTCAGTCTATCCCTCCGTTTTCCCGCATAGCCTTAAGCACCTCCTGGCAAAAATCCTCGTATCTTCTTTTTGCGATCACGATTCTTTCCCCGTTCTCCAGGATCGCTTCCTGCCTGTTATACCCGTCAACATATTTCAGATTGACCAGATAACTTTTATGGCACCTGAAAAATCCTTTATTCTGTAATTTGTTCTCCAATTCCCCCATCTGCTCATAATAAGTAAAAATGCCTTCCGGCCCATGAGCGTCAACGATCCTTCCTTTTATCTCGAAGTAGTATATGTCATCAAGAAATAACTTCTTTTTCTGCCTTTGACTGCTGACAATGATAAATTCCTGTGAACGCCTTTCTGTTTTCAGGACGGCTTTTTGCAGTACGCTTTTCAGTTTCCTGTCCTCCACAGGTTTCAACAGATACTGGAACGCCTCCACGTCATACGCTTCAAACACATACTCCCTGCTGGATGAAACAAAAATGAGTATTTTGTCAGACGCTTTCCTGCGGAAAAGCTGCGCTGTTTTCATCCCGTCCATCTCCTGCATCATGATATCGAGGAAAACAATATCAAAACTTTCCAGTGCCTGCAGCAGTTCTCCGCCGCTTCGGAACTGACGGATAATACATGGTATTTTCATTTCTTCTATAATTTTTTTTATTCTCTTTTCCATGTTGCAGCATTCTATGATTTCATCATCACACACTGCTATTGACAGCATCTTCATCACCTCACCTATAGGTCTATTGTATATATCGACACAAATACAGGCAAAGTTCTGTCAATGCCATGAACGGATATTTTGATGTCATAACCGTAATTCCTGATTTCTTCCCATGGTTCTTTTACTTTATGGAATCTACCACTACAAGAATATCATCGGTAGCTGCTGTATCGGGAGAAATCCCAACATAGATGTCCCCATAAGAAATATGGAAAGTAAGACCACCAATTTCTTCAAGTTTGCTTTCTGTAATATCTGTTGGTTCGTAAATTTCTCTTTTCACTTCTGGTTTATAATTCATAACAAAGACAACAAAACTATTGCCGAGAGTATTTGGGTCAGGAGCAACTTCTTCTCCTGTGCTTTCCTGTGGAGTACCATAGCCTGTGGTATATTGCACACGGAGCATATAATATACCGTACCATCTTTCATTGTGGTTTCATAAAGATTTGCTTTTCCAAAATGATACCCGTCCGGCAAGGAAGTTGGTAAGTATTCGCCCAAATTATCAAAGCCATAAGCGTCCACTTCCGCAATACTTTCAACCGTAGCGTTTGCAACATCTTCAATACTTTCTGTGGCGGGATATACTGCTATGGACGCAATTACAGGGTCTATACCGTCGGGATGCGTTCCTCCTGGGTCAATGCCTGCACCGTGGTCGGGGAAAACACTTTGGATTTGGCTTACGGCAATTCCAGCGACTACAAGGCATAAACAAGCCGCAATCGCTCCCCACTTAATCCAAATGGGCTTTTTGCTTTTCTTTTTGTAGTTGATAGCTTCATCAACATACTTGCTGTCAAGCTCGCTCATGGCTTCGGAAAACTTCTTTGAGTTCATACGAATACCTCTCTTTCTGCTAAATAGCTTTTCATTTTCTGACGGATACGGGTCAGCCGAACGGAGATGTTTTTCTCCGAAAGCCCTACAAACTCGGCTATGTCCTTGCAACTATCGGAAAACCAATAGCGGCGCATGAAGATAACGCGGTTTTCAACGGTCAGCGTGTCCAGAAAACTTTCAATGATACGGGCTAACTCTCTGGCTTCAATCTCGGCTTCCACTGTGTTCGGGTCTGCTATACAGGCTTCGATTTCCTCCATAGCAATCGTGTAAGTGCTGTTTCGTTTGGCTGCTTCCTTTCTGTAATAGATTTTCAGTGAAATGTTCCGAACGATTTTACAGATATAGGTCAGCAGCGGGTTTGGCTTCGCCGGGGGGATTGCGTTCCACGCCCCTAAGTAAGCGTCATTGACGCACTCCTCCGCGTCCTGCCTGCTGTTTACAATGTTATACGATAACTTGTGGCAAACTTTACCGTATTTTATATCCAGCTCCCGTATGCCCTGTTCTGAACGCCCAAAAAACATTTCAATGATTTTTTCATCTTCTATCATCACACCGCCTCCTTTCCGGCTTCACCTATATACTACGGTTTCAGCGGCAAATACTACATCAAATCTCAAATTTTTCAAAATTATCATACCATACGTCGCGTGACATATCCTAAACAATTTCTATCCTGATTCTGCCTATATTTTTTCTCTCCATTTCAGAATCTATATCGGGGAACAATCTTTCACAAAAACTATTTGTTTTGCTTCATTTTTACCTCCCTATTTAGTCAAGTCTTTTTTCCTTGATTTTCAAGGAATTTTTTGTTTCATATCTCAGATGAATGAGCCAAGAGGATGGACA
>CANPTH010000014.1 GCA_947576945.1 uncultured Lachnospiraceae bacterium
TATTTGCAGTGCAAAGGAATTCTTAAGAATTTTTCGTCTTTCTGTAGATGACTTATTGTGTTATGATAATTGTATAGTGTTTCCGCTGCTTTACGCGCAGGATAAATTTTCATGCGCAGGGAGTCTGCATGAGGCGATGCTGGCAGTATCGTTGATTGAAGCTGGCGCGGCAGATGGAAATTCAGGCCTGACAGGTATGGAAACGGAGCTTACGGGTTAAAGCAGTAAAGTCATCAAAGGGGGATGAGGAAATGTATCGGAAAAGAAGAACAGCGGTTTTGCTGGCAGGGGTACTTCTGGCAGGTATGTTGAGCGGGTGCGCCGGGCCGGCGGGACAGACGGAAGGAGAAAGCACCGGGACAGAGGCGGATGCCACAGGGGGAAACCTTGAAAATACTGCAGATACAGACGGAGCGGGCGGCTTAGAAAGTGCAGGAAATATAGATGGCGCCGGAGCGGCGCGGACCGGCGGCCGGCCGCAGCTGGTTACACCTTCCGCTTCTGACGCGGCAGATCTGGCGGCATTGGGCGTGACGCCCTGTGTGGAGTCTTATACGGTGGAGCCGGACTTAAGCAATATTGACAATCTGTGGCAGTTTTATCTGGACGATGCAGTGAAGGAGAAACTGGTAGAGAACGGGTTTGTGGTGTTTGGAAATGCCGAACGGGAGTTTTTCCAGATCTACGAGATCGACCGCTATGAACAGATTGCCCATTTTGTGACGGTGGATTCTTTGATGCACACTTACCATCTGTATTTCAGTTATCTTTTGAAAAATATAGAAAAGACATATCTGTCGGAAAATATCCGGCAGCTGAGCCGCAGGATGCTTGACAGCAGTGTGGCACAGTATGAGAAGTTAAAAGGCAGTGAATGGGAAAATGCTGCGAAACGTAATGTTGCCTTTTTTACCGTGGGTATGAAGCTGTTAGATGACAGTGCTGTCATAAATCCGGAAGCGGCCGATATTGCATCGTATGAACTTGACTGTATCGGGAAGGCTGACAGTATTTATGAATCGGCGATTACGGGAGAGATGGAGGACTATACCCAGTATGTGCCCCGTGGTTACTATGAGGGAGACGAGGAACTGGAGCGGTATTTTAAGGCGATGATGTGGTATGGCCGGATTCATTTCGAGCAGAGAAGTGAAGAACTGGACAGAAGCGCACTCCTGATCTCCCAGGCGCTTTTGGCGGATGAGGAGGCTTACGGCCTGTGGGAATCCCTGTATGCCGTGACCAGCTTTTTTGCGGGGGCCAGTGACGATCCGGGTGTGTGCGAGTATGGGCCGGTGATCGAGAAGGCCTACGGCAGCGGTGTGAAGACAGAGGAACTGGCCGGGAACGCAGAGGGATTTGCGCGTTTTCATGAGATGACGGGAGCGCTTACACCGCCGCAGATCAATTCCGTGCCCATCGGGGACGGGGAAGACAATGTGATTCTGGGCTTCCGCTTTATGGGGCAGCGTTTTACCATAGACGGCGCGATCATGCAGAAGCTGATCTACAGCGCGGTGCAGGAAAACGGAAACGGGGACAAACGTATGCTTCCCGATGTGCTGGATGTACCGGCGGCGCTGGGCAGCGATCTGGCTCTTCGTATTCTGGAAGAGAACGGCGCAGCAGAGTATGAGGGCTATTCGGAGAATATGAACAGGCTGCGGGAGGCGCTTTCGCAGGAAAATAATGCCCTCTGGTCGGCCAGTCTGTACGCGAACTGGCTGCACACACTGCGGCCCCTTCTGGAAGTGAAAGGCGAGGGTTACCCGGTGTTTATGCAGAGTGAAGAGTGGCAGAAGAAGGATCTGGAATGCTTTGCGGGCAGCTTTACGGAATTGAAGCATGACACGATACTGTATGCAAAACAGGTGATCGCGGAGATGGGCGGCGGCGGTTACGAGCAGGAACCGGACGACAGGGGGTACGTGGAGCCGGAACCTGTGGTCTATGCACGGTTTGTGGAGCTGGCGGATCGAACGGCCGAGGGGCTTAAGCGCTACGGGATGTTGAACAGCGTTGAGGAAGAGAATCTGACACGTCTGTCGCAGATTGCCGGCCAGCTGCTGGAGATTTCCAAAAAGGAGCTGCGGGAGGAAGTGCTGACAGACGAGGAGTATGAGTTTATACGGAATTACGGCGGCAATATCGAACATTTCTGGTATGAGGCGGCAAAAGCGGCGAGCGGCAGCGAAGAAGGGGTGGAGGTACAGGAATTCCCAGCGGCGCTTGTGGTGGATATCGCCACGAATCCAAACGGTGAAGTGCTCGAAGCGGCTACGGACGTTCCGTCGCTGATCTATGTGATCGTGAAGGTGGACGGCAAGCTGAAGATCGCCAGAGGCAGCGTGTATTCTTTCTATCAGTTCAGCTGGCCCATGGAAGACCGCCTGACAGATACAAAGTGGCGGCAGATGATCGGCGTGATGCAGGGCGATGACGGCACATACAATCTGGAGAAGCCTGTGCAGAAGCCGGCGTGGACGGAAAGTTACCGGTGGATCTATGAGTATTGAAAACAGATGCCGGGGATTTCATAAAGCGGCATGATGGGAAGCGTAAACTTTGAGAAGAAGGATGACAAAGAGAATTTGTATAGTGATAATGGCGTTGGTCTGTACCGGCGCCGTTTTCTATGGACTCTGGCGGGCCGGGGCATTTCTGCCGGCGTGGATTTCCTGGGAGAGCAGGACGGTGTACGACAGGTCGGGAGCGTATACGGCGGTGTTGGAGAAAGGACAGGTTACGGTATTTTGTGACAACGCTGTCATATGGAATTCTCCCAAGGAGATAAAGGTGCAGCAGATCCTGTTCGGCGATGCGGACAATGATCAGGAAGAAGAACTGCTGCTGCTCTGCTGGAAGATCGGACGATTCGGGGAGAGCAGGCCCTTCTGGATGGAACGGGATGAACGGAACTGGTCGCAGCATATATATGTCTATCAGTGCCGGCAGGGTAAGGTGAAGCCGCAGTGGATGTCCTCTTATATCGGGCAGAATGTGACAGATATGTCAGTTCGAGCAGAGCAAAGGATGACGGGTGACAATCGGGAAGGGGATGTTTCGCAGGAGCAGAACCGCCTGTTTCTGACGGATCCGGCGGGGAAGGTCAGCCGCTGGGTCTGGCTTTCCTGGGGCTTTACGAAGGAAGAGACGGAAGTATCCTTTGTGGTGTTCGGAGACAACCTGATCCATGAACCGATCTATCGGTACGGCCTGCATCACGGCGGGGATTTCGGTTTTTTGTATGAGAACAGCAGGGAACTGATCGACAGAAATGATGTGGCGGTGATCAATCAGGAGACGCCGCTTACAGGCGATCCGGCCATGTACGGCGATTATCCCAGATTCGGCACGCCGGTTCAGGTTGGGGAAGCGATCGTGGACGCCGGATTTGATGTAGTCACCTGCGGCACCAATCATGCGCTGGACAGGGGGGCGGCTGGCGTAAGTTTTACGAAACATTTTTTTGACGGACAGGGAATTGTCTGTCTGGGGATCCAGTCTGAGGAAGAAAAAGAAGAGCGTCCCTATGAGGTTGTGACAAGAAATGGAATCCGCTTCGCGCTGTTCAATTATAGCTATGGAACGAACGGGATCAGAATACCGGATGAGTGCCCCGCTATGGTGCATCTGCTGGAAGACGAGGACAGGATTCGGGAGGCGGTCAGGGCAGCGAAGGAGGAAAGCGATATCGTGCTTGTCTTCGCCCATTGGGGAACGGAATATGCGAAGGAGCCGGATGCTTTTCAGGAGAAATGGACGCAGATTTTTCTGGAAAGCGGCGTGGATGCAGTGATCGGCACGCACCCGCATACACTCCAGCCTTACGAAATGCTGCAGGATGAGAATGGTCATCAGATGCTGGTCTATTATTCCATCGGTAATTTTGTCAGCGCCCAGTATGAGCAGGCCTGTGTAAAGGGCGGAGCGGCGGAATTCACCGTGTCCCTGACGGCGGACGGCTATAAGATCACACAGTATTCGCTGCAGCCGCTGGAGATCACGCATGAAAAGGGAAAGTACAGTGTTGCACAAAAATCTATTCAATAAAACATTAACGGAGAAAGCGTTGTGATTGCGCTGCCGGGGAATTTTTTAACGAATATCAGTTGACTTTTTATAAAGAGATGTTATAATGTGTTTATAAAAAGGTGCCGGCCGTGAAGCAAACGGTTCAC
Organism: uncultured Lachnospiraceae bacterium; assembly: GCA_947576945.1. Lineage (GTDB taxonomy): Bacteria > Bacillota > Clostridia > Lachnospirales > Lachnospiraceae > UBA3282. The sequence goes on from CANPTH010000014.1 coordinate 4,182, forward strand.
CTTGGTTATTTGTCAAAAAGCAACTTTACCTTGGTGAGGGGCGGTTGCTTTTTTGATTCTTTCGTTTCCTACAGGATTGTAAGATGCTGATTATGGTGACGATGATGCTGATGATCGTCACTATGATACCTGCAAGATTTACAATGCCTGTGATTGTTTCTGATATCATATCCTGTACCTTTCACATGATTTTCCATTATGTACCACCTCCTCAGATACGTACCCGGAAGTTCTCAAAATGTACTCATTTTGGCGAAAGGTGAACCGCTTACCGTTTGGGTCGACACCTGTAATTGTTATATGGAAATAAAAATGATAAGTCAATATATTTTTGGTGATATAATAAACTGTATTTCGTTAATGCAGTACAAAAATTTGGATGGAAAAGTATTTTATGTTGAATAATAGGATGAAATAGTCCCTTTATTGTGGTATACTTAGTGCACTTGTGGCAACCATTTGGCTGTGAGAAAGTGTACGTGGCTGCCGTTTGTGATAAAACGCAGGAGGAGCGGAAAAGTGGAAAGAGAAAAGTTTGGTTCAAGGATGGGGTTCATCCTGTTATCGGCGGGGTGTGCGATCGGAATTGGTAATGTGTGGAGGTTTCCGTATGTTGCCGGGATGTATGGGGGCGGCATGTTTGTGCTGTTTTATCTGCTGTTTCTGATCGTTATGGGCGTGCCTGTCATGACGATGGAATTTGCAGTGGGCCGTGCCAGCAGGAAAAGTGTGATCAGGAGCTTTACGGAGTTGGAGAAACCGGGGCAGAAGTGGCATTTGCACGGCTATATCGGCATGGCCGGGAATTATCTGTTGATGATGTTTTACACGACAGTGGCGGGATGGATGCTGTATTATTTTTATCAGATGCTGACCGGAAAATTTACCGGCAAAGATAAAGAGCAGGTGGCAGGCCTGTTTCAGGAGATGCTTGAGAGTCCGACGGTGCTGACGGTGGTGATGGTGATCATCGTAGTGGCGGGTATCCTGATCTGTTCCCTTGGATTACAGAAAGGGGTGGAAAGGATCACCAAGGTCATGATGCTGCTTCTTCTTTTTATTATTGTGGTGCTGGCAGTGCGCAGTATGACGCTGGAAGGCGGAACGGAGGGGTTGAAATTTTACCTGCTTCCCGATGTGCAGAGAATGCGGGATGTAGGTATTCTGGAGACCATCACGGCGGCCATGAATCAGGCGTTCTTTACGCTGAGCCTGGGGATCGGCTCCATGGCAATCTTTGGCAGCTATATTGATAAGAGCCGTACCCTGCTGGGGGAATCGGTGAATATCGCGATGCTGGATACTTTTGTGGCGTTGGTTTCGGGGCTGATCATTTTCCCGACCTGTTTTGCTTTTGATATCAGTCCGGATATGGGGCCGAGCCTGATCTTTATCACGCTGCCGAATATCTTTAATCATATGGTGGGCGGACGCGTGTGGGGGACGCTGTTCTTCGTGTTTATGACGTTTGCGGCCTTCTCCACGATCCTGGCAGTGTTTGAGAATATCATATCCTGCGGCATGGATCTTTTCCATTGGAGCAGGAAGAAATCCTGTCTGATTAACCTGGTGGCGCTGATTGTGCTGTCGCTGCCCTGTGTGTTTGGTTATAACATCTGGTCTGCGATTCAGCCGCTTGGGGAAGGGAGCACGATCCTGGATCTGGAGGATTTTATCGTCAGCAACATGATGCTGCCGGTGGGGTCCCTTGTCTATCTGTTGTTCTGTGTGACGAGATATGGATGGGGATTCGATCATTATCTGAAGGAAGCAAATACCGGAGAGGGTATCAGGATGCCCGGAGGCGTGCGGTTCTATGTGACCTTTATCCTGCCGGTGCTGCTGTTCTTCCTGACGGTCAAAGGGTGGATCAGATAAAGTGTGATAAACTGCAATATAATGACAAAACAGAAAAGACGTTGCTTTTTGGAGTAAACTGATCACTTCAGTGCAGAACTCCGGAACCGGAGAAAGGGGGCTGCCGCCTGTGAAACTGCTGATTAAACAAAGAGTGTTTTCCTGGACGGATACTTATGATGTGTATGATGAAAACGGCAGGGCGAAGTATTTCGTTAAAGCGGAGTTTCTGACGCTGGGGCACAGGCTGCATGTTTACGATGCGGCGGGTAGTGAAGTTGGTGTGATCCGGGAAAAACTGATGACACTGCTTCCGGTCTTCGAGATTGAGACAGGCGGTGCGGTGCGCGGCCGGATTGAAAAGCGTTTTACCTTCTTTAAGCCAAAGTATGAGGTGGACTTTAACGGCTGGCGGGCGGAGGGAGATTTCCTGGGATGGGACTATGACGTTTATTCCGGATGCAGTGCGGTACTTCACATTTCGAAACAGTTGTTCCACTGGGGAGATACGTATGCGATTGACATTGTGAACCCTGCAGATGAATTGATGGGGCTGCTGCTGGTTATAGCTATAGACGCGGCTAACTGTACTCATGGGAACTAGTACAATGAATATTAAGTAACTGGCACCTTGACTTGCCTGATTGTTCAGCTACGGCGTTGTCGTCAATCGCCGTAGCCACCGCTACGACTCTTTCCTCCGCCTTGCATCTGAAACAATCATTCTGTGTCAATGTGCCAGAAACTTAATTTTCATTGTACTAGTACTCCGTACTGAAAACCTGGACGTACACGGAATGAAAGCAACGCAGCAGAGGAGGAAACTGATTCTTTACCGATCGTGTGTACCTTTGTTCACTGAGGGTAACCCACGATAATTAAATTTGCATTATGTGTAAAATTACGGTACTAACAGAAGCAGATTTATGGTAAAATTATCTTATATATTTCGGATATTTTTCAGGCTGGAAGGGGGAAGTGCTTATGGATAACTATGTAATTGCGGTGGCGCGTGGATTTGGCAGCGGCGGAAAGGCGATCGGGACGCAGCTTGCCAGGGAATTGGGAATCTCCTGTTATGCACAGCAGCTTCTGGACATGGCGTCGGAATACAGCGGCATTAATAAGCAGCTGTTCGCCGAGGTGGATGAGAAGCTTCGCGGAGGCTATATGGTGCGGCATCTGATGAAGATTCCTTATACTTATGTGGTGGAGCCAAGTGATAAGGAATTTACGTCCGATATTAATCTTTTCAATATTCAGTCAGAGATCATCAGAGAGCTTGCCAAAACAGAATCCTGTGTGATCATCGGCAAGTGTGCGGATTATATCCTGCGCAATGAGCCGAATGTGGTCAGTGTATTTGTGGATGCGCCGGAGAAGGACTGTATAGCTACCGTTATGGACAGAATGCAGGTGAATGAGAGCCGGGCCAGAGACCTGGTACATAAGACGGACAAATACCGGGCAGATTACTATCGTTATTATACAAGAGGGAAAGATTGGAAGGATCCATTAAATTATGATTTGATGTTGAACAGCTCAAGGGTGGGCTGGGACAACTGCGTGAAGCTGATCAGGGAATGCCTGCAAATGAAGCTGCATGTGCAGCTTTGACGATGTGATGTACCGTTTTATGGATATTTCTATAACAGCAGATATGAAGAAATAAAATGTAGATTGAGCAAATGTCGGTCACTTTGCCGGTATGTCAGCGACGGCCGCAAAGCAAGAGAAAGAGATAACAAAACAGGTGTTTTTATGGAAGATAAGAGATTTGCTATTCTGATTGATACGGATAATATTTCATCAAAATATATTTCCGCGATCATGGATGAGATGACGAAGCACGGAATCGTCACATACCGCAGGGCTTATGGTGATTGGACAAGCACTCAGGCCAAGGGATGGAAAAACAAGCTGATGGAGAATTCCATTACGCCGATGCAGCAGTTTTGCAATACGGTGGGCAAGAATGCGACGGATTCTACGCTGATCATCGATGCCATGGATATTCTTTATACGGGAAACGTAGACGGCTTCTGTATTGTGTCCAGTGACGGTGATTTTACGAGACTGGCGATCAGGCTGCGGGAATCCGGTATGAGCGTGGTTGGCATGGGGGAAGAGAAGACACCCCGTTCTTTCCGCACGGCCTGTTCCCAGTTTACGGTGCTTGAGAATCTGATCGACGAGGATGACCAGGATCTGCAGGAGGAAGTGCAGGATACGGCGCATGAGAATGTCCATGGGACATCAAAGGAAACAGGCTCCAAAGGAAAAGGCAGGAAAGCGGCAGCCAGGAAGGCGGCTGAGGAGAAGGAATCTACATCAATCAGCAAGGAAGTGATCGAAAGCGCCATAATCAATATTATCACGGAGAATGAGAATAAGGATAAAGAGACGGGCCTGGGCGAGATTGGCAGCAGATTGCTGAATAAATATCCGGATTTTGATGTGCGCAATTACGGATACAGTCTGTTATCGCGTTTTCTGGAAGAGATTCCCAGCCTGAAGCTGGTCAAGAATAACACCTGTATCAATGTGGAGCTGAAGGAGAATCAGGAGTCTGAGGATGAGATCACATCTTATATTAAGACGATCGTCAAGCTGACCGGTAAGAAGGGGATGCGGGTGAACGAACTGAGCAACAGCGTACACCGTAAATATGCGGGATTTACGCCCAAGAACTATGGGTATTCCCAGTTTACCAAATTCCTGCAGGCGATACCGGAGCTGGAGCTTTACGGTGACGTTAATGCGAGGAAAGTGCGCTTCGGGGAAGAAGAATAAGTCAGCTCTGTTTCCTTCATCTTAATAGACTGCTTCCACATCCGTGATCTTGTTATCTTCCACGCAGAAGCGCCAGAGGGAATGTCCGGGCAGGCGGTGCTCTGTCAGATAATATGTGTTATCTAATTGCGTGATGTAGTAGGGCGTACCGCCTCCGACAAAATATTCATAGATATCTTCATATCGGTTTTCTGCCAGATCATGCAGATCCTTCGTGCGCAGGATGGTAGCGTAGTCCTGATTGCCCGTGATATCAGTGGAGACGGTAAGATAGAAATAGTCCTGGATCCGGGTAAGCTGGATCATGCCTGCCATCGAATCAGGAACGGGATAAGTCTCCAGTATCTCAAAGGTATCCAGAGAGGCACGGATGATGGAAGCATTACCGGATACAAAGTAAATTTCATTTCCAAGGATGGTAAAAGAACGGACATACACCTGATCCAGAGAACTGATGCGGCGGATTTCTGTCAGATACATACGGGTGTCGTCTGCATTATGGCGGAAGAGATACATTTCACCGCTCATGGAACTCCACGCGTAAAAGGTGTCTGTAGGAGCATCGTAGACGATGTAATGAGGTCTGTTGCCAATCTCCGAAAAAGTCTGTGTATGGGTATAAATATCGCCTTGTTTCTCAAAAATTAAAACACGATTTTGCTCTGTGTCATCTACCAGGTATACGTCTCCGTCGCTTGCAAGTGTATGGCCTTTGTCGATTTCATCGGTCATAACCTTCCATGCGCTGAGAGGATCATCCAGATTATCGTGATAAATGATCTGATTATGATAGCAGTCCACCAGGAAGTAAGCGCCGTCTATTCTGGTAAGGTAGGTGGGAACGCTTAAATCCGGATAGGGATTGCTCCTGGCGGCTGTCTGCAAGGAAGAGTCAGAGCAGTTTTGGGAAACGGGTTCTGATGCACGCAGGTATTCCGTGACCGGACCGGGAACGGAGATGCTTTCGGAAAGAGCGCTGTTTAAGTCGTTTTTTGGTGTACAGCCGGAAAGGAAGGGCAAAAGGGAAAGCGCTATGAGCAGTACAGAAAAAGCGTGTGGTATTTTATGAGAAATTAAAAGTTCAAATCTTGATTTTATTCTGGACATTCTTGAATTTCGAAGGGTAGTATTCTTTGGCATCTTATATTCTCCGCATGGAAATAATATTGTATATTGTATTTTTCTTAACCATAACAATCATAACATTTTATCTGGAAATATGGTATACTGAAAATCACGGGAAGGAATGATATCATGATCAATGGTTACAGTTCACGGCCTAACCGGCCGCAAACTGTAACGCATCCGGCCCAAAGCGCTTTGGATATGGAGGAAATAATGGATAGACCGGAAACTGATAAGATTGAGTATAACGTATGTTTTTGTATTTTGGCCGCATTGGCGATTCTGATGGTAGTGGCGGGACATCTCGGCTACAATATTATGACGATAGGAGACCTGTTTCCTTACTATTCTTTTCATGTGCCGCTCTTTGTATTTATCTCCGGCTATTTCTATAAAGATACGGAGCGGGAGCGTCCGTTTGGCTATGTGTGGAAGAAGATCAGGAGGCTGCTTGTGCCGTATTTTGTCTGGAACCTTTTTTATGGAGTGCTTTCGTGGCTGCTGCGGGCGAACGGATTTGCAATGGGGGAGGAGATCAGCTTTCGGACACTGTTTCTTGCGCCTTTTATTCATGGTTATCAGTTTATTTATAACTATGCGGCCTGGTTTGTGCCGACGCTTTTCGTCATTGAGATGATGAATCTGCTGATGCGGCTGATCCTGTGTGGTGCGGTTGATAGAATATTGCGGAATGCCCGGGAATCCTGGCAGAATGGATGGTATCGCCTGCAGGAATGGCTGTTTCTGGCGGGCAGTCTGGCGGTGGGTATGGTGGTAGTTTATCTGGCTGCGGACGGCCATGTCTGGGGAAGCTATAAGGCTCCGGGCAGAATTTTATTCCTGTACCCCTGTTTTCAGATGGGGCAGTTTTATAAGAAGAAACTGGAAAGACACGACGTCGTGGGGAATCTGCCGTACATGACTGTTGTTCTGGGAATTCAGGTATTACTGCAGGTATCCTGTAACGGCCTGGCCTTCAGCAGTGTGTGGTGTACGGGATTTGCAAATGGACCGGTGATCCCCTATGTGACGATTGTGACGGGAATTGCTTTCTGGCTTCGCACAGCCAGGATAATAACGCCTGTCATTGGAACGGGAAGAGCGATCCGCTATCTGGGGCAGAATACATACACGGTGATGATGCATCACGTGATGGTTTTCATGCTGATTAAGTGGGCGCTGGCAGGAATTGCAGCACATACCGGTCTGTGTGGAGATTTCGATTTCGTGCAGTTCTATACAAATATTGATTATGTGTATGTGATCAACGGCGCGGAGCATTTTAAGATGGTTTATCTGGCAGCGGCGATCGTGCTTCCCCTGTGCCTGCACTATATCCTGCACTATATAAGGGAAGGCGGCAGAGTTCGTAACAGCGAAGCCGGAGGCTGAACTGTTACAGGGCGGCATAACGTTCGGCGCTGGGCTGCTTAAGATTGCATTATGGGAAGCAGTGTGATACACTGGGAAAATATTACAGTTGTGGAGGAATAAATTTGTCAGGGGAATATATAAAGGAGATAGATCCGGCGGTAGTATGGGTATTGGCGGGTCTGACCATTTTAGCGCTGCTGTTGGCAGTGAGCCTGTATGGTATACAGAATTATACGGTGCGTATTTATAATTGGAACGGGAAGCGTTATTGTTATCTGGGACGAGCGGAAATCGGGCAGAGCAAAGACGGATTCTGTGTGCGGATTGGGGAGAGAATGGCGGATCTGTCCTATACTACGTTGTATCAGATCTGTCCTTCCAGGCATTTTGTGCGCAAAAACAGGTACAGGAGCATGATGCTGTGTGCCGGTGATGTGCGGTGCATGCTGCATGTGGATGGGCGTATGCGGCAGTCTGTATACTACAGGAAGGCCTGGCAGCTTTCGGGAAGGCAGGTATAGAATGATAACAGTCAGCTTATGTATGATCGTGAAGAATGAAGAAAGGATTCTGGCAAGGTGTCTGAACAGTATTGCAGATCTGGTGGACGAAGTCATCATTGTGGATACCGGCTCGACAGATGATACGAAAAGGATTGCGGCAGAGTATACGGACAGGATCTATGATTTTATATGGACGGGGGATTTTGCGGAGGCCAGAAATTATGCTTTCTCCAAAGCGGGAATGGAATATATTTATTCGGCCGATGCGGACGAAGTGCTGGATGAGACAAACAGGGCGGCGTTTCGCCGGCTGAAGGAGACTTTGCTGCCGGAGATCGACATTGTGCAGATGTATTATACCAATCAGCTCTCTCACGGCACGGTTTATAATTATGATAAAGAACTGCGCCCGAAGCTGTTTAAAAGACTGCGGACATTCCGGTGGCAGGGGGCTATCCACGAACAGGTAGGTCTGGAACCGGTGATCTATGACAGTGAAGTCGAGATCAGGCATATGCCGGAAAGCAATCATAAGGACAGGGATCTGGCAGCCTTTCTGCGCATAATACGGGAGGGGAAGCGCCTGGACAAGAGACTGCATGGATTATATGCCAGAGAGTTGTTTATTGCCGGAGAGGATCAGGACTTTCTGGATGCAGGTTTCTTCTTTGAGGAATCCTGCCGGGATACGGCAAGGGATGCGGAGGAAATCAAGGAAGCGGCCTGTGCGGCGGCGCGGGCCGCACGGATTGCAGGAGATACCGGGAAGTTCTTTAAGTATGCCATGAAGGTGGTGGCATGTGAAGGCTGTGCGGAGATCTGTTGTGAGCTGGGCGATTATTATCTGAGGGAACAGGATATTGACGAGGCTGTCGTGTGGTATTATAATGCGGCCTATGAGACGGAGAGTATTTTGAATCTGAGCTGCAGCGGAGAGATCCCGCTGTACGGACTGGCGGAGTGTTACCGTGCGGCCGGGAATGAAGCGCAGGCGGCCGAATATGAAAGACTGGCCAGGGATGCGGCAGCCCGGAACCATACAGCAGGCTGATCCGCGCCGGAATGTCTGGAGAAACAGGCGCAGGCATAAAAGGATACGGTACGAAGCAGCGTATGATACAAAGCGCAGATTTCCCTTAAGCGGAATCATCGGGATAGTGCGAAAATGAATGTAATGATAGAGAGGTATACGGTACACTATGAAATGGGAAGAAAATGTGCGCCGGGTCGTTCCTTATATACCGGGGGAACAGCCGGAAGGTCAGAATGTGATCAAACTGAATACCAATGAGAACCCTTACCCGCCGGCGCCGGGAGTGGCGGCCAGGCTTGCGTCGTTGACACCGGAACGGATGCGCCTGTATCCGGCTTTTCCGGAACAGACACAGCTGGCGGAGGTTCTTGCCAGGAAGTATCAGATCGGCAAAGAACAGCTTTTTATCGGTGTCGGGTCGGATGATGTGCTGTCGTTGGCATTCATGACGTTTTTTCAATCGGGAAGACCGGTCTTTTTCCCGGATATCACGTATTCGTTCTACGATGTATGGGCGGATCTGTATAGAGTGCCGTATGAGACGAAAGCATTGGATGAGGAGTTTTGTATCAGGCCGGAGGATTACAGGCAGCCAAACGGCGGGGTGATCTTTCCTAATCCCAATGCACCCACGGGTGTGTTGATGGATCTGTCCGGGGTGGAGGAGATCGTGGAAGCCAACCGTGACGTTGTGGTGATTGTGGATGAAGCCTATATCGATTTCGGCGGTACGAGCTGTCTGCCTTTGATCGGGAAATATGATAACCTGCTGGTGGTGCAGACTTTTTCGAAATCCAGATCCATGGCCGGTATGCGGATCGGATATGCCATGGGAGATCCGAAATTGATCCGATATTTGAATGACGTAAAGTATTCGGTCAATTCGTATACAATGAATTATGCGGCGCTTCAACTTGGAGTTGAGGCAGTGGAAGATGCGGCATATTTCGAGGAATGCCGTGCCAGGATCGTCAAGACCCGCGAACATGCGGAGAGCAGGCTGCGTCAGCTGGGATTTACTTTTCCGAAATCTTATGGTAATTTTATCTTTGCCAGTCATAAGAGGATACCGGCGAAGGAAATATTCGAGAAGCTGAAAGCAGACGGCATATATGTCAGATATTGGGATAAGGACAGGATCAGGAATCATCTTCGGATCACTGTTGGAACCGATGAGCAGATGGAGGCTCTGTACCGGGCGCTGGAGACGCTGCTGGAGTGAGAATCCGTAATGGCAGCTGTGTTGAGCGCACAGATGTCATACAGCGGGTCTGCATGTGTGCATTTCTTTAAGCGCTGACGGCCTCATATAAAACGCTTCGTAATAGAGGCAAATATGCAGATCGGGATCAAATTTTAAGGCATAGAGACATATATTTGTAGTAAGGATTTAACATCTGGTGCATGTGTCCGGGAGGATTCTTTCGGATAACTTTACAGAAATGCTTCGGCATGGAGGGAATTATGGAAAAATTAGCGGCGGCTTTTGCAGTAACTTTAGGCAGGTATGTATCAAAGGAAGCGGTGGTATTTATCATATCGATGGTTCCGATCCTGGAACTTCGGGGAGGACTGATCGTATCAAAGCTTCTGGAGGTCCCGATCACTACGGCGATCCCGTTGTGTATCATCGGCAATATCATTCCGATTCCGTTTATCCTGCTTTTTATCAAACAGATTTTTAAGTGGATGAAGAAGATAAAGCTTTTTCGTGGACTGGTGGAGAGACTGGAAGCCAAGGCCATGGGCAAAAGTGACAGCATTAAGAAATATGAGTTCTGGGGGCTGGTATTGTTTGTAGGGATTCCCCTGCCGGGTACGGGTGCGTGGACGGGTTCCCTGATCGCGGCGCTGCTGGATGTGGACTTTAAGAAAGCCGTACTGGCAGAGCTTCTTGGGATCGCGATCGCGACGATTATCATGTCGATCTTCTCTTATGGACTCCTGGGAGTCCTGCTGTAGGAGAAGCAGGCGGCAGTGTGCCGGGAAGCACACGGAGAATGTAGTGTATATGGACAGAAAGATAAGAAAATATGCCATTCTGGCCGGGGTATGTATGGCGGCGGCCGTTGTGGCCGGGATCGTCTTATTGTGCTGCGGACATCAGGGCGGCAGCGCTAATCTTGCACGGCAAAGGGGCGTTATCGCCACCAGCGACAGTGCGGAGACTGAGGAATTGACGGCAGATAAGGCGATTGACGGGGATGACAGCGCGTTATCCCGCTGGTCCAGTGAGAATAACTGGGAGGATGCAGCCCACTATATACAACTGGAATTTCCAACAGAAATTTCAGTTTCTTTTGTTGTCCTGAAATGGGAAAGGCGCAATGTGATCTCCTATGCGCTGGAAGGTTCTGTGGACGGTGAAACATGGGAGACACTGCGGCAGTTTGACACTGCACCGGAGACAAAAGAGCAGGAAATTGCGCTTGCGGAGGCTGTGACGGTCAGATTCTTAAGGCTCAGCACGTATCAGGTATCCGTCCGGGAAGAGGATTATTCCAATCTTTATCAGAATGTATCGCTCTATGAATTCGAAGTCTACGCGGACAAGCCGGCAGCTTATCGGTTAGAGGCGGCAGAGATCGGCACGCGGGAGGATGGCAGCAGATATCTGATCATGCCGGCAGCGCCGGAAGGGTATGAGACGACTTATCTGGGCGCCGACTATGAGCAGGTAATCGGTGCGGACGGCACTGTATATGATACGATTCAGGAGAAAGAAGTGACGGTCGGTTTCCGGGTAAGCAGCAGGAACGACGAGACGGATACACGGGAGATTGCACAGGTTTTGACCGTGCCGGCCCATCCGGCGGCGCAGGGTGGACAGGACGGCGGAGAACAGGAAGAGAAAGCGGATGCTGCAAAAGGCAGAGTCAACGACTGTCCGGAGGTGATCCCGGCTCTGGCGGAATGGCAGGGAAGCAGAGGGAAGCTTACGTTCACCGGGGCATTCCGTGTTGTGGTGGAGGAAGGTTCTTCTCTGCAGGAGGAAGCGGAGCTTTTGACAGAACGCCTGAGAGTTGTGACGGGATATGCGCCGCAGGTGGTATGCGGCGATGTTGAGGAAGCACGGGCAGGTGACATCTATCTTGGATATACAGAGGACGCCTGCGGACTGGGGAGGGAAGGGTATCTCATTGATATATCTGACACATGTGTCATACTCGCGGAATCCGATACGGGCGTACGATGGGGAACGGTGACACTGCTGCAGATCCTGGGACAGGAACATGGCCTGCCTAAGGGAAAGATAAGGGACTATCCGCTCTATGAAGTGCGGGGATTCGGGATCGATGTGGCGCGCAAGGCTGTGTCCATGGACACGCTGTATGCCATGATGGAGGCTATGTCTTATTATAAGATGAATGACCTGACCATTCATTTGAATGATAATGTGATCCTGAGTACCAGCGGCCTTACCGACTCGGTGGAAAGCGCGATGACGGCGGACAGCGCTTTCCGGCTGGAATCGGAGGTGGCAAATGACAGAGGGGAGAGATTGACGTCATCGGAATATGCCTATACGAAGGAGGAATTTGCACAGTTTATTGATACGGCGAAGACCTACGGTGTGACGGTGGTTCCGGAGATTGACACGCCGGCGCATTCCCTGTCCATTACGAAACTTTTTCCGTCGTATGCGCTGACGACCAGGACGGAGTCGGTGGATCAGATTGATTTGAGCAAGGAGGAGGCGGTTTCGCTGGTTCAGACGATCTGGCAGGAAGCGCTTACGGGCGAGGGGGCGGCTTTTCGAAATGCAAAGATCGTCAATATCGGTATGGACGAATATTATGGGGACGGCGAACAGTACAGAGTCTTTTTGAATCGGATTGCAGATCAGGTGCGGGCGGCGGGGAAAACGGTGCGTCTGTGGGGCAGCCTGAGCAATATGGCGGGCGACACCGTACCGGAACCGGACAATCTGCAGATGAACCTGTGGAGTACGGTCTGGGCTGACCCACGGGAGATGTACGAAGCGGGATATTCTCTGATCAACATGCAGAACAATCACCTGTATGTGATCCCCGGCGGGGGCTATGATTGTCTGGATACGAAAGAATTGTATCACAATTGGGAAGCGGGCAAATTCTATGATCACAGTCTGATGCAGCGGATACCGGCGTATTCGCCGCAGATGCTCGGTGCATCTTATATGATATGGAATGACATGTGCGGCAGGCTGGATGTGGGAATCTGTGAGTACGATCTGTATGAACGTTTCGCAGAACCGCTGCCTGTGCTGGGCGCGAAGCTGTGGGGCAGGAATGAGGCGCTGTCATATGAAGCGTTTAACGATGCGGCAGACCGGATCGATCAGGTCCTGAACGGCGGCGGAGGAGAGCGGAACAGGCTTTACGACGGGAAAACGGGGCTGGAACCAAACTATGAAGTCGACATCCGGGTAAAGCTTGCAGAGCCGGGTCTCACAAATACAAAGAGTACAGAGGATAAGGGCACAGATGCGGGGAACGAAGATGCGGAGAAGACGGATCTGAACGGCAGAAACGTGAAGGGGATGGTCGGGATACAGGAGGAAAAAGCGCCGGCACAGATCCTTGCCGAGAGTGATGCTGCTTATGGGGAATGGGTATTCTATGCGGTGGAACCGGAAACGGGATGTGTGGGATTTGCCAGGGAGGGCAGGACTTACACCTGGGATTATGTTCTTCCGCGTTCCGAATGGGTGGAGCTGAAGGTGATCGGTGAGCCGGGCAGGACGACCCTGTATGTGAACGGAAAACAGGTTGGAACGCTGGGAAATGAAAAGGCGTTTGAGGAATATGCGACCTTTGTCTTTCCGGTGGAGAGAATCGGTGTTGAGACGGGAAAGTTTGAGGGGGAGATGGAATTCCAGGTGCAGGCCGGACAGTGATCGATAACGGCAAAAGCAATTGATTCTATGAGAAAAAGATTATACAATAATAAGTATCAATCATACGGGACAGGACGGGGTGGATCAGGCATGGAAGCATATACAGGGTTTGCGCAGGTGTACGACATTTTTATGGATGATACGCCGTACGGGGAATGGTGTGAGAATATAGTAAGAATACTGGAGAAATACCGGGTTCCGTGGCGCGCCGGCATGGGCGGCAATGACGACAGCGCCGTAGAACAAAACCTGCAGCAGGAATACAACTCGATCCTGGATCTTGGCTGTGGTACGGGTACGCTGACGCAGCTGCTGGCAGACCGGGGCTATGATATGATCGGCATAGATAATGCACAGGAGATGCTGCAGATTGCCATGGATAAGCGGGAAGCTTCCGGGCTTGATATTCTGTATCTGCTGCAGGATATGCGGGAGTTTGAGCTGTATGGCACGGTGGGAGCCGTGGTGTGCGTGTGTGATTCCGTCAATTATCTGTTGGAGGGAGAGGAGATCATAAAGACCTTCCGGCTGGTGAACAACTATCTTTTTCCGGGAGGAATCTTTCTCTTTGACTTTAATACGGTCTATAAATACAAGACGGTTATCGGCGACGCAACCATTGCGGAGAACCGGGAGGACTGCAGCTTTATCTGGGATAATTATTATCATGAGGCGGAAGAGATCAATGAGTATGATCTGACAATCTTTGTGAAAGAAAATGCCGGGAATACCGGGGATACTGCGGCTGCCGAAGAGCATGGAGAGCAGGAGGAAAGCGGACGGTATCGGAAATTTCAGGAAACACATTATCAGCGCGGCTATCGGCTGGAACAGATGAGATACTTTCTGGAAAGGGCCGGCCTGGTATTTCTGGAAGCGGTGGATGCGGACACGCAGGGATCGGTCAGTGAGGTGAGCGAACGCATCTATGTGGCGGCGCGCAAAGGCCAGTAGATGGGCGTGTATATTACAGGGGAAAAGTAACATACTAAAGACAACGGGAAACGCAGGATTTGTACTGTTTCGTGTCTGTGAGGATACGGCGGAGCAGGGGTTTTGCGGGGATCGCATGGGCCGAAAGGGACAGGAGGGCAACAGGATGGCAGACTACATAGTGAAGGCAACGGCAGCGAATGCGCAGATCCGGGCATTTGCGATCACATCGAGGGATACGGTGGAGTATGCCAGAGAGGCCCATAACTTAAGCCCGGTGGTGACGGCGGCGCTGGGCAGGCTGATGACCGGCGGTGTGATGATGGGCAGTATGCTGAAATCGGAGAAAGATCTGCTGACACTGCAGATTATAGGCAGGGGGCCGGTACACGGGCTGACGGTAACGGCGGATGCGGACGGACATGTGAAGGGCTATGCGGATTGTCCGCAGGCGATGATGCCTCCAAACAGCGCAGGCAAGCTGGATGTGGGCGGTGTGATCGGGAAAGGCTCTTTGACGGTTATCAAGGATATGGGACTGAAGGAACCTTATTCTTCTACGGTAGCGCTGCAGACCGGAGAGATCGGAGATGACCTGACCTACTATTTTGCGGCTTCCGAGCAGGTGCCGTCGGTGGTGGCGCTGGGCGTATTAATGGACAGGAATAATACGGTAAAGCAGGCGGGCGGCTTTATCCTGCAGCTGATGCCTTTTACGGAGGAGAGTGTGATCGGTGCGCTGGAGAAGAAGCTGGCGGCAATGGCGCCGGTCACCGCAATGCTGGAGGAGGGCAAAAGCCCTGAACAGATCCTGGAGAGCGTGCTGGGCGATCTGGGCGTGGAATTTACGGACCGGATGCCGGTGGCGTTTTATTGTAACTGCAGTAAGGAGCGGGTGGAGAAGGTGCTGATCAGCCTTGGGAAGAAGGAATTGCAGGAACTCATTGACGAGGGGAAAGCGGTGGAGTTAAACTGCCATTTCTGCAATACGGATTACACCTTTACGATAGAGGAACTGAAAGAGATTCAACGGGCAAGAGGCAGATAAGGGATTGCAGGGTATCCTGGTCGTTTAATGCGACGTCTCAATATAGTTGAGACAAAAGCAGCGCAGAAATGGAGAAAATCATGAGACATGGATTTATTAAGACAGCAGCGATGACGCCGAAGATCCGGGTGGCGGATCCGGTATATAATGCGGGCGAAATTTGTAAAGGACTTAAGGAAGCGTATGCAAAAGGGGCCAGGATCATCGTATTTCCGGAGCTTTGCATTACGGGCTACACCTGCGGCGATTTGTTCCTGCAGGAGCTTCTGCTTACCCGGGCACGGGAATCGCTGGAAGTGGTGGCGGATGCAACGGCGGGTAATGACGCGCTGGTATTCGTGGGACTGCCGCTGGAGATCGGCCACAAGCTCTACAATGTGGCGGCGGCGCTGCAGAACGGCGAAGTGCTGGCTTTTATTCCCAAGCGGTATATCCCCTCTTATGCGGAGTTTGATGAGGCCAGACATTTCATGCCGGGCAATGAGGAGCCGGAGATCTATCTCTTTCATGGAAAAGAGGTTCCCGTGGGAACCAACATCCTGTTTGCAGTGGATGCAGTGCGCGGCCTGACGGTGGGCTGTGAGCTGTGCGAGGATCTGTGGGCGCCGCTGTCGCCGGGGACGAGGCACGCGCTGGCGGGAGCTACGGTGCTGGTGAACCTGTCGGCTTCCAATGAGACGGTGGGGAAGGATGTGTATCGGGAAATGCTGGTGCAGTCTTCCAGCGCGAAGCTGATCGCGGGTTATATTTACGCCTCCGCGGGAGAAGGAGAATCTACTCAGGATCAGGTTTTCGGCGGTCATAATATGATCGCGGAGAACGGGACGATGCTTGCAGAGGCGAAGCGGTTCGTGCCGGAGAATATCTACGCGGATCTGGATCTTCACAGGCTGCAGCATGAGAGAAGGCGGATGATGAGCTATCGGCCAAAGCGAAGCGGGGCTTATCTTGTGATACCGGTTTCCATGGAGGAAGAGGAGACGGCGCTGGAACGCAGTTTTGAGTCTTCACCTTTTGTGCCTGCGGATGAGGCGGAACGTGCGAAACGCTGTGAAGAGATTCTGTCCATCCAGTCCTTCGGTCTTAAGAAAAGATATGAACATACCGGCTGCCAGTCAGCGGTGGTGGGCGTTTCCGGCGGGCTGGATTCTACGCTGGCGCTTCTGGTGACGGTGCGTGCTTTTGATTTGCTGGGATTGGATCGGAAGCGGATCACAGCCGTGACCATGCCGTGCTTTGGCACCACGGACAGAACTTATGATAATGCCTGTAAGCTGGCGCGTACGCTGGGAGTGGCGCTGCAGGAGATTGATATTAAGGAAGCGGTATCGGTACATTTTCGGGATATCGGACAGGATATGGAGCATCATGATGTGACGTATGAGAATGCACAGGCCAGAGAGCGTACCCAGATCCTGATGGATGTGGCCAACCGTACAGGCGGCCTGGTCATCGGGACGGGCGATATGTCGGAGCTGGCGCTGGGATGGGCTACCTACAACGGGGATCACATGTCCATGTACGGTGTGAATGCCGGTGTGCCCAAGACACTGGTGCGTTATCTGGTACGGTATTATGCGGAAACCTGCGGCAATGAGGAACTTAAGAAGGTGCTGCTGGATGTACTTGACACGCCTGTCAGTCCGGAGCTTCTGCCGCCGGTGGACGGTGCGATTTCGCAGAAAACAGAAGATCTGGTAGGCCCTTATGAGCTGCATGACTTTTTCCTGTACTATATGCTGCGGTGCGGTTTTGAGCCGTCCAAGCTGTACCGGATCGCCTGCCGGTCTTTTCGGGATATGTATGACGCGGATGTCATTTTAAAATGGCTCAAAACCTTTTATAGAAGATTTTTCACACAGCAGTTTAAGCGTTCCTGTCTGCCGGACGGGCCAAAGGTCGGCAGCGTTGCGGTATCTCCGCGGGGCGATCTGCGAATGCCGTCCGATGCCTGCGCAGAACTCTGGCTGACACAGGTGGAGGAACTGTAAAGACCACCGGGAAAGCATATATTTTCGTGGTGCGGTAATTCTGCAGCCGGCTGCTTTGCGGTCCGGCGGCAGAATGGAAGGCAGCATGCACAGCTTCGGAAGCTGATGATTTACGGTACGTCGTCCCCGGTAGTTGTTTCACCTTCATTTTCCAGCGCTTTGTTTAAGGAAGTGCTGATGGCATCCAGCAGGATCATGGAGGTGTATTTGCTTTCGTCCGGATAAGTGACATTCTCCAGACTCTGGCTGGTGATGATCTGGTTGGCGAGATCCTCGAAGGAAGGCTGAATCAGAGGATACATGGTCGCCACGGCTTCGTCCAAGTTGATGAGCCGTATGGAATTGATATTCTTTTCGTCCACGGTCACTTCAATCTCCACGACGTTGTCGTTTAAGATCAGGGACGTCGTGTATACACCGGGTACATAGGAATTTGTAGTGGTCTGCGTGACGGCGGACATGGTTTCCTTTTTCTCTTCTTTGGGAAGGAACATGATGATGAGCAGGACAATAAAAAGGATACCGAGCACGGCAAAGATTCCGGTATATATTAATTCTTTTACGTGAAGCACGACGATTTTGGTTTTGGAACTCATACAAATATCCCCATGGAAATTCTTTTTTATCAGTCTATGACATGCACGTTGGGGTTATGCATCATTCAGGATGATTTATCTTCTTTATATTCCCGCAGCCGGTTGTGTTACAAATTCGGGGCTCCGCAGTTTTCTGCGGGGTATTTTATTCTATAGAATTTGGGTGTCATCTTCAGGAGAAACATAAAAAGGCAGATGTCATGAAGCGGCTTAACGAACTACATTGACCGCGGATAGTAATGAGAATGGCGCAGGAGAGCATGTTTGAAAGAATTGACACTGGCAGGGGTATTATCTATAATGATAGAGAAAGAGATGAAGCGGGAAGATACGCTTAAGAAAACAGGAGGGGACGAGATGAAGCGTTTAGCGCGAAGTATGAAAAGAAGCCTTGCGTTTCTCCTTGCTGCGGCGATGATATTCACGGTCCGCTGACAGTAACCTTTGGCAAAGCGGCAAAGAATTCCGCCACGCTGAAATTTGCAGTCAGGAATGAGAAGTGGAATGACCAGTCAGGCGTGAAAGTCTCCTGCACGATCAAAAAAGGCAAAACGCCGGAAATGGGCTTTTCCAATAACAAGGTAGTTTTAAATACGACCTGCTGGACAGGGAAGGGACACGGATCATCTGTAAACCGTCAATCAAGAATTACACGGATACGATCGAGAAGGTGGATCTGTACGGCAGCTATGCGGAAAGGTTCTCAGCAGTCTGCGAGGACGGCAATATCGTCATTAAAGCAAAAGAAGGCAGAGTCCTGAAGGCAAAGACAACCTATAAGCTGTTCTTAAAGATCGGCCTTGCGAGCAGCGTGGATCTGACGGCCGAGGTGAAGGTGACGCCAAAGCAGAGCAATCCCAAACTGGCACAGAACCTGAAGAAGACGGTGCTGTTTGAAGCTTCATACGGTGAATCCTGTGGCAGGGAGATCGAGGTGTGTCCAGCGAAGCTGGATCACACTTGCCGGTGTAAGTCCGGTCACGGTAATTGCCAGTGAGCCGTGTAGCTAAACTCGGTGCGTTGTAGTAATACATGGTGCTCAATTTTTATACCATCCACACCACTGGAACCTTTGTTAGCTTTTACTCGTTTCCATGCCTGAAATAGTACATCGTCGCGATATACCTTATCGTAAAGTGCATGAAATCTTCGGCTATCACACTTCCTGGCTATCAGATATAGTTTGTTTGAAGTTGTCGAACTTTTTCTTTGGAGTTGTTAGTCAGCATGGCATTTTCTCACTCTTACCCTCTCTACAAACATGAATGAAGTAAGGAACCGTGCTCTTTTCAGAGACCTTTTTTGACGATACGGCAGAATTCACTTTATGTTACGGTCTGCATGATTGCCCGCTCCTCTTATCGAGGTCGCTTTATCCACTCGCTGGTCAAAGACAGAATCGTGCAGATGGCTACAAAGATAGCTATAGAGCCAGCATTCGAAGCTGACTTTAGAGATTGCTCCTACGGTTTTAGACCCAAAAGAAGTGCAAAACAAGCACTGGAGAAGGTCAGAAAAGCATGTAACAGCAAAGGTAGGATTTGTCAGAAATAGCATTTACGAAAAAGGATTAAAGAAAATGGCTGGAGCATGACGTAATGCTGTAGAAAGAAGAATGTCGGAAAGCCGTGTGAGGGAGAAACTCTTCCCTGCTCGATTGAAACAATGTCATTAAGTTAAGTCGCCGTGTACCAATGATTAGTTGAATATAATTGCATGAAGTAATTGACAAATAAACATTCATCAATTATGATAAAAACATACAAATACATCAGAGAAATTCTTAATAGTGTGCTTGTCGCACATTCCGACAGTTTCTGTCAGATTTTTCTAATGATAACTTAACAGGGCAGGGACAGAAGGGTGTGCAGGTGCTTGGAAAAACGCGCAGAACAGGGAGCGGTGCGGCTGATATCAGGCGGTTTGCCGGCAGATATATCAAATGGGCCGGCAGCAGGAGAGTTCGCCGCAGTGCAAAGGATAGATTGTTTCGCTTCCTGTTTGACAAGGACAGGGAGGCGTTATTGCAGCTATATAACGCTCTGAACGGTACGGATTACCGGGATGCGTCTGCTTTGCAGGTAGTGACTATCGAGAGCGCTGTCTATGTGGTCATGAAGAATGATCTGGCT
This sequence comes from uncultured Lachnospiraceae bacterium, assembly GCA_947576945.1. Taxonomy (GTDB): domain Bacteria; phylum Bacillota; class Clostridia; order Lachnospirales; family Lachnospiraceae; genus UBA3282. Next base: position 24,446 of record CANPTH010000014.1, read on the forward strand.
TTTATTCTGGCAGGGACGTTAAGCCTCTATGAGCACCAGAGTACATATAATTCTAATATGCCGGTGCGATTTTTGATCTATCTGGCGGAGGAGTACCAGAAACTGATTGAACGGGCAGAGAGCAGCCTGTACGGGACAAAGCAGATCCCGTTACCGACACCGCAGTGCGTCGTTTTCTATAACGGTGAGAAGCAGGCTCCGGAAGAGGAGGTCTTAAGGCTGTCGGATGCTTTTATCAACAGAAACAGGGAAGCAGACGTGGAATTGAAGGTGCGGATGATCAACATCAATTACGGGCATAACCGTGAACTGATGGACAGATGTCATGTGTTGGATGAATATGCACAATTCGTGGAGATATCCAGACAGTGTATGGCAGATGGTCTGGCAGTAAAGGAAGCACTGGAACAGGCGATACAGTATTGCATGGAACATGGGATACTGTATGAGACATTGCGAGATTATCGGGCGGAGGTGTTGGGAATGTTGCTGGAAGAGTTTGATGTGGACAAGTATGAGAGAACCATCCGACAGGAAGGGATGGAAGAGGGAATGAAACAGGGAATAAAACAAGGCCAGGCGCTTGGCGTGGAACGGTCTAACCATCTGGCCAGGATCCTGATCGAGCAGAACCGTGTGGAGGATTTAAAGCGGGCGGCTTTCGATCCGGCGTACCAGCAGGAACTCTTTCGAGAGTTTCATCTGTAGCAGCTTTATGGATAGACTATGGCGATCGAAGGGGGTGCGGAGCACTTGGAGCGTAGCTTCGTCGGTAATTGTTCCAGCCGAAATGTTAGAAAGATACTTTCATTATTCTCCGGATATGGTATGCTGTTATAAGGAGTGCACATTTATTCCCACGAAGCAACGAGCCAGACAGCCATGCCTGCATGGATATTTGACTTTCCGGGAAGCATTTGCGTCGGGGCTGACAGGATGAGGTGTGCCATAAGGCGGCAGAAAACAGGAAGGGAGCGATAAGAAGCTATGAGATTTACGAAAATGCAGGGCTGTGGTAATGATTATATTTATATCAATGGTTTTACGGAGCAGATCAGACCGGAGGAGAAGCCGGGGCTGGTACGGCGCATCAGTGACAGACATTTCGGTATCGGCGGGGACGGGGTGATTTTTATCAATCCCTCAGAAGAGGCGGATTTTGAGATGGAGATGTATAATGCAGACGGCAGCCGGGCAGAGATGTGCGGAAACGGAATCCGCTGTGTGGCAAAGTATGTCTATGATAAAGGCCTGACGGATAAAACTGACATAAGCATCATAAGCTGCGGGCAGATCAAATATCTGCAGCTCTTCTTAAAAGAAGGCAAAGTGGATACCGTCAGAGTTAACATGGGCGCACCTGAACTTAGACCGGAACAGATCCCGGTTAAGATGGAAGGCGCCGGCAGTTTGCCAGGGGATACTTCCGTAAGCGGCAGGAATGACGTTGGCGTGAATGGGAAAGAAAGTGTGATCGATGAACCGATCACTGTACAGGGAAAGGAATACAGAATGACGTGTGTGTCGATGGGAAACCCGCACGCAGTTATTTTCATGGATGATGTGCTGGGTCTGAAGATTGAGCAGATCGGTCCGGATTTCGAGAAGCACGAGCGATTCCCGAAGCGGATCAACACAGAATTCGTTAAGGTTCTGGACCGGAATACGGTGCAGATGCGTGTCTGGGAGCGGGGAACAGGAGAGACGCTGGCCTGCGGTACGGGATGCTGCGCCACAGTAGCAGCCTGTATCTTAAATGATTTGACGGATAACAAGGTTACTGTTAAACTATTAGGCGGTGAGATTGAGATCGAGTGGGACAGGGAAGCTGATCTGGTCTATATGACGGGGCCGGCCGTCACTGTATTTGAAGGAGAGATATGATTTTGGCGGATGTGATGACGATGTGCTGTCAGCCGGCAGCCGCTGTATTTTGAAACAGCGGCGGAAGATGGGACAAATGTCCGATGAAAATGGTACATATTTAATATGTCATGGTGAATATTGGGCGATTCACAATAATATAATACAGGGAGGATATTATGGTTAAAGTAAATGAGAATTATCTGAAGTTACCCGGGAGCTATCTTTTTTCGATGATTGGTAAGAAGGTTAACGCCTATGCGGCGGCCAATCCGGACAAGAAGATCATCAGACTGGGTATCGGCGACGTGACACAGCCGCTTTCTCCGGCAGTGATCAGCGCGCTGCACGGCGCGGTAGACGAGATGTCAGATGCGGCCACATTCCGCGGCTATGCGCCGGAGCTTGGCTATGAGTTCTTAAGGAAGGCGATTGCGGATAATGACTATAAGGCCAGAGGTTGTCAGATCGAGGCGGATGAGATCTTCATATCTGACGGTGCGAAGTGTGATTCCGGCAATATTCAGGAAATCTTTGCACTGGATAATAAGATTGCGGTCTGTGATCCGGTCTATCCCGTCTATGTAGATACCAATGTGATGGCAGGAAGAACGGGCACTTACGACGCCGCTGCGGAGAGATGGAGTGATGTGATCTACATGCCCTGTACGGCGGACAATGACTTTGCGCCGCAGCTTCCGAAAGAAGCGCCGGATCTGATCTATCTGTGTTTCCCCAACAATCCTACCGGATCTACGATCAGTAAAGCGGGATTGCAGGAGTGGGTAGATTATGCCAATAAGAACGGCTCTGTTATCATTTACGATGCGGCCTATGAAGCTTATATTTCCGAGGCAGATGTGCCGCACACGATCTATGAGTGCGAGGGGGCCAGGAGCTGTGCCATCGAGCTGCGTTCCTTTTCCAAGAATGCGGGCTTTACCGGTGTGCGTCTGGGCTTTACCGTGATTCCCAAAGAGCTGAAAGCAGGTGACGTGTCACTGCATGCGCTGTGGGCGAGACGGCATGGCACCAAATACAACGGTGCGCCCTACATCATTCAGAGAGCCGGCGAGGCTGTATACAGCGAAGCCGGTAAGCGGGAGACGAAAGAACTGGTAGCTTATTATATGAAGAATGCGGCTTATATCCTGGAAGGCTTGAGAGACGCGGGGTACAGTGTATCAGGAGGCGTGAATGCCCCCTATATCTGGTTGAAAGCGCCGAATAATATGACCAGCTGGGAATTTTTCGACTATCTGTTAGAAAAGGCCGGCGTAGTCGGTACACCGGGATCGGGATTTGGGCCCAGCGGTGAGACATACTTCCGACTGACGGCGTTTGGAAGTTATGAGAATACGGTGGAGGCAGTTGACAGGATCAAAAGACTGTAAGATGCAGTTTGCTGTGGATATGACAGGCGCGCATTAATTGCAGAGGTTCGTCTTCTGCAGTTGGATGAGAGCGTGACTGCCGCCACGCGGGATTGACGACTGTGCAGCGAGTAAAAAAACAGTTGCAAAAAAAGTCGCATTTTGTTAATATAATATATAATTTTTGTGTGAAGGAGGAGAAGGAAAATGGATGAAACATATGCTCTTGCATGGGGAGTTATAGCCGTGTACATGATAGTCGTTCTTGCGGTTGCTGTCATCAGCCTGGTTGGTATGTGGAAGATTTTCGTCAAGGCCGGTAAGCCGGGCTGGGCGGCGATTGTTCCTATTTACAATACATACTGCCTGTTTGAGATCAGCTTTGGAACAGGATGGCTGTTCCTGCTGTGCTTAGTGCCCTGTGTGAACGTGGTGATAACCATCATCATGTGGATCAAGCTGGCGCAGGCATTCGACAAGGGAGCCGCATATGGTATCGGAATTTTGTTCCTGCCGGTTGTGTTCCTGCCCATGCTTGGATTTAGTGATGCACAGTATATCGGGCCTGTGGGTAAGTAATACGGACAGTATAGAAGAATTTTGGAACGCATGAACAGCCTTTGTATTTTTTTAATACAAAGGTTGTTTTTTTATTTTTGTTGTGATATATATTTATAAGAATAAGAAATTGCTTCGTTTATTTGAGTTTGTGAAGTACATTTCTGAAATGGGCAAGGCTCATTTATATTATTTATGAAATGCGGTGAAGGAGACTCACCCGGCGGGAAGCGACAGGAATACGGCGTCACCGACTGAGAGCGCTGTTTGTGAAAGGCTGGGAACGGGAACACTCCGGAGCAGATTATCTGAATTGTATCACTGCAGGGTCATTACAGAGTACAGCGTGGTTTTATGATATTGGCATGACTGTAGGAGGATATGGCAGGAAGATACACTAGGGTAATACGTTGCACGCGTTAAGTGTCAAGAGTGGGTAAGGCGAAGAAGCACCTTGTTAGAGGTGTCGGCTTATCAATGCGGGTGGTACCGCGGATACTATAATTATCCGTCCCGGAATGCAGAGATGTGTTCCGGGACTTTCTTTTTGTCTTCCGGAGCACGGCAGTCAGCGAAAGGAGACCAGAACAATGACAATCAGAAACATCTACAGAGACGTAACCTTACAACAGATCAGTGAGTCCGATGTCGGCCGGGAAATCCGGGTGGCGGGCTGGATCGAAAACATCAGGGATCATGGCGGCGTATCCTTTGTGGATCTGCGTGACATGTATGGTGTGCTGCAGATCGTGATGCGTGACACCACGCTGCTGGACGGTCTGAGCCGGGAGATGAGTATATCCGTGGAAGGGTTGGTCGAGCACAGGGACGAGGAAACATACAACCCCAGGATTCCCACCGGCACTATCGAGCTGGAAGCTCATGAGGTGGAAGTGCTGGGCAGGGTTTACCAGCCGCTTCCCTTTGAGATCATGACTTCCCGGGAGACCAGGGAGGAGGTGCGGTTGAAATACCGCTATCTGGATCTGCGCAACCAGAAGGTGAAGGACAGTATTATTTTCCGTTCCAGGGTAATCGCCTTTCTGCGTGAAAAGATGACACAGATGGGATTTCTGGAGATTCAGACGCCGATCCTGTGCGCTTCGTCACCGGAGGGGGCAAGAGATTATATCGTGCCTTCCCGCAAATATAAAGGGAAATTTTATGCATTGCCACAGGCGCCGCAGCAGTATAAGCAGCTGCTGATGGTGTCAGGATTCGATAAATATTTTCAGATCGCTCCCTGCTTCCGGGATGAGGATGCCAGGGCGGACCGTTCACCGGGAGAGTTCTATCAGCTGGATTTCGAGATGAGTTTTGCCACGCAGGAGGATGTATTCCGTGTGGGCGAGGAAGTGTTGTCTGCGGTTTTCGGCAAATTTGCACCGGAAGGATACAGTGTGACACAGGCGCCTTATCCCGTGTTCAGTTACCGGCAGGCAATGCTTCAATTTGGCACCGATAAGCCGGATTTGAGGAACCCGCTGCGCATCATCGATCTGACGGCATTTTTCCAGGGGTGTGAGTTTAAACCTTTCCATGGAAGAACAGTCCGGGCAATCCGGGTACATGCGCAGATGTCCAAAGGGTTCCATGAGAAGCTGCTGCGATTCGCCATGGATCTGGGCATGGGCGGCCTTGGGTATCTGGAAGTGGCGGAGGATTTAAGCTATAAGGGGCCGATCGACAAGTTCATTCCCGAAGAAAAGAAGGAGGAGCTGGCAGCGCTGGCAGGATTGGGCGCGGGGGATACGATCTTCTTTATCGCGGACAGGGAGGAGAGGGCAGCTTTTTATGCAGGACAGATCCGTACGGAGCTTGGTCAGAAGCTGGAGCTGATTGAGCAAAAAGCGTATCGGTTTTGTTATGTAAATGACTTCCCGATGTTTGAACGGGATCCGGATACGAAGCGGATTTGCTTTACCCACAACCCTTTTTCCATGCCGCAGGGCGGATTGGAAGCGCTTACGACGAAGGATCCGTTGGAGGTGCTGGCTTACCAGTATGATATCGTGTGTAACGGCGTGGAGCTGTCTTCGGGAGCGGTCAGAAACCATGATCTGGATGTGATGGAGAAGGTTTTTGAGATTGCGGGATACGATAGAGAGATGCTGCAAAGTAAATTTGGTGCATTATACAACGCGTTTCAGTTCGGCGCGCCGCCGCATGCAGGTATGGCGCCGGGGGTGGACAGGATGATTATGCTGCTGAGGGAGGAAGAGAACATCAGAGAAGTGATCGCTTTTCCTATGAGCGGATCAGCACAGGATCTGATGTGCGGTGCGCCAGGTGATGTGACGGAGCAGCAGCTGCGGGAAGTGCATATCAGGGTCAGGGCGTAGGAGATGCCGATGCAGATAGGACTCGGTGCAGCATGAAAAGCGCAGATGCAGTGGAAAAGAGCAGGGGGGGGCTGAGACAATGGCAAATATTATAAGTGATGAAACGATAGCGTATGTGGGAGTTTTGGCACAGCTGGAACTTTCGGAGGAAGAGCGGGAGCAGGCCAGATCGGATATGAGCAGGATGCTTGCCTATATTGATAAGATGGGTGAGCTGGATACCACCGGCGTTGAGCCGATGTCCCATGTTTTTCCGGTACAGAACGTATTTCGGGAGGATGTGGTGACAAATGAAGATATGAGAGAACAGATACTCTTGAATGCGCCGGAAGAGAGGGACGGGATGTTTGTGGCGCCGAGAACTTTCGAGTAGGAAGAAAGGAGGCTGACGGATATGGGAATTGCGGATATGACAGCGGTGGAGCTGTCGGCGGCTGTCAGAGCCGGACAGATTACCGCGGTGCAGGCGGTGGAAGAAATACTTACCTGTATAGAAGAAAGAGATGCGCTCTACAACTGCTATGTAACGGTGGATCGGGAGGGAGCGCTGGCGCAGGCGAAGGAGGTGCAGGCAAAGATCGAGGCGGGGCATCTGACCGGGCCTCTGGCCGGTGTGCCGGTGGCAGTGAAGGATAATCTGTGTACCAAAGGACTGCGGACTACCTGTGCTTCCAGGATGCTGGGAAATTTTGTGCCCACATACACGGCGGAGGCAGTGACGAATCTGCGTAAGGCGGGCGCGGTCATTCTGGGTAAAACCAATATGGATGAGTTTGCCATGGGATCCACGACGGAAACATCCGCCTATGGGGTGACGAGAAACCCGTGGAACCGGGAGCATGTGCCGGGCGGCTCTTCGGGCGGCTCGGCGGCCGCGGTGGCAGCGGGGGAGTGTATCTGTGCCCTGGGATCCGATACCGGCGGTTCCATCAGACAGCCGGCCGCTTTCTGCGGCACGGTGGGGATGAAGCCCACTTACGGCACGGTGTCACGGTATGGGCTGATTGCCTATGGATCCTCTCTGGATCAGATCGGCCCGCTGACGAAGGACGTGAGGGATTGTGCGGCAGTGCTGGAGGCGATTGCCTCTCATGATGTAAAGGATTCCACCTCGCTGCAACGGCAGGATACGGATTTTATGTCTGCGCTGACGGAGGATGTGCAGGGGATGCGCATCGGTATCCCTGATGATTATCTGGGAGAAGGGCTGGATGAGGATGTGCGGGCAGCCGTCTTAAAGGCGGCGGAAGAACTGGCCGGACGGGGAGCTGTGGTGGAGCGGTTTGACTTAAGTCTGGTGGAATATGCCATTCCGGCTTACTACACGATCGCGGCGGCGGAGGCCAGCTCCAATCTGGAGCGGTTCGACGGCATCAAGTACGGCTACCGTACAGGAAACGACGCCGGACTCCACAGCATGTACAGAAAATCCCGTGCCGAAGGCTTCGGGGAGGAAGTCAAACGACGCATTATGCTGGGATCCTTCGTGCTCAGTTCCGGTTACTACGACGCCTATTATCTGAAAGCGCTGCAGGTGAAAGCCCTTATCAAGAAGGCGTTCGATGAGGCTTTTGCAAAATATGACGTAATACTGGGTCCGGTGGCGCCCACCACAGCGCCAAAACTGGGAGAAAGCCTGGCGGATCCCCTTAAGATGTATTTGGGAGATATCTATACCATTGCCGTAAACCTGGCGGGCCTGCCGGGTATCAGCCTTCCCTGCGGAAAAGACAGGAAGGGGCTGCCCATCGGGCTGCAGCTGATCGGGGACTGCTTTCAGGAGAAAAAGCTGATCCGGGCGGCCTATACGTATGAGAGGAGCAGAGGGCCGTTCGGGACAGCTGGCGGTGCAGGGCATGGGACTGCGGCAGATGAACGGGCACAGGCGGATGCCGGAAGTTTTCGGACGTCAGGAGAAGGGCAGGTATCGCAGTGTGGAATGCTTTGGCAGGGAGGGAAAAGCGGAAGGCCGGTAAGCGAACAGAGTACAGAGGGAACAGACAGGACAAACAGAACAGGAGGGATACCGTCATGAGTAAACAATATGAAACCGTGATCGGGTTGGAAGTGCACGTGGAGCTCGCCACAAAGACCAAGATCTTCTGCGGCTGTTCCACCGCATTCGGTGCGGCGCCCAATACCCAGACCTGTCCGGTCTGCACGGGGATGCCGGGTTCTTTGCCGGTATTGAACAGGCAGGTTCTGGAGTATGCCATTGCGGTGGGCCTTGCCACCAACTGTGACATTACCCGCTATGCGAAATTCGACCGCAAGAACTATTTCTATCCGGACAATCCGCAGAACTATCAGATTTCCCAGCTCTATCTGCCCATCTGCAGAAACGGCGGCGTGGAGATCGAGACGGAGGAGGGCGGACGTAAGATGGTGGGGATCCATGAGATCCATATGGAGGAGGATGCCGGCAAGCTGCTCCACGATGCGTGGGAGGACTGTTCGCTGGTGGACTACAACCGTTCCGGCGTGCCGCTGATCGAGATCGTGTCCGAACCGGATATGCGCAGCGCAGAGGAAGTGATCGCTTATCTGGAGAAACTGCGTCTTTTGATCCAGTATCTGGGTGCGTCCGACTGTAAGCTGCAGGAAGGCTCCATGCGCGCAGATGTGAATCTGTCCGTGCGGAAAGCAGGGACAGAGCAGTTCGGTACCAGAACGGAGATGAAGAACCTGAATTCCTTTAAGGCCATTTCCCGGGCCATCGCCGGGGAGACGGAGCGGCAGATCGACCTGATCGAGTCCGGGGAAAAGGTAGTACAGGAGACGAGAAGGTGGGACGATGTAAAGGGAGAGTCCTATGCCATGCGGAGCAAGGAGGATGCTCAGGATTACCGCTATTTTCCGGATCCGGATCTGACGCCGGTAGTGGTGAGCGACGAGATGCTCCAAAAGATCCGGGCCGCGCAGCCGGAATTTCGCAATGAAAAGATGCGGCGCTACAGGGAAGAATTCAGGCTTCCCGATTATGATATCGAGATCATTACCGAGTCCAGGCATATGGCGGATCTTTTTGAGGCGGCGACGGCCATCTGCGGCCAGCCCAAGAAGGTGTCCAACTGGTTGATGGGAGAGACCCTGCGTCTGATGAAAGAGAAGGAGACGGACGCCCAGGATCTGTGCTTTTCACCGGAGCATCTGGCGAAGCTGATCCGTCTTACGGACGAAAAGGTGATCACCGGTGCCGTGGCGAAGGAAGTCTTCGAGGTGATGTTTGCGGAAAATGTTGATCCGGAACGATATGTGGAGGAAAAGGGCTTAAAGAGCGTCAACGATGAAGGGGCTCTGCAAAAGACGGTCGCGGAAGTGATCGCCGCCAATCCGCAGTCTGTGGAGGATTACAGGAACGGGAAGGAGAAAGCCATCGGTTTTCTGGTAGGACAGACCATGAAAGCCATGAAAGGCAAGGCCGATCCGGCGGCAGTAAACCGGATCCTGAAAGAGGCGTGCAGAAAATAGGGCTATAAGAAGCCCTATTCCCCCAATTTAAGATATTCAAGAAATCTGACTACAAGCTCCGGCTGACTGTTGGAGACGGGAATGCCCAGAACCACATCAGCCGGATGCCCCTGATAATCATATTTGCTGTCTGCAAGATAAGCGTACAGCCCTGCGTCGGCCAGCGCATTATCCTCAGTAACGACGATTCCCACTGCCACCGGATCTTCCATGGTGGAAGGATCGCTGTGGTCGATGGTCAGCACGGAAAGATCGCGCACCTCGGTGGGATCATAGTCGTCGTCGGGGAAGGTGGCAGTATCCGTGTAGTAGAAATAAGGGCGGTATTTCTCAAGCTCTTCGGCGGATAAAACATCCTCCAGAGGATAGAAATATTCTGCCTGCGCGTATTTTTCGAAAGTTGCCGTCTCGGCAGCGATGGCGCTGAGAGAACCGGTCTGCATCATGGCGGCCATCTTCTGCTGATTGGCCATGGTATATTGTGACAGATCGGTATCGGAAAGGGTCATGGAAGTGTCAATATAAACCTCATATTCGTCAGGATCGATTTCGGCGTATTCCTGAAATTCGTCTGCCCACGTCTCCGGCAGAGCGGCGCTTACATCGCTGACACCGGCATTGATCAGGACTGCGTAGAAGCCGTAATCTTTGTAAGTGGCATACTGATAGATCAAAGAAGCGGCGGCAATGACCAGAGCGACTGTGACAAACGCATGAATCTTATAGTAATCCCAGAAGTAGGCGAACTTCTCCTTAGGAGTCATCCGGCCCATGGCCTTTCTGCGTTCTTCTCTGATTTCGTCTCCCACTGAATTACCGATTGCCATGATTTTATCTCCGTTTCGTGTTGATGTGTCTGTGCCTTTGATCCCTGAGGGTATCTTTCTTTATGAATAAATGCTGCAAATAATCATCAGATTTGTTGTTTCTGTATGGCGCGTTCACGAACGATGCGCGGTTTTGCCTGCTGATTATTTCTGCAGTCATCTATGATTATCTATGATAATTAGTTTGAAAAGCATTGTCAATTAAAGAACCATATTATTGTATGAATTTTTCATGAAATAACTATAAAAGATTTTCCGGTTAGTACGGGGATGGTCTTAAGTATTTCATGAGATACGCCGATATATACCTCATAATAGTCAGCGGCATAGAAGAATGAGATTATGCTTTCGGTTTTGTCGGAGTTTTTGTATATGGCATCGGCAGAGACTGAAAGCAGAGATTACTGTGCCGGTTACTATGGGTATCGGGGAATTCAGAATAAAAGAGGTGGATGATAGGAGAGAGAAACTATGGTTGTAAAGCATAATATCACGGCGATGAATTCAAACCGCATGTTCAACCTGACAAATAAGAGTCAGGCAGGATCTACGGAGAAGCTGTCTTCGGGATATAAGATCAACCGTGCGGCAGATGACGCGGCAGGGTTGTCTATATCTGAGAAAATGCGCCGCCAGATCAGGGGGCTTACGCAGGCATCAGCCAATGCGGCGGACGGTATTTCCTGCGTGCAGACGGCGGAGGGAGCTTTGAATGAAGTTCACGATATGCTGCAGCGCATGAATGAGCTTGCGGTCAAAGGCGCTAACGGGACGTTGACCACAGACGACAGAAGTTATATTACGATGGAAGTCAGACAGCTGATGAGTGAGATTGACAGGATTCAGTCCACGACGACTTTCAATGAGCAGAATCTGCTGGATGGTTCTTTTACAGGTAAGGGACTGCAGGTGGGAGCGGAATCAGGGCAGCACATTGCGATTACGATACGCAATATGTGTACGAATGATCTGATCGCCAGTGCGCTGGCGAAAGGGATATTCTACCAGACGAATAATAACAGCCCGCTTTGTCAGAAGATTGACAGTCCGAATCCGGATCATACAGGGTATCCGCAGGGCGTTATCGCTTATTGGGTGCCGCAGAACAGTACTTATGCGAAGCAGGAATATTGGGATAAGAGTACGGTTCAGCCCTGGGGATCTCCGGGACATTCCCATCTGCTTGGAGCTGAGGACTTAACGATCTTCCATAGCTTCTCTTTTGATGCGATCAGCGATGAAAATATCAAAGACAGGTTGACGACAGACTATAAGGTTGGGGCAACAGGAGGAACAGAAGAAGCGCTGGCGCTTGACAAGGCGGCCGATGTCCGCTATTTCCAGGCGCTCAATGCCTTTGCCAAGAGTGCGATCACCGATGTATCGGAGGTGCGTTCCAGCCTGGGCGCTGTCCAGAACAGATTGGAGCATACGATCAGCAACCTGGACAATATTGTGGAGAACACCACGTCGGCGGAATCAGCCATCCGGGATACGGATATTGCTACGGAGATGGTGAAGTTCGCTAACAACAATATTCTTGCGCAGGCGGGGCAGTCCATGCTCAGTCAGGCGAATCAGGGTAATCAGAGTGCGCTGGCGCTGCTGCAGTAAGAGTTACAGGCGTGCCTGTCGATGAATTTGTGATTCCGCAGAGCGGAAACATGGAGGATAGAGTGAAGGCTGAACTGCTTCACGGATAGAAGAGAATGAGGGTGTAAGGCTGACAGACGGAATTATAGCTTTACACTCTTTTTAAGCTACAGACGAGAGCGGGAGTGAAGATTGGGACACTTCGGAATGGAGGGAGATATGGTAGTAAAACATAATATCACGGCTATGAATTCGAACCGTATGTTCAATCTGACAAATAAGAGTCAGGCGAAATCTACGGAAAAGCTGTCTTCAGGATATAAGATCAACCGCGCGGCAGACGACGCGGCGGGTTTGTCTATCTCAGAGAAGATGCGCCGCCAGATCAGAGGACTTACGCAGGCGTCAGCCAATGCGGCGGACGGTATTTCCTGCGTACAGACGGCGGAGGGAGCTTTGAATGAAGTTCACGATATGTTACAGCGAATGAACGAGCTTGCGGTGAAGGGCGCGAATGGGACATTGACTACCGCAGACAGAAGCTATGTCCAGATGGAAGTCAGGCAGCTGATGAGCGAGATAGACCGCATACAGTCTACGACTACGTTCAATGAGCAGAATCTGCTGGATGGTTCTTTTCAGAATATTGGATTGCAGGTAGGGTCGGAATCCGGTCAGCATATTGCCATTACAATAGGTAATATGTGTACGAATGACTTGATCGCCAGCGCGTTGTCGAAGGGAATCTGTTATCAGACGAATGACCATACATCATTGTGCGATGGCCAGGATTTGCCGCCGATAGGAAATGAGAGGCCGGATGGGCTTTATTATCAGTATGCCTGGCCGGGCACCAGCACACATGTTAAAATACAGTATGTGAATCTGAATACAGTCCAGCCTTGGAGTGCGGCGGGACATTCCCACCTTCTGGCGGCAAGAGACCTGACTGTTTTTCACAGCTTTTCCTATAGTGCGATCACGGATGAAAGGGTGAAGAACAGGCTGACGACGGATGGCACTGCTCTTTTAGGACCGACAGGAGGTACAGAAGAGGACTTATCCGGCAGAGCGCCTGATATCCGGGATTTCCAGGCGCTTAATGCTTTTGCAAAAAGCGCGATCGAGGATGTGTCGGAAACCCGTTCCAATCTGGGCGCTATTCAGAATCGATTGGAGCATACGATCAGTAACCTGGATAACATTGTAGAGAATACTACGTCGGCGGAATCAGCCATCAGGGATACGGATATTGCTACGGAGATGGTAAAGTACGCCAATAACAATATTCTCGCACAGGCGGGACAGTCCATGCTCAGTCAGGCGAACCAGAGTAACCAGAGCGCACTGTCGCTGCTGCAGTAATATGTGTTTATTGTTTTTTCGGGTGTGCAGTGTTAGAATGGGTAAGATAGTGACAGACGGAGAGAGCAAACCGAAGACAGGGACGCAATCTGGCATAAGAAAGCCACACAGAGAGAAATAAGGCTGTGGATATAAGCTGCCTGGAGCAGATTCGGAGAGCAGGGATGTCTCCGGTGTGAGAAAGGAATAGGAGAATATGATGCAGTCAAGAACACACACATGTAATGCGCTCAGGCTGTCCGATGCGGGAAGTCAGGTGACACTGGTCGGATGGTTTGAAAATATCAGACAGGTCAGTAAGAATCTGGGATTTTTGCAGCTCCGTGACTTTTACGGGGTAACGCAGATCGTCTTCGAGACGGAGGAGATGATGGAGCGGTTAGAGGGCGTGAACAAGGAGTCCACGCTGCTGGTCGAAGGTACGGTGCGGGAACGTTCCAACAAGACGAACACGATTCCCACCGGTGAGATCGAGGTGGTGCCCTGCCGCGTGGAGGTACTGGGCAAGTGTACGAACAATGTGCTGCCCTTCGAGATCAGACAGTCCAGGAATGCGGATGAGAATATCCGTTTGAAATACCGTTATCTGGATCTGCGCAATCCGGAAGTGAAGGAGAAGATCCTCTTAAGAAGCCGTATTGTGACGGAACTGCGCCAGCGAATGAACGATCTGGATTTCGTGGAGATCACCACGCCGATCCTGACCTGTTCGTCACCGGAGGGGGCCAGGGATTATCTGGTGCCGGCCAGGAATCATCCGGGGAAATTCTATGCGCTTCCGCAGGCGCCGCAGCAGTTTAAGCAGATCCTGATGGCGTCCGGCTTTGACCGTTATTTCCAGATCGCGCCCTGCTTCCGGGATGAGGATGCAAGAGCGGACCGTTCGCCGGGTGAGTTTTATCAGCTGGATATGGAGATGGCATTTGCCTCCCAGGAGGATGTGTTTAGCGTAATCGAGCAGGTGCTGCCGCCGGTATTCGAGAAGTACGGCACATACGATCAGGCGTCTGCGGCGCCTTTCGTGAGAATTCCTTATCTGGAAGCGCTGGAGAAGTACGGCACGGACAAGCCTGACCTGCGCATTGACCTGCTGGTGCAGGATGTGACGGAATTGTTCGGACAGTTTGATTTCGCACCGTTCAAGGATCATGTGATCAAGGCGGTGGTGACGGACGGCTATACGGCTACGAGAAAAGAGATTGATAAGATGTGCGCGGATGTGGAAGTGGAGACCGGCAGCAAGGCTTACTGGTTCCGTGTGGACGAGGCCGGCAATTATGTGGGCGGTATCTCCAAATTCCTTGCAGAGCGCAAAGAAGAGGTGGATAAGCTGCTGGGATTAAAGCCGGGCGATTTCGTGGGTGTGACGGCCGGAGACAAGAATGCGGCGGTGAAGACTTCCGGCGTGCTGCGCAGGATGCTGGGCATGAAGTCGGAGGGCCATTTCAGACAGGCCTGCTACGAGTTCTGCTGGATCGTGGATTTCCCCATGTACGAGATCGGGGAGGAGTCCGGAGAGATGGAATTCTGCCATAATCCTTTTTCCATGCCCCAGGGCGGTATGCAGGCGCTGGAGACGATGGAGCCGCTTTCCATTCTGGCTTATCAGTACGATCTGGTGTGCAACGGCGTAGAGCTGTCTTCCGGCGCGGTTCGTAATCATGATCCGGAGATCATGGTGAAGGCGTTCCGGCTTGTGGGACTGGGCGAGGAAGACGTGAAGGCGAAATTCCCGGCCATGTACAACGCGTTCTGCTACGGTGCGCCGCCGCATGCAGGCATTGCTCCCGGCGTGGACAGAATGGTCATGCTGTTAGCCGGGGAGGACAGTATCAGGGAGGTCATTCCTTTCCCGATGAACAAGCAGGCCCAGGATATCATGATGGGCGCGCCCGCCGAAGTGGATGCAAGACAGCTTAAGGACGTGCATATCGAGATCAGTATGCCGAAGGAAGAGAAATAGAGTGTAGAATCTAATTTAGCATTTTGTGCTCCTTCCTGTCGGGCGGATAGAATGATCCGTCTGACAGGAAGGAGATTTTTTATAAAAGTTGAAAAAAATAGATATTGAATTTTGTTGGTTGCCGTGGTATGCTTCTATAAACTTTCAACTTGTAACTTGTGTTATTCGCATACTTGATTTATCCGCCGTAAAACAAACCTCTTGCTTGAAACTTTGTCCGGTTTGTTATATGATTAAAATATATATTTCGACAAAAAGATCCCGGAGAGGACGTGCTGATCAGAGGCGGTGGTTTGCAGGCCTGCGGATTGATGCGGCAGGAACGGCCTGAACCGGGAGCAGGTCGAATACAGGAGGTATCATAGATGAGTGAAACATATGTGGAATGTCTGGTGGCCAGGAAACCTTCGGTGATCCTGTCTTTTTTGAAAATACTGCTGATCATGCTGACGGTGGTATTCCTCATGGTGGGAGGGGTGTTCCTTCCCGGTCTGGTGGTGGCGATCATTACCGGCGTTGGTGCGTACTTTGCCACGATGAATGCAAACATCGAGTATGAGTACCTGTATCTGGACAGGGAGATCAGTGTGGACAAGGTGATGGCCAGGAGCCGCAGGAAGAAAGCCAATACTTTTTCGGTTGACAAGATGGAGATCCTTGCGCCGCTCAATTCACACAGACTGGATTCTTACAGGAACCGTAATTCCAAGACGCTGGATTACAGCTCCGGTGTTGCTGCGCAGCCGGAGAGAAGGTATATGATGATCTGCGAGGGAGATATGAAGGTTATTTTTGAACCGAATGCGGAGATGATCAAGGCGATTCAGAGCATTGCGCCGCGTAAGGTGTTTACAGATTAATAGGTATGCATGGGATCATGGAAAAGAAATACTGTCAGTTAAGTTAACTGGCAGTATTCTTTACATAAATGTAACTATCGATACTGTTTAAATTTTTTATAGTTAACGACATTAAAAATTTCGTTTACTATAACACAGGAGGAGAGAAGATGGGTCAGATTATTGGCGAAGGAATCACTTTTGACGACGTACTGCTGGTGCCGAGTTATTCCCAGGTGATTCCGAATCAGGTGGACTTGACAACATGGCTTACGAAGAAGATCAAACTGAACATCCCGATGATGAGCGCCGGGATGGATACGGTGACCGAGCACAGGATGGCGATCGCCATGGCCAGACAGGGAGGCATCGGTATTATCCACAAGAATATGTCAATAGAAGCACAGGCAGAAGAAGTCGATAAGGTAAAGCGTTCAGAAAACGGTGTCATCACGGATCCTTTTTCACTGACACCGGATCATACATTGGCCGACGCGGATGCGTTGATGGCCAAATTCAGGATTTCCGGCGTTCCCATCACGGAGGGCAGGAAGTTAGTCGGTATCATCACAAATCGTGATTTAAAATTCGAGACAGATTTCACTAAGAAAATTAAAGAGTCCATGACATCGGAAGGGCTGATCACCGCGAAAGTGGGCATCAACCTGGAGGAGGCGAAGCAGATCCTTGCCAAAGCGAGGAAAGAGAAGCTGCCCATCGTGGACGACGATTACAATCTGGCAGGACTGATCACCATCAAAGATATCGAGAAGACGATCAAATATCCGCTTTCCGCCAAGGACAGCCAAGGCAGACTGCTGTGCGGCGCGGGCGTGGGCATAACGGCCAATGTGCTGGACAGAGTGAGCGCGCTTATGGACGCCAAGGTAGACGTGATCGTGCTGGACAGCGCCCACGGCCATTCCGAGAATGTGCTGCGCTGTGTGAGAATGATCAAGGAGAAATATCCAGAGGTGCAGGTGATCGCGGGCAATGTGGCTACCGGCGAAGGGACGAAGGCGTTGATCGAGGCGGGTGCAGATGCCGTAAAGGTTGGTATCGGACCGGGTTCCATCTGTACTACACGAGTGGTGGCGGGTATCGGTGTTCCCCAGATCACGGCGATCATGGATTCCTATGCGGTTGCGAAAGAATACGGTATACCGATCATTGCCGACGGCGGCATCAAGTACTCCGGCGATATGACCAAGGCTATCGCGGCGGGCGGCAATGTCTGCATGATGGGCAGTATCTTTGCCGGATGCGACGAGAGTCCGGGTACGTTTGAACTGTATCAGGGCAGAAAATATAAGGTATACCGCGGTATGGGTTCGATCGCAGCCATGGAGAACGGCAGCAAGGACCGCTACTTCCAGTCTGACGCCAAGAAGCTGGTGCCGGAAGGCGTGGAAGGCCGCGTAGCTTACAAGGGAACCGTGGAGGACACGGTGTTCCAGTTGATGGGCGGTATCCGTTCCGGTATGGGTTACTGCGGTGCATCCACCATTGAAGAATTGAAGCAGAACGGTAAGTTCGTGAAGATCTCGGCGGCATCCCTGAAGGAGAGCCATCCTCACGATATTCACATCACGAAGGAAGCGCCGAACTACAGTGTGGATGAATAGGAGACGAGAAGGCCGCGTAACATGCAGCCATTGAGGCACTGAAAATACAGGGAAGAAAGGCACGGTTATTTATTATATGGAAAAGAAATCTTTGGCGAAGGAGCTTTCCGGCAACAGCTATCCCGGCAGGGGGATCGTGATCGGGAAATCCGCGGACGGGAAATATGCGGTGACGGCTTATTTCATTATGGGAAGAAGCGTAAACAGCAGGAACCGGATCTTCGTGGAGGACGGTACGGGAATCAGAACACAGGCGTTCGATCCTTCCAAACTGGAAGATCCCAGTCTGATCATCTATGCGCCGGTGCGGGTGCTGGGCAATAAGACGATCGTCACCAACGGCGATCAGACGGATACCATCTATGAACTGATGGACAGGCAGCAGACCTTTGAGCAGGCGCTGCGTACCCGAGAGTTTGAGCCGGACGGGCCAAACTACACGCCGCGTATTTCGGGGATCATGCATCTGGAGAATGGCGGATACAATTATGCGATGTCCATTTTAAAGAGCAACAATGGCGATCCGGCCTGCTGCAACCGCTTTACGTTTGCTTACGAGAATCCGCTGGCAGGTGAGGGACGGTTTATCCATACGTATATGGGGGACGGCAATCCGCTGCCGAGCTTTGAGGGTGAGCCGAAGCTGGTCGGTGTGGAAGGTGATATCGACAGCTTTACGCAGATGATCTGGGAAAATCTGAACGAGGAGAATAAAGTTTCCCTGTTTGTCAGATTTATCGAGATCGAGAGCGGAAAGTATGAGACGCGTATCATCAATAAGAATCAGTAAGAGATCCATCCGGTCGGGCGTGCGGCGGTGTACGCCTGCCGGATGATTGTAACAGTGAAGACGAAAGGTGAAACTGTTGCCGGAAGTCAGGACTGAGAAAGGATTGAGAGATTCATGAATGAACTGGAATTGAAATACGGCTGTAATCCAAACCAGAAGCCGTCCCGCATTTATATGGCGGACGGCAGTGAGCTGCCGATCAGGGTGCTGAACGGGAAGCCGGGTTACATCAATTTTCTGGATGCTTTTAACGGATGGCAGCTGGTGAAGGAGTTAAAGAAAGCGACCGGGCTTCCGGCAGCGACTTCTTTTAAGCATGTGTCTCCTGCGGGAGCGGCGGTGGGCCTGCCGCTTACGGAGGTGGAGAAGAAGATTTACTGGGTGGATGATCTGGATATGGAGTTTACGCCGCTGGCCAATGCCTACGCGAGAGCCAGGGGAGCGGACAGAATGAGCTCCTTCGGGGATTTTATTTCTCTGTCGGATGTGTGTGATGCGGCGACCGCCAGGATCATTAAGCGGGAAGTGTCTGACGGTGTGATCGCACCGGGCTATGAGCCGGAGGCGCTGGAGATTTTGAAAGCGAAGAAGAAGGGCGGCTACAATGTGATCGAGATCGACGAGGACTATGTGCCTGCGCCGACAGAAGTAAAGCAGTTGTACGGCATCAGTTTTGAGCAGGGCAGAAATGAGCTTAATATTGACGAGGCGTTTTTTGACAATATTGTGACGACGTCGAAGGAACTGCCGGAGCAGGCGAAGATCGATCTGGCGATCGCCATGATCACGCTGAAATATACACAGTCCAATTCCGTATGCTATGTGAAAGGCGGGCAGGCCATCGGTATCGGGGCCGGGCAGCAGTCCAGGATCCACTGTACGAGGCTGGCGGGATCCAAGGCGGACAACTGGTTCCTCAGGCAGTCGCCCAAGGTGCTTGGCCTGCAGTTTGTGGACGGCATCGGACGGGCCGACAGAGATAATTCCATCGATCTGTATATCGGTGAGGATTACATGGACGTGCTGGCGGACGGTGCATGGCAGAAGATCTTCAAGGTGAAGCCGGAAGTCTTTACGGCGGAAGAGAAGAGGGAGTGGCTGAATGAGATGACTGATGTGGCGCTGGGGTCTGACGCGTTCTTCCCCTTCGGCGACAACATCGAGCGCGCCCACAGAAGCGGCGTGAAATATGTGGCGCAGCCGGGCGGTTCCGTGCGCGATGATAATGTGATCGCCACCTGTGACAAGTATGGTATGACCATGTGCTTTACGGGAATCAGACTGTTCCATCATTAAAACAGGCAACAGCAGAACAAAGTAAAACAGGATAAATAAAATGCCGTTGCATGGAGATTTCTCCATGCAACGGCATTTTTAAGTGGTTATGGTTTTGATTTCAGTTGTACGAGCGTTCTGTTTCCCGTTTTATAATCGGATCGCCTCGCCGGTAAATGGGTGAGATTTTTCGAACAGGGACGCTTCATTGCTGATCGTTTCGGGGGTTTTTGCGTCAAAATATTCCCTCTGCCATTTTGTATAGTCGAATTTTTCGCGGATAATAATGGAAATGAATTGTTCTGCTTCTATACTTCCCAGATGCTGCGTCAAACATTTCATTCCTTTGTTCATAATTTCAGTCATGCTTTCCATCATATAGCGTTTCCTCCATTTCTATAATGAATTCGATCGGTGAAACCATCTTTATTTGTTCACTTTTATATTTTAGTAATCGCTTATCGGTAGAGATAAAGTATTCACATTTTGCATAAACTGCGGAAGCTACATGACAGGCATCTTTAAATTTGACCCCGGTCTGCATGATTTCAGCAGCCTTTGCTTCTATAAGCATTTTACGTTCGTCACCTACATATGCGTAAGTATTTTCACGAATGAAGTCTAAAATTGTATTGCGACGCATTTCAAATGGATTATTGCTGCATTCATATCGCAGCATATATGATGTGATTAATTTAAGTTTCTTATCCCTGATCAAGGCCTGGATATGCAGCTTGGATTGTGTTTCCAGAAATATTTTCAGTTGGCTTTGATCGTCGTATGGTCTGTTATAGCAGCACATATCGAGATAAATTTTCAATGGTTTCACCTCACTTCCAACGATTGACATATGATCGTTAAAGATAATAAGCTGATTATGAGATAATTTTATCATAAATCTGCATATAAATCATCTTTATTTTTGGGAGTGAGTCTGGTTTGTATGACTATATGATATGATGAAAGAAATCAGAGATTTTTCAGGAAGTTGGCCACGCAGAAAATACACATATAATTTGATTTTTCAAGCCGATAGTGTTATTATTTTAACGATAGGTCTGCCATAAAGTGAATCTGTTTACAGGAGTCTGCGAAGCAGATCCTGCAAATTTACTCTTGAATGATACAGGAACAGTTCCGGTCATAAAGAGTCTGCGAAGCAGATCTCGCAAAGTTAATTTGCGAAGCAAATTTACTCCTGAATGGTGCAGGAACAGTTCCGGTCATAAAGAGTCTGCGAAGCAGATCTCGCAAAGTTAATTTGCGAAGCAAATTTACTTTTTTTATTAGGGCAGCAGTACGATGATAAAACAAAGGAGTGGAAGGGAAAATGAGTAAGAGTTTTGAGGATTTGTTATCAAAAGTGTCCGAGTGCAGCGTCAAGAAAGTGGCGGTAGCGGTTGCACAGGACAGCGCCGTGCTGGAAGCGGTAGCGGCAGCGAAGGAGAGGAACATTGCCGAGGCGGTTTTGGTCGGCGACGCGGATAAGATCAGGGAAGTTGCGGCAGCGGACAATGTTGATATCAGCGGCTTCGAGATCATTGACGAGAAGGATGATTATACGGCAGCGCTTAAGGCGGTTGAACTGGTACATCAGGGCAAGGCCGACATGTATATGAAGGGCCTGATTGACACCAAGTCTTTCTTGAAGAGCGTGCTGGATAAAGAGGTAGGACTGCGGACCGGTAAGGCATTATCTCATGTGTGCGTGTTTGAGGTAGAGGGCGTGGATCATCTTCTTTTCCTGTCAGACGTGGCATTCATGACCTATCCGACTCTGGAAGACAAGGTACATATCATCGAGAATACAGTAGACGTCTGCCATGCATGCGGCATTCCGAATCCCAAGGTGGCTCCGCTGGCAGCAGTGGAAGTTGTCAATCCCAAGATGCCGGTTACCGTTGAGGCGGAAGAACTGACGAAAATGTGTGAAGAGGGCAAACTGACAGGCTGTATCGTAGACGGGCCTCTCTCCTTAGACCTGGCTATCGATCCGGAAGCGGCGAAGCATAAAGGGGCGGAAGGAAGAAAGATCGTTGGTGATGCGGACGTGCTTCTTTTCCCGGATATCCACGCAGGCAATCTGGTATACAAGTGTCTGGTACATACGGCGAAGGTGAAAAACGGCAATATCCTGACAGGAACAAAGGCTCCGGTTATCCTCACTTCCCGTTCCGACGATTTCGAGACGAAGGTAAATTCCCTGGCGCTGGGCGCAGTTATGGCGGAAGCGCTGTCAAAGATGAATTAACATCGAAGGTAATGCAGGAAACAGCAGACTGTATGACACAGGAGGTAAAATAACATGTCAGTAAAAAGTTTGATCATTAATCCGGGTTCCACTTCCACCAAGATTGGTGTGTTTGAGGATGAGACCCTTTTGTTTGAGGAGACCCTGCGGCATTCCACGGAAGAGATCGCACAGTATGCATCCATCGTGGATCAGAAGGATTTTCGTAAGGATATTATCGTGAATCTTTTGAAAGAGAAGGATTTCGATATCAACTCCCTGAATATGGTAGTAGGCCGCGGCGGTATGTTAAAGCCGATCCCGGGCGGTACCTATGCAGTCAGCGACGAGCTTCTGGCAGATCTGAAGATCGGTAAGCAGGGACAGCATGCCTCCAATCTGGGCGGTATCCTGGCGAGAGAGATCGGGGATTCCATCGGTGCACCGTCTTATATCGTAGATCCTGTCGTAGTTGACGAGCTGGAGCCCATCTCCAGATATTCCGGTGTTCCGGAACTTCCCAGAACCAGTGTATTTCATGCGCTGAACCAGAAGGCGGTAGCGAAGCGGTTTGCCAAGGAGAGCGGTAAGGATTACAATGCACTGAATCTGGTGGTCGTACATATGGGCGGCGGTGTTTCCGTGGGAGCACACAGACAGGGTAAGGTAGTGGATGTGTTTAACGCACTGGACGGCGACGGCGCTTTTTCACCGGAGAGAGCGGGTGCAGTGCCCAGCGGAGCGCTGATCAGGATGTGCTTCTCCGGAGAGTATACCGAGAAGGAAGTCTATAAGAAGATCGTAGGCGGCGGCGGTTTCAATGCTTACTGCGGCACCAACGACATGCGCGACGTGGATAAGATGGTGGATGACGGCGATGCGAAGGCGGAAGAAGTGCGCGCTGCATTCATCAGGCAGGTGGCGAAGGACATCGGCTCCATGGCATGTGTTCTGGAAGGCAAGGTAGACCAGATTGTTGTTACCGGCGGCATCGCTTATGATGAGGCGGTGGTAGACGGACTGAAAAAGCAGGCAGGCTGGATCGCTCCCATGACCGTATATCCAGGTGAGGACGAACTGCTGGCGCTGGTACAGGGCGGACTGCGCGTGCTGAACGGGGAAGAGGCCGCGATGGTATACTAAGACAGGAAAGTATGCCGGATAAACAGAGATAGACAGGGTGTGAAGCCGCTGCAGTGAAAGGCGGTCTTTACACCCTTTTTATTCCCGCGAGCAACGAGCCAGGCGGCAGGCTGAGCATGATGTAAGTTTACTATGAAAGTCTTCGACTTTCATACCATGGATGGCCATGCGGCCGGCCCGACAGCAGGCTGAGCATGATGTAAGTTTACTGATGGTAAGTTCAGTTCTGTTCTTGACATGAAAGAGAAATTGTTGTAAACTGGTTTATTATATAAACAAACAAATAGGCAAATGAGCCAGGCAACGAAGCCATACAGAGAAGGGAAGGCGAACAGGATGAATGACAAAATCAATATCGCACTGCAGGACATTGCAGCCATCAGAGAGACACTGGATGATGCCAAAGTACATTACAGGGGCATGTACCTGATGTGTTTTCTGCTGGCGGCTTTTAACGGGGTCAAATATGTGTGGCTCCTGCTGGAGATGCATTTCATGCCCCGTGTTATGCTGGGAAGTTATGTGATGAGCTACATCTGGCCGCTTTTGCTGGTGGTGAGTTTTCTCTGGATTTATCGCAGTGAGAAGAAATATTCGAATAAATATTATCTGAGTATGTTCGGAATCTGGGGCTTTATGGCGGGAGTGATACCGGCGACAGCGGCCGTCGTGAATGTTTTCCGTCTTTTTACAGCGGACGGACTCGTTGTGGAAGGGGCGGGACAGATCCGGGGCAGTAATTTTATGGAAAGTATATCGAGTATTCTGCTGGTCTCCATTTTTCTCGTCATATGCGGATACATTCTGCAGAAGAGGATTTTCATGGCGCTGGCGGTTTTGAACATGTTCTGTTTTATGCTTCTGGAAACATGCCTGCCTTCGGCCGGCATTCCCTTTTCCGTAGGCGGGCAGACACAGACGAATCTTGCATACAGCTCTGTCTATTCCATAGCGGTTACCTGCCCGGGGTATGTGGCGCTGGGCGTTTATCTGTGGAATAAGAAGAGAGAAGAGCGCTGGGAATCCGGAGAGCGCCGATAAACGGGGACACCGGCAGATAGAACTGAAAGAAAGGCATGACTGTGATCAATGAACATAGATACGATACCCGAAGCGTTCAGCGTGACGCTGCGGCTTAAGATCCTTACGGCGCTGGTCAGCGCCTCGAGAACCTTTAAAGAGCTGCGTGAGATCACGCAGGCGACTCAGGGAAATTTGAGCGTACAGCTGACGAAGCTGGAGGAATGGGGCTATCTCACCTCACAGAAAGTGATCGAGCAGAAGAAAACCAAATCAACCTATACCATCACCCCTTTTGGGCTGCAGCAGTTTGAAGCGTATGTTTCCCTGCTGCAGTCGGTGCTGCGCGGCGATGCGGAGGCCTGAATGCCTGTATGGAACAGGAAAAACACTCCCGCAACCTGAAATTGACAAAGTGCATTGCAGGAAAGATGGCAAATAACAGGCTGCGTCTGATAGTATTTACCTGCCAGGCAGCCGGAGGCGGCAAAGTGAGACTGACAGCCGCCTCTTTGGTCAGCCGGGTAAAGCTGAGCCGTGGAGGCAGAGAAAGGATGCAGGAGGTGCAGAGATGAAGTTAGGAGAAAAAATTGTTAAGCTGAGAAAAGAAAGAGGACTTTCCCAGGAGGCGCTGGCCGAGCAGATCGGAACCACGAGGCAGGCCGTCAGCAAATGGGAGAACGATCAGGGATTTCCGGAAACGGAGAAGCTGCTGCAGCTGTCCAATGTGTTTGAAGTGTCAGTGGATTTTCTGTTGAAGGATGAAAAGACGGATACCGGGATCGACGAGAAGGGCTACTATGTCAGCAGGGAATTTGCCAGAGGATATCTCGCGAATGAGAAGAAGACGGTTCTTGGTCTGGGACTGTGCTTTTTCTTCTGGGCATTGGCCGGGGTGCCTTGGGTGATCTTTCCGGAGAATGCGGCATGGCGCATGGCCGGCATGGGTGCATGTGTGATTCTCGGGATTCTGATGCTGGTATCGGCCATATTCACAGAGCAGGACCGCTATAAGATTCTGCGCCAGGAACCGCTGCTGTTTGATTATGATGTGCTGAGAGAGCTGACGGCGGGCGGGACGATACCGTGGACGGGATACCATGCGCTTGTGATTCTTGTATTTGCAGCCAGCCTGTTCGGATATGTCTATTCGCTGGGCCTTATAGAAGCTTATGAACTGCTGGTCCGGAATGAAAAGCATACCGGCAGCCTGTGGTTTCGGCTGAAGAAGAAGATCAGGGAGAAGCTGTAAGATCTCCCGGTAAGACTCCAAGGTTTTCTTTTTAGTTGAATTTACCTTATAAATCTGCTACAATATACGTTGGTCTTTTATAATTATATATTTATAGAAAACGGCAGTGCATATATATGTAAGCTAAGCTGCCGCAAAGCCTGAAAAGATCAGGTACCGGCGCATTCCGACATGAAGGAAAGGCCGGGCAGTTATTTCAGCAGCCAAAGAAAGGTAAGTTGTGCATCGGAGCGCAGGGCAAGGCATCCGGTACACGGAAACGAGGCGGTCATGAGTGTAATACAGAAAGTGTTTGGAACGCATAGTGAGAGGGAGATCAAGCGCATAGCCGGTCTGGTGGATAAGATCGAGAGCCTGCGCCCCGGCATGATGGAATTGTCGGACGAGCAGCTGCGCGATAAGACGAAAGAATACAGAAAGAGACTGGAGGAAGGCGAGACGCTGGACAGTCTGCTGCCGGAGGCTTATGCCACGGTGAGGGAGGCGGCCCGCAGGATTCTGAAGACAGAGCACTACCGTGTGCAGCTGATCGGCGGTATCGTGCTGCATCAGGGGCGTATTGCCGAGATGAGAACCGGTGAAGGTAAGACACAGACCTGTCTGCTGCCGGCGTATCTGAATGCACTGGAAGGCAAGGGCGTACATGTCGTTACCGTCAATGACTATCTGGCGAAGCGTGACGCGGAGTGGATGGGACAGGTTCATGAATTCCTGGGCCTGAAAGTGGGTGTTGTCTTAAACGACATGAAATCCGACGAGCGTCGGGAAGCCTATAATTGTGATATCACTTATGTGACCAATAATGAACTGGGGTTCGATTACCTGCGTGACAATATGGTCATCTACAAGGAACAGCTGGTGCTCAGAGACCTGCACTATGCCATCATCGACGAGGTGGATTCCGTCCTGATCGACGAAGCCCGCACACCGCTGATCATTTCCGGGCAGAGCGGCAAGTCCACGAAGCTGTATGAGGCCTGCGACATTCTGGCCAGACAGCTGACCCGCGGCGAGGACATGGAAGAGCTGACCAAGATGGATGCCATCATGGGTGTGGAACGTGAGGAGACGGGTGACTTTATTGTCAATGAAAAGGATAAGGTAGTGAACCTGACCGCACAGGGCGTGGCCAGGGTGGAGCGATTCTTCCAGATTGAAAATCTGGCAGATCCGGAGAATCTGGAGATCCAGCACAACATTATTCTGGCCCTGCGCGCTCACAATCTGATGTTCCGCGACCAGGATTATGTGGTGAAAGATGATCAGGTGCTGATCGTTGACGGTTTCACGGGCCGTATCATGCCGGGCAGACGTTATTCTGACGGCCTGCATCAGGCGATCGAGGCCAAGGAACATGTGAAAGTGAAGCGGGAGAGCAAGACGCTGGCTACCATCACGTTCCAGAACTTTTTCAATAAATTTGAGAAAAAAGCAGGTATGACCGGTACGGCTTTGACGGAGGAAAAGGAATTCCGCGATATCTACGGCATGGACGTGGTGTCGATTCCTACCAATAAACCAATCGCGCGTATCGATCATCAGGACTGTGTATATAAGACAAGGAAAGAGAAACTACGCGCCATCGTGACGGCGGTGGAGGAGGCGCATGCCAAAGGACAGCCGGTGCTGGTGGGTACCATCAATATCGATGCTTCGGAAGAGTTAAGCGGCCTGCTGAAACGGCGCGGCATAGAACACAAGGTGCTCAATGCGAAGTTCCACGAGATGGAGGCCGAGATCGTAGCCGACGCCGGTATTCACGGGGCGGTTACCATCGCTACCAACATGGCGGGCCGTGGTACGGATATCAAGCTGGATGAGGAATCCAGGGCGGCAGGAGGGCTTATGATCGTCGGTACGGAGCGGCATGAGTCCAGACGTATCGACAACCAGCTGCGCGGGCGAAGCGGCCGTCAGGGTGATCCGGGTGAATCCAGATTCTATATTTCTCTGGAGGATGATCTGATGCGCCTGTTCGGTTCGGACAGAATGATCGCCATGTTTAATGCGCTGGGCATTCCGGAAGGACAGGAGATTGAGCATAAGGCGCTGACGAAGGCCATCGAGTCGGCACAGAAGAAGATTGAGAACAATAACTTCGGCATCAGAAAGAATCTGCTGGAGTATGATCAGGTCATGAACGAGCAGAGGGAGATCATCTATGAAGAGAGAAGACGCGTCTTGAATGGCGAAAGCATGCGGGATGCCATCTACAAGATGATCACGGATATCACGGAGAACTGCGTGGATATCTGCATCGGCGACGATACGGACTTCGAAGAGTGGGATTTCAAGGAGCTGAATACGCTGCTTTTGCCTACGATTCCCCTGCAGCCTCTGAATGCGGAGCGGGTACTGAAACCGAAGAAGAACAGTTTGAAGCAGCAGTTAAAGGAAGAAGCGGTCAAGCTCTATGAGGCAAAGGAAGCAGAATTCCCTGAGCCGGAAGCAATCCGGGAAATTGAGCGCGTGATCCTTCTTAAAGTGATCGACCGGAAGTGGATGGATCATATTGATGATATGGACCAGCTGCGGCAGGGGGCAGGATTACAGGCATATGCCCAGAAAGACCCGCTGGTAGAGTATAAAATGAACGGCTATGAGATGTTCGACGATATGACCCAGAATATCAGGGAAGAGACCGTCCGTCTTCTGCTCCATGTACGCATCGAACAGAAAGTAGAGCGGGAGCAGGTAGCCAAAGTTACCGGCACCAACAAGGACGACACGCTTCAGAAGGGCCCCGTCAAGCGTGTGGAGGCCAAGGTCTATCCCAATGATCCCTGTCCCTGCGGTTCCGGGAAGAAGTATAAACAGTGCTGTGGGAGAAAATAAGATCTGTATAGAAAGAATATAACACATTCGATGTTATAAAATAAAAAATAAAGGTGGTGACGTTAAGTGGTAGAATTGGATAACATGAAATCCGAGCTCCTGGCTTATGAAAGTCCCTTAGCGGAAGTGAGGGATTCACTTTGACTTAGCAAATAAGTCGAAGCGGATTGAAGAGCTGGAAATGGAAATGCAGGCGCCTGATTTCTGGAACGACCCGGAGAAGTCGAACCAGAAGATGCGGGAGGCCAAGAATCTGAAGGATATTGTCGGCACGATGGACGGTCTGTCCAGCCAGTATGATGATATCCTGACACTGATCGAGATGGGATATGAAGACAATGACCCGGCGATCATACCGGATATCCAACAGGAACTGAAAGAGTTTAAGGAAACCTTCGAGAATATCCGGATCAATACGCTTTTGTCCGGGGAGTATGACAGGAACAATGCCATACTGAAATTAAATGCGGGCGCGGGCGGTACGGAGAGCTGTGACTGGTGCAGTATGCTCTACCGTATGTACACGAGATGGGCTGAACGCAAGGGATTTGCCCTTGAAGTGATCGATTATCTGGACGGTGATGAGGCCGGGATCAAGTCGGTAACCTTCCAGATCAACGGGGAGAATGCTTACGGCTATCTGAAATCAGAGAAAGGCGTGCACAGACTGGTGCGCATTTCGCCTTTCAATGCACAGGGCAAGCGGCAGACCTCGTTCGTATCGCTGGATGTGATGCCGGACATTGAAGATGATGTGGACGTGGAAGTTAAAGACGAAGATATCCGAATCGACACTTATCGAAGCAGCGGTGCGGGCGGACAGCATATCAACAAGACTTCTTCGGCGATCCGTATCACTCATTTCCCAACGGGGATCGTGGTAACCTGCCAGAATGAGCGCAGCCAGTTCCAGAATAAGGATAAGGCGATGCAGATGCTGAAAGCCAAGCTGTATATGCTCAAACAGGAGGAAAACGCCGAGAAACTGTCCGATATCCGGGGCGATGTGAAGGAGATCGGCTGGGGCAACCAGATCCGTTCCTATGTCATGCAGCCCTACACGATGGTCAAGGATCACAGGACCAATGAAGAATCCGGCAATGTGGATGCGGTGATGGACGGAGCAGTCGATCCGTTTATCAATGCGTATCTGCGGTGGATCAATTCATAGTTTTTGAAAATTCACAGGAACAGTTAAAAATCCCTCAGACTGCGGTATTTCAGGCTGAGGGATTGCTGTTTCCATCGGGGCTTCTTTATTGTAGTTGTTTTGCAGTAAAGGTTACTGCCTGCTCTGATTTGTAACGATGTCCATATAAAATTCCGCCAGCGTCGCATTCATATACGGAAAAATCCAGAGAAACGCAATGCCGCAGGAAAGTATACCCAGCAGCAGGAGCGGCAGATAACTGAGGTAGATATAGAACAGCCTGCCTTTATTACCGGTCATCAGTCTGCGGCTTAGAGCGAGCAGCTCCCGGGCGCTGTACTGTGGAAAATCATGCAGCAGGAAAAAGGCCGGTGCATAGAACAGGTTCAGTACAAGGGAGACGATACCGGACAGCATCATACACAGCCCGTATTGTGTCAATGCGGAGGCATCCACACGGAGAGGCATTCTGTACAGAACAATATATTCCGGTATACTGCCGATAAAAGTGAGCAGTGTGATCCATGCCTGGATCGTAAGCGCCTTATCGGAGTGCATCCGGAAACCGTATAAAACATCGCTGACAGAGGCGATATGCCCGGTCACGATTTTCAAGTAGAAATAGGCCGTGCCGGAAGAAAGCAGTCCACCGAAAACAGATACGGCAAAGAGCATCGCATAATGGATGATCACGCCGAAGACAGTGTTCGTACCGCCGGCAATGGACGAAATGGAGATGGTGGCGAAGCCTGTGAGAAAAGTCACAAGCAGATAAGCGCCGACAGCGCTTCCGTAACGTCCGAACATATGCTCTTTGGCAGCGGCTTTTAACGCCGCAGAAGATTGATGATAACTCATGTCTGACCTCCCTTGTGCGGCTCTGAGAAATGGTTCTCAAAAACCTGCATCAAAATTTCGCCCACGGTATTTGCCTGCCGCATCGGCGGATTTCATATCCTTCTGGTAAGGGTTTTCCTCATTGTAATATTTGATCTGGGTAGCGGTGGCGCCGCCGGATACATAGGTGCGCCCGCATTCCGGACAGACTGCCGACTTGATCGTTACGCTGCAGGACAGCACTTTGCCGTTGTTCTGGGCAGCATCCTTGTAGGCGTTGTTCACATGCTCCTGTTCGTGGCTCCGCACCCTGGATGCGGCAGCGTTGGGATCGATGTGGGATGCCGCTTTAAACGATACGTTTTCGTCTGAACCGTCCTGATATTTTCGTTCTTTACATGTCTGGCATTCGGCAGGGGAAGATTTCCTGCCGGCTTTCTTTTCCGTGGATTCACCGGGGTTGCGGACGACGGTGCGCTCCGCCTCCGGGCCTGCTTTGACATTATTATAACCGTTTACAGCATTATAATCGGAACCGATCATTTTAGTTTCCTCCTGTTTTGAAATTCAGAAAATCCCATGTCTTAGGCGGGAACACAGCGGCTATGGAATGGAAGTTGTGCCGTCATTGAGTATACTTTCGATCATTTCGGTATAGGACATGCCGTACTGCGATTCAAAGATATCATTGACCTGCTGCATGATGTCCGGTTTGGTGTAAAGCATATAGAGAGTGGTCGAACACAGGGCGCAGTTGGCAGCCAGACCGATAGCGGCACAGAGTATGCCTGCCCTTGCTCTGGTGGTCATTCTGGGGGCGCGGCCTTTGGACAAGAGCGCCAGCACAATGGCAATACTGCCAAAGATGAAGGGCGGATAGATGGTCATGGAGAGAAAGGAAGCCAGCGCCAGGATACCCAGCACCATGGCCGCCAGTGCCAGGCGATCTCCCGAAATATGCGCCGGATTCTGCCGGAGATTCGGGTTCTGACCGTTATTGCTGCTATAAGGATTATGATTTTGATACGGATCATTGCCGTAAGGATTGTTATCGTACATGAATAAGCCTTTCTGTGCTGCAATCGTTTCGTTAATGCATGCGGTTATGCCGGACACAGGATAGTGTGCGTATCGGTAGAAGTTTTCCAGACGCACAGGACACTGCGCAGGCATGAAATCAGTATAGCACAGTTTAAATTGAAAAACTACAGAAACATATAGATGGGACGCATTTCGAAATTATTCTTTAAAAGCCAGAAGGGATATGGTATTATAATCGTATCTTTCTTTCATGGATATTTATATCATGTGCCATGTTATGCCTTATTATTAATGGGCTGCATGGTTGTCTGGATAAAAATATGATAGAATGCAGGAGCGGATTGAGAGAGGGTTATGGTGACAATTAAGGATATTGCACAGAAGACGGGCGTAACGGCGACAACAGTCTCACGGGTAATAAACAACAGGGGATATATCAGTGATGCGACCAGGGAGAAGGTATGGAAAGCGATAGAAGAGATGCACTATCGTCCAAATGAGGTGGCGAGGCAGCTGGCCAGACAGCATACCGACACAATTGGTATTATTGTACCGCACATATCACATCCGTATTTCGCTAAACTGATCAGCAATCTGGAATATGCAGCCACGAGGCATCACTATAAAATCCTCCTTTGTAATTCCAGAGAAGAGCCGGAGAAGGAAGCGGAATATCTGGAAATGTGTATTGCCAATAAAGTTTCCGGTATTGTTCTGTGCAGTAAATATTTGCAGGCAGAGAAATTCAGATTTCTGGACATTCCGATCATTAACCTGGAACGCATGGATGAGAGGAAGGATATCATAACGATTCAAAGCGATAATTATGAAGGGGGAAGGCTGGCAGCACAGCATTTGATTGACAAGGGCTGCAGAAGTCTTCTTCATTTTGGTGGTGTTGCCGGGAAGAATATGCCGGCGGATAGAAGAGCAGATGGGTTCCGGGATGTTTGTCTGCAAAAAGGCGTGTCTAATGTGATTCTTCAAAGTGATCAGAAGGATTTTGAATCATTGCAGTATCAGGATCATATCAGAAAAAGCCTGGAGAAGAATCCGGCAGTAGATGGAATATTTGCCAGCAGTGATCTGATCGCACTGCAGGTGATTCAGGTATGCAGTCAGATGAAGATTGAGATACCGGCACAGATGAAACTGATAGGGTTTGATGACGTGGGTATTTCTTCTATGGCGACTCCTGCCATAACGACCATTCACCAGCCCATCAGAGAGATGTCAGAACTGTCGATAGAATATATCGATAAAAAGCTGCGGGGAGAAACTGTGCCGCTTAATGTTTATATGCCGGTAAGATTGATAGAGAGAGATTCCACATGACTGTCCGTATCCACAGAAGACTGTTGCAGAAATGCAGCAGTCTTTTTGATTGGGGTGGTCAGGAGCTGATTTCCGTCAGCATTGCTATGATAGTTCGGTATTGTATGCGTAATATGTAAACGATAGACATATATTTTGAGATAATAGAATGAAATAGTCAAAATAAAATGGAGATAGAGTGATGGCAAGAGGTGTGTATAGTTAAAAATGGTCAATAAAAATTATATATAATATACAAAATTAACAAAATGAATTTGTGAATTATACATAAAATGTAAATTATATATATGTTAACGATTGACAGAAATGAACCGGGGGGGGGTATATTGTACCTATCAAGATGGTTCATAAGAACCAGAATAGGAGGAAAACAATGAAGAAAAAAGTTTTATCAAGTCTGCTGGCATTAACGCTGGCAATTGGAGCGCTGTCCGGATGTGGCAATTCAAATGCGGGTAACGACAGTGCCGGTAGTGACGGGGCTGCTAACGAGAGTGCAGCACAGGCAGGGACTGAAAGTGAAACCGGCGAAGAAGGGCAGAGTGCAGAAGAGCCGGCATCCGAAACAGCAGCAGAGACGGGCGCAGATTTCAGCGGGGTTTCCATTACAATGCTGAATACGAAGAGTGAGATTCAGCCGCAGCTTGAGGCAGCGGCTGAGGAATGGGGCGCATTAACCGGTGCCACACTTGAGGTATATACGATAGGCGGTGACAGCTCACCGGCAAAAGAAATTGGCTCCAGATATGCAGCCAATAATGCGCCGACACTGGTCATGGGTGATCCTCAGGATGTGTCGGATTTCTGTGAAGAGTACGGAGCAGATCTCAGCGGAGAATCCTGGGCTGCTAACGGAGGAACGAAGTACGGTATTATGAAGGGAGATGTGCTCTACAGTTTTCCATTCTGTATCGAGGCGAGGGGGCTGATCTATAACAGGACAGCTATTGAGGAGATACTTGGAGAAGCATGGGATCCGGCATCCGTAACCAATATGGATGATCTGGCGGCATTGTTTGAACGTTTGGCGCAGGCAGGTATGGAATTGCCGGTAGCGCTGAACATGGAAGACTGGAGTATTGCAGGGCACTATCTGACACAGATGTATGAGGAGCAGGATGGTACACTGGCGACGACAGAGAAGTTTATGGAAGATCTGAAGGCAGGAACGGTAGATTTGACTGAGAATGTAAGGTTCAATGCAATGCTGGAGACATTTGAGCTTCTGATGGAATACAACTCCAATAAGTCTGATCCACTGGCGGCGGATTATGATATGAATGCGGCAGATCTGGCAGAAGGAGAGGTGGCATTCTGGTTTAACGGAAACTGGGCATGGGCAGAGATTTCGGATTACATAGAAGATGGCACGGAACTTGGCCTTATGTCGGTGGTACAGAATGATACGACCGGTAATGCAAATGTTAACACCTATCTTTGCGGTGGCGCTACGAAGCAGGTCATGATCGATAAGGAATGTAATGATGAACAGCAGCAGGCGGCGGCGAAGAATTTTCTGGACTGGCTGGTTAATTCGGAGGCCGGACAGAATGTGCTTGTGACTGAGTGTTCCCTGGTACCGGCTATTTCCACGATCACACAGGAAGCTACGAATCCTCTGGCAAGATCCGTACAGCAGTATGCTGCTGAGGGCAAGCTGTTTGATCAGCCGTCAAATTATCCTGGGGATCACTGGGCAACAGTAGGAGCCATCATGCAGAAGTATCTGGCAGGTGAAGAAACCCGCGAAGAATTCGCGAAAGAATTACAGGATTACTGGACAGGACTCAATTAGTGGGGACAGGGCTGTCGGTCAAGAGACTGGCCGGCAGCTTTTTTGCATGAGCAGGAGGGTTGAGATGTATGAACAGGATAAAAAGTAGTATAACAAATAATATCGGTATTTTTCTGGTATTTGCAGGACCGGCTGTGCTGGCGTTTTTGGCAGTTATTATCATACCTTTCATCTATGGTATCTATCTGACTTTCACCAGTTGGGATGGTATTTCCAGAAATAAGCCTTTTGTCGGAATGGCGAACTATGTCAGCGTTATCAAGGATGGGCCGTTCTGGAGTTCTCTTGGATTAACTGTTTTCTATGTGATTATAGCGGTTTTGACGGTTAATGCCGTTGCGTTTGCGCTGGCGCTTCTGGTGTCGGGCAAGATCAAGGGAAGCAATTTCTTCCGGGCCGGATTTTTTACCCCGAATCTGATCGGCGGCATTATCCTTGGCTACATATGGCAGTTTATTTTTAAGAATATCCTTGTAAGTATTGGCGATACGCTGAACATTGCTTTTCTGCAGAAATCATGGCTTTCCAGCAGTGCATTGGCTTTCGCGGCATTGATCGTTGTCACGATATGGCAGTATTCAGGATACATGATGCTGATCTATATTGCCGGGCTTACCGGTGTGTCTGAAGATGTTCGCGAAGCTGCACTGATTGACGGATGTACCGGCAGCCAGGTTACGAGATATATAATCATTCCTCTGATGCGGTCTTCTTTTACAATTTGCATTTTCTTATCGATTACAAGATGTTTTATGGTTTACGATCTGAATCTTGCATTGACAGAAGGCGGACCCTTCGGGTCAACGACAATGGCGGCTATGTATGTGTATCAGAAAGCATTTTCATCCAAGCAATATGGCGTCGGACAGACAGAGGCGATTATTCTGTTCCTGATCACGGCGGTCATCGCAGTTACGCAGACCATGATCAGCAAGAGTAAGGAGGTGGAGGCATAATGGATAGAACAAAAGAGAATTCTTCATTAAAAACCGTAGGGATAGTTAAAGTGGTAGTGCTGGCTGCTGTTTTTCTTATCTACATGTTTCCGTTTTATATGCTGCTCCTGAATGCATTCAAGTATAAACGTGATATCATTAAGATGCCCTTAAGCTGGGGCGGGAAAAACGGTTTTACGCTCAATAATTTTGCAGAGGCATTTCAGAAGATGAACTTTATGACTGTTTTCCTGAACTCTGTCATCATCACGGGTGTGAGCTGCCTGTTGATCATTTTGTTCTCTTCCATGTGTGCTTACATCTTCGTCAGAAAAGACTGGAAGATTAATAAGTTTCTGTTTCTGTTGATGCTGTTTTCCATGGTGGTGCCTTTTCAGGTTGTGATGATTCCGTTGATTTCCATATATGGTGGTACTTTCGGGATCCTGAATCACCGGGCGACGCTGATCTTCATGCATGTTGGCTTTTCCATGTCCATGTCGGTGTTTATGTTTCATGGTTTTATCAGGGGCGGCGTGCCGATTGCCCTGGAAGAAGCGGCAGGTATTGACGGAGCGGGGCCGTTAAGGATATTTTTTCAGATTGTATTTCCGCTCTTAAAACCGACGATTGCTACGCTGGTTATCCTGCATGCTCTCGCTCTGTGGAATGATTATCTGCTGCCGAGCCTGATTCTGACAGACAAGGCTTTATATACCATTCCGATTGCGACTAAGCTGTTCCAGGGGGCGTATAGCAATGATATGGATCTTTTGATGGCGGCGCTGGTAATGGCTATCATTCCGGCAATTATCCTGTATCTGGCCCTGCAGAAGTATATTATTGCGGGTGTGGTAGCAGGCGCCGTTAAGTAGGAGGCAGGCGGCTGAAGACGAGTGCCGGTGAAAAGGGCATGAGATCAGGATGCCAGGTTGTATGCGGCCGTAAAGGTATCTGTGAAGATGCCGGCGGGGGCAGTGGAAGAGAGTTTCACTGCCCTGTTTTCATAATAGAAGATATAAGGAGATGCGAATATGCGATATTGTTTGGAGGTTCAGAAGGATTATTTATTGTTTCCCATCATGCCTCATAGCAGGGAAAGAGAAATTATGATTTTTCTTGACGGCAGGAAAATTTATCATTTTTATGCGGCTCTTTTGGTAGAGAAGAGGGAGGGAGAGGACTCTCTGTATGGAGAATTACCGGTAAGAGAACTGAAAGGGAAAGAAATTGAGATCGAGATCAGCCCGCTGAAAGATACGGAGAAGATTTCTCTATGCCAGAGTGACGTGCTGCAAAAGAGAGAAGAAACATATTATCCGTGGCTGCATTTTGCGCCTCAGGCAGGACATATGAACGATCCCAACGGATTGTGTTATTACCGGGGAGAATATCATCTGTTTTTTCAACACAATATGTTTGATATAAAGTGGAATAACATCAGCTGGGGACATGCGGTAAGCCGAGATCTGCTGCATTGGGAACAGGTAGAAGAGGCGCTCCTGCCGGATGAAAACGGTGAGGTTTACTCGGGATGCGCAATTGAAAATATCGATGGCAGGATGCCGGACTGTCCTGAGGGCGCCCTCCTGCTGTTCTATACCTGTGCAGGCGGAAAAATGGGATGGAGTGATGAACTGAAATTTACGCAGAGAGTGGCATGGAGCCTTGACGGGCGCAGCTTTACAAAGCTGGACAGACCGGTGATTCCTCATATAGCAGGTGAAAACAGGGATCCGAAGGTAGATTGGAACGCTGAGAGTGAATCATACTATATGGTGTTGTTCCTGGATGGCCATGAATATGGGATTTTCTGGTCTGAGGACATGAAGAAGTGGGAATTAACACAACGTCTGACCATTGAGGAAAGCTGGGAATGCCCTGATCTTGTCAGAGTACCCGTACATGGAAAGGATCATAAGAAATGGATGTTCTGGACGCCGGATGGTTATTATCTGATTGGAGAATTTGACGGCAGACAGTTTACACCGATCCAGAAGACGAAGAAGATTTATGGTAATATCCAGAAAGAAAGGAAAAGCTATGCAGCACAGACGTTCTGGGGAGTGGAGGACCGGGTAGTACAGATTCCCTGGCTGACAGTCGGTGAGCAGGGGTGTTACAGCGGTATGATGGGACTTCCAAGGGAATTGGAACTGTTGGAAAAAGAAGAAGGCCTCGTGTTGGCAGAACATCTGGTACGGGAATTCTATAGAAATGAGAAGCGCCTGTGGAACGAGAAGATTGATGGGGAAGCCAGGTTTACATGGGCTGAGAAGGGCGTGGCGCTGTTACAGATCATCAACGAGAGCGGCGGTTCTTTTTCCATGGAATTTGCCGGGATCACTGTGACATGGGAGGAAGAGACGGGCGTGCTGCGGATCGGACAGCTTTCGCCTTCGATTTTATCGAAGCTGGAAGATATGACGCTGATAGCGGATAAAGGCATTCTGGAGGCTGGATGCAATGGAGACACGGTCTGTTATTTCACGGAACTGGAGCAGGATTTTCCGCAAAGGGCTGTGATTGAAGGAAATGTAAAGGTATCGCTTGGCATTGTGATTTGAGTAAGATGCGGGATATTTATAGTAAACTTACATCATGCTCAGCCTGCCGTCGGGCGGGCCGCATGGCCATCCATGCTGTGAAAGTCGAAGACTTTCATAGTAAACCACATTAGAAATTTCGTTTACTATAGTTTAAGACAGAAAATGTTCATGTGTATAGGAGGAGACAGACTATGATGGATTGTTCCATGGGACAAATGCCCTGGTTGAGACACGGAAGATCGAGGGCGGTCAATGCAGAGAATCGGACCGGGGAAAAGGGAAAGGCAGGTATGGCAGCCAGCGGATTAGGGACAGGGCGGAAAGGAAGCCCCTGCCTGAAGGAGATCATGCCGGGAGATACGGTGACGCTTGCTGATATTGACGGATGCGGAGTCATAAACCATATCTGGGTAACGCTCGACTATAAGACTGGTGATGCGGACTGCTTTCTGCTCAGGGATATTGTATTACGGATGTACTGGGATGGAGAAGAAGAGCCTTCGGTTGAGGCTCCGCTGGGCGACTTTTTCTGTTGTGGTTTTGGGCAGACTTATTCCATTCATTCGCAGCCGATCATGGTACTTCCCCGAAGGGGATTTAATTCTTATTTTTCTATGCCTTTTCGCAAAGGGG
Source organism: uncultured Lachnospiraceae bacterium (assembly GCA_947576945.1). Taxonomy (GTDB): domain Bacteria; phylum Bacillota; class Clostridia; order Lachnospirales; family Lachnospiraceae; genus UBA3282. The sequence goes on from CANPTH010000014.1 coordinate 63,085, forward strand.
CCAGGATCACGATAGAAAACCAGCATAAGAATCCCGTGCGGGAGTTTTTCTACCAGATTGATTATGTACTCTATGATGATCTGCCGGAAGATACGGCATATTTTCATGCGCAGTGGAGAAGGCAGCCGATCACGGAAAAGGCAAATGATTATGTGATTCTTGACGGCGTGAAAGGCAGCGGAGTATATGTCGGAACCTGTCTGCAGATCCAGACGTTGGAACGGTACTGGTGGGGAGAAGGCGAGGTTAAGTTTTATATTGACAATGATGAGGCCTTCCCGACAATATGCAGTACAGGGTTGGAGGATTATTTCGGTGGATCATGGAGTTTTGCAAAGTACGATAAAGACGGGAAGATGACAGAGGATACTTACAACACGCTATATATGGGATATCCGTTCTATTCCAGGGATGATGATCTGCTTAAGAATCCATATCATAATACAGATGTACCGCCTATGAGAGTTTTTTACAGGTTTCATATTCCGGATCCTGTCTTCTTCGAGGAAAATATAAAGGTGACGGTACAGCAGATAGGGGCATCCTATAAGGGATTGTTTGAACGGCAGGATGACTGAAGTGCTATACTAAAGTTGTAACGGGAGTGGCTAATGAGATATAATCAAAA
>CANPTH010000015.1 GCA_947576945.1 uncultured Lachnospiraceae bacterium
TCAGGGAAGAGATGACCTGCGCAGAGATGATTCAGGAGATTATGAAGCAGGCAGAAAGCTTATTAAAATAAGAGTATGAGCAAATTTGAGAGGGTTTGCCCATGGGCGGACCCTCAAATATGTTTTGCTCGTTTTTTTAGAAGTAAATACTTTGAACTTCAAAGTATTAGAGGCATGTCTGCAGACAGAATGAAATCTTCGGATGTTGGCCTGCAGGCATGTGCATAGAGGATTTTTGTTATAAGTACAGTCGGCACATAGAAAATGTGTGCAGGAAAGAGGGAGATTATGGGAAAAACAGCATTTATGTTTCCGGGGCAGGGCGCCCAGTATGTGGGGATGGGAAAGGATTTCTATGAACAGATTCCTGTGAGCAGAGAGATGTTTGAGCTGGCGGGTAAGGCCAGCGGGCTTGATGTGGCGGCTCTTTGTTTTGAGGAGAATGAGCAGATCAATATTACGGAATATACGCAGATTGCCATGCTGGCGACAGAGGTGGCGATGTTAAAAGCGATAGAGGAAAAGGGATTCAGGCCGGATGTGACGGCAGGTTTGAGCCTGGGTGAGTATGGTGCGCTGGCGGCCAGCGGCGTGATGAGCGCGGAGGATGTATTTAAGGTGGTGCGCCAGCGTGGAATTTATATGCAGGAGGCTGTGCCGAACGGCGGCGCCATGGTGGCAGTGCTGGGGCTGGATACCGCAGTGATTGAGCAGATCTGTGAGGAGACGGAAGGTTTCGTGTCCATCGCAAACTATAACTGTCCAGGGCAGATCGTTATTACCGGTGAAGAGGCAGCAGCGCAGGCGGCGGTGGAGAAGCTGACGGCAGCAGGCGCTAAGAGATGCGTACCTTTGAAGGTCAGCGGGCCTTTCCATTCTCCGATGCTGGCAGGCGCCGGAGAGAAGCTGGCGAAGGAGCTGGAGCATGTTACGATAGGGGAGATTAAGATTCCCTATATCGCCAATGTGACTGCAGATTATGTGACGGACAAAGCTGAGGTAAAGCCCCTTTTGGAGAAACAGGTGTCTTCCTCCGTGCGCTGGCAGCAGACGGTGGAACGGATGATTGCAGACGGGGTGGACACTTTCGTGGAGATCGGGCCGGGAAAGACACTGTCCGGGTTTATGCGTAAGATCAGCAGGGATGTAAAGGTCGTAAACGTAGAGAAAGTGGAAGACATGGAGAAGCTGCAGGAACTGATGTCATAAGGATCTTTAGTGGAAAGACGCCGTGCGGATCGGGAGTGAAGCGGTATCGGATTGCGAAGGATAATGCCGGGCAGGCCTGAAATGCTGCCGGGAAGTGCATTAACAGTGTGCATGAAAGCGTATTGATGATTAATATAGTGAACATGGATCGGAGGAACATATGTTACAGGGTAAAGTGGCGCTGGTGACGGGAGCCGGCAGAGGAATCGGACGGGAGATCGCCCTGACGCTGGCGGAGTACGGCGCGGATGTGATCATAAATTATAACGGATCGAAAGAAAAAGCGGAAGAAGTGGCGGCGGAGATTGCCGGGATGGGCAGGAAAGCTGTGGCGGTACAGTGCAGCGTAGCAGATTTTGAGGCCTGCGGACAGATGATTACGGATATGCTGGCGGCTTTCGGGCATATTGATATTCTGGTAAACAATGCCGGGATCACGAAGGATAATTTGATGATTAAGATGACGGAAGCGGATTTTGATACGGTCATTGACACGAACCTGAAAGGGACTTTTAACACGATCAGGCATATGTACCGGCCGATGATCAAACAGAAGGCGGGGCGGATCATCAATCTGTCCTCCGTGACGGGTGTGCTGGGCAATGCGGGACAGGCCAACTACGCGGCTTCCAAGGCGGGCGTGATCGGGCTGACAAAGTCCATGGCAAGAGAGCTGGCCAGCAGGAATATTACGGTCAATGCGGTGGCGCCGGGATTTATTGATACGGATATGACGCAGGCGATGACGGATGCGGTGAAAGAAGCGACACTGGCACAGATTCCGTTAAAACGCGTGGGTACGCCCAGGGATATTGCGGAGACGGTGGCGTTTCTGGCAAGCGACAGAGCGGCCTATATTACCGGGCAGGTCATTTCCGTGGACGGCGGCATGGCGATGTAAGGCAATTACGATGATCATGCGGAAGACAGGATAGAGGGTGTGATTGCCGCAGCGGAGGTTCGGAAGAAACGGGCGCTGCGTCTTTGGCGGTCAGATCAGGAACGGCTGTGTAAGGGTATGCCGGAAAACATGAAAATATGGTATGCATGTGTATGGCGATACAGGCACAGGGCGAAAAAGAAACAGGATCAGGAAAGAAAACGGAGGCAGATATGAGCAGAAGAGTAGTAGTAACGGGTATGGGTGCGATTACGCCGATCGGACTGAGTGTGGACGAGTTCTGGGCCGGCATTCGGGAAGGTAAAATCGGTTTCGACAGGATTACCAGATTTGACACGACGGATTATAAGTGCAAACTGGCGGCGGAAGTCAAGGGCTTTGTGGGAAAGGACTATATGGATTTCAAAGCTGCCAAGCGGATGGAGCTTTTCTCCCAGTATGCGGTGGCGGCGACAAAGGAAGCCATGGAGGATGCGGGTCTTGCGATGGAGAAGGAAGACCCCTATCGTGTGGGTGTGTCTGTGGGATCCGGGACAGGTTCCCTGCAGGCGATAGAGCGTTCCCACAGCAGAATGGTGGAAAAAGGACCGGGCAGGATCGAGCCGCTTTTTGTGCCGCTGACGATCTCCAACATGGCGGCCGGCAACGTGTCGATCCAGTTTGGGTTGAAAGGAAAGAGCATCAATGTGGTGACGGCCTGTGCTACAGGTACAAATTCCATCGGCGAAGCGTTCCGTGCCATCCAGTACGGGGACGCCGAGGTGATGATCGCGGGCGGCACGGAGGGCAGTATCTGTCCTATCGGTGTGGGTGGTTTTTCGGCGTTGACGGCGTTGTCTACCAGCGAGGACCCGAAGCGCTGTTCGATTCCTTTTGATAAAGAGCGAGGCGGATTCGTGATGGGAGAAGGCGCGGCCATAGTAGTATTGGAAGAGCTGGAACATGCCAAAGCGAGAGGCGCGAAGATTTATGCGGAGGTGGCCGGTTACGGTTGTTCTTCGGATGCATATCATATCACCTCCCCGGCGGAAGACGGCGCCGGGGCGGCCAAAGCCATGGAGTATGCAGTGGCGGATGCGGGTCTTGCGAAGGAAGATATCACGTATATCAATGCGCACGGGACGGGCACGCATCACAACGACCTGTTTGAGACGAGAGCAATCAAGTTACTGTTCGGCGATCATGCAAAGGATATCAGGATTAATTCCACCAAATCCATGGTGGGCCATCTGCTGGGTGCGGCGGGCGCCATTGAGTTTGTGACCTGCGTGAAAGAGATCGAAGAAGGATATATTCACAGAACGGCAGGTTACGAGGTGCCGGACGAAGAACTGGATCTGAATTACTGTAAAGAAGCGTATACGGAGGATGTGGAGTATGCGCTGTCCAATTCGCTGGGGTTTGGCGGACACAATGCAAGCCTTGTGGTGAAGAAGTATCACGAATAAGGTGGGAATACTCGAAACACGGATATTTTCCGCTGGATGCAGAAGATTGGTGACAGCAGAGTGAAAAGCTGGATAAGGCATGGTAAAAATCATGCCAAAGGAGGAGATAAGATGTCACTTATGACGGCGAAAGAAATTATGGAAATCATTCCCCACAGGCAGCCTTTTATGCTGATCGATACGATCGAGGAGCTGGAGGAAGGCAAAAGGGTTGTGGCGAAAAAGTGCGTATCCTATAATGAACCCTTTTTTGCGGGACATTTTCCGCAGGAGCCGGTGATGCCGGGCGTGCTCATCGTGGAGGCGCTGGCCCAGACGGGTGCGGTGGCGATCTTGAGCCAGCCGGAATACAAAGGCAGAACGGCGTATTTCGCGGCGATCAACAACGCGAAATTTAAGGGCAAGGTGGTGCCGGGCGATGTGCTGACGCTGGAGACGGAGATCATTAAGATTAAGGGGCCCATCGGCGTGGGCGCGGCGAAAGCGTATGTAGACGGGAAACTGGTGACACAGGCGGAACTGACCTTTGCGATCGGAGAAGCATAAATCTGTGACGCTTCGTAATAGAGAAAAGAATGATAGAAAGGCAAAGCGGATGGGAATTGTAAAACCTCTTGTAATAGGAAATCTGGTGGCGAAGGTGCCTTTGATCCAGGGCGGCATGGGCGTGGGTGTGAGCTTGTCTTCTCTGGCCGGCGCAGTGGCGGCGGAGGGCGGCATCGGCGTGATCTCCACTGCGCAGATCGGGTACAGGGAGCCGGATTTTGACGCGGATCCCATCGGCGCCAATCTGCGTGCCATAGAGACGGAGATCCGTAAAGCGCGTGAGATCGCCAGAGGCGGTATTCTGGGCGTCAATATTATGGTAGCCACGAGAAAATATGAGGAATATGTGAAAGCGGCTGTGGAAGCAGGTATCGATCTGATTATTTCCGGTGCGGGACTTCCCATGGAGTTGCCTAAGCTGGTGGGAACTGCGAAGACGAAACTGGCGCCTATCGTGTCCAGCGTAAAGTCAGCACAGGTGATTCTGCGTTACTGGTGGAAAAAGTATACGAGGCTGCCGGATGCGGTGATTATCGAAGGACCGTTGGCGGGCGGACATCTCGGTTTTCATAAGGAACAGCTTGACGATATCGAAGCGCTTCATTATGATGAAGAAGTACGGCAGATTATTCAGAAGGTGGAGGAGACGGCGGCGGCGCACGATATGAAGATTCCGGTGATTATGGCCGGCGGTGTCTATAACCGTGAGGATATGGAGCGGTATCTGGAAATGGGCGCGGACGGCGTGCAGGTGGCGACGCGGTTCGTGACCACCTATGAGTGTGATGCGTCGGATGCATACAAACAGAGTTACATCGATGCGAAGAAAGAAGATATCGTTATTGTACAGAGTCCGGTGGGAATGCCGGGAAGAGCGATTCTGAATCCCTTTATGAAAAAGGCGAAGGAAGGGCAGATCCCGCACGGGAGATGCCATCTGTGTATCAGTACCTGCAAGCCGGGAGAAACGCCTTACTGCATCACGGATGCACTGGTCAATGCGGTGAAGGGAAAGACCGGGGAGGGACTTTTGTTCTGTGGGGCGAATGCTTACCGGGCCACAAAGCTGGAGCATGTGAGGGATATCATGGAGGAGTTTCGGCCGTGATTTCCGGGAATGTGTGCAGATAATCAGAGAATAATGCCTGCGGGAAGAGAGTGCCTGGCAGATTTGGACTGTTAAATAAGTCGATGAGTTGTGAGGGAGAAGATGAGAGCGAGAATTATAGGAACAGGCAGTTGTCTGCCTGCAACTATCGTGACAAATGATGATTTATCAAAGATTATGGATACTTCGGACGAGTGGATCAGCAGCCGTACGGGTATCAGAGAGCGCCATCTGGTGAAGGAGGAGACGACTGCCGGTATGTCTGCCGAGGCGGCAAGACGGGCCATGGAGGATGCCGGAGTGTCGGCAGAGGAGATCGATCTGATCATTGTTGGCACTTTATCGGCGGATCATGTGACGCCCTCCTGTGCGTGCGAAGTGCAGGCACAGATCGGAGCGGTGAATGCCGTGGCATTCGATATCAATGCAGCCTGCGCGGGATTTATGTTTGCCTTGAACATTGCGAACGTCTATCTGCAGACGGGAGTTTATAAGACGGCATTGATCCTGGGGGCAGAGACGCTGTCCAGAATTATGGACTGGAACGATAGAAGTACCTGTGTCCTGTTCGGGGACGGCGCCGGCGCGGCGGTGGTTCGGGCGGAAGAGGGAACGGCAGGACTGCTGGCTTTCGACCAGGGATCGGATGGCGTAAAGGGCGGCGTGCTGGCCTGCAGAGGCCGATCCAACAACAATCCGCTGGTGGAGACGTCGAAGGAATATTCGTATGTGCATATGGACGGGCAGGAGGTCTATAAATTTGCGGTGACGGCGGTGCCACATTCTTTGCAGAAGACGATACAGGCGGCCGGGCTTGCGGTGGAAGAGATCGAGTATTTTGCACTGCATCAGGCGAATATAAGGATTCTGCAGTCGGTGGCAAAGAGACTTAAGGTGGCGGAGGATAAGTTCCCCATCAGTCTGGATCACTGTGGGAATATATCGGCGGCCAGTGTGCCGATCCTGTTGGATGAGATGAACCGGAAGGGACTTTTGAAGCCGGGGATGAAGATTGCGCTGTCCGGGTTTGGCGGCGGGCTGACGTGGGCTTCGGCGGTGATCGAGTGGTAGGCGGCGGTACTAAATACTTTTTTTCAAACGGTCTTCAGGAGAAACATAAAATGGCAGACAGCTTTAACAGAGAGTGCAAGAGGAAGGTAGATGATGATTTATCCACCTTCCTCTTTTTGTTGTTTAGTGTTATGCTTATCATGAAAATCTAGTACTTACATAGCATAGATGGCTGTGCAGGAATGGGGGACTAATATGAAGATCGGAGTGGATTATTATCCGGAACATTGGGACAGGAGTTTGTGGGAACAGGATGCGGACCTGATGAAGAAGAGCGGTGTCAGGCTGGTGCGGATGGCAGAGTTTGCCTGGAGTAAGATGGAACCCCGGGAAGGCGCCTATGACTTTGCATGGTTGGATGATGCTGTGGCGCTATTTGCCGAGAGGGGCATCGAGGTTATTCTGTGTACGCCTACGAGTTGCCCGCCATTATGGCTGTATGAAAAATATCCGGAGGCGCTGCTGACAGGTAGAGATGGAAGGAAGCAGGAACCTGCGATCAGGGGGCATAGATGCTACAATGCACCGAAATATCGTGAACTGGTAGAAACATTTGTCCGTAAAATGGCAGAACATTATCAGAATGCAGTCAATATTGCAGCGTGGCAGATCGATAACGAGGTGGAGGCGGGATTTTGCTGCTGTGATGTCTGTGCGGAGGGATTCCGGGAATGGGTGAGAAACAGGTACGGCACTCTGGAAGCGGTCAATCAGGCGTACCACAATGAGGTATGGAGCGGCAGCTATTCCGCCTGGTCACAGATACATCCTCCGTTGGGGAGCTTCCCGATCACGCAGTATAATCCGGCATATCTGCTTGATTATCAGCGGTTCATGTCAGAGAGCACAGCAGGCTATGTGGAGTTTCAGGCAGAACTTCTCAGAGAATATTTTCCGGATACACCGATTACCACCAATACATGGTTCTGTGAGAGCATGCCCGATTTCTATAAGCTGTTTGCTAAATTGGACTTTTGCTCCTATGATAATTATCCGACTACGAGACTGCCGGAAGAGGGTTACTATTCGCATGCCTTTCATCTGGACTTTATCCGTGGTGTGAAACAGAGAAACTTCTGGGTCATGGAACAGCTGAGCGGTACACCGGGATGCTGGATGCCCATGGCGCCTACGGTCAGGCCGGGAATGATCAAAGGCTATGGGCTGCAGGCATTTGCGCATGGAGCGGACGCGGTGATCCATTTTCGTTTTCGCAGTGCGACAGGCGGGGCAGAGATGTTCTGGCATGGTCTGATCGACCACAGCAATGTACCGGGCAGGCGATACGCGGAATTTGAGGAATTATGCCGGACAGTGGACGCATGGAAGGACATGGAGGGAACTGTCGTACGGTCCAGAGTAGCGCTGTTATGCGGCTTTGAGAGTGAATACGCATTTCGGCTGCAATTGCAGACGGCAGGTTTCTATTATATGGAACAGCTGCAGGCATTTCATGATGCCTTTTCCCGCTATGGTGTGAATGTGGATATCATCAGTCAGGAGGCGGATATGGAGGGCTATGACATTGTCGTCGCGCCTGCAATGTATGTCCGGTCTCAGAAAGCTGTGCGGCAGCTGCATGACTTTGCCTCCCGTGGCGGCATTGTGCTTTTGACGACCCGCAGCGGTGTGAAGGATGAATATAACAACTGCATCATGAGACCGCTGCCAGCTGACTATGCAGATATGACCGGATGTGTAGTGGAAGAATATGATGCGACAGGGACAGATAAGATAATGATCACAATGGATGGGGAAGACTATATGGGTACGCACTGGTGCGATGTGATCCGTACGGAGGGTGCGGAGGTTCTTGCCGTATATAAAGAGAATTTCTATGCGGGCAGACCTGCGGTCACACAGAACGCTTACGGGAAAGGGATCGTATATTATGTCGGGACCGTGGGACTTCCTGAGTTCTGCCGCAGGCTGGCCGAAAGAACGCTGCAGCAGGCGGGGATCTCTTATATCACGGATCTGCCGGAGCGTGTGGAAGTGACAACACGGGAAAAAGAAGGCCGGCAGTTTATCTTTGTTTTTAACAACGACGGGACTGCAAAAAACTTTCTGTTTGATGGAAAACAAATAGAGCTGGATCCGTTCGAGATGAAGCGTTTCGAGAAGGCGCTATAGACATTCTTCGTTTCATTGGGGGAGGGTGGATGAAAATTTATCCACCTTCCTCGTCTTATCATTCGATGATATAATTCTACGAAAATGAAAATACTAAAAATTCCGCCGATTGTAGATCAGGTCGTACAGATTTAAGGAAGAGATCATGGCAGTGACTTCTTCTACGGATTTCTTGTCAAATTTCTTCAGGATATGGTTGATCTGGGTCTTCACGGTGGACATTTCTACGTGGCGCAGGGTGCAGATCTCGCGACGGCTTTTGCCATCCAGCAGAAGACGCAGAAGCTGCAGCTCCGTGGTTGTCAGGGAGGACACGATGTCTACGGCGAACAGGAAGCTTGTCTCGTAGGCCTTTACCCGTTTGAATTCGCCGAGGATCTTGGAGGCCAGCTCCGGGCGCAGTGGACTCTGGTTAAAATAGGCGTTGCGTATACTCTCCAAAATCTCCTGGGGGGGGGCATTTTTAATCAGGTAATCGATCACACCAAGACGAAACGCCGTAAAAATCAACTCATCTTCCTCATAGACTGTTAGAATGATAATCTTAGGATCCTGCTTTGCGCCGAGGATGCTTTCCACGGCCCGCAGGCCGGCATCCGGTGTTTCCATCTCGATATCCATGAGGATCACATCCGGCTGTGTCTGCAGAGCAAGGGCGACGGCATCCTTACCGGTGTCGGTGTCGGCCACGACTTCCATATCGGGAGCGGCATTGATGATCTTCTTATATAATCTGCGGAGAGGTTCCGTATCTTCCGCAATCAGGATTTTGATCAGTGAATCAGACATTTTCGTTTCCTTTCCGGCGCTGTTTTGGCGTAGTCTCTCAGATCGGGAAGAAGAATCTGGAAAGTGGTGCCCTTTCCTTCTTTGCTTTCCACGCTGATACGCCCTTTGTGCGCCTGTATGATCTGATGGGTAACCGTCAATCCGATTCCCCAGTGCTCAGCGATGGGGTGGGAGGTGAAAAACGGTTCAAAAATATGGGACAGGTTCTGCGGCCGTATGCCAAGACCGGTATCCGAGATTGAGAGGGCGATCCACTGATCCAGGGACCGCAGCGTAAAAATCAGATTCTTCCGTTCGGGAGGAAGACCGGACATGGCATCCACGGCATTTGTTACCAGGTTATGGATGGCCTGCTCGAAGTAATCGGCATCCAGGAAGGCCGGCGGTACATTGTCCACAACATTTACGGATACATGGAAATCTGTCAGTTCCGCAGACATACGGGAGACAATGCGGTGGAGCAGGGCTTCTAGGTCGGCATTCTCCAAGGTCAGCGTGGAGGCCTTCGTGCTGCGGTGAATGACGTCCAGCCGCTGATAAAGGTTTTGACAGCGCTCATTGATATGAGCCAGATCCCCGCGGTTCTGTTCCGGAACGTCCAGAAGGCGGATTTCCGCCTGAATGGCCAGCAGCTCATTCTTCATATAGTGGCAGAAAGCCTTGGAGGTTGTATTGGCAGCATCTATTCTGCCGGAAAGAGAAAAGCTGTCGTCATTTATTTTTCGGCAGAATGAAGAGAGCAGGATAACGCTCACACACATGATCAGAGCAGCAAGAAGCAGATAATAGGGGAAAATATGATAAATTAAGTAGTCCTGAAAAAGTGGCAGGGAAGTATAAACCGTATAGCCGGAAATCCGGGAGAACCGGATAGGATGGACAGGGAGCTGCCAGAACAGAACCAGATAGGAGATCATGAGCAGTGTGTAGCTGATCGATTCCCCCAAAGCAAAATATTTGAAATAAGGGAAGGAATAAATCTGCCTGTTTTGCAGGAACAGATTCAGGATGCTGATAAGAACGATACCGTTATTGAAAACTTCTGTTATGATGTGCGTGACGGATAAAAGAGCGTCATACTGGGCAGTATTCAGGAAAGCGGGATAGAGCAGCAGGTAAACAGTTTTTCCTGCAAAAGGGTCATAGAAAATAAACTCTGTTACCAGGAAGACAGAGATAAATTTCATAAGCCGGGAAATACTTTTCCGGTCGGCGAAGGAACAATAGGTCAGAGAGAAATGAGCGCCCATCCAGATCGTCGACAGAGAAAAAAAGTTCAATCCGCGCAGGATCCAACTTTTGGGAAGGGGTGTAAACATCATTGTTTTCCAGACAGAATCCGGCAGGGAAAAATAATTTTTGATAATATTATAATAAAAGGTATCTTTGGACAAGTACAAGATCATGCTGATGATGGCAAGGATGTAGAGCATGCCGGTAGCCAACAGATATCTTACGGAGACGAGTTTGTCCCGATGAAAATACAGAACCAGAATAAAAACGATGAAAGCGACAATAAAGTATATCATACATTTGGTATACCACAAAAGGAAAGGCCGGGTCAAGGGTTATGGGAAAGAGTTTTCTGAAAAAACAGGTTTACAGAGCGTTTGTCATGGTGTTGACATGCGTGTCGTTTCTGTTATGCGGCTGTACGGGGGAAGAATATGTGCAGCATGCGAAAAGCGAGGACGGCTGTGATGAAGACGTCACATTGGACTATTATATTTGGAGTGACGAGGAAACTTATGTGCGTAAGGTAGTGGAGGCATGGAATGCCCTGCAGGGACGGGAGGCTGTCCGCCTGTTTGTCATTCCGAATGATGAGCATGACGATTGGGTGGAGAATTATGGTGAGAGTGTGGAGGCAGATATTGTAGGGCTCCGGGGAAACAGCCATGTGATCAAGTTTCAGCAGAGGGGATTTCTTCTGGGACTGCGGGAATATTTGAAGGCGAGTGATCTGGATGTGACAGCTTATGGAAATATGTATAACGCGATCACGATCGACAATGAATTTTATGCGCTGCCCACACGAAGTACATGTTGGGTATTGTATTATAACAAAGAGTTGTTTGATCAGGCTGGGGTTCCTTATCCGGAGCAGATGACCTGGGAAGAATATGAGGAACTGGCGCTTACTATGGCAGAAGACAGTGAGGACGAGAAGATCTGGGGCGGATATTTTCCCATGTGGATTCCTCAGTTTTGCGCGATCCAAAAAGGCTATTATCTGTTGGATGATGATATGGAGCCTACGCGGGACAGTCTGGAACTGATAAAGCGTCTGTACCGGGACAGCCACATGCCTTATGAAGAGTTCAGACTCAGGGACAATGATTACTGTCAGGATTTTGAGAAGGGAAATATTGCCATGATGGTGAACGGTGAATGGCTGGCGAATCAGTTTTTGGAGGACGAAGCGGAGGGGATTTCTGTACCGGAGTGGGGAGTGGCGCCTGTTCCTGTACCGCAGGGAGTGGAAGCGGGAACTACGTTGGGCATGTACCAGTTTGCGGGAATTACATCGTCTTGCGTCTGTCCGGCGGAGGCTTTTGCTTTTTTGGAATTTTTGTGTGGAAAGCAAGGAGCCGGAATCTACGCCAGGGATGCGATCATCCCGGCCTATTCGGATGAGGAGATCCGGGAGATTTACGAGGAAATTTTAGGCGAGGAGAGTACGAAAGTCTTTTTTGAGGCAAAGCGTGTTATGGAGCAGCCTATGTGGAATGATTACGATGCATTGCTTGAGAAGTTCAGGAGCCTTGCCGATCTGTACTTTAGGGACGAACTTTCCCTGGATGAGGTTATGAAGCGTTTTGAAAATGCCAGGCGGGATATCCTGCAATGACGGGCGGAAGAAAACGAAGTGAGGACGGATATACTGTAAGGAATTGTTAAGAAAGAGGGGTTGATAAAAAATCCGCCTATGCATAATGCTGAAATTACACTATAGTAGTCTTGAAAATATAGTACATTTCGGGATAGGCCTGAAATATGGCATATACCGGCAAAGAAAGGGAGGTATTATTCATGAAAAAAAGAGCGATCGCGCTGGTTCTGGGCGCGGCAATGGTTATGGGGCTGACGGCCTGCGGCAGTTCCGGAAGCGATACCGCATCGCCTGACGCGGCGGCAGATGCAGGAAGCGGAACCGAAGCGGAAACCGCACAGGATTCTGCAGAGGGACAAGCTTCGGAGGCAAGCGGAGATAAAGTCAACCTTAATTTCTACATATGGAGCGATGAGGAAAATTATATCAGAAAGGTTGTAGACGCCTATAATGCGGAACAGGATGCCGTTCAGGTTACATTGAATGTTGTTCCCGAATCTGATTATGACGATAAGCTGAAAGTGATGCTTGCCGGCGAAACGGACGCCGATCTGGTTGATATCCGAGGTGTCGGACAGATGTCTACTTATGCGAAGGCAGGCGCGCTGCTGGATATCACAGACAAGCTTGCCGGCAGCGATATTGATACGTCAGTTTATGGCGAAATGTGGGATACCAGTGATTACGAAGGAAAGTATTATGCACTGCCCACCAGAACGACCTGTTGGGCGTTGTTCTATAACGCAGATCTGATCAGCGAAGCCGGTATGGAGGCTCCGGGCCAGATGACCTGGGAAGAGTATGTTGATTATTCCGCACAGCTTGCCGAGGCGCTTTCCGGCAAGACTGCTGCAGATGGTTCACCTTTGAAAGCAGGTTTCTGGGTAAACTGGATTTATCATTTCTATTCCGTACAGCATGGAGTATATGCAAATGATGAGAATACAGAATATATCCAGGCATCTTTAGAACTTTTGAATGAGTTGATGAGCAACGGTTCCCATTACACATTTGCTGAAGTTTCTTCCGGTACCTATGATTATATGACAGAGTTCCAGAACGGCCATGTGGCATTGGTTCCCAACGGTGAATGGTGTGTAAATATGTTGATGGAAGCAGAAGCAAATGGACAGACGGATGTGAATTGGGAAATAGCGCCCATGCCGGTTCCTGAAGGGGTAGCAGATGGTACTTCCTGGGGACAGTTCCAGTATGCGGCGGTTACCAGTACCTGCAAGTATCCTGACGAGGCTTTTGACTTCCTGACGTATCTTTGCGGTGAGGAAGGTTCTTCAATCTACTCATCTACAGGAATGATTCATGCATATTCTTCCGATGAAGCGAAGGTGTCCCTTGCAGAGGCCAGTGGAAAAGAGTCCACAAAGTTCCTGTTTGAGGCGGACAAGATCCAGGAGCAGCCTAATGTTGGAAATTACGGCGAATTTACGACAGCTCTTGGTGAGCATGCACAGTTATATCTGCTTGGGGAGACTACGATCGACGAGTGCATGAGCAATTTGAAGACTCAGTGTGACGAGATCCGGAGCAAGCAGTAAATCTGCCGCCAGAGGATTTGCAGGAGTAAGGAAAAGATAAAAAGCAGGAAAGAGAAGAGTTTCAATCTTCTCTTTCCGTCTATTATGGGGAAGAACCTATGCAGAACAATGACAGAAAGAAGAATACAAAAATTAAATATCGGAAAAGTGAAGTGATATCAGGATATCTGTTTATTTTGCCCAGTGCTGTATTGTTCCTGGTATTTATGATTATCCCAATCTTTATGGGATTTTATATTTCCATGACAAATTACGACGGCTTTAAGACCATGGATTTTGTCGGTTTTCAGAATTATACCGCAATGTTTAAGGACAGCTATTTTACCATATCATTGAAAAATAATCTAATCTATGCGTTAGCGACAGTACCAGGAACGATTGTTCTCTCACTTTTGCTTGCGGTTGCTGTAAATAAAGGGCTGAAAGGATCCAGTTTTTTTAAGACCGTATTCTTTTTCCCGTACATTACTTCTAATGTGGCGGTGGGTATTATTTGGTCGTTACTTTTTAATCCCAACAATGGGCCGATCAACAATTTCTTAAGGGGAATCGGCATTGCTGCTCCTCCGGATTGGCTGCTTTCTACCAAATGGGCGCTTCCGGCCATCATCGTAGTGTCGATCTGGAAAAGCGCCGGTTACTACATGATCATTTTTCTGGCGGGACTGCAGGCTATTTCAAAAGAGCTGTATGAGGCTGCGGATGTGGACGGCGCCAGAGGGGGGACCAAATTCTTTAAGATTACATTGCCATTATTATCACCGACTACATTCCTGGTTGTTATTATGATGACGATCAGTTCTTTCCAGGTATTTGACCTGATTAATGTCATGACAGAAGGCGGGCCCGGACGGGCGACCAATGTCCTGGTTTACCGTATTTACCAGGAAGGATTTAAGTATATGCATTTCGGTTATGCGTCCGCAATGGCATATTTCCTGTTCTTCGTAATTTTGATCATTACTGTGATACAATTTATCGGACAGAAAAAATGGGTTACCTATCAGTAAGGGAGGGATGAGACTATGAAAAAGAACAAAGCGCATGCAATATCAAATGGAATACTTATCATCATCCTTCTGGCGGTGGCCTTTAGTATGACGGTGCCTTTTATATGGATGATCACTTCGTCCTTTAAAAATAATAATGAAATCTTTCTTTATCCGATACGCTGGATTCCGGATCCTGTCCGGACTGCAAACTATGTAGATGTATGGACAAAGATTCCCTTTTTTAAATATTTCAGAAATACATTTGCGTACTCAGTTACCGTTACGATAGGACAGATTATTACCTGTTCCATGGCGGCTTATGCGTTTGCCAAGCTGCGTTTTCCGGGAAAGAATGCTATTTTTATGGTATATCTTGCAACCATGATGGTACCCTGGCACGCAGTTATGATCCCTCAGTTTATGATCAACAAGCGCCTTGGCTTCTACAATACGCCCTGGTCTATCATCGTTATGAATCTGGTCAGTGTTTTTGGTATTTTCCTGATGCGGCAGGCGATGGCAGGGATACCGGATGATCTGTGTGAGGCTGCGAGGATTGACGGCTGTAAAGAGTTTGGGATTTTTTCCAGAGTGGTATTTCCACTGTGCAAACCTTCCCTGGCAACATTGGTGGTCTTTCAGTTTACCTTTATGTGGAATGATTATCTGGCGCCCATGATTTATCTGGATAATGATAATTATAAGACGATTCAGCTGGGACTTGCCAGTTTCCGTTCTCAGTATAATACGGATTATGGACTGATCATGGCAGGTACCGTGTGTTCCCTGATCCCGATTTTGCTCGTTTATATCGTTGCTCAGAAGTATCTGATCGAGGGTGTGGCGTTCTCCGGACTGAAGGGTTAGAATACTCTGTTTTTTATTATCAGGAAAGAGAGTTTTGCGTATGAGAGAATTTGTACAGGTAAAAGGTAAGAAATTTTACAGGGGAGATGAAGAAATCCTGTTTAAGGGGATCGGTATCGGATCCTGGCTGAATCTGGAACATTTTATGATGGGGATACCGGGAAATGATTTCCAGATCCGGCAGTCGTTTGCGGATGTATATGGAAAAGAGGCAGCGGACCTGTTCTTTGACAGGCTTGTAAGAGAATTTGTGTCGGAAGAGGACTTCCGCTTTATGAAAGAGCTGGGGATCAACCTGGTGAGGGTTCCCTTCAATTATCGGCTGTTTATGGAGGATGAGAGGCCCGGGGAGTGGCGGCAGGAAGGATTTGCCTGCTTCGACTATCTGTTCCGGATGGCGGAAAAGTATGAGATCTATGTGCTGCCGGATCTGCATACGGTGCCGGGCGGACAGAATCCGGACTGGCACAGCGATAACGGGACGGGGTATACGCTTTTCTGGCAGTACGGTGTTTTCCGGCAGCAGATGGTCATGCTGTGGAAGGAGATTGCTGCGCGTTATCGGGATGAGGTATATCTGCTGGGATATGATATTTTGAATGAACCCTTTATCATACCTGACCGGATCGATACCGGTGAGGGAGAAGATATGGCGACCGGGTTTGTGTCTGCACAGGCGAATGATTTCCTGCCGGACTTCTATGCGCAGGTGACGGAAGCCATACGCAGCGTGGACAGAGAACACATCATATTTGTGGAGGGGGATCATTTTGCTTCAGATTTCGACTGCCTGCGGGGTATTACGGATGAGCAGACAGCGTTGACCTTCCATTATTATCCTACGGTGTGGTATGATAATCTGTATGATAAGGAGTATGACAGACGGGAACGGGAGCAGAAATTCGAGGAAGTATTCTGCAGCCTGATCCGGATCCGTGAGGAGTTTGAGCGGCCGATCCTGTGTGGCGAGGCAGGCTATGAGATTGCCACAAACGGGATGGAAGACACGCTGCCGCTGATTGAACTGACCTTCCGGCTTTTTCAGAAATATGAGGTTTCCTTTACACTGTGGTCGTATAAGGACGCCTGTTTCATGGGACTGGTTTATCCGAAAAGGGATTCGGCGTGGATGAAGCTGGCCGATAAGATTCAGGGAAGATGGGATCATCATCGGGCGGAGAGACAGGCGGCGAAGGGGCTGGAAACGCTGCTTGCCGGAGAATATCCGGAAGCCGGAAGAGAAGACAGATATGTATTGGCGTTTCGGCAGAGAGCGCTTTTATATCCGTTAGAACAGAAATACATTCTGAAACCGCTGCTGGCAATGTATTCGGAAGAGGAAATGCTGAGGCTGCCGGAAGCTTTTCGGTTTGAGAACTGTGGATACCATGAGGAATTTGCCAGAGTGTATAGAGAATTCACATTTTAAAAGGGAGGAGCCGCAATGCAGAATGACTTTTTGAGGGATGAGAAGGGGAACCCCTTTATGCCGGTGGGGGTACAGGCACACAATTCTTCCACAGGCACTCCGCTGATCAGAAAGGCGGTCAGGGTAGTAAAGGCGTATGGAGGAAACTGCCTGGAAGCGCCGGTCTACTGGTATCGGCTGGAGCCGGAGGAAGGACAGTACGACATGAGCCTGGTACAGGGGCTGATTGATGAGACCAGGGAGGCTGGGTTAAAGCTGATCCTTCTGTGGTTTGCCGCCAGCAAGAACGGACATCCGAATTATGTGCCGGAATATATCAAACGGGATCCGGGCCGGTATCTTTTGGCGAAAGGACCGGACGGTGCACCTGTAGCCTCGCTTTCACCTCACTGTAGAGAGACGCTGGAACGTGACAGGATGGCGTTTGAGAAGCTGATGCTGTTCCTGAAAGAGTACGACGGGGATAAGCGGACGGTACTGGCGGTGCAGATTGAGAATGAGATGGGATATGCCAACACGGATATGGATTATTCGAAGTATGTGTTGGCGGAGTATCAGAAAGAGGTGCCAGAGTGCCTTACAGGTGTCCGACTGGAAGACAGCGGTGTGGAAGACTTGCGGGAGGGGGAGATGTCCCCATGGAAAAGAAAGTTCGGCAGACATTCTCATGAGGCTTTTTCTGCATGGCATCATGCGAGATATATTGACAGCATCGCAGAGGCGGGAAAGCAGATCTATGACCTGCCCATGTTCACTAATGTGATGATCGGGGAGACTGGCTATGAAGAACCGGGAAGATGCTATAACAGCGGCGCGGCTGCAGGGAGAGTACTGGACATCTGGAAGGTGGGCGCGCCGCATCTGGATTTGATCGGTCCGGATATCTATAATCAGAACAGGCGGGAATATATCAGGATCTGCGGACGATATGACAGGGAGGATAATCCTCTGTTTATACCTGAGTCGCCGCTTGGCGGAGAGGCGAATGCCATGAATGCGCTGCTTGCCGTGGCAGATTACGGTGCAGTGGGGATCTGCTGTTTTGGTGCGGAACATGCATTGGATGAAAACGGGAATCTGCTGGAGCAGTATCATGATATGGCGGTTACCATGAGGACGATCGCAGGGATGATCCCGCTGCTGATCCGTTACAGAAAGACCGGGCAGGTTTATGCTGTTGCCGAGGAGGAATTTGAGACCAGCCGTTATATCAGGCTGAAAGAGTATCATGTAGTGGCGCACTTTATGCATACCGGAAAGATGAAACTGGGTTACACACAGGAGCCTTTGGATGAGATGGGAAAAGACAAGGCACAGATCAGAGGCCGGGCGCTGCTCATACAGACCGGAGCACATGAATTCTTCGTGGGCGGAGCGGGGGTAGCCTTTGACTTTATCAGAAGACCAGGGGCGGAGGATGAGAAGTGTTACAGCCATCTGTCGTCGAGGCAGTCCAGTCAGTTGAATTTCCTGAGTGTGGAGGAAGGCCATTTCGAGGGGAACCGATGGGTGAAGGATATGGAACGAAACGGTGATGAGACGAACTTTTCTCAGTATGTGCTGGATGGACAGGTGATACGGGTACGGCTGAATCCAGAGACGGGGATGCATTGATTCGGGAAGACAGTGAAGCGGGACAGGGCTTTCATGCGCCTTGTACCTGCTTTTTGTTTCACAGGAAAATGGACTTCAGGAAATCAGGTGTATAAAAGGCAGTGCGGCGTCATAAACTGTTATAATTAAGAAAAGGGAGAAAGGCATGTGTTACGGCAGCACATGCTCTTTTTGAACCATGTTGAATTATATCTGGGCTTTTATGATTCTGATTGGAGTGGTGTATGGAGCGATAACCGGAAAGATGGCGGAGGTGACCAATGCAGCGTTGGATTCTGCCGGGGACGCGGTATCGCTGTGCATTACGATGATCGGCGTGATGGCTTTGTGGGTTGGACTTATGGAGATCGCGCAGAAGTCAGGATTGATCGCGAAACTGACGCGGGGGATACAGCCATTTATACGGTTTCTGTTTCCGAGGATACCGGAGGGACATCCGGCCAGAGAGTATATTGCGACCAATATGATCGCTAATCTTCTGGGGCTGGGCTGGGCGTGTACGCCGGCGGGGCTTAAGGCCATGGAGGAGCTGGCGAAGCTGGAAGCGGAGCGGGGGACGCCGGGGTATGTTCCGGAAAGCGGAAACGTCAAATGCGGTTGGGATGTGGCGGATGGCGGAGCGGGGGCGACCGGCGGCTCTGACAGAGGAAGCGCGGCGGACGCTCTGGGAGCCGCGGCCAGGAGGAAAGGCAAGTGGGAGCGTGTGGCCAGCAGGGAAATGTGTACCTTTCTGATACTTAATATTTCATCACTGCAGTTGATACCTGTAAATATGATTGCCTATAGGAGTCAGTATGGAAGCGTGAATCCGGCGGGGATTATCGGGCCGGCGATTGTGGCGACGTTTGTGAGTACGGCGGTGGCAGTGGTTTATTGTAAGGGGAAGGACAGGAGGCGGAGAGTCTGAGGGCTCTCTGTTTTTGTATCATTTTTGTGAAAGAGTGTTGAGAAGCAAAGTTTTTTGGGATATACTTATAAAAAAGATGGATATTGGGATTTAAGGAATATATGAGGTATCAAGAAGTGGAAGAAAAAATAAAGAATATTATGTCTGAAGTATACGAAGAATTGATAAAATTATTTGGTAAAAAAATTGAACGTATTACTTTGTACGGTTCATATGCTCGTGGGGATTTTAATTTGGAATCAGATGTTGATATCATGATTTTATTGAATTGCGATCAAAAAGAAATAACGCAAAGACGAAAAGAGATCAGTAGAATTGCAAGCCGAATTGGTTTAAAAAATGATATTATGGTTTCGCTTCTTGCACGTAATAGTGATGATTATGAAAACAATATGAAGTACCAGCCATTTTACCAAAACATTGAAAAGGAAGGTGTGAGAATTTATGGATAAAGCAAGAGCAGATTTAGCTATATATCGTTTAGAGACAGCGAGACAATGTATTATATCGGCAAAAGCATTGATAGAGATATCGGATTATAAAGGTGCGGCGAATCGTTCTTATTATGCGGTTTTCCATTGTATGCGAAGTGTATTAGCATTAAGTTCCATAGACTTTTCAAAACATTCTGCGGTGGGCGCTTATTTTCGTAAAGAATATATAAAAACAGGGATATTTGATGTATCTATGTCAGATATAATATCGGAAGCCTTTGATATTCGTAGCGATAGCGACTATAATGACTATTTTGTCATATCGAAAAGAGAGGTTGAAGAACAGATATCAAATGCACGGTATTTTTATGATAGGGTAGAGGAACATGTAGTGGCGCAAATTAAGGATGGTGGTTGTTCTGATATTTTAAATACAAAGTAATCGTTAAGAGCGGAAATCTTATAATAAGATGTATCCTGCTTTTATTATATTGATTTTCTTGTTTTGGTATTATTCAACAATAAGAGAGAGGGAAAAATCATTATTACAAGATATTTTTTACAAAGTTTGTGACATTAACTTGACACAAGGAGGGGGTAGGCTCTCCGCATTTTAATCTTTTAAGAAATTGTGACAGAAAATAAAGTTATTTTGAAGATGTGTAAAAATGCCTATGAAAATGATTTGTCCAAGCATACTCCAAAGGAAATTGTTACGCGAATCAGAATGTTGTGGAATTCTATTCCGGCTCAGTTGGCATAAGAAAACAAAAAGTTTATTTATGGATTAATTTGTGAAGGAGCCAGAGCCAGAGAATATGAGGCAGCCATCACATGGTTGACGGATGTGGGTTGGTATATAGAATCAGCCGGATGAAAAAGCCGGATTTTCCGCTTAGGGCGTATCAGGATTTTTCGGCATTCAAGTTGTTTGTTGTGGATGTTGGTTTGCTGGGTGCCATGTATTCAACAAATTGCGAAGAAATGCCTGATTGAAGATCAAGAAGATACAGATATGACATTGGAACTTTCAGATAGTATAGCGTTGAAATTGTTGAGAGAAGAGCAGGCGGCTTAGCAGTTGAATGAAAAGATGGGTATTGCAATTCAGCGAGGCAGTTTGATTCAACTATCTTAAGAACAAATCAGATGAAACAAATACGCGAGAAGTGTTTGAGGCAGTAGCGCTCGGTGCATTCCTCGTCAGCGGTGTCAGCCTGCTTGCCGCCCATATAGGCTTCACCCTCGCCGCGGAACCGGAGCTGCTTTTTTCGCAGCCTTCCTTACAGCCTGTTTTTAAATGCTTTATAGAAAAAGGGGCTGTTATGTCTGAGATTTTTTAATCTTTGCTGAACAGCCCCAGGAATTTGTCCAGACTTCAGATCATTGTTCTTTCAAAGCATTCAAGCCGCTGCCCCATACGGAAATTCCGGTTTCTTCATTTAGGGCCGTGAATGTCATTACATATTTTTTACCGTCTTCATCCCACTGTTTTAAGATGATTCCCTGGTAAGTGTCTTCGTTTATTGTAAGGCTTATTTTGTTTCCATCCTCCAGTTCCCATGTGCCTTCTGCATCGCCGCCGATTTTCCCGTTCTTCTTTAGTTCGATCAGGATTGATTCCCTGATTTCCGGGGAGATGTCCCTGCCATGGTTGATAAACTTGTAAGTTCCGGCTGTTTCTTCTTTTGTATAAGTCCCGGCCGTCTCTCCGGTATAGCGGTACGGTGCGATAACAGGCCAGCCTTCCTCATTGAAAAACATCTGATGGACTCGAACTTCATGTTCCTCGCCCCTGTTTTCGAACCGCGTATGGTAGATCAGAAAATATTTTCCTGTATCCTCCTGGTACAGGCATGAATTATGTCCAGGGGAAAGGTATCCGTTCCGGTTTTCTCCCTCTTCTCCTTCCGACCAGAGAAATTTGTAGCATCCCATGAGTTTCGTTCCATAAAGCGCCGCTGAAGCGTCGCTGAACACACTCCCGGCAGGTCCCTTGCAGTCAATCATATCCTGTCCCATGGAATCCAGATACGGACCGTCCGGCGTCGATGAACGACATACTCTGATATTATATCCGCCGTCCGAATCCAAGCCGCCGAAGGACAGGAACATATAATAATATCCCGTATCCGGATTATAGATCACATAGGGAGCCTCAATCCGAAGGTGGTCACCGCCAAGCAGTTTCTTTCCATAGCCGGGCTCCAGGGGCAGTCCGCTTTCCGGATCCATCTCCTTCACGAAGATACCGCCGGAATAAGAACCATAGATCATCCACAAACGTTCTTCCTGGTCATAGAATACCACCGGGTCTACCACATTCGGATCATCAGCAGACTGATACAGCC
The DNA here is from genome assembly GCA_947576945.1 of uncultured Lachnospiraceae bacterium. Taxonomy (GTDB): domain Bacteria; phylum Bacillota; class Clostridia; order Lachnospirales; family Lachnospiraceae; genus UBA3282. The sequence goes on from CANPTH010000015.1 coordinate 22,189, forward strand.
TTCCGTTTTCACTTGGCTGGTCTGGGCTCATCCCTGACTTAAGCATGATACCCTGATTCACATAGGGGCCTTCCACAGAATCAGAAATCGCCGTACCGAGACAGGACAACGGGCTGTCTCCCTGACAGTTACAGTAATACATATGATATTTTCCGTCTTTCAGACGAATCACATCCGGCGCCCAGAACGTATTGCTGTGCGCCCATTCAAACGCTTCTTTCATTTCCGAATAAACATTCGGAATTACCTCGTTCTCATTTTTGATTCCTCTGTTTACATAGGTCCAGTTTATCAGATCGTCCGTCTTTGCCACCGCAAGATGCGAACCGAAAATATAATAATAACCGTCCCCGCCATCCACGACAGACGGGTCGTGTACCGATACTTCTTCAAATGTCTTTTCCACTGCCGTATCCGCCTTCAGTTTTTCTTTTTGTGCGCAGCCCGACAGCAAAGACACCACTATTACAATAAAAATTCCTGTCTTGCCCTTCATGATTCTCCTTTCGGACAGATTTACACTGTCCTTTTTAAAAACAGGGTTGTTTCCTGTCATTTGCACAGGAAAACAACCCTACTTAATCTTACTTTCCAATTACCGTTTCTTAGCCCTTTACGCCTGACACCGCCAGTGATTCAATGATATACCGCTGGAAGAAGAAGAACAGGAGCAGCGTAGGCAGGATCGCCAGTACCGATGCCGCCATAATCAGCGGGTAATCACTGTTTACCGCATAATAAGAGTTAAAGGAGCGGATCACTACCTGCAGGGTAAACCATTCTTCATTCTGGATAAAGATTGTCGGTGCAAGATAATCGTTCCAGATTCCCATGAACCACAGGATAAGCTGCGTCATCAGCGCACCCTTCATCAGGGGAAGGAAAATGGATAAATACATCTTAAAATAACTGCATCCGTCCAGTTTGGCCGCCTCTACAATGGAATCCGGCACGCTCGTCAGGTTCTGCCGCAGGAAAAAGATGATGCTGACATTGCCGAACAGACCCGGTATAATCAGTGGAAGGAGACTGTTCGTCCACCCCATTTTCGTAAACATTACATACTGCGGGATCATAACGACTGCAAACGGGATCATCATCGTTGCAAGCAGCCCCAGGAAGATGCCGTTCTTCCCGCGGAAATTCAATTTACTGAACGAAAAGGCAGACAGGGAAGACGTAAACCCGCCGATTATAAGAACGGGAAGCGCTACGATCAGCGTGTTGCGCAGACCCCTTAAGAATTCCGGCTTTGCCAGCACCTCTCCGTACTTTCCGAATTTCCACGGATCCGGAATGATGCTGAAGTCAGCCGCCAGGATCTGGTTCTTTGTCATGAAAGAACTCAGAATCATATAAATAAGCGGAAATACCATGAAAACCGCGCCCAACAACAGCACCACGAAAATGATCCTGTCGATGACCATGCTTTTATGTGATTTAATTTCCGAACTCATCTCATCGTTTTTTGCCATATCTCCCACCTCCTACTGAATTGTTTTAACCCACTTATCCTGGCCTTTGAAATTAATCGCCGTAACAATAAAGATAAAGATTGCCAGAATGAATGCCATCGCAGAACCATACCCCATCTGATTGCTTCCGAACGCCTTGTCATACAGATAGAATACAACTGTCGCCGCACTGTAATTCAGGCCGCCGCTCGGCACCATGACGAGCACTTCTACGAATACCTGGAAACCGCCGATCAGGCCGGTGATCAACAGATAAAAAGTGACCGGTGAAACAAGCGGTACCGTTATGTGGCGGAACAGATTCCATCCGCTGGAACCGTCGATCTTCGCCGCTTCATACAGATCTCTCGGGATTCCCTGCAGGCCGGACAGATACAGGATGATCGAAGAGCCAAGCCCCTTCCAGACCATAAAAATGATCATGGATATTTTTACCCAGAACTCGTCTCCCAGCCAGTTCGGTCCATGCACGCCTGTCACATGCTTAATGATGCTGTTCAGCAGGCCGTAATCATAATTGAATACCCACATCCACAGGATTGCAACCGCAACCAGGGAAGAAACGACCGGCACATAGTACAGGGTACGCAGAAACTTGATGCCTTTAATTTTCCTGTTCATGCCTACAGCAATCACAAGCCCCAGAATCATGCCAATCGGAATACCAATCATGTAAATTACCGTATTCAGCAGAACCTTCCAAAATTTCGCATCTGCAAATAATTTTATGTAGTTATTCAGTCCTACAAAGTTATCCATCATGGAATTCATGCCGTTCCATTTCGTTAAGCTGGCAAAAAATGCAAAAACGATCGGAAAGGCCATGAAGACCAGAAAACCAATGAATGCAGGAGACACAAATGCAAGCCCCCAGCAGTGTTCCTTGAATTCAGCTTTATTCATTTTTTTCTTTGTTATTTCTTTTGCTTTCCCTCCGCTCATACGCTTACCTCCATACCCATACGGGAAGCGGCTGGCCTTTCGATTTGCCAGCCACTCTTTCTGTAACCAGTTTTATTTGGTTTTCCGGTTTGTCCTCCGGCCGGGCACATTCGTTTTGATGGCTCTTCCGCCGGGATTATTCAACACTTTCCCATGCAGTGTCAAGAGACTCCTGCATCTGCGGCTGGAATTCCTCGATGAACTCATCCACAGTCATCGAGCCGTTCTTGACATTATCCATGTTTTTGAAGAAAATATCGAACCATTCAGCATTCGGCGTATAGGTTGTCTCCTGGAAACGGCCTTCGTATTTGTCTGTACCGCTCAGGTAGTTGAAGAACACGTCAACAGATTCCGGGAAAGGAAGCGAGCCGTCTTTGATCGCGGAAACAAATTCACCCTCAGCAAGACTCTTTAAGTTCGGGAGCTGAATCGACTGACCGCCTACAACACCGCAGAGTTCCTTCTGTCCGTCCTCATTTGCACACAGATAGGAGACAAGCTCTGCTGCTTCCTTCTTGTTCGGGCTCGATGCCGATACGCAGAAGCCAACGGTTCCAAGCCAGGTCATACTCTTACCGGTAGACAGTGTCGGATAGCCACACAGATCCCACTCAAACGGGAATGTCTCATCGTCCATGAATGCCGCAACATCCCATGTTCCGCATGCATAGAACGCTTCCTGGCCTGCAAGCCATCTCTGGTATACGCCAAGAGATGCATCCTGCTCTACGGAAGGCGTCACTTTATGTTCTACCGTAAGATCGACAAATTTCTGGAATGCCTCTTTGAATTCAGGCGTATCAATCTTTATGGTTTTATAGTCGTCTGAAAGGAATGACGCGCCGTTTGACCAGATATATTGCTGGATCATGAATTGGTTTGCCAGTCCACATCCCCACTGGTCAACCTCCCCGTCGCCATCCGTATCTTTCGTGAACTGTTTGCACACTTCAACAAATTCGTCATAAGTATAGGGATTCTCCGGATCTGGATACGGAATGCCTTCCTTATCAAACAGATCCTTATTATAAGCATACGCGAAAACAGATGCATCTTTCGGAAGCGCATACAGATCGCCTGTACCGATCTTGCTTCCGTCGTAGCGGTAGCTGTTCAAAGCTTCCTGCGCAACCAGATCATCGGTGGTGATCCCCAATTCATCCAGAAGCGGCTGGAGATTCTCAATATACCCGTTCTCAACAAACTGCTGTACGGATTCCGGCCCTACATAGAAAACATCAGGAAGTTCCTTAGCTGTCATCATACCCGTTAATGTTTTGGAGTACTCCTCCTGCGTAGTAATCTGGACGTCAATATTCCCGATCGTTTCAGCATGCTCCTCCTTCCAGTTCTCGATCATTCCCTTGTAGATTGGCGACTCATGGTCATTCGCGAAGATAAATACGGACAGATTCTTCTTACCGTCCGCCGTCGTTCCGTCGCTCTTGCTGCCGCATCCTGTAAGCCCCCCCAATGCAAGGGCAGTTGCCAGAATGATCGCGCTTGCCTTTTTCAGTTTCATACCATATCCTCCTTCTTTATCATGGTTTACACGTGCCTTTTAGTTACGGTTTTCATTATAACATATTATTTTAGATTATACAATATTATTTTATATTTTTTTGTTTTGGTTATATTAAATGTATATCTGTATATGCCATTTTCTGTTTTTTGATATTTATATTGCATAAATTACTAAGCCATATTTTAAATTTATCCAAAACATTATACATTTATTATAATATATTTTGAATAAATGGCACATCCGCGCTGCGGCGGGAAGTTTTTGATTTATCTAAAATAATTTGTATTATTATAAAATCATGCAAATTATTACATCCTATTACGCGTAATTTTGGCAGTTATAACGATAGCGTTTTGAGGAAGAGTGTTGTAGAGTGTTATACACAGGAAGCGATTAAAGAAAGAATGAGGTAAGAACATGAATTTATTTTCTGTTGACGGACCGCTCTGGCGTTTTTTTAATCTTGTATATAATTTGGTGCTCCTCCATATTCTTTGGGTGATCTACAGCCTTCCCGTAATCACAGCCGGAGCCTCCACCACTGCCCTCTATTATGCCTGCATGAAAATGATCCGCACAAATGAAGGATATGTACACAAAAATTTTCAGAAATCCTTTAAACAGAATTTTAAACAGGCCACCGTCATATGGCTTGTTATGGCAGCTGCCGCTTTTCTCCTTGTGACGGATTTAAGATATGGGATGTTTCTGGGAAATACCATGGGAAAGATTATTCTCATTGGTTCATCCGTCATCTTGATCCCTGCCATACTGACAGGTATCTATATTTTTCCGGTACAGGCTAAATTTGAAAATACCATCCGGGACAACGTAAAAAATGCGCTGTTGATGTCACTAAGGCATTTTCCCTGCTCCCTCCTGTTATGTTTGATTTATGGGACCCTTATATTGCTTACGCTGTCGTTTGTCCCGTTCATCATGGTCATGTTCTGCTGCGGTGCAGGACTGACTGCCTTTCTGACCTCCAATGTATTCATATATATTTTCCGCAAATATCTGCCGGACGAACTGGCAGATGACCTGGAACGTTCCGGGGAAAAGTTTGATTGAGGGATGCCGTTTTATTATTAAGAACAGACTTACCGCAGGCAACGCCCGGCACAAACATGGAAAGCGATGTGAGTCTCTGCTGTGGAAACGAGTGAAAAGGTTGAGATATCACTTTCAAAACAGGATATTCCTGCGGTATTCTTTGGGCAGGCATTGGACGACCGGATGATGGATCAGGAGTTTGTACTTCGATTCGTGGCGGTCTGTTATTATGGGATTGATAAATACGAAGGAATTCCGGATAATTATCTGAATGGGGCAATGGAATATCTGAATTCATCAGAATGTGAAGATGAGTCAGTCATAGAAATAGTCTGATAAAGAAGCAAATACCAGAAAAAGGCTGCGAAACAGATTAAAAATGGAACTGCCGGCGGGGATTATTACTCTGGCAATTGCGGCGACATTTATCAGTACGTTGACGACGATGGCATATTGTAAGAGGAAGGAATATTAATTGTAAAATGGAGAAAAAACGGATACTTCTGATTGGTACGGGCGGCACCATCGCTTCGGAAATGGGGGATAATGGACTGGAGCCGGAATTGACGAGCAGGCAGTTATTGCGATATGTCCCAGATATTTCCGGAATCTGTGAGATAGACTGCGTACAGCTTTTCAGTCTGGACAGCACGAACATCCGTCCGGAGCACTGGCTGCGTATCGCAGGAACGATACGGGAATGTTATACGAAATATGATGGCTTCGTGATAAGCCATGGAACGGATACGATGGCTTATACCGCGGCAGGTCTCAGTTATCTGATTCAGAACAGTTTGAAACCGATTGTGCTTACGGGAGCGCAGAAGCCGATTGGATATGAGACTACGGACAGCAAGCAGAATCTAAGAGATGCTTTTACGGTGGCAGCATCCGGGATGTCAGGTGTGCTGCTGGTTTTCAATGGCAAGATAATCATGGGGACCAGGGCCAGGAAGACACGCAGCAAAAGCTTTGAAGCTTTTTCCAGTATTAATTATCCGATCGTAGGGATGGTGCAGGATGGCCGGCTGATTCAATATATAAGGACGGAGAGCGACGTGCCGGTCAGATTCTATGGAAATCTGGATGCCAAAGTGTCTTTGTTGAAGTTGGTGCCAGGGATTGCGTGCGGGGTTCTGGAGTATCTCCTGGAGCGCAGCAGTGCAGTGATCATTGAGAGCTTTGGCGTAGGCGGACTGCCGGTTTATGAAACAGGAAGTTTTTATGAGACGATAAAACAAGGGCTGGATGCGGGGAAGACGGTAGTGTTGACAACGCAGGTAGAAAACGAGGGCAGCGATCTGTCTGTTTATCATGTGGGCAGCAGTATCAAGCGGAATCTGCCGATCCTGGAAGCTTACGACATGACAACTGAGGCGGTGGTAGCAAAATTGATGTGGATCCTGTGTCAGACAACCGAGCGGGAGGAGGTTGCCAGACTTTTCTATGCACCGATTGCCTGCGATATTCTGTCTGCTTTCTAAACATTCATATCCCGTATCTTCATAGCGCCATAAATAGAAGTGGATGTTTAGAAACATATGCACACATGCATTCATACAAACGAGCTGCATGAAGACATGGCGCGCTTCCGTACAGCAGAATGATGAAGGGGAAATTTGAAATGGACGAAGCGATGGATATTATGATCTGTACCCATGAAAAAGATGCATCATCGGTGTTTGAAGGCGTAAAAGCCTATTTCTCACAGGAATTTCCGACAGAAGAATTTGAATGGCAGTGCACGGGAACAGTCATTACCGTAGTATTGCCTGTAGGGGAGAAGGAGATTACCCGTGTATTTGAGGAGCTTGTGAGAAGGTATCCGCGGCTAAAGGTTTCGGCATCCTGTTCTTATGATATCAGGGAAGAAGACAGGAGTGCGCAGTGGTGGGGGACGACCAAAATATACTCGGAACGGGAAGACGGAGAGACAAAAATTATCAGTAGTTCAAGCACCTGTTGGAATTGACGAGGCATAAAATAAAGAAAACCTCTATCAGGAATGAACTATGGAAATATATGTAGTAAAACCGGGAGATACTGTGGATTCCATTGCCGAGCGCCGTGGGGTTACGGTGTCTTCTGTTATTTATGACAATCAACTCGTCTATCCTTATCCGCTGGCGGTTGGGCAGGCGCTGCTTCTATCGTCGGGGGAGACTGCCGTGCCTTCCTATCCGGCCTGGGTGAACGGCTATGCCTATCCTTTTATTCAACAGAGAGTTCTGGATGAGACGATTCCGTATCTTTCTTCCCTTTCCGTTTTTTCTTACGGATTTACCACGGAGGGAGAACTGATCATGCCGATACCGGACGATACTTTTATGATCAGCGCCGCGCTGCAGGCGGGCGTGCGGCCGGTTCTTACGCTGACGCCTCTCGGGCCGGACGGAAATTTCAATAACGCTTTGATCACTGCCGTGGTGAACGATCCGGCAGCCAAAGACAACCTGCTTTCCAATCTGCTGACTACCGTTCAGGAGAAAAACTTTCAGGGAGTGGATATCGACTTTGAATACATTCGTCCTGAGGACCGGCTTCCGTTCGCCGATTTTGTGGCGGATGTCAGGAACCTTCTCTCGCCTTACGGATATCATGTGTCTGTAGCCCTGGCTCCCAAGACTTCGGATACACAGGCCGGTCTTCTCTATGAGGGAAAGGACTACAGGCTGTTGGGAGAGGCGGCCGACAGTGTTCTGCTTATGACTTATGAATGGGGGTATACCTATGGCCCGCCCATGGCAGTAGCTCCTGTGAACAAGGTGCGGGAGGTGGTGGAGTATGCAGTCACCCGCATCGAGCCGTCCAAGATCGATCTGGGGATTCCGAATTACGGCTATGACTGGACGCTGCCTTTCGTCCAGGGTTCTTCGCGGGCGACCACCGTCAGCAATCAGGAGGCCGTGCGGATTGCCATTGAGGCCGGCGTACCAATCCAGTTCGACGAGGTGGCCATGTCGCCCTTTTTCCGCTATGAAAAGGAGGGGCAGACGCATGAAGTGTGGTTCGAGGATGTCAGAAGTTATCAGGAAAAGTTTTCTCTTCTGCCGGCGTATGGCCTGCGGGGAATGGGATACTGGCAGATCATGCGCTTCTTTCGGCCGAACTGGCTGCTGCTTCAGGATACGTTTCAGATTCAGAAGCCGTGACAGGAGTCCTGCTCCATTCTGCAAATTGACAGGGGGACTGTATAGACTATTCAGGATGACAATATGGTCAGATCTGCGTGGATACCAGGTGCAGAGGGATGAAATGTTGGGTAAGATAAGGCAGTTTACGGCATCAGACAGGTATGCTACAATATGGAAAAAGGGGCGGCAGGCAAAGAAGGCAATGGGCCGTCTGGGAACAGATCGGAAAGTTGGGGAAGGAGGACGTTATGGCAGACCAAACGGGAAAGAGTAAGACGTATTCTTATGATTATGAGGACTATGAGAACGGGAAGAAGGCAGAGACCATGCTGGAGGAGATCCTGGCTGATCCGGAGTTTCCGGGGCTGGAGGAGCTGATCATCGGCGGATGGGGCGGCGAATACGAAGAGTCCTGTCAGGCGATTCTGGACGGCATTGCTGCGAATGCCGACAGGTTCAGCCACATCACGAAGCTTTTCATTGGCGATATGGACTATGAGGTGTGTGAAGTATCGTGGATTATGCAGGGTAATTACAGTAATCTGTGGAAAGCCATGCCCCAGTTGAAGGAACTGACGATTAAAGGGAGTACGGATCTGCATTTAGGGGTGATCGAACATGACAATCTGGAGTCTTTGACCATCATCTGCGGCGGCCTGGGGAAGGATGTTATAGAGGAGATCGCGAAAGCGAAACTGCCGAATCTGCAGAAACTGCTCCTTTACATTGGTGTTGAGGATTATGGTTTTGACGGGAATGCGGAAACTGTCAGGGAGCTGCTTTCCGTGTCTGATTTTCCAAGACTTACCTATCTGGGAATCACGGACAGTGAGATTCAGGATGAGCTGACAGAGGTTGTGCTTAAGAGTAAATATATGCAGCAGATCACCACGCTGGATCTGTCTAACGGAACGCTTACGGATAAGGGCGGACAGCTCCTTCTGGAGAAGCTGCCGGAATGCGCAAAGCTGGAGAAACTGGATGTGCATTACCATTACCTGTCAGATGAGATAATGAGCAAATTAGAGAAGCTGCCCATTGAGGTTGACGTGTCTGAGCAGGAAGAGGCGGAGCGCTGGAACGGTGAATTATGGTACAATGCCATGTTGACAGAATGAGCGGGATTGTGCTGATCGGAACGGACGGCGGCAGGCGCAGGTTGTATTTTGAGAAGGCAGCAGCGGAGACGGGCATCCCGGTTGTATTTCTGGATTGGAAAGAGGCGACGGATAAGGACTATGGGGAAGACCTGCGGCGTTTTGTGGTGAAGATTGATGCGCCGGAATGGGAAAGCAGCAGCCTGTGTGATCTGGAAAGCCTGACTGGACGGTATGAAGAACAGCTTCGCCGGCTTTCCGGTCTGCCGGCAGGAGGCTTTCTGAACCGGCCGCCGGAGATTGCACAGGCGCTGGATAAACGCGGCTGTAAAGCATGGCTTGCCCGGTGCGGCGTTCCGGTGACCCAAATGTATGAAGAACACTTTTCCTGTGGAGAAGAGCTGTTTGATTTTATGAGAGAACACAGGATCATACAGGTGTTTGTGAAGCCGGTGAAAGGATCGGGCGCGGCAGGTGTGACGGCGCTGCGGTTCTCGCCGGGAAACGGCCGGATCGCGCTTTACACCTGTGCTGCGCTCAAAGAGGGTGTGTTATATAACACCAAGCGGATGTACAGGCTGGAGGGCAGGAAGGCGGAAGCGTTTCTGGACAGCCTGCTAGGGCTGGACTGCGTTGTAGAGCGATGGTACGGCAAGGCGTCTTTTGGGGAATACTGTTATGACCTGCGTGTGATCGTGCAGGGCGGGCGGATCGACTATATTCTGCCCAGATTGTCGAAAGGTCCCATTACGAATCTGCATCTAAATAATCACGCCATGGCGTTTGCGGATCTGCATTTGGGGACAGGAACAGTGGAACGAATCGAGGAGGTATGTCTTAAGGCGTCGGCGTGCTACCCCGGATTACAGAGCATTGGTATGGATGTGCTTTTGGAAAAGGGCGGTCTGGAACCGAGGATCATTGAGATCAATGCGCAGGGAGATCTGCTTCATCGGGATATTTACGGTGAGAACAGGATTTATAAGCGGCAGATCGAGATCATAAAGGAACTGCTGGAAACTGTTGGAATGAAATGAGAGAAGACGGCATGCATTTGCTGTAGAATATAAAGATGGAACGGAAAGGGGAGCGGACAGCTATGAGCGAGGTGCCTTTTGCGGCGTTTCGGGCCGGTATGGATGAAAAACAGTGTTCTGTGGATATGACGAAGGTGGTAGGTAACTGTGACATTTTGTTTATCTGCCTGGATACCCTGCGGTATGATGCGGCCATTGCGGAGGAACAGGTCGGCGGCACGCCTGTCTTAAACAGGTATGGCGCATGGGAGAAGCGGCAGGCGCCGGGAAACTTCACCTATCCGTCGCATCATGCTGTTTTTGCGGGATTTCTGCCGTCTAAGGATGAGGCGAGAAGCATTGCGGAACAGGAGATGCTCTTCTTTCCAAAAAGTATTGGTATGGGGAAGAAGATTCCAAAAGGCGCTTACGGGTTTGAAGCCGCCAATCTGGTGGAGGGGCTTCATGCGGATGGCTATGATACATGGTGTGTCGGCGGGGTGGCTTTTTTTGACAAACGCTCGGCGCTTGGCAGGGTGTTTCCTTCCTTTTTTGAGAAGAGTTACTGGAATCCGTCCTTCTCCTGTCCGGTGAAGGAAAGCACGGGGAATCAGGTGAATTTTCTCCTTAACCGCCTGGAACAGAATGCAGATCCCAGGCGGATCTTTCTGTATCTGAATGTGTGTGCGATTCACTATCCCAACTATTTTTATCTGGAACAGGAGAAAAACGACAGCCTGGTGACGCACAGGGCGGCGCTGCGGTATGTGGACGGCCAGCTGGGCCGGTTGTTTGACGGTTGGAAGGAGAAACGGGGCGAGACCTTTGCGGTATGTTTTTCTGACCATGGCACCTGTTACGGGGAGGACGGTTATGTGTTCCACGGCGTGAATCATCCGGTGGTCAGTACCGTGCCCTATAAGCATTTCTTCCTGTAAAAAGGGGTGTTGCTGCCGCAGGGATATTTTCGGAGAGGTGTGTTTCATGAACAGATATGTGCAGTATATGTACAGTTATCCGCATAAGACGGCGTACAGACCATTACATGACGTAAATATGAGAGATTATATGGAAAATCTGGCGGGTGAGGGGCACGGCTTGTACCTTCACCTGCCCTTTTGTGAGAGTAAGTGCGGGTACTGCAATTTGTTCTCCGTGGCAGGCTGCGGCGGGGCGCAGAGGGATGCGTATCTGGATGTGCTGCCGCGTCAGATGGAGCAGTACAGGGAAATCCTTCCTGATGATACTGTGTTTGGAGACTTTACCATAGGCGGCGGTACGCCGCTGCTTCTGGATGTCCGGCAGCTGGAGCGGGTATTTCGGGATGTCAGAGCTTATATGCCTCTGCGGAAAGACTGCCAGATCATCATAGAGACTGCGCCGAAGCAGACCGACAGGGAGAAGGTACGCCTGTTGAAAGAAGCGGGTGTTACCAGGGTCAGTATGGGGATCCAGAGTTTTGACGAGGGAGAGCTTTCCTGGCTGGGCAGATTTCATGACGGCCGGCGGGCGAAGGAAGCGGCGGAAATCCTGATGGATGCGGAGTTTGCCTGCGTCAATTTTGACTTTATCTACGGGCTGCCAGGGCAGACGGCGGAAAGCCTGTCGTGCTCTTTGGAGCGGGCAATGGCTTTTTCGCCGGATGAGATCTTTCTGTATCCGCTGTATATCAAGCATGGCGTCCGTCTGGAAAAGGACGGGAAGGCGGCGTTGGATTCTGATCATGCGTTCCGGCTTTACCAGCGGGGAGCGTCCTTTTTAAAGGAGCACGGATACGCGCAGATTTCCATGAGACGTTTTGTAAAGAGAAGGGGGAGCGAAGGCGCTGACGGTTTGCGAACGGAATTTCGGGAGTGCGGATTTACCGGGGCTTTGTCTCTGGGCTGCGGGGGCAGAAGCTATCTGGGCCGGCTTCACGCCTGCACGCCTTACCGGACGACGCGGCAGGGAGCGCTTGCAGAGATAGAAGCCTATCTGGGCAGGGAAGATTTCCTGACAGTTACGCATGGAATCCTGCTTTCCGATGAGGAAATCAGGCGAAGGTATGTGATCAGGCATCTGCTGATCCGTCCCGGCATTGCAAAGAAGGCGTATCGGCAGAGCTTCGGGAACGAGGTGACGGAGGATTTTCTGATTTTAAGAGACTGGATAGAGGCCGGGTGGCTGGAAGAGAAGAGATATCAGAGTAACGGTGAGGGGCCAGGATATCAGGAGGATTCAGCATTCCTCAGCCTGACGGAGGAAGGACTGGGGCTGTCTGATTATATCGGGCCGCAGCTGATTTCGGCAGAGATCAGGAGGAAAATGCTGGAGTGGGAGAGGATGAATGGGCAGGAAAACAATCTGTTACAGGGGGAGCCTGAAAAGTTGTAATTACCGCTGTTCCTACTGTCCCTTTTCCAAACACAGGGCGTCGGTGCAGGAACTGGAAAAGGACAGGCAGAATTTCGGGAGATTTTGTGAAAGTATCGCGGACAGGGCGGCGGAATTCGATATCGGCGCGGTCTTTGTGGTGCCTTACGGGGAGGCGTCGATCCACCGGTGGTATTGGGAAGGACTGGGGCGCCTTGCGGGGCTTGATAGTCTGGAACGGGTGGGGCTGCAGACGAATCTGAGCTTTTCGGTGGAGGAATGTCTGGCGGTCTTTGATCTGTACAGCAGGGATGCCAACAGGGAAAATGGCAGGGAAATCGACAGAGAGAGCGACAGGGGAATTTCCGGCGCAGCCCGGCGAAAGCTCTGTATCTGGGCGACTTTTCACCCGGAGATGACAGATATGGAGACGTTTGTGGACAAGTGTCACAGGCTGGCCGACAGCGGCGTTAATCTGTGCGTGGGAGCAGTGGGAGCGCCGCAGAATATTGCGCTGCTTGGCAGGCTGCGGGAGCGGCTGTCTCCGGATCTCTACCTGTGGATCAATAAGATGGACGGGCTGGGGCGCGCCTATACGGAGGAGGAGAAGCGGGCCTTTCTGGAGCTGGATCCTTTTTTTGGACTGGAATGCGGTAGTCCGGCTGCGGACGCTGCCATGTGCAGCAACAGATGCTTCGTGGAGGCCGACGGCAGGATCCGTGCCTGCAATATCGGCCGGATCAAAGAGGGGAACTGGTATCAGAGTGAACAGGAGGAAATTTTCCGGCCTCTGTGCGGCAAAAAAAGGTGCTCCTGTTATCTGGCCTATGGCGGGAGGGACGATTTCGAGGGGCGGCAGTTTTTCGGGGCTTATCCGATCTTCCGGGTTCCGAAACCGTATCAGGCGGTTTTTCTGGATCTGGACGGTACGCTGGTGCCGGAGAAACACAGGGGAAGGCTGTCGGACAGCGTGCGCCGGAAACTGCTCGCCCTGCGGGAAAAATGCCCTGTTTTTCTGGCTACGTCCATGCCGGCAGAGGAAGTCAGACGGAGGCTTGGAGAAGATCTGGAGTTGTTTCAGGGGGCTGTATTTGCGTCCGGGGCTTATGTGTGGATGAGGACGAAGGAGGAAAGCGGGAAGGCGGACGGCAGCGGGGAGAAGCGTAAGGGTGCAGCAGACAGGGAAGTGATACATCCGGTGGATCTTAAGGAATTACCCCTGTTGACTGAACTGGCTGCACGGTGCAGGGCCGGTGTCAGAGTCTACAGGAAAAGGAACCGGGAAGCAGATGCGGAAAGGGACACAGCCTACAAGATCACGCTTGTAAAAAGGCATAACAGTGTCTGGCAGGAGCAGGAGCGCCAAATGGCGGCGGAGATTCTCCAGACCGGGGCGTATCGGATCTTTGTGGAGAAAAACTGTCTGGAGATCATTGCGGCGCATGTGGACAAAGGGACAGGCGTTCGGGAAATCTGCGGCTGGCTGGGAATCAGGCCGGAGGAGGCCATCGCTGTAGGAAATGACAGGGAAGACCGGGCAATGCGCCCGGTGCTTACCAGGCCGTATCCAGCAATTCCAGCAGCTCCTCCTTCGTAAAACTGCCGCTTCCCAGTTCTTCCCCGGAAAGTACCTGTTCCGCAAGCGCCTTTTTCCGCTCCTGCAGTTTCATGATATTCTCTTCTATGGTATCCTTCATGATCAGTTTGTAGACATTCACAACATGGGTCTGGCCGATCCGGTGCGCTCTGTCGGTGGCCTGGTTCTGCACGGCCAGATTCCACCAGGGATCAAAGTGGATGACGATATCCGCGGCGGTAAGATTTAAGCCGGTCCCGCCTGCTTTGAGGGAGATGCAGAACACGTTGGTGTCATCCTGATTAAACTGCTTGACCAGCTGCAGGCGCTGTTCTTTGGGCGTGGAGCCGGTAAGCACATAATAGGAGATCTCCGCTTCTTCCAGCTTCTGCTGCAGATGTTCCAGCATGGAGGTAAACTGCGAGAACAGCAGCACCTTGTGGCCGCCCTCCACCGCGTTTCTGATCAGATCCACACAGAGGACAGACTTGGCGGAAGGGGTCTCGTACTGCTCGTAGATCAGGGCCGGGTCACAGCACAGCTGTCTTAATTTGGTAAGCTCGGAGAGAATCTGGATCCTGCCGGTCTTAAATTCTTCTTCCGACTGCTTGTCCAGCATCATGCGGATTCGCTGGACGTGGGCCTGGTAGAGCTTCTGCTGTTCGCCTTCCATGTTGGCGTACATGCATTTCTCCAGCTTCTCCGGCAGATCGGTGAGGACGTCCTTTTTCAGTCTCCGCAGGATAAAAGGGCGGACCATTTTCTGCAGCCTGTTCATGGCATTCTCATCCTGATTCTGAACCGCGGGCAGTTCGATCTCTGTGCGGAAGCGCTGGTAGCCGTACAGGAAGCCGGGCATAAGGTAATCGAAAATACTCCAGAGTTCACTCAGCCGGTTCTCGATGGGCGTACCGGTGAGGGCAAAGCGGCAGCCTGCCTCGATGGCTTTCACCGCCTTGGCGGACTGGGTATTGTGGTTTTTGATATACTGCGCTTCGTCTATGATCTGACAGAAAAAAGGAATACCTTCGTAGGCCTCCAGATCCCGCTTTAACAGCTCATAGGAAGTGATCAGGACGTCCCTGCTCTGTGCACCGCGGATGATCTCCTGACGTTCGGCCGCGGCGCCAGTCACCATTTTGACGGGAATACCGGGTGCAAACAGGGAGAATTCATTTTTCCAGTTAAAGACCAGAGAGGCCGGCGTGATGATGAGCGCGCGCCTGTTGTCGGCGGCTTTCGCCTCCAGATATTCCGACAGCAAAAAGGCGATGGTCTGCAGGGTCTTGCCAAGGCCCATGTCATCGGCCAGTATACCGCCGAAGCCGTTGCGGTACAGTGTTTTCAGCCAGAAAAAGCCGGTGAGCTGATAGGGGCGCAGTATGGATTCCAGGCTTGCCGGCGCCTCAAAGGCATGTTCTTCCATGGTTCGCATGTTCCGGATCAATTCCTGAAAAGACTGGTTTCTGGCTGTTGTCAGGCTCTGCTTTTCCGTAAGCTCGCTGTCCAGATAGAGGGCTCTGTATTTGGGCAGGGTAAGGGTTTCTTTCCGCAGCTGCGCATCGGTCAGGCTCAGATCTTCTTTGATCTCCAGCAATGCGTTTAGGCCTTCGTCTTCCGTGCGGATAAAGCTGCCGTTTTTCAGGCGGAAATATTTTTTCTTCCTGTCATATCTGGACAGGATCTCGATCAGTTCTTCCCGGGACAGCTGGTCGGCGCCTATGGTCAGCTCCAGCAGGTTTTCCGATAAGGATACGCCCACTTCCACTTTGCCGCTGTACACCACGCGGAATTTTTTCAGGGCGTCGGAGACGTACACATCTCCCAGTTCCTGAAAGCGCGGAATGCCTGTCGTGAGCAGCTCGTACAGCTTGTCTTCGTCGTCGGCAATGACCATGGTATGCTCATTTTCGTCATAGGCATTGCAGTAGGAGGCGACGATATTGCCGGTCTGTATTTCCCTGACGGCATCCCGGCCGGCCCGTTCTGCGTCTTTCTTATAGACTTCGAATTTTTTGTCACCGTAGACGGCATAAACTTTGCAGGTGATGAAATTTCTCTGCGGCGCATCCAGATAGATCTCAAAGGAGACGGGTTCCACGCCGTAGTCCGCCTCGTTGAACGCTGTCCGTTCGCAGTGGTAATGCTTTTCCAGAAGGGGCAGCAGTTCTCTGCAGAACGTGGGAAGGTCGTTCTTCTCAACATAGAAACCGGCGCCCGCAAGCTCCGGCAGGCAGGCCAGAAAATCCTGCAGGGGCAGGAGCTTTTCCCTGCTCTCCTGATAGATCAGGCCGTCCCGAAAGGTGAAGATTGTGTGGGCCGCATAGAATTCCGCCAAAGGCTCGATTTCCACCTCCAGGCCCTCCGGTTTTCCCAGCAGACGCATGTGCCGGCTCAGAACGGCGTCTGTCTGGCGCCAGATCTTTTCACCGGAACCGTTTAGATCGATCAGCACAGGATTGTCTTTCAGGATCGTAAGAAGCTCCTCGAATTCCGCACCGCCAAGCGGGATCCGGCGCAGCGGCGAGAAAGTCTCCGTGCAGGAATAGTACTGGTATGTAAGGTAACGGCTGCCGTTTTCCTGCACCCAGGAGAGGATGAAGTTGAGCAGCTTTTGGGAAAGCGGGTCAAAGGCCTCCGGCGTATGGAGAAAGTTCAGCTTCTTGCCGTAGGCATGTTCGTCGCCGGACTTTACGTACCGGGCGAACTCGAACACATCCTTGAGCACATATTTGGTATCCATACCGATTTTGAAGCTCACTTCGGCATGGTTTTCGGCGCACAGGAAATGAGGTTCCAGCACGACTTTACCATAAGGAACGGTCTGCATCAGCGGAGCGGTAGTCTTTATCCGCTGGCGCCTGAGCAGATCCTTGATGGCCGGTGTTGTCTGTCTGGATCGGTTTTTGGGGAGAAAGCGGCCGCTCTCATAATCAATATAATCGGAGAGCCTGCGCCTGTGGCCGGCGGATCCCGGTGTCTCTATGTAATCAAAGATCCCCTGCTGCATGTCCTGCTGCTCTTCATAGGCGAGGAGCACGGCGGCGCAGTGCTTACAGATGCCGTCATAGCTGTAGAAGGCGGGGCAGTCACAGTAACATTCCGACACGTCATCATATAGGGTATTGTAGGAAAGCGCTACTTTATATTTCTTTCTGCCGCTGCCCTGTACCGTAGCTTTGACGGAGACTTCCTCATTCTGGCTGTTGGCTTTAAAGGCCAGCACTTTATTCTGTTTGAACAGTTCAAGGCCTCGGTTATAAATGGTAGCGCCGGCGATCTCTGTGATGAGCTGCTTGGTAAGCAAGATGGATTCTCCTCTCGGATTTGTATTTGGTTCATCTTATCATGGTTCTGCGGTAATGACAAGATTTCCGCAGGGCTGTCATGAAATATCGGCTGATATGCTGTCTGTATTATATTCAGTCAAACCTTCATGTCTGCTTTCCGTCGGACTGTGTTGAATATCATACAGACAGTACACGGGTGGTCAGATCAATTTTTCTGTAGACATATAAAGAGTTAGCTGATATCATATATATAAGTGTGCTTTTATAGAAGAAAAGCGGTAATAGCGTGGTCTGGCAGGTGGAGTTACGGGGCCGGGCAAATATATTTTATATGGTGATGCAAAATTATGAGTATCGTATTTTTAGGACTTGGCGTTTTGAGTATCGGCATGATCGGGGTTGCATTGTTTCTGTTGCTGAAAGGAGACGGCTCCCGGGAACAGAAACTGATGCAGTATTTCCTGCTCGGCTCTTTGATACAGAACGTCGGATATTTGTTTGAATTGACAGCACCTACGGTTGAAGCCGCCATGGTTGCGGTGAAGATGCAGTATATGGGATCTTTGGCGGTTCCCATCAGTTACTGCCATTTTATGTTCAGCTACTGCTATGAGAAAGCGCCTGTCAAGATTTTAAAAATTCTGAAAATAATCGACGTCTTCATTCTGGGGCTTGTTTTTACCTGTGATCAGCATACTTTTTATTACAGCCGGATTGAGTGGCTGCATACGCCGGAAGGGCATGGATATCTGGGACTGGAGTATGGGCCGGGCTACTGGCTTTTCATGCTGTGCGGAATGATCCTGCCTTATATACTTTCGATGTATGCGCTGATCAGTGTGTGTATCAAGAAGCCGGACTATGCGGCGGAGAGGCAGTATAAACTAATACTGGGCCTTTCTTTCCTTCCGGTGGTGGTGCTGTACCTGTATGTGGTGAAGCTGACTTTTGTGTACGACCCCACACCGTTTGTGCTGGGATTTGTCCTGGCGAGTGTGGTGATCCTGATCTGGAGCAGAAAGGTCTACGACTTCGGCAGTCTGGCATCGGGCAGCCTGCTGGACAGCATGAGCGACGGCGTCATTGCGATTGACATTCATGAGCGGATCGTCAGCTATAATCCTGCGGCGGCAGGTATTTTTCCGGAGCTGAGCAGCCGTGTCATCGGAAGACATATCGAAGAGGTGAGCGATTTTCCGCGGGATCTGCTGGAGGAGGACGGGAAGGAAGAGTTCTGCCGCAATAACAGATATTATCACGGACACGCGGAGGAGATCCGGGACAGGTTCGGGGAGAAGAAGGGCTATGTCATCCTGATCCTCGATATGACGGATACGAAGAATTACATAGAAGAGATCACACGGGTACGGGAACAGGCCGAGCAGGCGAATATAGCCAAGAGTGCGTTTCTGGCCAATATGTCGCATGAGATCCGGACGCCGATGAACGCGATTGTGGGACTGAGCGACATTATCATGGAGGAGAGCAAGGGACGCAAGGTATACGAGTATGTCTGTGACATCAAGGCGTCTGCCCATAACCTGCTGGCGCTGATCAACGATATACTGGATCTGTCCAAGGTAGAAGCGGGCAAAATGGAACTGGTCCCGGCGGAGTACCATGTCAAGTCGCTGGTCAAAGAAGTACTGAATATGATGGATATCGTGGCTTCACAGCATGGACTGATGGTGGAGAGCGAGTACGATATGACGATTCCCTGCTGCTATATGGGGGATGAGAGCAGGATCAAGCAGATTCTGGTGAACCTGCTGAACAATGCGTTGAAGTTTACCAAGGAAGGGCAGGTTAAAATTTTCGTTTCGGGCAGGCCGGGAGAAGAGAAAGGAACGGAACGTCTGATCTTCAAAGTGCAGGATACCGGCTGCGGGATCCGCAAAGAAGACCTCGAGAGGATCTTTGAGAATTTCAAACAGCTCGATTCCAAGCGGAACAGAAGCGCGGAAGGAACGGGGCTTGGTCTTTCCATTACAAGACGCCTGGCTGAACTGATGCAGGGTACAGTGAGCGTAGAGAGCGTATATGGTAAGGGTTCCACATTTACGGTGGAGATCATACAGAAGATCACGGACGAGAGGCCTCTGTCGGAAGTTCCGGAACGGGAGATCAAGAAGGAGGAACCTTTGGAGCCGTTTACGGCCAAAGATTATAAGGTGCTGGTGGTGGACGACAATCTGATCAACAGAAAAGTTGCAAGATCCTTCCTGCAGACATACGGCCTGGAGATCACAGAAGCCGAAAGCGGAATGGAAGCGATAGAGCTTGTTCACAGGATACAGTTCGATCTTATTTTCATGGATCATATGATGCCTGTCATGGACGGAATGGAGGCGGTGCAGCGGATCCGCAACGACTGCGGCGACAACGGCAGACTGCCGCTTGTCATCGCGTTGACGGCCAATGCCATGGAAGGTGTCCGGGAGAACTTCCTTGCGAACGGTTTCCAGGATTTTCTGGCAAAACCGCTTGACAGACGGGCTATGCATAAGATGCTCTTAAAATGGATTCCGGAAGACAGAAGGATGGCGGGTGGATCGTGGATTGAGAATCTGCAGTCCAATAACGATATATTCCGGAAGATCACGATCGAGGGAATTGATACGGACGAGGTAGCCGGGCATTATGCCGGCAGCCTGGAAGAATACAATGAGCTGCTGAAACTGTACTGCCTGGACGGGAAGCGCAAACTGAAAGTCCTGCAGGAGCTTTGGGAAGACCAGGATTATGAGGGCTATGGCATTGAGGTGCACGCCCTGAAGAGCGCTTCCGCGAATGTAGGAGCGATGCGGTTATCCAGCAGAGCCAAGGAACAGGAAAAAGCGGTGAACAGAGGAGATCTGGCCTTCGTGGACAGCCGTGTGATGAAACTTCTGGCAGAGTATGAAGAGCAGCTTGCGCATATCGAGGAATATCTGCAGGAGAATCGGAAGCAGGAGAGCGCGGCAGTTGAGAAGCAGGAGATCGGCAGCAAAGAGCTGCGGCAGGAGATCGAGACAGCCCTGAGCAGTCTGGAAGATTTTCAGGCCAGGGAGTGTGCGCATAAGATAGAAGAGATTCTGGGATATCAGCTGGAGGCCGAGACCGAGGAAACACTCGAGAAAGTCAAAGAGCAGCTCCAGTTGTATGAAGACGAGGCGGCGGAAGAGATGCTGCGTGAATTATTAGAAAAGATAGGATAGGGGGAAAGAACAGATGACATTTAAGTACAAAATACTGGCGGTGGATGATAACAGTATCAGTCTGGCGACGATCGAACAGGCCTTGAAAGAGAAATATGAGGTGACACCTTTAAATTCGGGGGTGCGTGCCCTGCAGTATTTGAAAAAGAACAAACCGGACCTGATCCTGCTGGATGTACGGATGGCATCGAAAGACGGCGTGGAGACACTGCGTGAGATCCGTGAAATGGAAGACTGCCAGAATATTCCTGTGATTATGCTCACCTCCCAGAACGATAAGCATACGGTTCTGGAGAGCTTTATGCTGGGGGCGGATAATTATATCCTCAAACCCTTTAACGTAGAAGATCTGCATGAGAGGATCGAGAGCGTGCTGAGAAAAGCAGGCAGTAAGCAAAACACGGCGGGCGGCGCGACGTCGTGAGTTTTAGAGACAGAGGCAGAAAGCGTGATAGGATGTACAATAAGAAGTGCAATCATGAATGAGATGTTATATGTGATGGAGCCGGCATTGAGCCGGCTCCTGTTTTTTTGTTCCCGCGAAGCAACGAGCCATGCAGCCATGCCTGCATGGATATTTGACTTCATTCCAGCTTGATGCAGAATGCAAAATAGCCCGTTCCGGTGTTGAACAGCAGACTGTAATCAAAGTACTGTGCATAAAAGATCTGTCGGAACTGTTCCGCCGTCATCAGATGATTGCTCTCCAATTCGTAGTAAAAAGACAGATGACAGTGTTCGCCGACCTGGTCTGCGATATGCAGGGAAAGCTGTCTGACGGTATTTTCAACCATCCGATCTACCTTTTTTAACGGCATGCCAAGCATGGAACTCACGGCACGCAGCACCAGGCTTTCTTCAAGAACGAGAAAGATCTGGACATGGTTTCCTTCTTTGGAGCGGTAAGTCAGCCGGTCGATCATGCAGCTGCCGAAATCTTCTCCGCTGTAATGCTCGCTGACGATTTCCGGCTGTAATCGGAAGATTTCCCGTATGGCAAGCGTCAGTGCATCTTCCAGAGCAGTCATGGCTTCTCCGGTGTTATCCTTTTTCCATCTATTTGAAATTTTGCCTGTGATGGCGCGATCCTCGATCATGATGTGAGCAGTCAGCCATCCAAGGCAGATGCCGAGAAAATGCTGGATGGATTCCTGCGAATAGTCTGATTCCAACAGATCCTTTTCAAGAGCGGGCAGTGTCTTATACCGCATACCGTCATGCAGGCGCTTGTGTATTTCATATCCCTCGTAGCTGATTGACTTCATATAGTTTTCTTCGTCGGTAAAATGCTCTATAGCATAGGTTTTAAAGTATTTGATGCCTTCGGCACATGCCCATTGTCCGTTGTTTTCATCTTTGCTCAAATGGATCAGTCTGCGGACGATCGAAAAAAGTTTCCGGTGTGCATTGTCGATGGAATCAACGCCGATGTTGAAATGATTGTTCCATTCTGCTTCTTTCGCCATTTCTGCTCCTTTATCGGTGTGGGAAGGCTAAGATGACAGTGCGTTACAGTTGGAGGCCGGTCAGGCTGTGAACTGTAATGACAGCGCTCCCACGACTGGCCGCCTGCGAAAATTGGATTGGGTCTCGCAGGTGGGTTTACTGATATATTGATATTATATGTCGGGATGTGACAAAAGGTGTCATAATGGGGAAGCAAGGGCATTGCATTTGCAGTAAAAGGAACCTGTAAATCTGACCGGATCGGAATAGCTTTATGTGTTTCATGCAGCTCCGATATATGCTATACTGTCACTAATGGCCCATTCATATTGATAATTCGATTTTCAAGGAAAAGGAGACAGCATGACAAGGAAAAGGGATCTTCCGATCGGCGTTGAGAGCTTTCAGGAAATGCGCAAAATGGGATTCTACTATGTGGATAAGACAGGATTTATCAAAACACTTTTAGAGAACTGGGGGAAGGTGAGACTCTTTACACGGCCCAGGCGGTTTGGTAAGACTTTAAATATGGACATGCTGAGATACTTTTTTGAGTTCGGCTGTGATGAGGAGCTTTTTGCAGGGCTTGAGATCGCAAAAGAAAAAGAACTGTGTGACAGGCATATGGGGAAATATCCTGTGATCTCTGTCAGCTTGAAGGAAGTGACAGGAAGTACCTGTGAGGAAGCAAAAAGAATGCTGCGCAGGATCATTGGAAAAGAGGCCCTGCGATTTCAATTTCTGCTGCAGAGCGAAAGGCTGACAGAGATTGAACGCCAACAGTACCAGGCACTGGTGCGTGTAAACGAAGAGGGCATTTTTACAATGGCGGACGAGTTTCTGCTGGACAGTCTGCTGACGCTTTCGCAGCTTTTGCATAAGCATTATGAACAGAAGGTAATTATTTTGATCGACGAGTATGATGTGCCGCTTGATAAGGCGTATCAGTCCGGGTATTATGATGCCATGACGAATCTGATCAGAACTTTTTTCGGACGGGTCCTGAAAACCAACGACAGCCTGTACTTTGCAGTGTTGACGGGGTGTCTGAGGGTGTCAAAAGAAAGTATTTTTACCGGATTGAACAATTTTAACGTATATACTATCAAAGATGTGCGGTACAGCGAATATTTTGGATTTACAGATGAGGAAGTCAGAGCATTGCTCGCCTGTTATGGCTTTGAAGCGCAGTATGATGCCGTGCGGGAATGGTATGATGGCTATCGGTTTGGCAATGCAGGCGTCTATTGTCCGTGGGATGTGATCAACTACTGTGGGGCCCTGCGTGACGGGAGTGTGCAAAAACCGCAGAATTATTGGGTGAATACGAGCGGCAACGATATTGTAAGGAGATTTATCAGTAAAGCAAATACAGCCGGCCGGCAGGAAATTGAGGAACTGATCGCGGGCGGCAGTATCAGGAAGAAGATTCGGGAGGAATTGACTTACAGGGATCTGGATGCTGATTTTGATAATCTGTGGAGTATTCTGTTCACGACAGGTTATTTGACACAGCGCGGTGTACAGGAGGATGGCCTGACGGAGCTTGTCATTCCGAACAGGGAAATATGTTGGATCTTTGTAGAGCAGATACAGGAATGGTTTCGACAGGAGACGAAAAGAGACACCGGGCGGCTGGACAGCTTCTGCAGGGCTTTTGAACAGAATGATGTCTCGGCGATTGAAGAGGGTTTTACGGCTTACCTGAGAAAAACGATCAGCATTCGCGACACAAGTGTGAGAAAAGAGCGGAAGGAGCATTTTTATCACGGTATTCTGCTGGGGCTTTTTGGAAATATGGATCATTGGAATGTCATGTCGAACGCAGAGACGGGAGAAGGATACTGTGATATTGCCGTGGAAATTGACAATCTGGAAACAGGCATCATGATAGAATTAAAATATGCGGAGGATGCGGCATTCGAAGAAAGCTGTCAGGCGGCTTTGCGGCAGATCAGGGACAGAAAATATGAGGAAATCCTTATCAGGGACGGTATGAAGACTATTTACCGTTATGGGATTGCATGTTATAAAAAGCGCTGCCGGGTGGTCTGCGGATAGAAGCGGACAGGCGGCATACTGCGGGAAGAACAGTATTTTTGGTGAAAAGTGAGCAAACGGCAGGGGAACACTGCCGCGGAAAGGAGAAGGGCATATGAGGTACAGAGAACTTGGAAAGACCGGCCTGATGGTCAGCGAGATCGGCCTGGGTGGGGAGTGGCTGGAGCGTCACAACACGGAGGAAGTAAGAGACATTATTGAGACCTGTGAAAAGGAAGGGATCAACATTCTGGACTGCTGGATGTCAGAACCCAATGTCCGCTCGAATATCGGACTGGCCATCAAAGGACGGCGGGAGAAATGGATCATCCAGGGTCATATCGGTTCCACCTGGGAGAACGGGCAGTATGTGAGGACGAGAGATCTGACGAAAGTAAGGCCGGCTTTTGAGGATCTGCTGACGAGGCTGCAGACGGACTACATAGATCTGGGGATGGTTCACTTTATCGATACGGCAGAGGAATTCGACATGGTTATCGGTGGGGAATTCATGGAGTATGTGCGGCAGTTGAAAAGAGACGGCGTGATCCGGCATATCGGTATGAGCACCCACAATCCGGAGACGGCGAAGCTGGCGGCCTGCCAGGGCGAGATTGAGATGATCTTATTCAGCGTTAATCCGGCTTTTGATATGCTGCCGCCGATCACGAATATAGACGATTATTTTGCGGAAAGCTTTGACGAGCATCTGGGCGGTATCGCGCCGGAGCGTGAGGAATTGTATAAGCTGTGTGAACAGAATGGCGTGGGAATCACCGTGATGAAGGGGTATGCCGGCGGCCGTCTGTTTGACGCGCACAGATCGCCTTTCGGAGTTGCTCTGACGCCGGTGCAGTGTCTGCATTATTCCCTGACAAGACCGGCAGTTTCGTCGGTAATGGTGGGCTATGATACACCGCAGCATGTGTATGAGGCGACAGCTTATGAGACGGCGTCGGAGGCGGAGAAGGACTACGCCAGCGTTCTGGCATCGGCTCCGCGTCACGCCTTTTCCACGGGACAGTGTACATACTGCGGGCATTGTGCGCCGTGTCCGGCAAAGATCGATATTGCCATGGTCAATAAACTGTATGATCTGGCTACGATGCAGGAGGAGGCGCCGGGAACGGTTCGTGCACATTATGCGCAGCTTGAGGCGAACGCGTCGGATTGTATCGGCTGTAAGACCTGTGAAGGCAGATGCCCGTTCCATGTACCGATCGCGGAGCGGATGCAGAAGACGAGGGAACTGTTGTAAGAATTAAGGTGTTATGGATACGAATTAAGAATGATTTTATAGTCTGCGTCTTGAAAATATGATATACTGAGTGAGTCGTACGTGCTTTTGGCAGTTTTATGGGCGCTTGACAGGAATAAAATAAGAAGTTTGGGGGACAGAAATTATGGAAGAGACAATGAAGGACTATGAAAAAGAGCTGGAGGCATCTTTCCGTACCATTCAGGAGGGGGATGTGATCAAGGGCACTGTGATCGGTGTGAATGAGGAAGAAGTGACGTTGGATCTTAAGTATTACACGCAGGGAATCATTAAGGCGGCCGATATGAGTAACGATCCTGCTTTTTCCGTGATGACAGACGTGCATGAGGGAGATGTCATTGAAGCTTCGGTGGTGAAGATGGATGACGGACAGGGCAATATCCTGCTTTCCAGGAAGGAAGCCAACGCGGTGCTTGCCTGGGACGTGCTTACAGGTTATCTGGAAGAGAAGAAGACCATTACTGTCAAGGTAAATGATGTTGTAAACGCAGGTGTGGTTGCTTATCTGGAAGGGATCAGAGGCTTCATACCGGCTTCCCATCTGGCACTTTCTTATGTGGAGAATCTGGAGGAATATAAGGGGAAAACGCTGGAGGTCAGGGTCATCACGGTGGATCGGGAGAAAGAGAAACTGGTGATGTCGGCAAGAGAGATCCTGCGGGAGCAGGCCAGAGAGGAGCATGACCACAAGATAGCGATGATCGTTCCCGGAACGGTGTTTGAGGGAACGGTAGAGAGCCTGCAGCCGTACGGCGCATTTGTAGACTTAAAAGACGGACTGAGCGGTCTGGTACACATTTCGCAGATCAGCCAGAGAAGGATCAAGAAACCCTCCGAGGTGCTTAAGGTCGGTGATAAGGTTAAAGTCAAGGTTCTGAATACGAACAATGGCAAGATCTCACTGAGCATGAAAGCGCTGGAGGAAATGCAGGTAGATGAAGAAGAGAAGGTTGACGTGAAGCAATACGGAAACAGTGAGAGCCTGGGAACAAGTCTGGGAGATCTGTTTGCGAAGCTGAATATCCATTAGGCAGCTATTGAACTGGACGTGGGCCGCTGCAAAACTATCGTTTTGCGGCGGCCCAGGCTTATATCTGCGATATGAAAAGGACGGAAGCTGATCTGTAAGCGCTTCACTCACTGATCAGCCGCTGCAGAATCTGTTCCCGGTTGTCAATAAACATCTTCGTAATCTGGTAGCTGTCCGTCTCCTCATAGGTGCAGGGATGCACCATCCCGTCGTCAAAGGTCAGGATCTCGGCGCCGGGGATACTTAACAGGATCGGGGAATGACTGACGATGATGAATTGGGAGCCGCTTCTGGCACAGTTGCTGATCTCCATCAGCAGTGTCAGCTGGCGCTGTGGCGAGAGGGCTGCTTCCGGCTCGTCGAAGATATAGACGCCGTCGGGATTGAGCCGTTTCTGGGCAAGGGCAAGGAAGCTCTCACCGTGGGATTTCTCGTGATAATGCTCGGAGGGGTGGTCTGCGTCGGCATAGTCTTCTTCTTTGGTGGCCACATTATAGAAGCTCTCCGCCCGCAGGAAATAACCGCCCCGCGCCCGACGGTAGCCTTTGGCTATGGTGATGGCTTCATGGAGGCCGGAGTGGGAGTCATAGGTGGAGAAATTATAGTTTCTCGTGCCGCCTTCGGGATTAAAACCATAGGCGACGGCAATCGCTTCCAGCAGCGTGGATTTTCCGCTGCCGTTCTCCCCCACGAAAAAGGTGACGGGCCGCGTGAATTCCAGTCTGTCCAGTCCGCAGAGGGCCGGGATCTTTCTCAGATAGCTGTGAGGTTCTATTTTGTTCCAGTCTATGATGATCTGTCGGATGAATTGGTCATTCAAATTTTTCACGATACCTTTCTATATGTTCTGTATTTCATGCCGCTGCTCCGCATTCGAAGTTCCTCCGCAAATCTGGGAAAATAGAACGAAATATTTGCACCAGGATTTTCGCACGAAGGACTGGCAGTGATATTGGTATTATACCACAGGAGGACGATTTATGGTCTGGTATCCTGTGGATAAGAGAATCCAGGGTTATCTTCATGTTGTCTGCGCCAAAAAGACCATGATACAATAGCAGCAATACAGGATAGTGGTGTTGGCATGAGCGTATAGGGGAAAAGGCAAAAGGCCAAAGCCTCAGGGAGAAGGTAAGTGGATTTCTTAGCTGCCGGCATGGGTGTACAGGGAGATGGCTATGGATACAAAGGATCTGAGAGCATTTTTACGGGTATACGAGGAAAAGAGCGTCAATAAGGCGGCGAAGCAGCTTTTTATCACACCGCAGGGATTGAGCAGGGTGATCCATAATCTGGAGACGGATCTGGACACGGAATTGTTTACGCGCACGCCGGGCGGGATGCTGCCCACGGACAGCGGCGTTTATCTGTATGAGAACAGCCGCACGCTGCTGCAGGAACTGGATGCGCTGGAGACCGGGATCCGGCGGTTTCGGAACCGGGGCAGCAGGATGGAAATCGGGTTTTCCTGCGGGGTGTTGAATGTGTTTCCGCTGCAGAAGCTGGAAGCGTATAAGAAGCGTTGTCCGGCGATGACGATTCAGTGGGAGGAAGCCTCGAATCAGGATGTGCTGGACAAGGTGCTGAAAAGAGAGCTGGATGTCGGTTTTGTGATCGGGCAGGTGGGCAGCCGGGAACTGTGGGTGAAGGAGCTGTTTCGCATTCAACTGTCCGTGCTGGTCTACGAAGGGCATCCGCTTTATGGGCGGGAGAGTCTGTCCGTGCAGGATCTGCAGGGGGAGCCGTTGATCTCACTGAATGAAAAATTCTCCTGCTACCACAGTCTGGTGGAGCGGTGCCGGGATTTCGGGTTTGCGCCGGACATTGTAGTAAAGACCATGGAGGGACAGCTGATCTATCGTTTCTGCAAGGAAAAGATCGGGCTGGGGATCGTGGTCGATATTCACCGGGACGATATCAAACAGGACGGCCTGCGGATGATCGGGCTTTCGGATTCGCTGCCGTGGAAGATTTCCGTTGTTGTGCGGGAAGAGAGGAAGGAAGAGAAGGGGATTTTGGAGCTGGTGCGGGGCATCGTATAAAAGGATTGTTGGCAGGTGATATGGTTTCGTTGATAGTGAACCGGGCCGGACGGTGGTAATATTTTCTTATAGTAAAAAGGTTGAATAAATTCTCTGATGAGCAATTTATTCAACCAGGAATTTGTGCAGAAGTGTCACAAATTCTGTTGATCGCAGAGCAGAATCTGAAATTCTGCTCGCGTCCTCAGCGTAAAACGCTTCGGAATGGAGGCAAATATGTAACAGTTCAGCCCAGGTCTTTGCATTTACTGCAAAAGGCCGTGAGAACGCATAAGGGTTGAGAAAATATTACGAACAGGAGGGTTACAGCATGTATGAGAAACTTTTTACACCGGTGAAGATCGGTTCGCTCACCATCAAGAATCGCTTTGCCATGGCGCCTATGGGGCCGCTGGGGCTTTCGGACTCGGAGGGCGGTTTCAACCAGCGGGGCATTGATTACTATGTGGAACGGGCAAAAGGTGGCACCGGCCTGATCATCACGGGAGTTACTTTTTCCGACTGTGAGGTGGAGAAGCCGAGTATGCCGAACTGCCCCAATTCCACTTATAATCCGGTGCACTTTATCCGCACGGGACGGGAGATGACGGAGCGGGTGCACGCCTACGGCAGTAAGATCTTCCTGATGATGTCGGGCGGCTTCGGGCGTGTGACGATTCCCACGAATCTGGGGGAATTTCCGCCGGTGGCACCTTCGGAGATTCCGCACAGGTGGCTTGACAAGACCTGCCGGGCGTTGACGGTGGAGGAGATTCACAGTATCGTGAAGTCTTTCGGTGACGGGGCTTACAATGCGAAGCGCGCAGGCTTTGACGGTGTGGAGATTCATGCGGTACATGAGGGGTATCTGCTGGATCAGTTCGCCATCTCCATGTTCAATCTGCGCACGGACGAGTATGGCGGTTCACTGGAGAACAGGCTGCGGTTTGCGAGAGAAGTGGTGGAGGAGATTAAGTCCCGCTGCGGACAGGATTTCCCGGTGGCGCTTCGTTTCAGCGTAAAGAGCATGATCAAGGACTGGCGGGTGGGCGCTCTGCCGGGAGAAGAGTTCGAGGAAAAGGGCCGCGATATCGAGGAGGGCTTAGAGGCGGCGAAGCTTTTAGCCTCTTACGGCTATGACGCGCTGGATACGGACGTTGGCACTTATGACGCATGGTGGTGGAATCATCCGCCGATGTATCAGGAGAAGGGGCTTTTCCGGACTTACTGTAAGATGGTGAAGGAAGCGGTGGACGTGCCCGTGCTGTGCGCGGGACGCATGGACGACCCGGATATGGCGCTTGCTTCTCTGGAAAACGGGGACTGCGATATCATCAGTCTGGGACGGCCGCTGCTGGCGGAACCGGATTATGTGAATAAGCTGCGTGCCGGCAGGCGGGACGAGATCCGGCCCTGCATCTCCTGCCATGAAGGCTGTATGGGCAGGATCCAGGAGTATTCCATGATCAACTGTGCGGTCAACCCGCAGGCGGCAAGAGAGCGGGTGACGGCCTATGAGCCGATCCTTAAGGCGAAAAAGGTCATGATCGTGGGCGGCGGTGTTGCCGGCTGCGAGGCGGCAAGGGTGCTGGCGCTGCGAGGCCATAAGCCGGCGCTTTTCGAGAAGGGAGCGAAGCTGGGCGGCAATCTGTTACCGGGCGGTGCGCCGGAGTTCAAGGAAGACGATATCGCGCTGGCGAAATGGTATGCGGTACAGCTGCAGAAGCTGAACGTGCCGGTACAGCTGAACCATGAGGTGACGGCGAAGGAGGCGCTGGACGGCGGATACGATACGGTGATCGTGGCCACCGGTTCTACGCCGAAGGTCTTTTCTCTGGGGGACGACGCGCATACCTTCACGGCGGCGGAAGTGCTGCTGGGGCAGAAGGATTGCGGGGAGCGCACCGTGGTGATCGGCGGCGGTCTGGTGGGCTGTGAGACGGCTCTTTGGCTGGCACAGCACGGTCGGAAAGTCACCATCGTGGAGGCGCTTGACAAGATTCTGGCGGTGAATGGACCGCTGTGTCATGCGAACAAGGATATGCTGGAAGAGCTGATCCCTTACAACGGAATCGAAGTGGTGACCGGGGCGAAGGCCAAAGGATATCATGACGGCGTACTCAGCGTAGAGTGTGCGGACGGCGGGAAGGAGATTGTCTGCGACAGCGTGATCCTGTCTGTCGGCTACAAGGAAGAGGACAGCCTGTATCACGAGCTGGAGTTCAAGGTGCCGGAGATTTATCTGCTGGGGGATGCAAAGAAAGTAAGCAACATTATGTATGCGATCTGGGATGCGTTTGAGGTCGCGAATCATATTTAGGCGTTGTACTATAGCGGTCTGGACGTGGTGTCCGGGCCGCTTTTATGAATCATGTTGCTGGATCCGCCGCAGGCAGTGAATTATGAAGGCAGGATTTTTTCAGGGGATAAGTAAGGTTGAATAAATTCTCTGATGAGCAATTTATTCAATCAAGAATTTGTGCCGAAGCGTCACAAATTCTGTTGATCGCAGAGCAAAATCGGAGTATTCCTTCGGAAAACTCCTAAATTCTGCTCGCGTCCTCAGCGCAAAGCGCTTCGGCATGGAGGTAAATGTGATGAAATGAAATTGAATAAAGTCCGGATATCAAGTACAATGTAAAAAGCAGGTGCGGAATAAAACCCGGAGGACGGTTTGGTCGGGAGGCGTATGTGCAGGGTAATGGTCGAATGACCGCAAATCCATAAGAAAGATCAACAAGAAGACAAGGTTGCATAAATTCTCTGATGAGCAATTCAGCTCGACAAACTGAACAGGTTCAGTTAGAATTTGCGCTGCTTCGGAATAGAGGTAAAGATGACATACGAAGAATTCTGCAGTCAATTTCATATTCAGCTCAACGAACAGCAGTCAGAATCGGTCCGCTCCATAGACGGGCCGATTCTTCTGCTGGCGGTTCCCGGAAGCGGCAAGACAACCGTGCTGGTAACGAGGCTCGGCTACATGGTTTATGGTGCCGGGATCGCTCCCGAAAATATTCTGACGCTGACGTATACGATCGCCGCCGCCCGCGATATGGAAAATCGGTTCCGTTTTTATTTTGGAGACGGATGCGGCAGTCGTCTGGAGTTTCGGACCATAAACGGGATCTGTGCCCGGGTGATCCAATATTATGGGAACCGGATCGGGAAGACGCCGTTTTCCCTGATGACGGAGAATGACAGGATCAACGGAATGCTCTCGGATATTTTCCGCAGGACGCAGGGCGATTATGCCACGGAAAGCGATCTGAAAGGCATTCGCAGCATGATTACCTATATTAAGAACAGGATGCTGACGGAGGAGGAGATCAGGCAGCTGGATGAGGAAGCGGATGTCAGAATTTCAGAGATTTATAAGGCTTATCATGAAATGCTGCATGGCGGCAACCTGATGGACTATGACGATCAGATGATATATGCCTATAATATTTTAAGAAAAAGTCCGGAGACGCTGCAGCGTTTTCAGGATCAATACCGGTATATCTGCGTGGATGAGGCGCAGGATACCTCGAAGATCCAGCATGAGATTATCAGACTGCTTGCCGGCCGGCGGGACAACCTGTTTATGGTGGGAGACGAGGATCAGAGCATATACGGCTTCCGTGCGGCTTATCCGGAAGCGCTTTTATCATTTGAAAAGGATCATCCAGGGGCCAGGGTACTGCTTATGGAGGAAAACTTCCGCTCCTGTGCACAGATCGTGGAGGCGGCGGACCGTTTTATTCAAAAAAACACCCTGCGCCACGAGAAACATATGAAAGCGGCCAGAGCTGCCGGTGAGGAGATTGAGCAGATTCCATTGAACGATAGAAAGGCACAGTACGATTATCTGGTCAGGATGGCGGAGAGATGCCAGTCACAGACGGCGGTGCTGTACCGGAATCATGAGAATGTACTGCCCCTTGTGGATCAGCTGGAGCGGAAAGGGATACCTTACAGGCTGCGCAATGCGGAGATGACTTTTTTCACACATCGGATTGTAGCGGATATTCGCAATATCATCGCTTTTGCCATAAACCCACGGGATACGGCGGTCTTTCTGCAGATTTATTATAAGATTGCTACCTATATCAAGAAGCAGGATGCGCTGCGGATCTGTGAGATCAGCGAAAGAGAAGGCAGGGATATTATGGAGATTGCCCTGCGGGGCGGACAACTGCCGGACCGGACGGTCCAAAGCTGCCGGCTGATCCGAATGCACCTGAAATGTCTTTTGACGGAGCGGGCGGACAGGGCGATCTCCAGAATCGTTTACAATATGGGATACGGGGATTATCTTGAGCGCATGGAAATTGGAGACAGTAAAGTGTTTATCCTGAAAATGATCGGACAGGGCGAAAACTCTCCAGGGAGGTTTGTGGAGAGACTGGATGAGCTGCGGGCGATCATGGAAGGGAGAATGAAAGGCGGCCAGGAAGAGAATATACAGCCTGTCATTTTATCTACGATCCATTCCAGCAAAGGGCTGGAGTATGACAATGTCTATCTGTTGGATGTGATCGACGGCATATTTCCCGAAAGTGTACCCGCGAATGCCAAATCCATGGATGAAAAAGAGCGGGAGATTTACGAAGAAGAACGCCGCCTGTTCTATGTAGGCGTGACCCGGGCAAAGGACAGGCTGTCGGTGTTCAGGTTGGACCAGAAATCCAGTCTGTGCGAGGAACTTGTGGGCAGGAAGAAGAAAGCGGTACAAAAAACGCGCAGGACTTTGGCACAGGAAAGAGGGAATGCCGCAGCAGAAAGGCCTTTTAACCGAGAAGCATATGAGAAATATGCGGCGCAGATCGGAGAAGGGATGATCCTCCGGCACAGGAAGTTCGGGGAAGGCGTGGTCGAGGAAGTGCAGGGGGAACTGGTGTTGATCCGGTTTGGCGAGATGCAGAAGACGCTTGGGATGAGGGTGCTGTATGAGAAGGATCTGCTGATCTTGTAATGCGCCTTGTGTACCTTGTCAGGGAAATAAAACCCGCTGTTTTCGTTAACAGGCTGTGTCATGCTTTTGCGATTCGTTTAAAATTGAATAAAATTTGAATATAAAGTACAATGTATAGAACAGATGTAGACCACTTTGTTGTAAGGGAAAGGGATTGAGATTCACATGGAAAAAACAGTGGCGGAGTCCAGAATGGAACAGATCTATCAGGTGCGTCCGGAATATTTAAACGGTGCGGGAAGATTGTTCGGCGGAAAATTGATGGAATGGATCGACGAGCTGGCCGGGCTGATAGGAATCCGATATGCGCAGCGGGATGTGATAACAGCCTCCGTAGATAATCTGAAGTTTATCCGGGGAGCGTATCTGAAAGATCTGATCGTATTGATCGGGCGGGTAACCTATGTAGGCAGGACGTCGATGGAGGTGCGTGTAGACACTTATATAGAAAGCATCGACGGGATCAGGAAGCCCATAAACAGAGCCTACTTGACGCTGGTGGCGATCGACGAAGACGGCAAGCCGGTGGAAGTGCCGAGACTGATCGTTGAGACAGAGGCGGAAAAGGCAGAGTGGGAAGCGGGGATAAAAAGGCGAAAGATGCGCAGGCAGCGGCAGGAAGAAGGGTTTTGACCAATAAGGAGATATTTCTTCCATAAAGAGTCATATATCGGACTGCTAATCTGCGATAATAACAGAAGTATTGTTTGCATCAAATGAAGAGGAAATTTGCTATACTTTGAACCGATAAATTGACCGACAATTCGGAATTTGCGAGAGGAAAGATAATGGATAAATGGTTGGAAACGAGACAGCTTCAAGTACATTTTGTATCGGCTGCCGGGTTAGTGTATAAAGATGATAAGGTTTTACTGATAAGATCTAAAAATAGAGGATGGGAATTACCAGGTGGTGTAGTAGAGCAGGGTGAATCCGTATTAGACGGATTAAAACGGGAAATTTCTGAAGAAAGCGGTGTGACTGCAGAAGCAGAGAAGCTTGTAGGTATTTATCAGAGATTGTCATCAAAGCCCGGATATGGTCCTCTTGAAGGAATGGTCCTGCCAACAACTGTCAATTTGACCTTTATCTGTAAATATATGGGAGGGAAGGAAGCTGCTTCAGATGAAAGTATTGAGGTGGCCTGGTTTGCTCCAGATGAGGCAAAAGAAAAAATAACTGACCCATATATAAGAAAAGCAGTTGAAGATTTGCTCGAATTTGATGGCAGACAACATTTTTGTACCTTTAAGAGCATGGCAGATGGAAACATAGAGTTTATTAGTGACGATCTCATTGGATCATAACAAGTATGATGATCTGCGATAATATCAGAAGTATTGTTTGCATCAAATGAAGAGGAACAAAAGCAGATGAAAGATTTTTCAAATTGGAAAGAGTATGAGGGGGCATCCGAAGGAAGTGGACGAAGTGAAAAGCTGTGGTTAATAAACCCTGATACGGAGCAAACAGGTCTGTTCAAATATAAAAAGGATGTAGAGACTACCGATCATGCTTCGGAGTGTATTGCAAGCGATTTAGCAACATTAATTGGAATTCCGTGTGCACAATTTGAAATCGGAATGTTCTATGGACGGGAAGGCTCCATCAGCTATAATATTAAAGAGCGTGATGGAATGACATTGATAGAGGGAATCTATTGCATCATTGTTCTGCACAATGATTTTGATGTAGAGAAATTGATAGATACTAAGAGTGGCGAAAGATATTCAGTGCAGATGATAGAAGAGGTATTAAGCCCGTTCGAACTTTTTGAAGAGTTTCTGCCGGTAATGGTTTTCGATTTTCTCATTGGCAATACAGACAGGCATCAAAGTAACTGGGCACTGATCATGGAAGATAAGAAATTTAGTTTAAGCCCTTTATATGATAATAGTTCCTCTCTTTGTGCGTATGTGGCTGAATCAAAAATAGAACGGTATTTTGGCAATGACAGGTTGTTATGGCAATCATTGGTTGATTCTAAATCTAAATCCTTGATCAGAATTAAGTCCAGTGATACCAAATTGCCGACGCATGCGGAAGTATTGAGATTTCTTCGCAGTAATTACTATGTTCAGACGAGGAGTACAGTCGACAAGATCAAGACACTTGTGACAAAGGATAAGATATGTGATATACTTGACAAATATAGCGAAGTATTGTCTGAAAAGAGAAAACTTCTTATTAAGAAATATCTTTTGTCTAAAATAGAGATTATGCAGGATATTTATGGAGGAGAGTAAGCTTATGCTGCAGGTGGATGGAAAGGACTATTTGTATTTAATTTGGAAATCAGAGCAGTCAAGAACGCAGTATATCGTGGGGCAGCTGGTAAAAAACGGACAATATGAGTTTCGATATGCCAAGGAGGTTCAGGCTGCGCTGAATGACGGTTTTACACCTTTGCTTTGTTTTCCTGATGTTCAAAAGGTATATACGGATCGAAAACTTTTCCCGGTTTTTGCGAGTCGGTTACCGGATAAGAGAAGAAAAGATATTCAGGATATTCTAAAGAAATATGATTTAGAACAATATGATGAATATCTGCTTTTAAAGAGAAGCGGAGCCAGACTTCCGATTGATAATTTCGAGTTTATTGATCCGATCATGAATTTAGATGAAAATGTAGAAAGAAAATTCTTTATTGCCGGTGTCAGGCATTATCTAGGCTGTGATGGTGAAAATTGTGAGAAATCACTTACGGTTACCAGAGGGGATGAGGTCATCCTAAAGAGAGAGCCGGGAAACCAGTATGATGAGAATGCCGTACGGATTTTGGATGTATCGGGCCATCTTCTCGGTTATGTACCCAGATATTACAGTGAAGGTGTGACGAGAATGCTCGAGAGCAATAAGAAGATTGCATGCCATGTTTACTATGTGGATAATAAGAAGAATTGCAATGAATGTATCAGAGTCATTTTTAAATGTTTATCGTAGAGTCGAGAGCCAGTTTGGAAAAGCATAATTTGTCACAATCCCTTGTAATTGCAGATTATAAGGGATATCTTTTTATCATACCCTTAGTGAACAGGCGACACAGATACAAACAGAAAAAATATGAGCATAAATCAGAAGGAGGACGAAAGAAATGAAGCTGCGTGAAAGAAACTACCCGGGGACACTGTCTGCGGAAGAAAGCGACAGGGAGCGGGAACATCGCAAGATTGTCAGGAGAGCGGCGGCGGAAGGAATCGTGCTTTTGGAAAATGACGGGGTACTGCCGCTGCAGGCCGGCGCCAGAATCGCGCTGTATGGCTTTGGCGCCAGATACACAGTTAAAGGCGGGACGGGATCGGGCAGCGTCAACAACCGGAGTAATGTGAGTATTGATGAGGGGCTTCGCAACAGCGGATTTGTTATCACCACGGACGACTGGCTGGCGGATTATGACAGACGCTATCAAGAGGCATGGGAAGAATGGGAAGCATCCATTTACCGGATCGCAGGCGGACGGGAGGATTTCGACGCCTTATACAAGGCGCATGCGGCAAATCCCATGGCGGCTCCAAGTGGAAAGGCGATCACGGCTGAGGACAGCGGGGACACGGACACGGCGGTCTATGTGGTCAGCAGGATCTCTGGGGAAGGCGCCGACCGCTATGTGAAGAAGGGAGACTATTATCTGTCCGAGACAGAATACCGGGAACTAAAGGACATTGCGTCTCTGTATGGCAAGACCATCGTCATTTTGAACACGGGAGGGATCATCGACCTTTCCTTTGTGGAGGAATTGGGAATAGCGGCAGTGGTGTATCTGTCGCAGGCGGGCATGGAGGGCGGCAACGCACTGGCGGATGTCCTCAGCGGGCAGGTAAATCCCAGCGGCAGGCTGACCGACACCTGGGCCAATGCCTACGCGGACTATCCGGGCAGTGAGGAGTTTGGCCACAATAACGGCAACCTGTATGAAGAAAAATATAAAGAAGGAATCTACGTAGGCTACCGCTACTTTGATTCCTTTGGGGTTAAGCCCAGATACTGCTTTGGCTACGGCCTTTCCTATACCAGTTTTGCGCTGCGCACAGAGGATATCACGCTGCAGGGACACCGGGCAGTCATCCGGGTGAACGTAAGAAATACGGGTAATGTATCCGGCAGGGAAGTGGTGCAGGTATATGCCTCCTGTCCGTCCGGGCATTTGAAGAAGGAAAAGAAGCGCCTGACGGCGTTTGCGAAGACGAGACTTCTGCTGCCGGGAGAGGAAGAAAGCATGACACTGGAATTTGACCTGTCGTTGCTGGAATCTTATTGGGCAGGAAAAGCGGCTTATACCATGGAGCAGGGAAAGTATTATATTTTTATCGGAAAAAATGCGGACCAGACAGAGATGGCAGGCTGTCTGGAGCTGAGCGGGACCGTATTGATGAGTGAACTGCATAGCATATGCCCTCTGTTGACTTCGCTGACGGAGATCGAGCCGGCGGACGAGCTGGTGGAGGCGTGGGAAAAGGAGTTTGCCGAAATCTGCCGGAACAGGGGGCTGCCCGTTATTTCCATGGATCGGGAAGTGCAGGAAATGCAGGCGGAGGAGGAAACGAAACGGCAAAGTCGTAAGAATACCGGCGAGACCGCGGACGAGGCCTCCAGGCTGACGGAGCAGCTGACTCTTATGCAGAAAGCAATGCTGGTGTGCGGAAGGGTCAAGGACGGGGGTGCGGAGGTGATAGGAAATGCATCGGTGACGGTGCCGGGAGCCGCGGGCGAGACGACACGGATCTTAGAGGAACCGTATCAGATCGGCAGCATTGTGCTGGCGGACGGGCCGGCAGGGCTGCGGCTGCAAAAGCATTACGAGGAAAATCCGGCCGATGGCAGTATCTATTCTCTGGGGCAGATCGAGAGTCTGGAAAACCGCATTTTCCAAAAAGAATTCCTGCACGAGGGATCTGTCTCGCATTACCAGTTCTGCAGTGCGATTCCGGTGGGCACGCATCTGGGGCAGAGCTTCGACGTGGGGCTGCTGCAGGAGATCGGTGAGATGATCGGTCGTGAGATGGAGGAATTCGGCATAACATTGTGGCTGGCTCCGGGACTGAACATTCACAGGAATCCGCTCTGCGGGCGAAACTTTGAATATTATTCGGAGGATCCGCTTGTAAGCGGCGCGATGGCGGCGGCGATCACTTTGGGCGTACAGAAGATACCGGGGGTCGGAACGACGATCAAGCATTATGCGTGCAACAATCAGGAAGATAACCGCTGGGGAGTGGATTCCGTTGTATCGGAGCGGGCATTGCGGGAAATCTATCTGAAAGGGTTTGAAATCGCGGTCAGGACTTCCCAGCCCATGGCCATTATGACTTCTTATAATAAAGTAAACGGCGTTCATGCCGCCAATCACTATGACCTGTGCACGACGGCAGCCAGACAGGAGTGGGGATTTGCAGGGATCATCATGACGGACTGGACGACCACCAACAACGGGCATGGGGCATCCGCGGCCAGATGCATTGCGGCCGGGAACGATCTGGTGATGCCGGGACGAGTGTCGGATATTCAGGAGATCGTGGACGCTGTTCAGGGAGAGAAGCATCTGCGTCTGTCTGAAAAGGATCTGAATGCATGTGCGGCCAGAATGCTACGAATCATTCTCGCGTCAAATATTTATGAGGGAGCGGAGAGCTACCTGAACGGAAAAACGCTGGAATAAATCTTTTCTCAAAAATTTTTAAAAAAGTTTCAACACTTTTCTCTTCTCAAACGTTATCTATATGAAAGCGCAAAAGACAATGGATCTTGCTTGGGGAAGGAGACAGGGGTGCAGGTATGATCGATGAACTGTATGATACCCTCTATCAGGAACTCACAGGCTGGTGCACGGCCATGGCGGGCAGCAGGGCGCAGGCGGAAGATCTGGTGCAGGAGGCATTTCTGCGGGCGATGTTGAACACCGGGCTGCTTCAGGAGCTTGACGCCGGCAAACGCCGTGCCTGGATGTACCGCACGGTCAAAAACCTGTACATAGACAGGAAACGCCGGGAAGCCTTTGAGACCATGGTGGAGCAGATGCCCGAGGAAGGGATCGAGGATGCGGAATATGCGCAGGTGGATGATGCACAGCTTCTGGCTGTACTGACGCCGGAGGAGAGGATGCTTTTTACACTGCGCTATCTGGAAGGTTACAA
This sequence comes from uncultured Lachnospiraceae bacterium, assembly GCA_947576945.1. Lineage (GTDB taxonomy): Bacteria > Bacillota > Clostridia > Lachnospirales > Lachnospiraceae > UBA3282. The sequence goes on from CANPTH010000015.1 coordinate 61,753, forward strand.
TTCCGCGGAGCTGGGAAAAATCTTCGGCCTGCCTTCCGGCACGGTGAGATCCAGACTGTCGGATGCCAGAAGCCGCCTGCGGCAGTCGCTGGAGGAGACCGGCGGTCAGGGGAAACGAAGAGACGGCAAAAAGAGAGACCGGAGAAACCGGACTTAAAGAAAGTGAAGAGAAAGTTATTATTCACGGGTCAGGAATGCGCCAAACTGCGCATTCCGTGAGAACATGATTCAGACAAGAGAAAGGGACAGGTGTTGACATGTCAGAGAAGAAAAAATTTATCTTAAATTGTGATGTATGTGATGCGAGAAAAATCAAGGAGGAGAGCCTGGCGGAGTACGAACAGATTATTATCAATGCGGATATAATCCTGGTGGATGAGTACAGCCGGGATGTATTTCACAGACTCCCCATAATGTGCAACGCGGATGAGATGGTGGATGTGGAGGGCGATGTGGCGGTGGTCTGCTCAAACGGCAATTACGAGATCGGCAGTGACACGGCATTTCAGAAAAAGACCGTGTTGTGCGTGAACGGAAGGCTGGCTATCCATTCCGGCGCAGAGAAGGCTATGGAAAATGTCCTGAAGATCTGTGTCAATGGCAGCGCCAGATACCCCGAGAGCATGGCTCCTTTTCTGGACAGGATGCTTGTCAACGGAGAGGCGCGGTGTATTCCGGATGACTGTATCGAATTGAAATCAATCTTTGTGATCGATAAGTATTTTCCGCTGCGGGCGAGACAGGACGGAAAGTATTACGTAGAGCATAAGGTGGTGCTGACCGACAGGGATGTGGACGTTACAGCGCTCACAGACAAGAATGTACACTTTGTGACGAAGCACTTTCTGGTGAGAGAGGAACTGGCCCCGCAGGCGATAGTGCTGGTTGAGGAAAGCGTGGAACTGGATGTAGTGCCGGAAGGTTTTGCTTATGTCAGAGAGGAAGCAGTTTTGAACGAGGCTTTGGTGAATAAATACGGAACGAAAATGTATATTGACGGCGATCTGACTTTGACGGATGGGAGTGAGCGTTGCTTTGACAAGATAGAAAAGCTGGTGATCAAAGGGGATGTCCTTCTTTTGAAACGGCAGTCGGAAGATTTTGCCAGGGTGGATGCTTCTTACAGAAAGCTGGTATTTACGAAAGGACGGCATATATCGACCAAGGCTCTGATCGTGGTGGACGAGAGGATGCTGGAAACCGCACCAGATGGCGTGGAGATCGTCAACAGCGCAATGGTGAAGGTGGAAAAAGATGTGGATCCGGAACTGATCATAGAGAGGCTTTCCGTGAAAAACTGCGCCCAGGTTTTTTGCAGTAAGGAGCAGAAGAGCGCGCTGCATCTGGTATGCAAAAATGTGGCGAAGATCAGTGACGAAGAGATGCCGTCCGGTGCGGAGGAGGAAGACGGCGAAGCGGACGGCATTCTGAGAATGCTGAAAAAGGCTGCAAACTGTAAAGTCGTGAATGCGGACACGTATCTTCTGTAAGGAATCTTTACAGTGCAACAGTGCGCTACACTGTATTATAGAAGGCAAATTTTCAATCGTACCTGTACCGCTGGAAAATAGAACAGCCGGGGCTGCCCATAGCCCCGGCTGTTCTGTTACCAAATATTAAAGATGTGATATGTTGTGAACTGTAGATGTAAACATTTCCGTAGAATGGTGTATTTTAGCGGAAATGCGCATCTGCTAAAATACAACATATGCGGCTGGCTCATT
>CANPTH010000016.1 GCA_947576945.1 uncultured Lachnospiraceae bacterium
CCATTATCCACTCTGACCGTGGAACGCAGTACACCAGCGAAGCTTACCGGAAAGCGGTTGCCAAATATGGCATTCGCCAGAGCATGAACAGTGCAGGGGGACGCTGCCATGACAATGCCCGATGTGAGAGCATGTGGGCGAGGATGAAGGAGGAGCTCATCTATGATCGTCATAACACGGAAGAAATGACCATTGAGGAACTAAAGACACTCATCTGGAGATACTTCATCAGCTACTGGAATAACAGGAGGATATACTCAGCCAATGAGGGACTTCCTCCTATGGTTAAACGACAGAGATATTATGAATCTCTGGGGAGTGCAGCTTAGGCATTCATATCCTTGTAAAAAAAGTGTCAACCAATATTGACAACTTCATTTCTTACAGATATGACCATTCCAACCATCACTATGCCATGCCAATCTGACACTCATATGTATAGCCATGTCACACCTCCTTAAATCAACTCTATCAATCCATTCTTCAGACACATCTCTAGTGAATAATTGATGGTCGGTCCAGTGCTAAACTGAATGCTGATATACTTACCATCACACTTAGTTACAACTCCAGTTCCGCCAGTTTTATGCTTAACCTTCTTGCCGATGTATCCTTTATAAACATCAGTCCCTGAAACAACAACTTCTGCTTCCGGATCGTCCTCTTCGTCCTCTTCTTCCTCCACTTTCTTCTCCGAAAGCTTTGTACTCGGAGCACCATTATCCTTATATTCATCTGCAGCCTGCTGTATAGCCATCAATTCTCTAATTTCGGCAATATGTGTCTGTGTAAACCATATTGTCTCATTACCAAATTCAACCTCAACAGGATCCATGCTTCCAATTTCAGCATCAGACAGATTTTCAATATCATCTAAGAAATATCTCAAATCATAATCATCCGCTCTCATCTTCTTATATTCAGAAGCACAGTTTGAACATAAGCAAAGGTTCATCGGATCAAGCTCAACTTCCGGTGAATTTGCAATCTGACACATTTCAACGTTAGGGAATGCTTCATGACACATCTGACAAGCATATTTATATGCCCTGTCTACTTTATACATGTTGGTTAGATAAGCCCTCACCTCACTTACAGGCTTACTTACTCTTATTTTTCTTACTCTGTATTCATACTTCGTCGGGCTTGCAAAACACAGAACCTCTGCAGCATGTTTACGAAGAGAATCCCAGTTCTTAACTCTTGATGAAGGGAACTCATATGTATCCTCAGGAACCACTGGTTTTTTGCCGCCACCATTACCTGCGCTACTTCCGAAGTTCTCTTCCAGGTCAGTTACAGAAATACCAAATCGTCTCTGAAGCTCAATCTCAAAATACTGGTTCTTCTGCTCTTCTGACAGTCTATCATAATCCTTTGTTGCAGCTTCCAAGTGATCAGCTTCACTCTTCTTAAATCCTAAAATTTCATAAAGCTCACAATCAGGAACAACATCTCCATACAACTGAGGATTCAAATCTCTCTTTGTAATTTCTGACTGAGAAACCAAATCAAGAGACTCTGTGTATAACCACTTACCGCTATAATACATATGCTTAGGACCATTTTTACGTACTCTTCTTACAATCTCCGAAACAGCATTATTCAAGTTCGGTGTACTGCCACCCACATAAACAGTTCCGGTCAGTTTATTAACATTATTCAGTAAGAATCGGAATATAAAACTTGATTTTGCCATTGAGTCCGGTGACTTTGGATGGCTTGATATATATTCCAAAACCTCTGGCAAGCTTTCTAATGTCAGTTTCCAGCGGAACTCACCATATGTTGTCCAATCTGGCTGACGACCAGGATTACCAGTATAATATTCACCCGTGGTTCTTGATTCATTCTTAGTTATGCTCTCTCGCACACCAAGAAGTCTCAACTGATCCACTGATATATCATCTATCTCATAAAAATCTACATCCACATAAGCATAAGTTGCCACATGATTAAAATATTTTTCTATGCTCATGCCATCGGAATTTACAGAGAAATATACAGTCTCTCTCTGCGGATTCACATATACAGTCTTTCCACCTTTTCGACACTTTACTGACAAGTATTTTTTGATGAGATTATCCACTTCATCCTTGTAATCAGGATTCTGGCGGTATTTCATCAATTTCTTAATATCAGTAATATGCTGGTCATCAGAAATATTAGTTCCTCCCTCATAGCGACGCTTAAAATCTCTGATAAAGAATTCATATTCATTTGGCTTCTGAAGTGCCAAAATTTCAGTAAAGAAGTGCTTGCAGTGCTCATAAATATAATCATCTACAAAAGCAATATCATCAGTGTCATCGATATTCTTTGACGGCAGAAATACATTAGGAAGGTATGTCGCATTCTCATAACCTCTCCACATAAAACTATAATCATTTGTGCTTCCATCACTTTTGCGATATGGTGCAACAAATCTTCCTGTTGATGTCTTTACAAACTCCGCAGTCAACATATTAGAACCACCACGCTGTTTAGAAAATGCGGCAGCTACAGAAGCATACATATTGTAGAGTTTGATAAGCCATTCATCATCTCTGCGAGTAAGGAATGTTCTGTTCTCATTAAAATTATTACGCAAATTCTCCGGACGAATAACTTCAATATCCAGTGTATCTGTCAGGAAATCATAAAATGTCTTATATGTTTTATTTGTCTCTGTTAAGAATATAGGAAGCCAGTGATAATCCGTACCATCATCAATAAGCTCTGTAAGCAGTTCATCTGTAAAGAGTTCGGCAAAATCAGAACCTCTGGCAATCTTAACGCTTTCCGAAGAAGCATAACTTCCATCTTTGCAAAGAAGCAGGTTTTCTTCCTGCATCATATCTGTTGTTGCTTTAAACATACCTTCAAACAGAGGCGCGCTGTAGAATACTTCTTCATCAATAGGCAGAATGTTCAACAGACTGAAATCAAGCTTTCCTGCATCCCTGAGTTCAATAACGCTATCTCTAAGCAATGATGCCGTCTGTTTTGCAAGTTCAACATTATCCTTATCAGCTGCAGGTACGCTACTTCTATTAGGTGTAGTACGATACGGTCCCTGCACAATAAACTTAAGCTTACTCTCTGTCTCTGTAGGAAAGTACACTGATATATATGGGTACTTGGATGGCTTGAAATCATATTTACCATCTTCACCAACATTAAGAGTAAATGCGATATCAATTGTTCTTCCTGCCTGAATACCTTTAACAGCTCTGGAAAATACAAGATAAGAAACAACCTCTTCCTTATCCTTTTTGCTGTCAGTCTCTCCGATAGCAGAAACCAATGAGCAGTGGTCATTAATTACAGTTTTATCCAACAGATAAGAACCTGATCTTTTTAGCTTAGGCAATTCAATTTGATAATCAATAGACTGCAGGTTCTTCATAAATAGCAAGGTTGTAATTCCAAGATTCTGAAGACGTTTAGATAAAACATCATTTAATTTGTCTACAGTCTCAAAACCGGAAAATGTAAATCCTACACTATAAGGGAATATGAATTTAGTAGTATAGCCTGCGTCAACTTCCTGATCATCAATATCAACCGGATGGGTAAAGTCCAAAATCTCTACTGCAAACTGTGAATAGCCTTTTGCAACATCCTCTTTTGTAGGATGACTAAACAACTGAACCTTTTCACAGATTCCAAACACAGATTTAAAACCTACACCAAATTCACCAATCTGATTTAGGTCATTGATTTTATCCGACTTACCAATATCACATAATCCCTGCAGATTCTTCATCAAAAATGGATGTCCATCATGAAGGACAACTAATCTATCAGGGTACTGCAAAAACTTAATCTTAGATGCTCCTGCATCCTCTGCATTCTGTAACAACTCATACACAAAATGCGACTTATCTGTATACAACTGGATAATTCTTTCCAGAGCACGACGAAGCATACCGTCCTTATCCTGTCTTTGTAATACCTCGCTGGCTATTCCCTTTTTTGCCATGGTATTTCCCTCCCATTACGGATTTTATCCTATACAACTTCCAGTATTCCGTTAGCAATCAATGTTGTATGTATATCAGTCTGAGCTACTTTTTGACGAATACTATCCACTTTAGCTTCATAACTCTCTGTGGCAGATTCAAGCTCACTGTTATACATCCTTCGAATGCTTTCGCTGGTTGTATCAAGAATCTTCTGTTCTAGTGATCTTCGTCTGTTTCTGAAGTTATTAGTTATACTTTCAATTTTGAATGTAGAAGTATTCTCAGCTTCTATTACAGCTGCACTCTTTTCTTCCATCCAAAGTTTAACCTGTTTTCTTTCCAAGCCATCCCAATCAGAAGGCTGCATTTTAATTGCCGCAGCACCACTCTGAGCCTCCTGCAAAATATCCGGTAGTTCTGATGCAATAACATCATCATCACAAACAACAACCAGCCTGAAATGAGGATTCATTCCCCTGTAACTCCATGCATATACTGAGAAATGATATGCGCCTACAGGAAGATCATCATTTGCATACTGCAATCTAATATATGCCTTTTCATTTGATTCATAGTACTCTGCTGCCTGTCTTGCCAGCGGATGCATTGCCGTAATAAAGAACGCGTCCCTATTCTTTTCAGCTGCATCTGAATCAAACGTAATCGTATGTAAAGGAGCCTTACCTTTAAGATAAATATCCCATGTCTGACGAACCGCATTTCTTCCAGCCGGAAGTTTTCTAAAATCTTCTCTCAATGCAAGTCTTGCATTTGCTGACAGACGAAGCTGCTTCACATCACCTTCTCCAAGTATGTAAGTACCCTGTCCTAATCTGGCATTCAAATACTGCTCAATCATAATCTGCAATCCCTTCTGATTAAGCCAAGGATTTTCAGCGTTATGTATTTCCTGAGTAGTTGTATATTCTGATAAATCGAAGCCAAAGAATTCCTTCTCTTCTTCCTCCAAGCGATCCATCTCCTGAATCTTTCGTACCTCATTATCAGCCATCTGCTCCAGTTTAATTCTTCTTTCCTCTTCAGTAAGTGAAGAATCAACCGCAATCTGATCAATCTGAGTAGCAATATCACCCAGGATTTCTTCGCACTCGCCAATACTGCTTTCAAAGATTCCGATACGCATCAGACATCTATAATAAATGTCTGCATCAACAGTTCCGTTTGTTATAACATTGTAAATGCTAACAGCCTCACTCAGCTGTCCACGTCTATCGATACGACCTATTCTCTGTTCTATTCTCATTGGATTCCAAGGCAGATCGTAATTAATCATCATGTCACAGAACTGATAGTCCAAACCTTCAGAACCAACTTCAGTGAAAAGAAGAATATCGATTGCATCCGGATCTTCTTTCGGTAGCTCAAATCTAGCTCTGTAATCCTGACGTATGGAATCTTTTACACCACCGTCTACCTGTTCTACACGCAGACCGGCTGCTTTCAGTTTTTCTTTCAGATATCTAAGAGTAAATCTAAATGTACTAAACAGAATGATTTTATTATTATCCTGCTTCTGTTTTTCCATAATGGCTGTCATCATCTGATCAAACTTTGGATCTTCAGTCGGAAGATCGTCTGCCATTCTAAGAAGATTCCGAGCTAATGATTCTAATGCTCCCGCAGACTCACCTGCAAATTCAAATCCAGGCATCTCATTATCAGGATCATCTTCAATTTGCACAAATCTTCTCTTTATCAAATCTCTAATGTGTGGAGCCAAACCAAATATACAGCTCGCAGCCTGTCTCTTAATCGTTGACATCATAAACGGAATAGATCTTGCATCTCCATGAAGCTGTAGAAGCGCATTCTGTTCAAATCTCAACAGTTCATCGTGAAGAGCCTGTTGTTCAGGTGTAAACTCAACTGCCAATGTATATGGTCTTCTAATGCAGAAATCCTGAATATCCTTACGTCTTGTTCTATTCAGCATAGAGTTAAAGCTATGCAGACTCTCTGCGTCTGTAATAAGTTTTACACGTTCCTCTCTGGTAATCTTATCCTGCTGCAAAATCTGAACCATAGATGAATATGTAGGATTCGCTGCAACAACATTCTCTCCCCACTGAGTTTCAAGAATGCCCCTTAATTCTTCCAAAGCTTCCTGTTGCCAGTTCTCACCTGCACGACGAATCAATGTAGATACTTGAGAGATGTGGGCATTCGGTCTGGACATAAGATTGAATGTCTGCTTATCAATAACCACATCCGGACGAAGTACATTCAGCAATGTGAAAAGATCATCATCACTGGTCTGAAGAGGTGTAGCTGTAAGCATAACAACAGCATCCGCATGGTCGCAGAAATATTTTACGCACTTATACTCAAATGCCTTCTCTTTCTCCATACTACCATTGCGAATGTGATGCGCTTCATCAATGATTACAAGGTCAAAGCGTGGCGCTGGATCCAAATCTTTTAGTCCAAAAAACTTACTCTTTTTACCTGTATCACCTTCATATGTACGGCTATCAAGAATAGAATAAGGCACAATCGTTTTGCTGTATCGAACTGGCCATTCACCATCTCTATCCGTATCAGAAATAACCTGACGAAGTTCCGGTCCCGTCAAAGGAATAAAATCTTCATCAAATCGTTTCATTTCTGTCTCCCATTTGCGCTCTGTTACAAGAGGCTTAGGGCAAATAATCATAATATTTTCCAGCTCATTTCGAGCCTGTAATTCTTTAATAATTAATCCAGCTTCAATTGTCTTACCAACACCTACACTATCAGCAATCAAGATTCTTGGTTCATCAGCGTGAATCAATTTAAGGGCTGGTCTAAACTGATATGGAACAAAATCAATTCTGGCAGAATTCAATGAATACAAATCTCTGCCCGAAGGATTATTAATTTGATATGCAGTCAAATAGCTTCTAAAGGTATTAATATCAACCCAGTTGTAATTAACTTTTTCAACTACTGGCGCTATCTGACCAGAATAATATGTCTTAAAACTGCCATCTACAAATACATCATACTTCTTCGTATCACCGAGGTCAGTGATAGACATTACGATACCTTTTACAGAAGGATCACCAATTAAGTAAACAAGGCTCTTTTCTGCAATATCATTCTCATCTACTACTTCTTCCGGCTCAACAGAAACAGACTCCTCTGCATTGGAGATAGTAGAAAAATCAACTGTCGATGGAGACTTCACTGCTTCAACCATAACGTCCACTTCGCTGACCAGCTTGTCATCACACTCCATCTGTTCAAAGAATTGATGCAATGTCGTTAAATCCGCAATAATAGTGTCTTTGCCCGGAAGCACTGCGCTACAATGAGCCCAGTTATTACGAACGCGCATCATATCACGAATGCATTCCCTCTCCCTTGTAGGAAGATATGCCACATTTCTCATTGCATACCAGGACTTATCTGCAATGCGCAAAAGAGCTGCCAAATCAAAATCTCCCAGTTTGGTAAATCCTTTGCTTTTCGCAGTTTCTCTCTGGTTGTAACTCAGCTTATCAATTACGCACTCTTCCCACCAGTCATCAGAGGTCTTTGGAAGAAGCTTCCCAAGCCACTCTTCCAAAAGCTTCGCTGATGTATGAAGATAGGTATTCATCCTGCTTACAATCTGGTCATTTTCCATCTTGAAGCCTCCAATCTTTTAGTACTTACATAAAGAATCCATCTGTATCAAAGATGAGATCCAGTTCATCATTTGTCATAGCGTGTGATACCTTATCTCGAACAGCACTTCTAGCCAATCAGTTTAACTTCTTTATTTCCCGGTTGAAACAGGATGCTATGCTCACCGTAAAGCTGCCGCAATACTGTCCTTTGTTTAAATCAATAAATAACAGAGCATATTTCCCACTAAACACTTTCTATCCATAAACACATGTACCGGTTACATAGGTTTTAGATTTTGATTAAGTCTATCCACCATCCACGCAATTCGTTTTGCCCGTCCGGCATCCGTCTTTGCATCAAAAAACGCGCGCGTATAGATCTTTTTCACAGATAAAGACATCGCCTGAAAATTTGTGTAAGCAGGCTCATAACTTTCCAATATCGCAGAAAGCTGCGCTATCTGCTCTTCTGTAATAACTGCCAGCGGATTTACCGCATCCCATTGTCCGTTCTTTTTGGCATCCGCTATTTTCTTTCTGCCATAGTCAGTCATACGCCCCTGAACTTCAAGCCTTTGGGCTAATTCCTTGTTTTTCTCCGACCACTTGCTTTTCTCCCTGCGCATCGAAAAATACTTTTTATAGGTTTTGTCGTCAATCTTTTCCATCTGGCCGTCAATCCATCCAAAGCAGAGCGCTTCTTCCAGCGCTTCTCCCGCCTTTATTGTTTTCGGTCCGCCAGCCTTGCCAAACAAAACCCAAATACCGGCACTTGAAAGGCAGTTATCATAGAGCCATTTTCTAAATTCATCTCTGCTTCCAAATTCCATTATATCGCTCATCAAACACCATCTCTTTCCTATGTCTTATCCGCCAAAGACCCGCTATCTTAACAAAAAATGAATTGAAAATGCCTTTAAATCAATTCCAAAGCCCTTTTATAAAGCGGATCCATCTCACAGCCACAGCTCCCGCATTCCTTATCTGCCAGCTTAACCGCTGATATTAACGCATCCCTATCAAATTTTCCGTCTAACCACTGCTGTGCCGGAACAGATATTAAATCCCACCCTGATGCAGCGAACTTCTCCATAATAGATTTTAATTCTTCCATAACGTGCTCCTTTCATATAACAATTTTCGACTTTTTTACCATTATATAGGATATTCTACCAAAAAGCATCCGTTATTTCTCCTAAATATCAAATCCTGATGCGCTGGCTTTACCAAAGTCATCCCCTCTAAGCGCCTGCCATTTCTGACAAACGCCTATGCATAACGCTTCCGCCGAACCAATCCCCACGGATTCCACTCTCCCCATTATTCTTTTCTCACAATCTCAATTTAACTGTCTGACATATTTGATCTTGAGAAATTTGGTCACTGTATAATCGATAGAATTGAATTATCATCTCATCGTTATCAAAGCTGATCATTGCAAGTTTGTTGTCAGCGCCTTTAGCACCTGTTCCGCCCATCCCGGCTATAGCAACTTTATGTAACTCATCCGTTGTTATATTATTCTGACAAAATCCTTTGGGGTAAGATATTTGAGCAACAAAGGATTTGTGCTTGTGACCGTGTAATAACAACTTAACATTATATTCAGTAAGCCAGTTCATAAGACGATCAGCATCATATACTACGCTGCTGGCTCTATTCACATCCATTACCTCCACATAGCAAGTAGGAAGATAATGATGATGCATCATCACAATACGAACAGCATTCTGATTTTTGCTATCATACCATCCCATCTGTCTGGCAACATAATCCAATTGTTCCTGCGAAAGATAACCGTGTCCATCAAAGTTTGGATATTGCTGAAGCATCAAGCTATTAAGCGCCGCAATTTCTAAAATATGCCCTGAAGAAAGCAATATTTTTTTCCCGCTTGCAAAATATCGATTAGGTTTTAGTTTATAAATTGCGTGATATAACTCAGCAAATTCTTTTGTGCTTTCTTCATTATTATATATCCAGGATGGCTCAGATCCATCGGGTAAATCTGTAGAAGCTCGTTTAAAATCATGGTTTCCCGGACAGATCAGAATATTTTCTGAATTCAACGGAACAGGAACTTCATAATTTATATCTCTAAGCAGTTGTTTTGCTATCTGAAAACCAGCAGGCTCAGCACGAGATGTGATATCGCCGGAAATTAACAGCCCAGCAAGTTTTTTGCTGCCAATACAGTTACATATATGCTGGGCAAGTGTTGGCCGTACCTTTCCCGCCATATACTCAAACACCTTATCTGACAGATGTAAATCTGATAACCACAGCAGAGTATCGCCAGGAACCTAGTAATATTTTTTACTGAAATTTAAAGGTTGAATAAGATCTGCATTAAGTAAAATAATTTCGTTATCATGGTCAGCTTCTTCTGCCTCTCTAACAAACCACACCGTACGGTTTTGCTGAACCAGCTCAGAAATTGAATAGATTCGTTTGTTCTCAAAACTGCTAAAATCAATATTATTATCATCAAAAAGATCATTACAATGTATGTAAGAATACTGTCTTAATTCAAACTCATCACACTGTTCAATTTCTGTAAACTTAAACCAGGCGTAATAGCTCTGATCACAATAGTATGTTGGAGTCTTATCCTTTTCTGGTGAAGGAATTTTAATAGAGGTTCTGACTTCAATACTATCACAAATAGCTCGATACAAAATATTCTGACCGGAATCAACAAGGTAGACACAAACAGAATCTTCTTTTACGCGTGTAGATAACAGAGAAAAATCATTAGGAATTTTCTCGCCGCCTTTTTTCCACCAGGCCCACCATACATAGCCATAATGATCTATAATTGCTTTATGTTGTTTTATTGTCCCATTCTCTGAGGTGACTAAATCGCGGAAACGCAGAATCATTGTTTTAAGGTTCATAATAATTCCTTTCTTATCCTTTGTCTTATCCTTTACTTAAAACTAACCATAGAAAGCTTTCTAAAATTAGTTATCTGGTGAGTGGCAGGCCTGTATAATCTGTAATAATCATGCGCTTTTTCAATATATTGGACTAAATTTTTAGTGCAATTAATGTTATATCATCTTCTATGATCCGCCAATAATTTCATTCCACATCTGACAATCAATTTTACAATTTTGCTGAAATAAGCATCGCTGGTTTTACTTTCAGTATACTATCAAAACCGATGAACCGCAAGGAAATACATGCTTCGCTCTTCTTACATATAAATATAAAGCGTCCATTCCTTTACATCTTCGTAAAGAAATGAACGCTTTCTTTCATTCACATAACACTCTGTTCTTTCATACATTTCCGGCAGGTATACTCAACCCTTAACAGCACCCATCGCAATACCCTGCGTAAAGTATTTCTGGAAGATAATAAACACGGTGATGATCGGTATTGCCGCCAGCGAAGCGCCCGCCATGATCAAACCGAAATCCGTAGAGTTTTCTGCCTGCAGCTTGGCGATACCAAGTGAAATGGTCAGTTTGCTCGTACTGTTCAACATGATCAACTGCATGAAATAATCATTCCAGCTTGTGATAAAAGTGAAGATCGCCAACGCACCGACACCCGGCTTGATCATCGGCACTACGATCTCAATGAATGTCTTCGCTTCTCCTGCACCGTCAATCCTGGCTGCCTCCAACATTTCACCCGGAACCCCTTCTGAGAACTGCTTCATCAGGAATACACCGAAAGGCCATCCGACTGTCGGGAAGATCACTGCCCATATCGTATTATACAAGGATAAAGACGACATTTCCCGCAGTAACGGAATCAGGATCACCTGCTTGGGCAGCGCCATCGCACAAACGATCAGGGTAAAAAGCATCGCCCGGCCCCGGAAACGTTTCTTGGCAAGCGCATATCCGGCCATGGCAGATGTGATACAGGTAAGGATCATTGCCATTACAGCCATAAACACGGTATTGACCAGCCACCGGATCGCTGCCGGCACTACAGGGCCAGCCGTAAAGATCAGCGGATTCCCATCAGCGGTGAATTTACTGCTGAAAGGAACTGCCAGTTCCCATAACGGCGCTGACTGTTTACTGAAAAGTTTCCTGAAATTATCCAGCACCCATTCCTTCGGGAACCAGTCCGGAGTCGTCGCATTGATAGAAGCATTCGTCTTAAATGCGCCTGTAATGATCCAATACAGAGGGAAAGCAAACAGAATCGCCAGAATCACTAAAACGATGATCGATACGACCGTATATAAACTTCTATGTTTTAAACCTGAATCTGAATTCATACTTTCACCTCCTACTTTTCTTTGGCCAGCTTAAACTGTACGGCAGACAGGAGTGCTATAAAGATCGCAAGCACTACGCCCATCGCATTTCCGTAACCGTAGCGGTACAGCTTAAATGCCGAATAATAGATATAGTACATGACAGTATCCGTGCTGTGGTTCGGTCCGCCTGACGTTAAGAGCTGGATCAGGGCAAAGCACTGGAAACTGTTGATCGTGGTGATGACCAGAATATAAAGCGTTGTCGGCATGATCAGCGGCCACTTGATCTTCCAGAATTTCTGGATATTATTCGCTCCGTCTACCTCGGAAGCCTCTACCAGCGAAGTATCCACATTCCCAAGCGCTGACACATACAATACGATCGGCTGTCCTACGGAAGTGGTGAACAGGATCAATATGATACACCACAACGCAAATCTTTCGTCTCCCAGCCAGTTGATATTGTTCTCGACAACTCCCAGACCTTTTCCAACATAATTGAAGATACCGTAATAGTTATTGAACATCCATTTCCATACTACGGTAACCGCCACCGAACCGGTAACGACCGGCAGATAGAAAACACAGCGGAAGGTAGAAAGGACTACTCCTTTCATCCTGTAGATCAATGCCGACACCCACAGGGAAAAAATACAAACCGCAGGCACCGAAACAAGTACGATCACGAAAGTATTTTTTAAAGCCCGAAGAAAGATCGGATCCTGCCAAAGTTCCGTGTAGTTTTTCAGTCCGATGAAAACATCCTCCACATCTTTACCCATTGTGGAATCAAAAAAACTCGTATAGACACACAGGATCATCGGGATTACGACAAATCCTACAAAAAAGATTAAATTAGGCAGAAGAAAAAGATACGCCGAACGTGTTTCTCTTCTCACCAGCGCCTTGCTTCTGCCTGTTGCAACGGATGATTTAGCCATGAACACACCCCCTCATTTACTTATTGTATACAGGATAAGGAACATGCCTCCTCATCCATCCCCTGTCCGGCCCTCTGTAAACTGCCGGAACTGTCAAGCTGTCAGGACAGCCGCCGAAACCGGAGATTCCGGTCTCAGCCTGCTGTCCATGACATTCAGGATTTCCTGCCTTTTCGCAACTGCCCGTTATAGATTATTTTGCAGCAGCTGCATTTGCATTGGTTACAAAGGTTTCTACTTCTGTCGCAACATCTCCGCCTGTACCGATACGCTGCAGCATGTTCCACCACTCTGTACGTGCTTCTGCCCAGCCCGGAACTACCTGATAGTAGTCACCCATAGAAGGCATAAAGTGTGTAGAGAATGTATTCATAACGTCTGCTGTATCTGTTCCGTCATAAATGCCTGTCAGAGTAGGACGTACCGGGAAGTAGGTAGAAGCCTTAACGCTCTCATTTACCTGATCAGCATCGTTACAGATAAAGTTGATAAAGGTCTTTGCCGCATCAATCTTAGCCTGGTCGCCGTTATCGAAGATACCAAAGCCCCAGATACCGCCGCAAAGTTCTGTCTTGCCGTCATCGGAAGGGAACAGCATCGGGATGATCGTATCGCCGTTGTTTGTCTTGCCTGCTTCGCCGTTGTCGGTATTGGTCTGCTGTGCAGCATTCCAGCACAGGGACATTGCCAGTGTGCCGTTACGGAATAATGTGATCTCCTCACCGCCGTTGATGGAAGCGTCAAAGTTGATACCTGCCTGCGCATATAATTCTTCCAGCGCCTTGATATTTTCCGGTGTGTTGGCTGTGTACTCCGTGTGCTCAGCATTCGTGAATGTGCTGCTGTACAGGTTGTTGATCAGCGCTCTTGTTCCCTGGTCGCCACCCTGTCCTGAACAGTAGATCGCTGCTACGTTCTGCTGTCCGGAATCATAGACTGCCTGCACTGCCTTCATGAAATTCTCCGTCGTCCAGGTATGTGTCTCAAGATCCAGATACTGCATAGCATCTGCTGCTTCAAACATGGTCTGGTTGATCGCCATACAATGTGCTACCATACAGAGCGGATACTCATAGTAGGCGCCGTCTGCTGCCTTACAAGCCGACTCTACGGAATCGTAGATCTCGCCGCCTGCCTCTGTTGCGAACAAGTCAGACAGGTCTACCATCAGGCCGCGTGCACCCCAGTTAGCTACCAGACGCTCCGGTCCTTCCATTACGATATCAGGAGCCTGGCCGCCTTCGATGGCGGTGTTAACCTGATCGTCACCGTTGGTATAATCAAGATACTCCACTGTCACGGTAACACCTGGATATTTCGCATTAAAGCTTGCGATCAGGCTGTCAACCGTTGCAGCATCCCCCCAGTTACCGATGGGGTATGTCCACAGGGTGATAGATGCATTCAGATCTGCACCCGCTCCGTCATCTGCAGACGCTTCTGTCTCTGCATCTTCTGTTGTCTCCTCAGCAGACGCTTCCTCCTCAGGCGTCTCTGCTGGCGTCTCTTCCGCCTCCGGCTCTGCTGCCGGCTGCTCGGATGCGTTATTGCCGCATGCTGCCAATGACATCATCATGGTCAGGGAAAGACCAAGCGCTGCTAACTTTTTCATCGTCTTTTTCATACTTTTTTCTCCTTTTCTTCTCCCTTAATATTTATTTTTCCAGACAGCAGGGAAGATACCCTGTCATCTGTCAAAACCTGAATTTTATTCCGGATTCTCAATCCGGTCCTCCAGCACTGCCCGCTCTTCCTGATCCAGATATCCGGAAAAGATACGTTCCAGGAACAGAGACAACAGGAGCATGGCCGTCACCGGCACGAACAGAACCGGCCACCACCATTTGATCGTAAAGATCGTCATTTCCACCAACAGCATCACCATCACGACAGTGGATGGAAGATGCTTAAATGTCAGGATGAAGGCTGTTCTTATCAGTTCCTTCACTCGAAATCTAAATCTGCCCATCAGCGGAAACAGATAACACATAATCCCCGCCGGAACCAGAAGCAGTACGTAATAGATCATATACATGACTGCCCCAACGGAACTGGACGTATTGCCAGCCATCACATGATACCCCCAGGCCAAAAATACAACTGCCGGTACACAGATACAGGTGACCGGTATTCCGACTCTCAGATTATCCAGAAAGGCCCGAAGATACATGCCAAAGGCGCCGTCCTTTCTATTCCGAAAAGTCTTCACCACCGTATAATATAATGCCGCAGTTGCCGGCCCGGCCGTGACAAGCGGCATACAAAGCAGCAGCCACAGAAGCGACAGACCTACCAGATCCACGCCCTTTGCGATCATCCGGAAAAAAAGATTCTCCGGATCAAAAATATCCTGCCCCATCGGCATCATTCCTTTCCGTTACCGGATCCAGACTCAAACGATATGCTTAGTCTGCCCGTTTTTGGACTCCAGCGCCCGCAGTGTGTCGTCATACATGTCAGCCTTTTGATAACTCTCATGACGGATATAGTAGTTATAGATGATATCAATCATCACGAGGATCGGAAACTGCGGCGATATCATATTGCCGTGATTTAAATGCTGCAAGGATGCCAACAGCACTACCTCACTGCAGAAGTCCGCATAGATATCCTTATCATTGGCCGTAAAGATGACCGTCCTGGCGCCCTTCCTGTGTGCCTCCTTTAGCAGATAGAGCACTCCCTGCGTCTCTCCGCTCAGCGAAAAGCCGCAAACCAGACTTCGTCTGTTCAAAAAGACTGCCTGCATACGCATCCTATCCGTATCCTGCAGTGAATCGATATCCACACCGATCCGCATAAACCGGTTTTCCATCTCGCTTGCCGCAAGCCCGGAACTCCCGATGCCACAGGCTACCACCCTCTCTGCCTGAAATAGATACTGCACTACCCTTGCGATCTGTGTCTCATCCATAAGGCTGTATGTTTTACTGAGCAGATCCTGATAGGTATTCAATACCAGTCTGGTACTGTCGGCTGTCGCTTCGCCTTTTCTCATGAAAGTCTTTTCATATTGATAAATAAATTCTCTGTATCCATGAAACCCACACTTCTTCGCAAACCTTGAGAGCGATGCCTCGGATACAAATATCGTTCTCGCCACATTCTGTGCCGAAAAATCTATTTCTGTTTTGTTATTGATAAAAAAATCCGCTATATTCTTTTCAACATTCGTTAAACTGTCATATCTTGCTTCTATGATCGGAACGATCGACTTAATGTAACTGTTCATCCTCTGCCACTCTTTGCTCAAATGATTGTTCTTTCATCCCACTTGATGCTATGATATAGAAAAACCCAAAGGAGGGACACTTATGATCTCTGCATCCAAAACCATCGTCTGTTACGGCGATTCCAACACCCATGGCTACAATTCAGCCAACATGGGACGCTTTACCGAAAAAGAACGCTGGACCTGTCTTCTGGCCGATCTGCTTGGCTCCGGTTATCTGATCCGTGAGGAAGGCCTGAGCGGACGAACTACCTCTTTCGACGATCCCCTTTTTGAAGGCTTAAATGGCGTCACCTTTCTTCATCCCTGTATGATGACCCATGAACCACTGGATCTTCTGATCATCATGCTCGGCACTAACGATGTAAAACAGCGTTTCAGCGCTACGCCCGGCAATATCGCCAAAGGCATGGAGCGGCTCGTGACCAAAGCGCTTCATACAACGGAAGCCTGGCGAGATCAGCCCAATATTCTGATTATCGCACCGCCGCCCATCGAGAAAGGCTATTACGAAACAAGTATCGGTCCTGAGATGGGAATAGACTGTATGGAAAAATCCATGGCGCTCTCCCCGCTCTATCAGGACATCGCCGACAGGCTGCACTGCCATTTTCTGGATGCCGCGTCTATTCCCGGCCTCGGTATGTATCCCTATGACTATATGCATCTAAGTCTGGAGGCGCATCGGCTTCTGGCTGAAAAGCTCGCCGAGCTGATTCCACAGATCTGTTAACAGATCCCGGCTTTTGCCTCACGGATCATTCTGGCTGCCTCTTCTACGATCGGCATATCTTCTTTGATCAGATCAGTCAGGGGCCTGCGCACACCGCCGATGTCCAGGCCTTCGTTGATCCGCAGAATTTCTTTGATGACTGCATACATGTTGCCATGTGCCGCACACATCTTATAGATGACTGCGTTTGCCTGATACTGTATTTCGCTGGCTTTCTTCAACTCTCCCGCTTCCACCAGTTCGTTCATCTTCAGGAACAGCTCCGGCATAACACCATACGTACCGCCGATACCGCCTTCCGCGCCGATCACACGGCCGCTGATGAACTGCTCATCCGGTCCGTTGAAGATAATGTAGTCCTCTCCGCCGGCCTGTTTGAACATCTGGATATCCTGCACCGGCATAGATGAATTCTTGACGCCGATCACCCTCGGATTCTCACGCATCTTAGCAAACAAACTCTGTGTCAGAGCAACCCCTGCCAGCTGCGGGATATTGTAGATGATAAAATCAGTATCCGGCGCGGCATCGCTGATATCGTTCCAGTATTCCGCGATCGCATATTCCGGCAGATGGAAATAAATAGGCGGGATACAGGCAATCGCATCCACCCCAAGCTTCTGCGCATGAGCAGCCAGTTCTCTGCTGTCCTTCGTATTATTGCAGGCTACATGTGCGATCACCGTCAGTTTTCCGGCCGCTGCCTCCATCACATTTTCCAATACGACCTTACGATCCTCTACGCTCTGATAGATACATTCCCCGGAAGAACCGTTAACATAGATGCCCTTCACGCCTTTCCTGATAAAGTATTCTGTCAGCGCCCGCACTCTCTCCGGGCTGATATTGCCTTCCCCGTCATAGCAGGCATAAAATGCGGGAATGATTCCCTTATATTTATCCAGGTTTCTCATATCTGATATTTCTCCCCCTTCTCCGGCACGCTGCCTCTCTTTCGTGCACCGCCGGTATCAAATCCTTTTGTACGCTTTTATTCCAGCGCTTCCGCGAACGCTTTCGTGATCAGCTGCGGCCTGGTAATGATCGAGCCGACAACGACACTGAACACTCCCAGTTCCACTACCCTTTTGGCCTTCTGCGGGGTATTGATATTACCTTCCGCGATCACTCTGTGCTTCGCCTTCGCAACAATCTCCCGAATGATCTCAAAATCATTGGTCTCTATCTTGTCATTCCGGCTCTGCTCCGTATATCCGACCATCGTTGTCCCGATAAAATCAAATCCAAGTTCATCTGCATGCAGCGCTTCTTCGATGGTAGAGCAGTCAGCCATCAAAAGCTGCTCCGGATATTTCTCTTTGATCTGATGAAAAAATGCGTCCAGCGTCAATTCTCCCGGCCGCAACGCACCGGTGGCATCCACCGCGATGATCTCCGGCCTGACCTCCATCAGCTCGTCAACTTCTTTCATCGTAGGCGTGATATAAACCTCGCTTCCTTCATAATCACGCTTTACGATGCCAATGATCGGCAGATCAACCTGTGACTGGATCTCTTTGATATCCTCTTTGGTGTTCGCACGGATTCCGACTGCTCCGCCCTCTTTGGCCGCCAGCGCCATCTTCCCCATAATGTAGGAAGAATGCAGCGGTTCATGCGGAAGCGCCTGACAGGATACAACTAATTTCCCTTTTAACTGTTCTACTCTACTCTCTACCACTTCTCCTCGCCTCTTTTCTCGTCACCATTTTTACAGCTATAGTTCACATTATATCATCAAGGAAATTGTTTTCAATACGATATATTTTTCAGAAAGTTCTTTCAGAGTTTTTGTGTGATTCACCCTTATTTTTGGTGATTTTGATCAGTTTTTTGTCATATCCATACAAAAAACTGTTTATGATTTCATTATTTTGACCATAAAAACTACTATCGAAGCAACTGTCTGTCAGAACTATGCACTTGCTGTGCTGTTCATGAATACGCCATACTCTCATGCTGCATGCATGACAAAAGGGATATTGCCGGCTGTACCTGCAATATCCCCCTTGTCACAAGTTACTGTTTTATCAGATTTTCTTCTCATATTCCCGACAGGCTGACCAGGCAGCGCCCAGCATACCGGCTTTATTCCCCAAACCAGCCTGTACCACGCGGACATTTCTGAATGAGGGCATAATGTGTTCCTGCAGTAGTTTCTGCACGTTCCTGATCACATACTCCTGTTCCATGATTCCGCCGCCCAGAACCAAAAGCGCCGGATTAAAAATATGTACCAGAGTGGTCAGCCCATATACAATCTCTGCAATCCACAGATCAATCTGCTCCCGCACCTGCGGCGATTCCAGCTGTGCAAAAATATCCCGCCCGTTGCATAATTCCGGAAAGCGATCCTTGACACGCTGCACAAGAGCCGTTGTCGATGCATACCGCTCATAGCATCCGCTGAAAATATCTGTCCTGGGATCCCGATGCTCCGGATGCGTCACTATGCCGCCAAATTCTCCTGCCGAGTATCCGGAACCGGTATACACTTCTCCATTCATGACAATGGCACCGCCTACACCGGTTCCATAGGTCAGACACAGAAAATCCTGCGCTCCTTTGCCTGCTCCATAATGAGCTTCTCCGATGGCTGCGCTGTTGACATCATTCTGTACAGCCGTCGGCACATGAAACTTCCCTTCGATCCGCTCTCTGATCTTCATCCCCGTATATCCGGGAATATTCTCATTGGCAAAGAGGATCTCTCCCTTCTCCACGTCCACCTGCCCTGCCGTGCTGATACCGACTGCCTGAAAATCTTTATAGTGTTCGAGAATCTCCAGAACCGTCTGCATTACGTGTTCCCCGCCCTGTCCGGCATTTGTATCCGTCTCTTTCACTTCCCTGATCTGACCCTCTTCCCAGATACCGGACTTGATACTTGTACCCCCAATATCCACTACCGCTGCCCTCATATTATTCTCCATTTCCGCGCTGTATCCGCGCTCTTCTTTCTTCAGTTTTCTTCAACCATACCCTCAGTGAACAAAGGTACCTTCTCCGGCTGCCCTGCATGCACCTCAATGTGTCCGGACTTTGACACTGCAAAATCCTGTCATCTGCGCACTTTGATCACAGCCTTGCGGATCCGCTCCTCCCGGCCCTCTGCCGCCACGCCCGGCATATGCGGTTCCGTGGGCATACAGACAGCAAACCTGCCCGGCTCCAGATGGCAGACCGCCTTACAACTACAGATTCCCATACCGATATCACCGTCCCCGCTGTATGGCTTTGTGACCTCCTGAAATTCCTGTGCAAAGAGAATATCTTCTCTTCCGGAAAGATCAATCTGAATGTCATAATATTCTTCATGAACCTCATATTCCATCTTATCCGCCTTCGTATCCGCATGCATGATGTTCACGAAAACCTTATCCCCGTCCACTTCATGCCTGCCGTCCTCCAGTCCGGCCAGATCTGTCTCCATCATATAGCGCAGCGCCCGGTCCAGGTTTCTGCTCATACCCATATAACGCTGTGCATTTTCTAATTTGTCATAAATCATGTTATCCTCCATTCCGAAGCGTTTTGCTGAGGAACGCGGGCAGAATCACATAATTCCGCTCTGCGGTCAAAGAGTTTGGGACGCTTCGGCACAAACTCCCGACTGAAAAATCGGCACATCCGTGTTATTTTCAATCTTACCTTCTTTCCGGCTGTTCTTCCTGTAACACTGTCATACAGCATCTTCCCCTGCTGCGTTCAAATGGCTGACCGTACATTCTGATCTTCATCATAGCATATACCAGCCAAGCCGGACAATACCTCTCGCCAAAAGCGACCAGGTATGGAGATAAAATGAAAGAACTTCCAATTTTATCTGCAGCGCTTAAATACTGCGTCTGATCTGTATCAGGAGGATCACCATACTGACACCCAGCAGGATATGCCCGATCCCTGCCATGCCGGAAATTGCCGCACTCATGCCGGAAGAGAGTGCAGGTACCATCACCTGCATGACACCCCGCACGACAAACATCACAGCGGTCAGGTTCAGCCCGATATGATAAACTACCAATACTCTCCTGGTCTTCGCACCGGTGAAGGAAAAATTCTTTTCCAGCAGAAGCAACAACAAAAGCCCCGCTAACCTGCGAGGCTTCTGATCTTATTATGTACTTCTATGACTGAAACGCTCAGTCCGTCTGCAGAGAGTGATTTCCTTCTCCCTCTTTCAAGCACCCTAAACCGGTCTCTGATAGAAGAAAGAATTCTTCCTCTCAAATCCGACTTCTCTGTGATTGATAATCTGTTCCGTGCTTCCGATAAAAAGATATCCTCCCGGCTTCAAGCTCTTCTGGAACTTACGGAAAACTTCATCCTTCGCTTCTTCGGTAAAATAAATCAACACATTACGACACACAATCAAATGGTAATCCGTCTGATAAGTATCCTTGAGCAGATTATGCTCTTTGAATTCCACCCTGTCCTTGACCTCCTCTGATATCTGATAAGAAGGTCCGATCTTAGTAAAGAATTTCTTCTTCAAGTCAGCCGGAACACCCGCAATACTCTTCTCTGAATATAACCCGGCTTTCGCCTTGGCAATCACCTGCTTATCCAGATCTGTGGCATATATTTTAATCTGATTCAACGGTAAATGCTTGGAAAGTGCCATTACAAGTGAATACGGCTCATCTCCTGTAGAACACGCAGCACTCCAAATCTTAAGCCGATTGCCGTACCGTTTGATCAAATCCGGAATGATCTCCTGATCCAATAATCTCCACTGATCCACGTTGCGATAAAACTCGGATACATTGATCGTCAGATAATTCACAAACTCTTCAAACATGTTCTTATCTGATTTCAAAGCTGCTACATATTTGTCATAGCCTACAACTTTATTCTTTGAGATCAACGTATCAATACGACGCTTCATCTGCTTCTCTTTGTAAGCATTCAAGTCAATCTTGGTCAAATCATAGATTGCTTTCTTAAAATATTCGTAATCATATGTCATAACCTTGTACCGCCTATCATTCATATTCTGTTAATTTATTCCGAGCGCTTTAACCCTAAGCGAAAAAACAGATTACTATTCTTCCGTTCCTTCCTCAGCATCCTCATTAGATATCACCGCATCAATATCTACAGAAACTACATCCGCATCCTCTCTTGTTTCTACCGGTGCAGAAGTAAGCATCGCCTTAATGCTCAAACTGATCTTTCTGTCTGCTTCGTTGAAATCAACGACTCTGGCCGTTACTTCCTCGCCAACTTTCAATACATCTGACGGCTTCTCAATATGCTCTTTGGAAATCTGAGATACATGCAGGAGTGCATCGATACCCGGTTCCAGCTCAATAAATGCACCAAAATCTGTCATGCGCGCAACCCGGCCTGTCACTTCATTGCCGACTGCATATTTATCCGCAGCGCCCTTCCAGGGATTCGCATCTTCAAATTTCAAACTAAGCGCAACTTTGGTTCCGGAAATATCCTTGATCAGCACCTTCAAAACTTCGCCAACCTTGAAGACCTTCTTCGGATTCTCCACTCTGCCCCATGACATCTCGGAAATATGAAGCAGGCCGTCACAGCCGCCAAGATCAATAAATGCACCGAAGTCCGTCACATTCTTTACAGTACCTTCGATCGTATCGCCCGGTTTGATCGTCTCAAACAGCTTCTTCTGCATCTCTGCCTTCTCTTCCAAGATAAGCTGCTTTCTGTCACCAATATATCTTCTTCTCTTAGGATTGTACTCGCTGATCACAAATTCAATTTCCTGACCGGCATACTTGTTCAGATCCTTCTCATACGTGTCAGAAACAAGACTGGCCGGAATAAAGATCCTTACTTCTTCCACTACAACACTTAAACCGCCGTCAAGTACCTGCGCCACTTTTGCCTTCAGTACTTCTCTGTTATTATATGCTTCTTCGATTCTCTTATTACCTCTGTCAGCAGCAAGACGCTTATATGTGAGAAGAACTTGTCCCTCACCGTCGTTGACTTTAAGCACTTTCACTTCCATGGTATCACCAGGCTTTGCAACAGTTGTTAAATCCACATTCGGTTCATTCGTATATTCATTACGAGTAAGGACACCATCTGATTTATATCCGATGTTGAGAATGATCTCTTCGGGTTTCACGTCAATAACGACACCTTCAACAACCTCTCCTGTGTGTATTGTCTTTAAAGACTCTTCTAACATTTGTTCAAAAGTTAACTCTGACATAATTTTGAACCTCCTCGATAATATTGTTTGGGGTTGATGCCCCTGCTGTAATACCCACCAGTCGGACAGATTCAGGTAAATCCAAATGCAAGTCGTTAAGTGTCTGTATAAAATACGTGTTCGCACATTCCTGCATACAGATCTCATATAGCTTCTGCGTATTAGAACTATGATTACCACCTATTACTATCATAACGTCAACCTGAGCGGCTATCTCTCTGGCCTCCGTCTGTCGCACTTCTGTAGCGTTACATATAGTATTCACAACACTACCATTGTAACCTTTTTTCATAAAAATTTCAACCACATCTTGAAATTTATTGTAGTTAAATGTCGTTTGCGAAACTACACACAGCTCTTTGCCCGATTCACAGGCGAATTTCTCCGCTTCCTCAGGCGATCCGATCACCACAGCAGGCGTCTTGCACCACCCCATAATACCGTCCACTTCCGGGTGTCCGGCGTTACCAATGATAACCACCTGTTTCCCTGCCGTGCTTTCCTTTTCGACAATATTGTGAATCCGCTTCACAAAGGGACACGTGGCGTCCACACACTCCAGACCGCATGTCTCTATTTCCTCACAGATCCGTTTTGATACGCCATGAGAACGGATCACTACGGTTCCCGACTGAATCTCATGAAGCGCCTGCTCCTCCTCGATAACCTGCACACCCTTATACTCCAGATCCTTTACCACTTCTTCATTATGAATGATCGGCCCATAGGTATAGATCGGTTTTCCTGTGGCAGCCTGTTCATAAACCTGCTCCACAGCTCTCTTAACACCGAAACAAAACCCTGCGTGTTCTGCCAGAATCACTTCCATATAAAACCCTCCGTCATTTTCATTGCCGTTTGGCCCATTCTCTATAAATATCCCTTCCCTGCCGGCACGGCTGCAGATCCTGCTGGCGAATCGGACATTATTTCAGAATCGATGCCGGATTGTCACAGACACCATATTTACTTCAGAAGCGCAATAACAGCTTCAACCGCTTCCTCAACTGTCATGTAGGACGAATCCACCAGTACCGCATCCTCTGCCTGCATCAACGGAGAGAGCTTCCTTGTCATATCCTGATGGTCCCGTTCTATGATATCTCTCTCAATCTCATCAAGATTGCAGGATATCCCCTTTTCCATCAATTCTTTATAACGACGCTCTGCACGTACCCGGCTGTCCGCCGTCAGATAAACCTTTACCTGGGCGTTTGGCAGCACACAGGTGCCAATGTCCCGGCCATCCATGACAACGTCTTTATCTGCGGCCAGTTTCTGCTGCAGTTCCACCAGCTTCCTGCGGACATTGGGGTTGGGACTGCTGGCGGAAGCCATATTACCGACTTCCTCTGTTCGGATCAATCCATTGACATTTTCACCGTTCAGATAAACAATCTGCTCTCCGTTCTCATATTCTATGGAAATATCCGCCTCCCTGCACTTCTCATCAATCTTATCTGTCTCTGTCGGCAATATACTGCCCCGAAGCAGATGCAGCGCCATGGCACGATACATAGCCCCTGTATCTACGTAGATATATCCCAGTTTTCTGGCAATCTGCCTGGCAATCGTACTTTTCCCGGCTCCCGCAGGGCCGTCTATTGCAATATTCATTCCCATATTGATATCCTTTCTTCTAAACATCCATATCCCACATCATCCTGAAAATCCCCTTATGGAATACTCCTGCCGGCCAGATATCCTGTAGACCAGGCGATCTGCAGATTAAAACCTCCTGTAACCGCATCCAGGTCAAGCAGCTCTCCCACCGGATACAGACCACATACAATCCTTGATTCCATGGTCGAAGGATTGACTTCCTTTACCCTGATCCCGCCCTGTGTGATAATCGCCTCCGCAAAATCCCTGAGTCCCCGTACATGCATAGTCAGCTTTTTCGTCACACCGCATAGCTGTTCCCGTTCCTGTCTGGTAATCTCATGAATTTTCTTCTCTGCATCAATTCCTGAGAGTCCGATCATAACCGGCACTAATCTGGAAGGATATAAGCTGCCGATCACATTCTTAAACTGCTTATTCCGGTTCTCCTCAAAATCCCGCAGTATGCGCCGATCCAGCTGTTCAACCGATAACGCAGGTTTCAGGTCAACTACTGCCGTTATATTATGCTTGTCCTTGCATTTACCATAAAAACTGCTGGCAGATAGAACCAACGGCCCGCTGATCCCAAAATGGGTAAAAAGCATTTCTCCAAATCCATTCCAGATCTGCTTATTTCCACAATACATGGACAAAGCTACATTCTTCAGTGACAGCCCCTGCAGCGACGCACACCAGGGTTCTTCGATTTCCATAGGAGTCAGCGCCGGCGTACACTCCTTAATAGAATGCCCCAGTCTCTCCGCCATCTGATATCCGTCTCCCGTAGCGCCAGTGGAAGGATAAGACAAGCCTCCGGTGGCCAGCACTACAGCCTCCGCCTCAAGACGCTGACCATCCGCCAGCAGAACCCCCCTGACCAATGCTCTCCCATCTGGCATTCCCTGTTTTTCCGCCTCTGCATCGCTCTCTGTTCTTCTGTCTGCCAATATCTCTTTAACCCTTGTATGGAGCCGTACTTCCACCCCCTGCCGCTTTAACAGTCGTGTCAAAGCAGCTATGATGTCGGAAGAATGATCTGACACAGGGAAAACCCGCTCCCCACGTTCCACCTTGAGCGGACATCCCGCCTCCCGCAGAAGCTCCATCATCCGCATATTATCAAAAGCAGAAAAAGCGCTGAACAGAAATTTCGGATTGCTCACTATATTCTCAAACAGCTTCTCTCTCTCACAGGCATTTGTCACATTACAGCGCCCCTTGCCTGTGATATAAAGTTTTCTGCCCAGTTTTTCATTTTGTTCTAAAAGCACTACCCTGTGCCCACATTCTGCGGCGGCGTATGCCGCTATCATTCCTGCTGCACCGCCGCCTGCCACGATCACACGACTCATCTTATTTCCACCCCGTAACACCGTTCAAATTTATTCCTCTCTTTTCCTGAGTGGATAGTTCAACATCGGTTCCTCGTCTATAAAATTGATCTCGTCATTCAAATATACCTGATAATTATTCCACGCTTCTTCCAGATTCTTCAGGCTTTTCTTCACCTCTTCCGGCCGTTTCAGGCACATGGCCACCACCAGTGCATTGATCACGCTCAGCGGAGCTACAAGAGAATCTACAATGGACACCATATCACTTCTCGCCAGCAGATTGCAGGAAGAATACAGGTTCATCGGCGAGTGTACGGTATCCGTGATGGTTATCACCTTGGCATTCCTGTCGTTGGCAAATTCCATCGCCTTCAGGGTACGCATCGAATATCTGGGGAAGCTGATGCCAATCATGGCATCCTGTTCATCAATACGGATCATTTGTTCAAAAGTTTCCGAAATACTGGTTGTTTTAAGCAGTATTACATTTCCCCGGATCATATTCAGGTAAAAGTTCATAAATTCCGCCAGCGGCTCACAACTCCTGACGCCCATGATATAGACCGCCTTTGCTTCCAGAATAATATCCACTGCCGTCTCAAATGCTGTCGGGTCAAGTTTGTGAATCGTATCCTGCAGCTTCTCCATGTCTGCCTGCAGCACCGATGTCAATATCTCAGACTGTGTGCTCCTGCCATACTTGGCGCCGATCTTCTGCACCGAATTGATCTTATTCTGTACCCAGTCTTCCAAATCTCTCTGAAATTCCGGATATCCGTTATAACCGATAAACATCGCATATCGCACGACTGTAGATTCACTGACACCCACCGTATCGCCTAATTTGGCCGCGGTCATAAATACCGCCTGGTCATAGTGATCATATATAAAAGCCGATATTGCTTTCTGTCCCTTACTCATCTTACCGTAATGCTCGTTGATTCTTGTGATAATATCATATCGATTCTCTATTGCCATTCTCTATTAAAAATATCCCCTTCTATAAAAAATTAAGCATTCCGGAATACACGGTAACATTCCTCCAAAAGCTTCACTGTCTCAATTTCCGGCAGATCATAGTCATCCGTCAGCGACATACAGGCCGAACCATGGATAAAGATCCACATTCTCATAAACATGCCGCCAGGATCCTTACAGCCAAATGATCTGGCGCTGTTAATCTCCTTGACAACCGTACTTCTGTCTCCGTTCAAAAGATCATACAAACTCTTACCATGACGATTCTCGGAAACAAACAAAAGCTTAAAAAGCTGCTGTTCTTCCTGTGCAAAACGGATATATGCCAGCCCCAGATCCACAAAAGGCGTCTCATGCGTCTTCGGAAAATTCTCATAATAATCGCCAAAGAACTCTATCGCCCTATCATACAATTCATTGCCAAGTTCTTCCATATTCTTATATAACCGAAAGATCGGCTGTGTGGAACAACCGGCTTTGGCTGCCAGTGTTCTGGCGCTTACCTGCGAGATTCCTTCCTGCCTGGCCATTTGGAACGCCGTGTTCAATATCTCATTCTTAGTAATCGTCTCTTTTCTTGCCATAAGAATTCCCTCTCTTGTATCACAATTGTTACAGTCAGATATTTTTGGTAACATATGTTATTATAATAGATTATCCCGTCTGCGTCAACCGGCAGGATCAAATAAATTAATTCGACGTTAATACCTGAAGCCTGTTCTCACGAAATATGCAGCCGGTACGCATTTGAGCCTCATGAACAATATCCCCCAATAAAATACCAGAGGCAGACAAAATTGCCTGCCCCTGGTGTTATTTCCCGTAACTCACGTCTACTACAGTCTGGCTTTCACCACTGCCATTACTAACGCTTTATTGTTACTTTAATATTTGTCCTGATATCCTTCGTAATACCGTCTCTGCCTTTCAGCTGCACCGTGACAGGAACCGTGTAAGTCTTACCTTTTGTTCCTGTAACTGTCAGTACACCATCCCGGTCTGTGATCCTTACCAGAGCTGATATACTGGAGCTATTGTGAGAACTGTCGGACGCAACCGTTATATCCGATCTGCCATCCTTATTGCAGATTAAAAATTATCTTTTAATTAAACCGGATACGCCCCGTTCTTCGTATCTGCCACATTCATGTCAACTTTCTCCTGCTGTGCCTGACGATACTTGAAGAAGTCAACAGCCACCTGCGGGAACAATGCATAGGACAATACGTCTTCATCCTGCTGCTTCCATTCCTTCATCTCGCTCTCCAGCTTATCCATCTCGTTCTCAATCAAATCTGCCGGACGACAGGTAATCCGCTTCTCACCCGGAATAACTTTGTCGATAACCGCCTGGCTCATCGGTTTGATGGTCTGGCCGTACTCACCACGAAGAACCGCCTTGGTCTCCTTGGTAGCCATCTTGTATCTCTCGCCCATCAGCACGTTGAAGACAGCCTGTGTACCAACAATCTGTGAAGAAGGTGTTACAAGCGGCGGCTCACCGAGATCCTTTCTCACTTCAGGAATCTCCCTGAGCACATCGTAATACTTATCCTCTGCATTCTGTTCTTTCAGCTGGCTCACCATATTGGAAAGCATACCGCCCGGTACCTGATACAGCAGCGTCTTGATATCCACACCCATAACCTTCGGATTCAGCAGACCGCTTGCAAGACACTCGTCTCTATAAGGCCTGAAATAGTCTGCGATCTCTGCCAACAGATTCTGATCATATCCTGTATCGTAAGGCGTCCCTTTAAAGGTCTCCACCATAACCTCGGTCGCAGGCTGGGAAGTACCCAGGGCAAACGGAGAGATCGCACAGTCGATCACATCCACGCCCGCTTCCACTGCTTTTAAGTAAGTCATACTTGCCACACCGGAAGTATAATGTGTATGCAGCTGGATCGGCAGCTTGGTTGCCGCCTTCATTGCCGCGATCATCTCGGAAGCCTTATAAGGAACCAGAAGGCCTGCCATATCTTTGATACAGATAGAGTCAGCGCCCATCTCCTCAATCTTCTTCGCCATACTGGTCCAATACTCCATGGTATAAGCATCACCCAACGTATAGGAAAGCGCTACCTGTGCATGCCCTCTGCCTTCCCTCTGTTTGATCTTATTGGTCGCATTTACTGCCGCCTGCAGGTTGCGCAGATCGTTCAGGCAGTCGAAGATACGAATGATATCAATACCGTTCGCAATAGACTTCTCAACGAAGCTGTCTACAACGTCATCTGCATAGGGTCTGTATCCCAGGATATTCTGACCTCTGAAAAGCATCTGTAATTTCGTATTTTTAAAGCCGTCACGAAGCTTCCGCAGTCTGTCCCACGGATCTTCCTTCAGGAAACGCAGAGAAGCGTCGAAAGTTGCACCGCCCCAGCACTCTACTGCATGGTAGCCGACTTTATCCATTTTCTCCACGATGGGAAGCATCATCTCTGTAGGCATTCTCGTTGCGATCAGAGACTGGTGTGCATCACGGAGAACGGTTTCCATAATTTTAATCGGTTTTTGTTCTGCCATTTTATTAACCATTCCTTTCTCATAGTCTGCGGATTTGTTCCGCAGACTCTCTCTTATTCTATAAGAAATTGCTTTGGATTTTACGAGGCTGCAAAGCAGGCCTCACAAACAAGTTACCATCAACTTACCATTATGAAATAATCATTCGCTCTTAGAAAACTCCAAATACAGCCATGAAGGTACCCGCTGCCACAGCAGTACCGATAACACCTGCCACGTTCGGACCCATAGCATGCATCAGCAGGAAATTGGTAGGATCTGCCTCTGCACCGACCTTCTGTGAAACACGTGCCGCCATCGGTACGGCCGACACACCCGCAGAACCAATCAGCGGATTTACCTTACCCTTGGTCAGTACACACATTAACTTACCGAACAATACACCGGCCGCTGTACCAAATGCAAACGCAATCAAACCAAGTGCAACAATCTTAATCGTATCCCAGTTCAGGAAAGCCTCCGCACTGGTGGTGGCGCCTACGGAAGTACCCAGCACGATAACCACGATGTACATAAGCGCATTGGATGCAGTGTCCGCCAGCTGTCTGACAACGCCGCACTCCCTGAACAGATTACCAAGCATCAGCATACCTACGAGAGGCGCCGTTGTCGGAAGGATCAGAGCTACTACAACCGTTACAACGATCGGGAACAGAATTTTCTCCAGCTTGCTGACCGGACGCAGCTGCCCCATCTTGATCTTTCTTTCTTTCTCTGTCGTAAAGAGTTTCATGATCGGCGGCTGAATGATCGGTACCAGCGCCATATAAGAATATGCCGCTACTGCGATCGGTCCCATCAAAGTCGTCTGTCCCAGCTTACCTGCAAGGAAGATAGATGTGGGGCCGTCAGCGCCGCCGATAATAGAAATAGCCGCTGCTGCTTTATCATTGAATCCTAAAAAGATAGCGCCAAAATATGCCGCAAAAATACCAAACTGTGCTGCCGCACCGAGCAAAAAGCTCTTAGGATTGGCAATCAGCGGACCGAAGTCCGTCATGGCCCCAACGCCCATAAAGATCAGGGACGGCAGGATAGCCCATTCATCCAGCAGATAGAAGTAATACAACAGACCGCCGCCGGCGCCGCCCTCTCCGACCGGTGCCATAATATCCGGATAGATATTGACAAGCAGCATACCGAACGCGATCGGAACCAGCAAAAGCGGTTCGAATCCTCTGCCTATAGCCAGATATAGAAAGACAAGTGCTACGACAATCATGATATAGTTACCGACGGTCAAGTTAAAAAACGCGGTCTGGTGGATCAGATTGTCAAGCGTCTCAACTATATAATTCATTTTATTAACCTCCTGTAGTTTTAGTTGTCGCCATTCACGCTTCTACCGTCTAAAGCTTTCTTTGGAGTATCAAGAAAATCCGGCAGTATCCTCTGTGAACAGTAACTTCAGTTCCAGAATACAGCCTGCACAGGCTGATCCTGTCCATTAGTTCAATGTTGCCAGTAAAGCGCCTGCTTCCACAGCATCGCCTACAGCTACATTAATACTCGCTACAGTACCGTCTTCCGGAGCAACGACAGGAATTTCCATCTTCATCGCCTCTACGATCACGACAGCGTCACCCTTCTTCACTGCCTGTCCTACATTCGCCTCAATCTTAAATACTTTACCTGCCGCACCTGCCTCGATCTTGATGCTGCCTGCAGCGCCTGCCGCCGGAGCTGCTGCCGGTGCCGGAGCTGCTTTCGGCGCCGCCTTGGGCGCTCTGGGAGCTGCCGCTGCCGGTGCTCCGCTTGTCTGGCCTTCTTCTACCACTACATCATATACGTTTCCGTTTACGGTAATTGTATAATTTTTCATCTTCATATCCTCCTATGACTTTCAGGCATTCTGCCATTTGCTCTTATTAGATTTTCTGATGGATCTTACTACAAATCCATCGGTAGAACCGGAACCTTCATATGCCGCAATCGCCGCTGCGATCACTGCTGCCAGCTCGGTGTCATCGCTCAGCTCTTCCTCTACCGCCGCAGGCGCCGGGGCAGGCGCTGCTTTAACCGGCTGCGCCGGGGCAGGCTGTCCGGACTTCTTCATTTTCGCTTCAAGCTTCGGAATTACACTGAATGCGGAGATGATCAGGCTGATTATAATCAGAACCACAAACACGGTTCCCATACCAATCAGCGTGTTCATAGCCGCTCTTCCCATATTCTCGGCTGTGGAATATTTGATGTTCGTTGATATACCTTCATAGCCGGACATATCAGCGGCAAAAACGATATCCATAACAGCATCGTGGTCGGAACCTGTAATATTGATGCTGACAACGATCTCTTCATCGCTGATATCCACGCTTCCGCCATTCGTGCCTTCAAAGTTACCTATATCTTCCAGTGCCTTCTGCCAGTCAAGAAGTGCATTATAGATAACGGCATCAGCCGCATACTGTTCCACAGCGCCCTGGCTTACGATCGTATCGATCTGTTGAACTGTCGTCTCGCCATATTGTAACAGCGCTTCTTCCTCAGCCCCCACCGTCGAAGTCTTCGCTTCTTCCTGACCGCATGCGCATAAGCCGACCATACAGGTAATCACACCTAATATTGCCAATAATTTTTTCATATTAAGTATCATCCTTTCTAAACCGTACCGTGTTTCTTCTCCGGACGGCCTTCACTCTTAGTCGCTAACATTTCAAATGCGCCGATCACATATTTCCTTGTATCAGCAGGATCAACAATCTGATCCACATAGCCTCTCTTCGCCGCGCTTGTCACACTGTTCTGCAATGCAGCATATTCTTTCGCACAGGCATCAATCGCATCGGAGCCTTGTCCATCACAGATAATCTTCGCCGCAAGAGAAGCATCCATCATACCGATTTCCGCATCAGGCCATGCAATCGTGATGTCTGCTCCGATTGCCCTGGAGTTCATCGCTACATATGCGCTTCCATATGCTTTGCCAATCACCACATTAACCTTCGGCACTGTCGCATTGGCAAACGCATATGTAAGCCTGCCCACAGCCTTAGCCATTCTCTTCTCAGAACATTTGGTAGCCGCAAATCCTTTAACATTTGTCAGCGATAATACCGGGATATCAAAGGCATCACAGAAAGTAACGAACTCTGCTGCTTTCTCTGCTCCTCTTGCTGATAATACCGCTTCAAATTTCTCTGCCACTTCACCGTCGGCGTTATAAACTTCCGTACGATTGGCAACAGCGCCAATGGTCGCACCATTCAATCTGATGAATCCGGCAACCATATCTTTCGCATAATCCTGCTTCACTTCCACAAAAAGGCCGTCATCAGCTATCTGTGATAATGCGATAGAAGTATCGCCCACGCAATTCGCAAGCTCTGCACATACTCTGTTCAGATCGTCCCTGCAGTCATCCACTGCAAGATCCGCATTGTTAGCCGGCAGAACAGAAACGAGCTGTCTGATCTGCTCCAGGATCGCCGCCTCATCAGCAACCATATCCACCAGGCCTGTCTCCTCGCTCTGGAATGCCGCTGCAGCCGTGTCGCATCTGGACACTTCATTGCCTGCCAGCGCATTGGGTGCATTCACGAATAACTTCGCTTTCTTCTCCTCCATAAATGCGAAATCCGTCATTGCCGGAATCAGTGCAAGTCCGCCGCCGCAATTACCGAATACAGCCGTGATCTGAGGAATCACACCTGACGCAAGCGTCTGCTTCATGTAGATCTCACCAAAACCATTCAAAGCATCTGTCGCTTCCTGCAGTCTGAGTCCGGCAGAATCGATCAGCCCGATCACAGGCGCACCCATTTTCAATGCCAGATCATAGAGGTTTGCGATCTTCCTGGCATGCATTTCACCCACGGATCCATTCAAAACAGATGCATCCTGGCTATAAACATACACAAGATTACCGTTGATCACTCCATAGCCGGTCACAACACCGTCAGAAGGAGTTTCTGTCTGTTTCAGATTGAAATCTGTAGCTCTCGCCGTTACAAGTGCGCCGATCTCAACGAAACTGTTTTCATCGAGCAAAGCATTGATTCTTTGGCTCGCTTGAGAAGTAGTACTCATTTTTCAGCCCTCCATTTATTAGAATACTAAATAATTATAACAATTATCATCGTGTGCACGCATAAGTCCTGTCATGCCGCTTCAACAGCAGACACTCCACGGAATCTCTGCATAGCACACGAGAGTAGTATAACACAGAATCCGCCGCTCTACCAGATTAATTTCCAAAAAATTTCAATTTAAATGCCAAAAAAATGTTAAGATGTATCATTGTAACTCCTGCCTTGCCGTTCTGCAAAAGCATAACTGTATCTGGTCACAATCAATTTATTCCGACAAGAAATGTATGCAGCAAATAAGCACAGATATATCTGTAGGATCTTTCCTCTACCGCTTCCGTTGTAATGACCGGATAGCGTCTGATCATCTCTCCATTCAGATAGTAACAGACCGTTCCAACCTCTGTATTCTCTGCCACAGGCGCCTGCAGGACCCTGGCGGCCTGTGTTTTGACCTCGATCCGGTCTGTCTCACAAAGTAAACAGGACAGGTCTGTCTCATCGCAGTCGTCCACCCTGACAGACACATATGCTTCCGCGAACGGTTTCCCGGAATCATTGTCGACACCATTTGTGACCGGAATATCTTCAAATTCCCTCTTTTCATAGATATTCTTGTAGTGAAACTGCTCCATGCCATAAGCCGCCAGCTGTTTCATATCGCTCCATTTATAATTTCTGTTATTTGGCCAGCCGCATGCCAGAAGCGCAACCGTGAAGATCCGGCCCTCACTCTCAACAGCTCCCACGTAGCAATACCCTGCATTATTGGTAAATCCTGTTTTTCCGGAAAGCGCTTCCTTCATCATACCCAGAAATGCATTATGATTATTGCAATGAAAGCTTCTCCTGCCCTCTGCATCCGTAAAATCATAGGAAAGTGTCCGCGTGATCTCCAGAAATTGCTCCTTTGCAGCGGAATCCGTTACACAATACGCCATCATCCTGGCCAGATCGCTGGCAGTAGTCGAGTGAATCTTCCCGCTGTCATTGACCACCGCATCCAGACCGTTGGGTGTTATAAAGTAAGTATCATAACAGCCGATATCACGCGCTTTCTGGTTCATCATTGTGGTAAAACCTTCCACACTGCCTCCTACCGCTTCTGCAATCACCACTGCCGAATCATTGTGGGACTCCAGCATAAGGGAATAGAGAAGATCTTTCAGTCTGTACTTTTCTCCCTGTCTGACATACAATTTCACTTTCGGCATACTCGTCGCATAGGCAGATACCTCCACAATTTCTTCCGGGTTGCCATATTCCAATGCCAGAATACAGGTCATAATCTTCGTTGTGCTTGCCATAGGCAGAATATCTTCCGCATTCTTTCCATATAGGATCCGTCCGGAATCCGCATCCATCAGAACCGCTGCCTGAGCGTAAAGCTGCAGCTGCTCCGGCTCCTTATCTTCCGCACGGACAGACAACGCTGAACAGCAAAACAAGGCGATTGCCGACAAAACAGCAATCACCCTGTTCGTTCTCCCTCTCCTGGCATTTTTCTCCTGAGTAAAACAGACCGGCTTATAAAAAATTAATTTATAGAGGATACGCATTTCTGTATGACCTTAGTTGTCTTTCTTAATATATATGCGTATTGGCTGCTCTTAACAACCGGGAATTACATCTCTCAGACAGTGTTCCCGTTTCCGGAGCTTACTGCAGATTCTCTTTCTCAGATACCTCCTTCTGCCTCTATCCTTTCAACTTCGTAAACCTGTCATTTTTCCTACATTTCAACACTTTACTGCTATAATGAATATACTGTTTTATTATCCGTGTATCATGAAAACAGGAACAAAGTAAATGTTTCAACCTACGGCAAAAACTCTGGTCGTCATACCTTAGCATCTGCCTCAGCGCTCTCACCGCCTGTTTTCTGTTCTCATATCTGACGGCCAGCTGAAATCTTCGATTTGCCTTCCAGAATGCAATACTTTTACGTGAAGCTCTATCTTCTATACGGCAGATCGCGGCAATCTCGTCCACAAGCCGCTCATAATCATGATACTTCCTGTATTCCTCCCGCTTCGTCAGTTTCCTCCTCGAATGGCTCCCTTCCCTGATACATACCCCATACAGCTGCTCCGGTATCGTAGGACACCGATAGCGAAACATAAAAGGCAGCAGCATCTGGAAATTCTGCCCCACATCATATTCCGGTATACAACGCTCCGGATAAATTTCAAAAAAGCGCTCCGATCTCAGCATATAACATCCGCAGCATACAAATGTTCTGAAATAAAGAATATCCCAGAACAGATCTTCCCTGGACAAATCTCCGGTTTTCTCATCGGCCGGAAGCCGCTCTTCTGTCTCCATACTGTAATAATACGACAGCGATCTTACACATTGATACTGCAAATGCTTCTGTAAGAACGCCACTCTCTTTTCCACAGAATCCTTCTCCAGTCTGTCGTCGCTGTCCGGCCAGATCAGATACTCGCCTGTCACATAAGGCAGTCCACGGTTGATCGCCGCTGAAGCATTTCGGTGACTCGCCTGCACAATATGATACTCATATCCTCTGACCGCAAATCTTTCCCGATAGTTTTCTGCAGCCGCTACCGTCCCATCACTTGAGCCGTCGTCCACCAGAATTACCTCTATCTGCGGATAGGTCTGTTCTAAGATCGAATCCAGTATATGGGACAAATGCCTCTCTCCGTTATATACAGGTATCACTGCCGATACTCTCCCCATGATATAACCAGAATTATTTTTAGTGAAAGACTCCTCCATCATTCTGCTTCACCCGTTTATTCCTTTCTTCACTGAGGGCAGAAGATATTAATGTATGCTTTATGATGTCAATAGTACCTCAAGTTTAGCTATTTCCTTGACATTATCTACCTGCTTCCTTATTAATGAAGCATGTTTAAGCTCAGCTAATTTCTGCGGGTTATCAGCCAGTTTCAATATCTCTGCCGCCAATGCCTCTGCTGTCGCTTCACATACGATTCCGTCCACTCCATTCTCAATCTGTTCCTCCGCTCCGTCATAATCCGTTATTACTATGGCACAGCCTATTACCTGAGCTTCTTCTATCGCAATGCTCTTCCCCTCATATCTGGCTGTATGGACATACAGATCACATTGCCTGTAAAATGGATACGGGTTGGCTGCTGTTCCAAGAAGAAAGAAATCTTCACACAGCCCATACGATCGTATTTGCTCTTCCAGTGATTTTCTCATTTCACCCTCTCCCAGTACATACCAGCGAAATGCCCTTCCCGTTTCCTTCAAAATTCTCATGGCTTCGACCGCTGTCCCAAGCGCCTTTTGTGGAACCAGCCGTCCAACCGTCAGTATGCGGAATCCGTCATAACTATCTGAAAATCCACCCTTTTCTGTTGATCCGGATAGAATTTTATCTACATCTATCAGATTATAAAATATGGCGGTAGTCTTCATGCATTCCGGATAAACAAGCAAAAACTTCTCTTTCACCTTCTCCGACACTGCAAATATGTGATCATAATTTAAATAACATTCTTCATCAAGTTTTCTGGTATAGCCCGCTTCACTGTAATTGATATGGATAAACGCCGCCTTTTTTCTGGCTTTCACATGAGAATCCACATAGTAGGCTGATCCGCCTTCCAGATAAGCCACTGCAAGATCATATTCTTTTTCAAATATCTGTCCCCCGTCGGACAGAAGCTTCCATAACAACTTGTCTTTCCGTATTTTCCCTTTTCTCACCATAGCAAATAAATTCTTCAGAATATATCCTGTTCTTCTTATCAGAACAGCACGTGTGATGACAGCTTTTATCAAGGTTATCATAAGCCGTATTCTCCCATATTTACTATGCACCGAAACAGGAAAAATTCGTTTATTCAGCAGATTGATTTCTTCCGGAATCTGATCAAACAGCTCACCCTGCCCGGTCAGAACATACAATGAAACCTCATACTTGTCCAGATCCATATACTTAAATAAATTTAATAATGCTCTTTCTGCTCCTCCCATTCCCAGGGTATTTATTACAAACAAAATTGATTTCACTTTTTCCTCCATGCCGAAGCAGTTTTTTGCGAAGGCTGCGAGCCAAATCTCAAATTTGGCTCTGCAATCCCGAGTTTGTGGCTCCGGCACAAACTCGCAGTTGAAAAATCAGCACATCAGTGTGATTTTTCAACCTTACCCTCAGTGAACAAAGGAATACACGCCCTGAACCATGATATTTGAGCGGTTTTCTGCGTTGTCCTCAATCGGCGTACGTCCGGTACGCCTCAATCGTCCGCCTTGGAAATCACTCAAATATCCATGGTCAGGGTCGAAGAGTCGGAAAGAAGGCAATTTCAATCCCTGCAAGGCGCTTGATTGACGTGTACTGGACGTACACGGAATGAAAGCAACGCAGCAGGGGATGAAATTGATTCTTTACCGACCGTGTGTACCTTTGTTCACTGAGGGTATTCTCCTATATTTAACCAGTCTGCACATTCATCAGCACGACACAGCCTGCCTGCACTTCCTCAAAAAGCAATCCAGCCGGCAGTTCTCGCCAATACCCATCCCAGACAGCTGTGCTTTCGCACCATCCAGCCGACAGTTCTCGCCAATACCCATCCCAGACAGCTATGCTTTCTCACTATCCATACTGCAAGTTTTCTGTACCAGACAACATCTGCCGATTTCATATATAAATCCACAAATCTTTCCAGTTCCCTCATACAGATTTTCCGGTCAGAGCACTCCGGTGTAAAAATACGCCCGCCGCTGCGAAATGCCCACTCATACCAAAGGGCCATAAATCGAAAAGTATACTGCAGTTTATGGCTGATAAAATTCTCATCATCCATTCTGTTTCCAACAGCCATCATAGGCTGCAAAGCATGAGAAAGTTCCATGGCAGACCATTTTTCATATGACCTGCTTCCATCATGCCTGCAATATAAATACCCCTGAAAAGGCAGCGCTTCCCAACTCCCATTGCATCGGCTTAAATATTCACAAATAAAGCTGAAATCTTCAAAACAGACTGTATCTTCCGGACATGCCACTAAAATCTGCCCTTCCTGATCAATTATTTTTTCCTTTCGAAATAATACCCCTCCCAGATTCATTTGAATCCGGCTCCACATAGCCATCTCCAATGCCTGTGCAGGACAACGCAGTTTTCTTCTTAAACGCTTTTGATAAACCTTGCCCCTGCCCATTTCATCACATAACACAATCCCACAGGATGCCATATCACTGCCATTCCCGATACTTTGCACTAACCGCTCTATCATCTGCGGGTGAATCATATCGTCCGCGTCAACAAAACTGATATACTTTCCCTTTGCTCTGCGCAGACCACAATTCCGCGCATGTCCGCTCCCGCCATTGTTAATGTTAATCAATTCTATGGAAACAGTTCCGGATTCTCTCTTCCTCTTAATCTTTCTGACAATTTCCCCCGTACGATCAGTAGAACCGTCATTGACCACAATCACCTGAAGATTTTGATATGTAGATGCCAGAATACTCCGTAAACAACGTCCGATTTTCTTCTCTTCCTGATATGCAGGTATGATAACAGATACCAGATTTTCCATACTGATCCTCCATGTCAGAGCAGCCTGCTGCGATGACACGCATCGGAAATCTCGAATTTCCGGCTGCAGTCAGGGCAAATTTGAGACTTTAAATCAACTTGCCGATTGAAAAATCATCGTTTTAGCCGCCGCAAAAGGAAATAACTCAATTTACACACCAAATTTACCATGCCGAAATATTCCCGGGCAAAAAGAAACAACAGCACCCTCCTCGGAAAATTTCCTTTTTTGTCCTGATACCCCAGCGCCAGCCTGACAATTTCATCATCACGTATGTTACGGCATAACCGGCGCCTTTCACTGTATGTTCTCGTACTCCGGGGATTAAATATGCCATATATCAAAATATCCGTTAAACCAGCCTGCACAGTATCAAAATATGCATCTTCCAAATCCTCAAAAATCCCTTGTGCTTTCATAAATTCTCTGAGTTTTCGATGAAAAATATAATAATTTTCCACCAAGTTCATTTGATAGCAATGCGTTAGAGAATTTACACGCCATGTAACATAATAGACCGTTCTGGAAATATGCACATACTTTTGTGCCCAAAAGTAATATTCCAGATTAAACAATCTGTCTTCACCAATTATGATATCTTCTGAGAAGCTGATGGCATGCTTCATGATAAGCGACCTCTTATATGCCTTTGCGCATGGTGACAATAAGCTGGTCCTCGTATCATCTGTCAGATTTTTTGCACATAACATTTTTCTTATAATCAAAAGGCGGTCTTTTGCACCATAATAATATGCTGACGGAGTACAATCATGAACACGGCCATGGCCCTTTACATTTCCTGTTTCCTTATATCCGGAATAATCGAAGAAAATAATATCAGCATCCTGCCATCTGCGATCCGCAGCAGCCGCCAGGAAATCACAGGAAATAACATCATCCGAATCTACAAATACAATCCATTCCCCGGAACTTTCTTTTATTCCTCTATTCCTTGCCGCAGATACCCCCTGATTCTCCTGCGTTATCACTTTAATACGGCTGTCTCTGTCACCATACTCCCTGCAAATTTCCAGACTACGGTCATCTGAACCGTCATTAATCAAAATAATCTCAAAATAACTGTAAGTCGAAGCTAAAACAGAATCTATGCACCGCGCCAGATACTTTTCTGTATTATAGACAGGTATGATAATCGAAATCATCGGTTTCCCCTCAATCAATCTATTCATAAAAGGTTAAAGATAATCAAACGCAGCCCGATATCGTTTCTCAAAAGTCTGACTGAAGAGGGCTCATTTCACACGCACGATTCCCCGGTCTTCTATCTTATAAATTATATCGCATTCATTAGCCAGGCTCATATGATGTGTTACCATCAGTATTGTTTTATTCTTCTTTACCTTACGGATAGAGTCTATCACCGCTTTTTCAGTTTCCATATCCAATGCTGCCGTCGCTTCATCCATCACCAGAAGCTCAAAATCCTTATATAACGCCCTGGCAAGCGCTATTCTTTGTCGTTGTCCACCCGAAAGAGTCGTTCCATTTTCACCAATTAAGGTATTGACGCCGTCCGGTAATTTTAAAATATCTTCCCATATTTGCGCGCATTTTAAAACTTCTTCGATTCTGCTGTCATCAATCTCACTGTCCTTTTCAAAAAAAGCTACATTATTCCTTATTGTTTCTCCGTTTAAATATATAACCTGAGGAATATAACTTATAATCTCTCCAAGATTTGCCCTGCAGCTGCCTTCTCCATCTGTCTGGGACACTATATCATAATCATCATACATAACGCTTCCCGCCTGTGGTTTCAACAAACCGAGAATCAAATCCAAAAAGGTTGTTTTGCCTGCACCGGAAATGCCAGTCACCGCAACGGAACAGCCCGCCGGAATGTCCATGCTGATCTTTTCAAATATTTTTGAGTATTCATTATAACAGAATGTCAGATCCCTTACTCTGATTCCCTGCTGAAGCGTCAGTTTTTTCTGCCGACGGTTTTCGAACATTTCTTCCGTCTTCTTGATCTCATGATATTGAGTAAAGTCCTCTTTTACTACTTCATATGATTTTCTCAGAAACTCAATATCATTGATCCCCGACAAGATCCCATATACCTCCGGAATCATTCTGAGAAAAGCTGTAATATAGGATAACATCAATCCTAAAACAAGGGACAGATTATCGCCTCGTACCAGAAAAAAACTCAAACCGGCAAACAACATAGTCAGGATCATATTCTGCAAAAGAATTCCTATCTTGCTGTTTTTGTATTTGAATTTACTCTGAACCTGTTCATATCTGCTGCTTATTTCACGATATCTCTCTATAATATAATCTACATTATTATCTATCTTTATCTCCCGAAAAGCA
Organism: uncultured Lachnospiraceae bacterium; assembly: GCA_947576945.1. Lineage (GTDB taxonomy): Bacteria > Bacillota > Clostridia > Lachnospirales > Lachnospiraceae > UBA3282. Next base: position 41,249 of record CANPTH010000016.1, read on the forward strand.
CCATAAGCAACTGCTGTCTGTGCATTTACTTTAATTCTGCATTCCCTGCAGTCATTTCCGTAAGCTATAATTGTATTTCGATAAAAGAAATAAAACCCTAACATGAATATAATTAAAGAAATACAACTGATCACACCGATCCATTTTGAAGTGCAGATCAAAACAACCGCAAATCCACATATCACAAAAACATTTGAACAAATCGTTATTGCAGTTATGATGATATTGATACAGTTCACAGCATCACTCTGCACTGTCACGATTGCCTGCACCACACTCCTCTTATTATGCCGCTCCAGCTCCTCCTTAATAAGCACTTCATGCAGCTTCATCGAAATCTTCTGCGCCCCTCTATACAAAAAATCTGTTGAAGATCTACATCTGTACAGATCCAGAAAAATCTTTATTATGGAAATTCCTATCATAAAAAGATTAAAGGTTATCAGGCCTGTCGATACCTGGTTTGTTCGAAGCACAAAATTGATCATATAGATAATGCTCGAATAGCAAAAAAGATCTGCCACAGGGCTTATAAAACTCAAGAATATAAGTATTTTGCAGGTTCTCTTTTCCTCTTTTTCGAGAATGCTCATCATATACAGGAACATTTCTATAATTCCGGTTTTTTTCTCTTCCTCTCGATGTTCCACATTAATTCCTCCATAATATCATTGCTGTCTTTCTCATGGGAATGAATAATGGGTAACAGTAAAAACAACTTGCAAACATAAGTCTGTCCCACATATCCACTTTCCGATATAACAAATGCGCCATCTCTTTATGCGCACTTCTTTTTAAACGCCGGCATGCTCTGAAATCATTCCTTATTCTTGCACTCCTGTAGCAGTCTTCCATCTGAACCAAAAGGATTCTTTCCCAGGTCAGCGAAAACAGGACTCTCCCCTTCTTTAATTCCTGATCCCGAATCTTCCTGCTGCACATAAAATACTGATCATTTCCCATAATATCTGAACAGGAAACGGTATTGTTCGAATGACTTCTGTAATAGTACCTGTCACAAAACAAATACACAATACGAATTCTTCTGCTGATCAAGGTATACAGCAGCAAAGTATCTTCGCCTTTTTTCAGCGTTTCGTCAAATCGCATCGCTGCCAGCAGGCTTTTTCTAACCATCTTACCGCCGATCGCTGCCAGCTGCCTCGTATATTTTTCGTGAAACCATTTTTCGGCCTCTTTTCCTGTTCCAACTCTATATCGCAGTTCCCTGCCGTTCCGGTGATCCCGGTTCACCTCCTCTTCTATCTGCCGTGACGTCACCCTTCTATAGTTACACAGGAGCAGGTCTGCGCAATGTTTTGCAGCCAGATAAATATAATTCTCCATCAACAATCTATGAATCAGGTCATCACTGTCTAAAAAGAGAAGAAACTCCCCCGCTGCTTCTTCGATCCCCCTGTTTCTCGCCGCCGAAACCCCGCGGTGCTCCTGACTGAATACGCGGATTCTGCCGTCAGCTGCACTGAGTTTACTGCATATCTCATTGCTCCTGTCGGCAGAACCATCATCAACCACAATAATCTCCCAATTACTATACGTCTGCCTGATTACAGATTCAATACATTGTCCAATGTATAATTCCGAATTATATACCGGTATAATAACTGAAATTTTTATATCATGTGCCATAACGCCCCTTCATCCCGTCAAGATTCTTCCGCAGAAAATCTTCCGCATATTTTATCTCTGCCTTCAAATTCTTCTTTACATTCTTCCACATGATGTCTCTGTCGATTTCCAATGGCGCCCCCGCCTGATACAGCCGATCTGACAGATCACACAATTCCAGTATATTTCTGATTCTCGTTCCCCTGTTACTATGCAAAAAAGCCGCAAAACGTTTCTCATAAATTATGCTGAATGCCACCGCATGAAATGAATTCGTTATAATGTACTCTGCATTATGAATATACCCTAAAAACTCTGCCGGACCGGCAGTATAATCAACTGAAAACGCTTTTTCACCGCTTCTGTAACTGCACCTTAATTCAATAACCTGCAGCCCTGTTTCTTCTGACAGCGTTCTCACGTAAGCCATCATTTCCTCATTTTCTTCTGTCTGATATACCAATATGTAATTTACGCTTTCCGGGAACACCTCTAATCCGCTCCAGGACTCTTTGCTTAATAAAAAAACAGGATCTAACACCACAGCAGGTTTTTTTCCGCAGCAGCGCTCTACATAAACAGAGGCTTCTCTTTCTCTGACAGAAATCCCATCTATATAACTCAATAATTTTGAGAAATCATTTTCGTATTTCGGTGAAAGTGATGAACCGCCCAGACTGGCCGCATATGCAATTACTTTCTTTTTATGACTGTTCTTAAACCCTCCAAAATATGCCTTTCTCAATCCGAAGGTAATATCCGGATTCCAGATCTGATCGCTTCCCACTATATAATATTGATACTCAAGTTTACTCATCCGGCCTGGCCGTCTTAATTTCCTACGCTTCCTTTCTACCAGATATTTCTCTCGAAAACATTTCATATTAGTCTTCATCCGAATAAAATCCCTTCCCATTTTCAGATGGGACCACAATCCCCAGCAGGAATACTTCAGGCTTTCATATACGGAACCGACTGGAGCATATGGAATCAGCCAGTTTCTTCCAACCATAAAAAATGGTTCATATGGAACAAGATCCGCCCAAATTCCCTGCCTGCGTAAATACATTTTTAATCCGTATGCCTGCAGCATTGCTCCGTAGTTATCACAGCAGTGAAAAGTTATGATTCCAACAGCACTTTTTTTCATAGACGACACCCGCTTTACTTTAATCTTCTTCTCTTCCACCCGCATGAATCTGTGCTTTTTCGTTTGCCAGGCTTGACATTATATTTTCGGACATATACAATATTTTAGTAAACTATTTCATAACATACAAAGATGGGTTCAGCCCATATTAACCTGAATCGGACGCATGAATATGATTAACCTTACACCCAAAAAAATCTGTACCGGATGCGGCGCCTGCGTAAAAATATGCCCCCGGCAGGCTATAACATTAAAGCCGGATAAAGAAGGCTTCTTATATCCATCTATCAATGAATCACTATGCAGCCACTGCTCACTGTGTGTCCAAAAATGTCCCTGCCTGAAAACCGCTTCCATAGTCAACCATAATCTGTATTTTGGCGCTCATTCAAAAGAGCCTTCCATACGCAGTCTTGGATCTTCTGGCGGCATCTTCCCTCTTCTTGCAATTCATGTCCTTCAACAAGGCGGCATCGTATTCGGCGCCTGTCTGATGGAAGACGGCAGTGTAGCACATAACGGAATTGAAAGAATAGAAGATCTTGACAAAATCACAAAAACAAAATATGTCCAAAGTAATCTATCCAATGTATGGGAAACAATACAAACCAGCCTGGCAGAAGGACGTATTGTCCTGTTCTGCGGCACTCCATGCCAAACAGAAGGATTGCAGTCTTACCTGGGTAAGGACTACAGTAATCTCTTTTTGATCGATCTGGTGTGCTATGGCGTCCCTTCTCCGGAAATCTGGCAGCGCTATATCAACTTTCTTCAAAGAAAATATGCTTCCAAACCGCTTATGTTTTATTTTCGCGATAAATGCAATCAGGACAATGGACATACCGTAAAAATCCAGTGTAAAGAGAAAGAATACACGTATTCTGTCTACAAAGATCTTTTTCTCAGATCCTACTTCAAAAATGTCAATATTCGTCCTTCCTGTTATCACTGCTCCCACTGCACAGTATTGAGAAAGAGCGATATCACATTGGGCGACTTCTGGGGCATTGAGCGCATCAGACCATTGTTTGACGACGGAATGGGAAATTCTATTATAATATGCCATACAACGAAGGGAAAAGCTCTTTTCAATGCAATTGAAGAACAGCTCTTTTGGTTTTCCTGTGAAGAACAGGACATTCTACAGCCCCGCCTTATAGAACCAACAAAATATCCCCTGTTGCGCTGGTTTTATATGCTGTTGTACCGCATACTCCCATTTTCATTATGGATTCGCCTTTTTTAATCTGATAACGCCAATCCATAATGCTTTACTCATAGACTTAAGTCATATAGTAAACTGCTGCTGTCCTGTTTGAAGAAATAACAGACAAAATCATCATCTTCATAAAATACATCCATTACGGAAGGATATCTTTCCATAAACCGCTGGCACCAGTCAAATGCCTTTGATTCAAGAATTACCCGATTCTCCACTTCCGTATATATTGACCATAAGTCCTCTGTCTCCGGTAAATCCTTCTGCGCTTCTTCTTTCGAAATCCGGGCATTCTTAATTTCCGGACTCTGACTCACAGGCAAAATATCTTCAAGAAAATATGAAATATACTTTTTACTTCCCAGCCATGACGGTCCCTGGAAAAAAAGATGCTGTGCATAAACAATCGGCCTTTTTTCTATATAAATAAATACATGTTCTGTCGGCAATGTATAAGCGCCCTCCTGGCTCTTTTTTATGAATGTAAGCAGCTCTTCATGCCATCCATATTGAGTAACAGGATATAACTCGTCTGTAGGGGACACTATCGTATAGGTATGTTCCGGAAAGCTGTCAATAATTGAACTGGTCACATCTGCTGTTGAACTGTATTTCGTTAATTCACAATATAAAAATCCCCGATAAAAACCAAGCATTACCGATCCGGCATAAATACCAACGATGACCAAAACAGATAAAAACTGCCGGAACGCATTCGTACGGAAATTCCTCAGTCCATAAAAAATCAAGTCAACCGGCATAATCATAACTGCCAGAAGCATCATATGGCCCACTACAAAAAAACGACCTTCCGGCATCAGATCTGGCAGCCCCATTTTCGGCGCAACATAGAAAAATACATTTAGAACAGAGCATATAATAACCGGATAATACATGGAACAAATCCTGGCAATCTCCCTGGAACGATATGCTATGTTAATGAAGCAGCACAATATAACAGTAATTACTGTCACCACCAATATCACTTTCGCCCGCTCTCCGCCATATAATGCAATATATCCATAATCGTAAACCTTTTTAAGATCAGATGCGATATTATGTTCCCCGCCCTGACCAATCTGAGGACTTACATCCGCCTGAATGGATCCACTGCTTTCCCCGGATATAACGCCTATGGCCCAATTAATGGAATCGCTGAACGGAATACCCTGAGCCATCGCACCGATATACGGCGCTATAGAAATCATACACGCACAAAAAACAGATACGATTAACGGAAAGAATATTTTTTTTCTGAATAACCGGTTCAAATTAAAAATCACAAATATACCACAGGCAACACATGCCATAATAACCACAAAAAAGTGAATTGACATGGAAGCCGCAACAGACGCTGTAAATAAGAACAGATTATCACTCCAAAATCTCTTTGATTTTGTTGTCCCATCTTTCAGAGTATTTCCCTCATGCAGATAATTGATCAGACAAAGGACTGAAAGAAAGACCGTATGCAGTCCAAATTCATGCGGTAAAGTTATCTGCAGTCTGAACATATTCTGAATCAAAAGCATACTTGTTAAATCCAGCGTCAGAAATAACATCAAAACAAAAACCGGTGAATACCGCCAATACAGTATCCTGCGCAGCAGAACATACGCGGAAAGCATAAGCACTGCCACGTGAATTCCCTGCAGGAACAGTAAAATACTATATATGCGAACACCAAAAAGCGCATTCATACAGTATATAAAACAATGCATTCCTTGCGGATATATTCCACCGGCAAATATCTTTCCTTCCACAAGTCTCTGAATCCACTCATGATGAACATATAAGTCTCCAAATCCATAAGAACGAATCTGGAATACCCCATAAGAAAAATAAATCATTCCATAAAGAAGTACACTCACAAGCAGACCATACTTTTTCAGTACACAAAAACATTTATAAACGAAATGCTTAATATCTTTCAGACTGATCTGCCGGCACTTTTTCTTTTGATCGCTTATACAATATGAGACTGCGCACCGGACATAATAGAAAGGCATGGCAATATAAGCCATGACAATAATCACCGAACGATACCTGCCATGCAAAGCCTTTACTGAAGGAAACTGTGCCAAACCTTCTTCTTTATACTTGCTGATAACGTAACTTAACAGGTTTATCAACAGCATCAGCAAAAAACTTCCATAAAATACACCTCTGATAATCTGTTGATTCAAAATATGCATAAGACCTGATGTAAGAACCACAACATTGACAATCACAATCGGTACGGTAACACAAAATCCAAAATAGTAATGCAGCGTTCTCTTTCTCAAATGTTTCCAAAATACTACTGATGTCCAAAGAAACATCAAAGATACATAACCCAAAAATACTTTCCCATATTCAGTTACCCAATACAGCATATCCATGATTCATATCTCCCCATTATTCTATAAAAAACCTATTCCGGGCATCTTTCATTTCATCCCTAACTCATACGCCTGCTCCCCCGCTTCCTGCCGGAAATAATAACAAACAAACTCATCATCCTCATAATAAATATTCAATACCGACGAATGTTCCTCCGCAAACCGCTGACACCAGTCATACGCCTTCGCTTCCAATACCGTTCGGTCCGCCAGCTTTACATACATATTCCATGGATTTGCATCGTCAGACAGCGCCAGACTCCCTGCTCCTTCTCCTAAAATCTCTAAAATATCGGCCGCGACCACCTCCGGAGCCTGACTGGCCTCACTGTCAGGATATCCCGCAGAATATACTTCCCAGAAGGGTTCCAGATACTTCTCTTCCCCAATCCAGTTCCTTCCCTGAAAGAAATGAGACTGCCTGTATAGAAGCGGTTTCTTCTCCACAAATATAAACACATACTCCGACGGAATAAGGTAACTCTCCCCACTTTCACAACGTTCCACAAAATCAAGCAGTTCTTCATGCCATCCATACTGAATCACATGATAAAGTTCATCCGTGGGCGACACAATCGTGTAACTGTACTGTGGAAATGTATTGATAATGGATTCTGTAACATCCACCGCCGCATTGTACCGTGACAGTTCATAGAACAACATACCTCTGAAATTCCCTGTAGCAACCGCTGCCCCATAGATTCCCGCCACTGATGCCAAAGACAATATTCTCAGCGATAAGTCTCTGCCATATCCGGCTGCTCTGCAAATGATCACATCAACAGGCATCACCATAACACCAAGCAGCATCATATGCCCCGGCGCAAAAAATCTTCCTTCCGGTATAACATTCGGCAATCCCATCATTGGCGCCGCATACACAACTATATAGAGCAGCGAGGCCAATATCACCGGAGGATATTTCCGGCAGACTTTATGCAGGAACTTAAACCTCTTATTCTTCCTCGTCAGCCAGCAGAGCACGGCAATAACCGCTGTCAAAACAAAAGCTCCCCTGCCTCTGCTTTTCCCATATAATGCTGCATACCCCTTGTCACAAATCTCGTTCACAACACGTTTAAATCCGGAAATAATGCCGATCTCACTGCGCTTTATATCCCAAACGCCTTCTTCTCTGTTCTGTGCCTGATCAGCATCATTCCCGCTCTTCTCTTTCCCTGTCCCGTTTTCTTCTGTTACCGCATCATCTTCTCCCGTCTGCTCCTGTAACCCGCTGCTCTCCTCCCCATTCATGACTCTGAGCGCCCAACTGATGGATGCGCTGAATGGAGTTCCCTGCGCCAATGCTCCCGCCATAGGCGTTACCGCAATCACGAAAGCACAGAGTACAGCTGACATCAGCGGAATAAAATATTTCCTGTTACATATCTTCTTTAAAGCAAAAAAGCCAAACGATCCGCAGATAATCACTGCCATCAGCATCGTATGGAAATGTGTCATGACGACAGCCGCCAGCGCAATCATAAATAACAGTAGATTTTCATCCCAAAAAAACTGCCTTCTGATAACATTGCCTTTATCAGCTCGTTCCCTGTCCAGATAATTTATCATGAACAGCGCGCTCAGACACACCGTATGCAGTCCGAACTCCATCGGCATCGTAATCTGTAACCGGAACATACTGTGAATCAAATCCGCATTACCCAGATCCAATGTCAAAAACAGCATCAGCACAAAAACTGATGTGTATCTCCAACTGAACACTTTCCCCAGCAGCAGATAAACAGACACCAGGAAGACCGCCACATGGATCCCCTGTAAAAACAACAGAATGCTGTGAATCTTAATGCCAAACAGCGTATGCATGCAGTAGATAAAACAATGCATCGCCTCAGGATAAATTCCATCCGGGAAAATATTTCCTATCGTCAATTCATAGATCCATTTGTTATGAATATACAAATCTCCATAACCGTAAGAATGCACCTGAAATGCGCCATATGAGAAATATACCATCCCATAAACGGTCACGATAACCAACAACCCGTATCGCCAGAACAGATGTCTGAATCTTCTCCCCGAATTCCAGACTTCTTCTTTGGCTCTCAATCTAATCTTCTTCCCTCTGTATGCCTGTATCTTTTTCATAAAATCAACACACAGGAAACACACGGCTTGCTTAACAAACTTATTTTCCTTCAGGCTGCTCAGGTCTGGAATCTCTGCCCCCGTCATCCTGCTGTATTTTCTACCAAGATAAGATACAGAATTTACTGAAAACGCCAGCAAAAACACACCATAAAAAAGGAATCTTATCAGTCTTTGGTCTAATCCGTGTATAAGGCCGAGTCCCAGTACCACTGTGTTCATAATCACAATCGGTACAGTGACGCAAAAGCTGAAACGATAAGTCCTGGATTTTGTCCGCAGATGCTTATGGAATACCACCGACGGCCAGAGAAACATCAGAAACAAATATCCGCAAAATACCTTACTGTATTCTATTACCCAATAATCTATCTCCATCCTGCTTCTCCTCTTCCAGCTGTTCCATATGCCTCAACACACTGTTTCAACGCCGATTCAATACCTTAATCCGAAATACGACTGCCAGCACACTTAAATACATACGCAGCATATAGCTGACCGGCTCCAGCCCCGAATGCATGCTTTTCCCATACTTCCTCGCATGCATCACCGCCGGCACTTCTTCCAGTTTAAATTGCAAAAGCAGCATCTGCATGACCATATTGGCATCCGGATACTGATAATCAAAATTATTGTATTCTGCATAATAGGAAAAAGCTCTCTTGCCAAGCCCCTGAAGACCAGTTGTGGGATCCGCAATCTTTCTTCCCGTCACCACCCTGATCATGCTCTGAAACATCCAAAAAGCAAATTTTTTGACCGTTGAAACATAAAACTGCGAACTGCCTTCCATAAATCTGGAAGCTAAAACAATATCCGGGCGTTCTCCCTCTTCGCCTGCCGCTTTCAGCTTTCTATAAATCATCGGAATATTGCAGACATCATGCTGCCCATCCGCATCCATCTGAATCACATACTGATACTTATTCCTTACCGCATATTTATAGCCCAGCTGCAGAGTACTGCCATACCCAAGACCAAATATATTCACGATCTGCACACATGGGTATCGGTCTATGATCTCCCCTGAAGTATCCTTCGAAGCATCGTTAATACATAGAACATCTGCGATTTTACTAATCTCCGGCCGGCACAGCTGTTCCAATATCCGCCCTATATTTTTTTCCTCATTTCTCACCGGCAGTATGATCAGCAATTCCTTCCTATGCTCATACCCCGCAGCGTCCTCAGCGCAAACGCTCTTTGATCGGCTGTAATTCTCACAACTGCCGTCCCGTTTCTGCAGCAGAGAAACTTCTATCGCCAGTTCCTGATTTTCCATCTGCAGACGTGAAAGCAGCAAACTAAATAAATAGAAGAAAAACAGTCCGCCTGCTCCGATGCAGATCACCCACTGTTCTCCTTTTTCAAAAAGAACCGTTGTATATTCGGCCAAACCGGGAACTATACCGGCCAGGATCAGCAGTATGCCCAGTATTTCCCACATGACGGCAAAATCAGCCGTCATCCTTTTCACAGAAAGAAACCAGAAACTGCATAGCATGACTGCAATGCCCGCAGCAGTCATTGCAATCGCTACGATACTGCCTGCTTCCATGTTTTATACCCAGCCTTTCTTTCAATATGTTTTACTTTTCTTCTTACCTGCTCCGTCGGACTTCCGGTAAACCACACCGGAGGGCATTTTTCCTCTGCCGCGCTTCAGCAGCAGCCATTTACAGAATGTGTTCTTCTCCAGATTTCTTTCAACGCGCCGCAGCCTCGCATAAGCAACCGTCCATCCGGCAAAAGCTCCCAGCAGCACGCCGAGCCCATACCAGATCTCTGAAAGATGTGTGGCAAAAACACTGCCCAGAAAAGTTACAAGGCAAAAGCTGAGCGTTGTTAAGACTGCTCCTGAAAGATCGTTATAATAATACAGAAACAGGATCGCCGCATACATCAGGAACAGCACAAAATATCCCGCCGCCATACAGGGATAGATCCGCATGACCATGCCGCCGAATCCATACTGAGGCAGAAGCACGATGCACAATAGATACACTACCACGGATATGATAAACTGAATCCGCACCAGACTCATCAGCTCATTAGAGATCGTTCTGAACATCCGTCTCTTCGTATTGTCGATATCTGCCCGCTTGCCGCCGATTACAGCCTCGGAATAAGCTCTGTATTTATCATGGAAATGCATTTCGATCCGCGCTATAAAGATGACCGTCGCTGATATATTGGTAAACATGGCGATACAGGTGGCCATATCATAAGGCTGATTGCACACGAAACTTTTAACCACCACGATCCTCATATCCGTCGTCCAGAATACGAAGTTATGTATATAAAGGCCTAAAATATACAGGAAATTAGCCGCCACCAGCTGCCACCATTTTCCGAAATATTTGAGCACAGGCTTATAGCGGCTGCTGTTCCTGACAAAATAGCGTTTGACAGTGGCAAATTCCATAGCCGCAATAAAGAAGAATCCTACCATAAGCGAAAACAATATACTGATCGTAGTCTCCCAGCGGAACAGAAATTTCAAAACCAAAGAGAGGAGGAAGCTTATCACCATACCAATCAGAAAGTAAAATGAGATTTTCTGATAGTCTTTACAGATGGAGAGATAGAGCATGGAATAGAAAACAAGCGCCAGTGAAATATAACCGCAGAATCCTGTAAACACATAGAAGACACTCACCTCTCCCACAAAATGCTCCCACAGGCAAAAGGGAATGCCCAGAAGACAACTGAATACGATATTGAACACCAATCCCAGATAATAACAGGGAAGAATATCCTGATATCGCTCCTCAAAAATGGCATCCTGCATATATTTCGATAATACAGCGTTAAACGGCGCCGCTGTCAGCAGCGCAAAGATAAAAATATACAGTACCGTGCAGAAAAACACCTCTCTGTCAAGATATGCCGTTCTATTTAAGCCCAACACACGTCCCATCAGAATAATATTTGCTATGACCAGTATCATCGGAGCAACCGTCGCAATGGTACTGTAAGTAAACCCGACCAGATTCGCAAAAACGGACTTTTTCTCAAAGATACGGTTTAATTTAACACCAATACCCGCCATTCTCTCACACCTCTCCTACATAATCTTCCGGCTGCTGCGCAGATTCCCCGTCTTCTTCCAGCCAGGTCCGCTGCATGGCAGCCGCAAAATCCTTATAAACTTTACCATATGTATGCAGCATGTTTTCCATCCGATAGAACGCCGATACTCTGTGATACCCATTCTCCCCCATTCGGATACGCCTTTGTTTATCCCGCGCAAGGGTAAGGATCGCCTGCGTTATCTCTCCCACATTCATGATATGCGTTATGATTCCAGCTTCTCCGAATTCGTCTTCATCCTCTTCGTTCCCGAGGATCAATCCTCTGCAGTCTCCCACATCCGTAGCAATCACCGGCTTATGTGCCGCAAAACTTTCCAGAATCGTCAGCGGCTGTCCCTCGCTGATGCTGGTCAGGATCATCATATCCATTTTCCCATAATATTCCAACACATCTATTTTGCCGGTAAAAATCACATCGGCTATTCCCATAACGCCTACCATATCAAAACATTCCTGTGCATAACTGTCCTCATGATCCCATGGACCCATGATCCAAAGCTTGAGCCTGGGGTCCTGCTCTTTGGCAAACCCAAATGCCTGAATAAGCGTCTTGACATCCTTGATTGGCGCCACACGGAACACCGCTCCAACATAGATCTCCTCCTCTTCTGCCTCCGTTTTCCCCAGAAGATTCTGAAATCTCTCAATCTGAATTCCATTGGGTATCACCATGGTCTTCTCAAGCGGACACTCCAGGTCAACCTGCAGTTCTCTGGCACGCCCATACAGACTGGTTACCAAATCCGCTTTGTCGTATGCCATCCTGGACATTTTATGAAACTGTTCAATCCAGATATTCTTATAGATGCCTTTCACCCATTTGGAACGGATCAGCTCTTCTTCCCGCTCTCTCGTATAGATGCCATGTTCCGACACCAACAGGCGTCCGCCATGAATATATTGGCCCATACAGCCAAGCACCCCTGCATAACCGGTACACAGGCAATGATAGACATCCGCCTTCGGAACTTTCATCTGCAGTGTTCGAAAGAGCGGCAGATAAATGGAACGCATTGTCCATAAGAAATCCGTGAATACGATCTGACTGTAATTCATCAGATAGAATTCCGTAACGGCATTCAGGAAATCCTCTCCCATCAACAGGTCATTGAGCGACCGCTTCTTCTTTTGAAAATAATCAATCAAAGCTTCCCATTCTACCTGTTTCCCCAGCAGAAGGCTGCGCAGCGCCTGATATTCTTTCTTATTCATCCGATTTTTTCTTTTATGTCTGCCCCAGTCCAGATCCTCCAGATATAGTTCGTGTACTTCCACCACATTTTCCGGCAGTTCATATACAAATTTCCCCCGAAGCTCCCGATTTGCCACGATCGCCAGTATAACGAATTCCTGCCTGGGAAAAGAACGGATCAGGCCATGCGCCCAGCTGGACATGCCGCCTACTGTATAGGGATAACATCCCTCTGCCACTATACAAATTCTCATTCCTACCTCCATTTCGAAGCGCTTTGCGCTGAGTTTTCATTACCATGTGCACAAAGCCAGGACGCTGCCAGTATCGATATACTGTTAATGCCTGCAGCTCAACGGATTTCTTAGTAATCTGACTTCAACGTAATCACAGCACTCTTCTCTTCTATCGTCAGCAGATACACATCCGGTTCCAAACGCTTCCAACTGCCGCCTTCCATGCTTTTAATCGATTCTCTGTCTGTTCTTAAAACAAACCACACCGGACCTCTTGTGTCGTTTATTTCCAGATAAATCGAATTAAATTCCCGTCTTTGCCTGTAGTCCAATGCGAGAAAACTGCGGATCCGTTCATCGCACTCCGATACCGTGGTTTCATCAAATCCATATTTTCCGATTTGATAATCCTGAATATTCTGCCGAAGCGTATTAGATGCATCCACCCAGCCAATACCATCCTGTTCAGGATATGCAACCCTGCTCATATCCGCCATGATACTGGTATAACCCAATGCCGTTTCCAGACACCTGATCCTGAAATCATGCCGACTGGAATCATCGAATCCATCAATCAGGGCACTCTGCCTGGTAATATATTCAGACAGATACCCTATCACTTCTTTGTCATCATTACAGTTCTCAACAATCGTCCTCACAGAAGTCAGCAGCTCTGCCTGCAGGGCATCCCATATTTCCTCTTCCGTCATATCATCAACATAAAAAGAAGTGAATTTATAAGTTGGCAGCGCTTCCTGCATGAACTTATAATCACTTGCCAGCTTCTTCCCGACAGGCGTATCGGACAAACGCGTACCGGACAACCCGGTCTCTGCCTTCTGTTCATTCAAAAGCTTCATATAGCGCTCAAACTGTAATGCATCCGGATAAGCAGAATCCTCATAATCGAGCTGCGGTGCAAGCATACAGGAAAGTGAAGCCCCGCTTTCCCGGTGAACCGCCACTATATCCGGCCAGATCACATTTTGAAACATGACTTCCAACGTCTGGCTGTAACGTTCCAGCAAAACATCCTCATTCTCGTCAGCCAGCCCGGGGAAATTTGTATAGACCATATTTTGTGCATTGACTATCGGATAAAGCTCATAGGGATTTCTCTCGGCAGAGATCGCAGACAGAATTCCCAGACCGGCCGCATCCGCCATATAACTGCCGTTTACAACAAATATCGGCGCTGTTTCGGAATCTTTCCGCCATAAAATCGCCGGTAACTCCTCATCCGCAATTGTCTCACTGCCTATCGTCCTTTTCCTGGGTATGCCGTTCATATAAATCTCGGTTTCGGAAGAAAGCACATACCATGGAAGGCTGAATGCAAGTCCTTCCTCCATTCCTTCCGCCGAATAGATAACCTCTCCTCCCAGCAGAAACCCTTTGTGAAGATGAATGCTCTCTACCGCCATCTCCTCGGCTCTGATCATCTGAATTCCCAGCAGCTCCTGCAGCTGTTTATTCTCTTTCATCACGGAAATCTCCGGAAGATTACAGAACACTAACGGAATCCCTGACTGCACATATCCTGTCAGCAGGTTACAGCCATCATCTGACTCCCAATCCACTGCATCTGAGTTGACTGCGATCAATGCCGGCGCGGCCGTATCATCTTTCTCCTTCGCCTCTTCGTATTCCTCCAGAGATGGATAAACCATTATATTCCTTTTCGTATAGGTAACCCACAACGACACGGTCTCCTCAACGGCTTCTCCTTCTTCTCCCACGTATACGACCAGCTCACGAAACGTATTCACGACCCCCGTCTCATCCTTATCGCTTCCCACACGATAGGCATCGCTGCTGTTCGGAAGCTCTGACGTATCTACGATATAAGAATTCTCCTCATAATGATTCCAGCTTTCCAACGCGACGTTCGAAAACTGGAACAGAAAAAACACGATAAACATTACAATCGTGATCGCAAAATAATTTCGACGTGATATCATTTCTTATAACCATGTCCTTTCTTCAGCTAAATTGCTTATCAGAGAATTTATTCAACCTTCACTCTGCAATGCAGTACTAACTGAAGATTCGTATCAACTCCAAAGTTTCATTATCAATCACAACATCCGACTGTTTTAATGCATCTAGCGTCCGGAAGAAGGCTTCTCTGTTCCTGACGATAAAGTACAACTTTAACTTGCAGGTAAATGCCGAAAGTCTGTCCGGATACTGCTCTGCCAGACGCTCACACCATCTCTCCGAATTCTCAAAATCATTAATATCCAAAAGTCTTAAGCATACGCTCTCATACTGCTTCTCTGTCATTCCGGAAGGATTCTTGGTATAAAACGACTCTGCGGCTTCCGTCATCATACGGACAAACCTTCTCTGCTCCAGTTCAGTAAACACCTGCTGCTTCAAGACATTATCCGTGTAATCGATCATCATATCTTCGTATTCTGTCTGGCCATCTTCTTCCTGCCTGATCCCGAGATAAAGCTTCTGTGCCTCCATACGAAATTCACTTAATTCATGACTTAAGATTGATGCCGCATAGTGCGATGACTCAGAATCCCTTGTCTCCAGGGCCAGAGCAATCGCTGCCAGAGAATTCTGTATCTCACCCTTCAATACATTTAACATTGCCGTGCGCAGACTTTTCTGATCGTTAACCGCTATGGCTTCCTCCAGCGGAATCACATTTCTTTCCCTTTCCTCATCCGCCTTCAACTGTGTTCTGACACGTTCCTTACTGAAGGTGACATCGTCCAGCTCCGCCTGAAATCTGAAAATCGTCAGATAGAACAGATGTACAACAAAGAAGAATAACGGTCCTACTACCGGACATAACACCATAACGATAAACCGAAGCAGATAAGTTCTTCGATTATCATGCAGACGCTCTGCCTCACCTTCTCTTTTCCTGTTTCGGATTGGAACCATAATCAATATGCCGATCAGCAGATAGAGAATCGCAACGATCGTATTAACAATCACGACGATGAGGAAAAGATACTCATCCCTCGTCAATGTCATAACCCGACCTCCTCTCTGAGACGGCATCCGTAACCTGCACTCCGGAAACGCTCCATCACACCCTCCGCATTCTTCTCATCTGTATTGGAAAGCAGAATATAAAATCCGCCGTCCTCCAACATACCCATATAGTCTGTCTGCCGCATATTTTTCCCCAGCACTTCCGCAGCCTGTCTACGGTCATCCGCCACAATTTCAAGCAATGCACATTCTGTCAGGCCATTTGTCTTCGCGCCAAAAAAAGCTCTCACCAACTGGCCGAACGCATCCGGCGACATGATATTCGTCTGTTCCAGATAACGCTGGCTGGTAAGCGCATCCAGATAACGGTTCGCATGAACTACGGCATTCTGGATCAAGGCACCCACGATCGTCAGACGGTTCGCTTCCGGCAGTGTCATACGCTGCCATGGAATTCCCCAGATCATCAGGATCAGCTCCATCCTGTCCTCTGTATACACGGCGCTGGCCATCAGCGGCAGCTTTTCGTCCATCTTCTTATTAATAAATACACGATGTTCCTTCAAATCAGTGTACAGATCTTCCATATCCGTATATTTAATGGAATTCCCCAGCTTCCTGGCCTCACCGGAAGTAAAGGAAAACAGTCTCGCATAGTCTCCGTTCGCCACCGTATAGACAGCTACATCCTTACTGTCCATCAGTTCTCCCAGCACTTTCGCCGCATAGAATAACACTTCTTCCGATTCATACGCCTCCAGACTGGAGGTGATCTCATAAATCTTTCCAAGACTGTCACGCTGGTTCACCAGCTGCGTCTCAAAGCTCTGTTTCATGCGGACATTGCTGTCGTTGATGTCTGCAATATCATCCACCTTCCTGCTCAGGTAACGCACCTCTTCCTCGTTCTCATCCTTGATGAATTGCAGCTGATCCCGCATATATCCCACTACCATACCAACAATAAACAGCTGCACCATCCATATGTAGATATTGTAATCCAGCAGCACTTCAAACCCTGTGCGCCCATACATCTGCTGTAGAAAATAACCGGCCACAGCCAGCAGCGACGAGAAGATGGCCTGCTGTTGTCCATAAATAATGGCAAATAGCAGGACATATAGCAGGAAAAAGTCCAGTCTGTTAAAGTATTCGCTTCCGGCCGCTTTACTGTTCAATATAAAAAACGGAATAAAACAGATCAGATTCTCAACAAACGGAAATACCCGCTTGAAAGCAACTTTGACGCCATGCCAGATTCTTCCTGCCCTGCTTCCTCCGGCATCCTCAGCGCTGATAAACGTATCGGCATTCCGCTTCATATATTTGGCAACCTGCTCTACGCCCTCCTCATAATGAACGAAAATATTCTGCCCGTATTCCTCCTGATACGCTCTTCCATCCAACACCAGACGGAATTTCTCACCCACCGAGTTGTTGACCAGTCTGATCCCGCCTCCCATGGCTTTGATAACCAGTTCTGCCAGCTTGATCTCATTGATCTCTTCCATGGAAGAAATATGATAGCAGGCCATGGCCGGCTTTTCTTCCATCATCACCTTATAGGCCAGTTCCACCGCATCGTTCAGATACAGCATGGCAAAAGACTTTCTGTCACTGGCCGAAACCCTGCCTGTCTTCAACGCTTCCAGGCACATCTGAAAACATGGATTGCTTTCTTCCTGTCCTTTGCGCGGTACACCATATAAATGATCGAAGCGCAGGACAAGGGTACTGATCCCCTGCGTCTTCCTGTAATTCTCACAGATCTCTTCTCCCTGCGCAATCGCCATAGACTTAAACCCTCTTGGCGAAGCTGCGGCCGATTCAGGAATATCATTATGCCAGGCTCCGCTATACACATCGTGGGATGAAAAATAGACAAATTTTCCTTTGCCAACCATGGAATATGTAGCCAGAATATTCATCAGAGACGCCGTATACCGCACAGATTCCTGTCTTTCTCTGTGCCAGTCAAAATTTGTATCAAAGGCGCCCATAAAGACCACCATATCCGGCTTGACACTCTCAAAAATATCCTTAATACTCTCATCTTCATACGGATAATCGTACCGTTCAAATACATGCTTATAAGAAAACTTCCTGTCTCTCCGGCCTGTCAGCAGAAAAATCCGGTGTTTGCCCTTATTCAGTTTATCAATCACGGCATCTGTCATTCTGCTGCCGCCACCAATCAATAATACATTCATTTACCGTCTACCATCCTTCAGCCTTTTCATTTGCCAAAGCCGCCCATATCTTCTCTGCACCATTGGCCTTTAACTCTCTGCATATTGCTTTTTGACAAAAAAATTATTTTGTCAGTTTTGTGCGCATTTTTAAAATTATATCATATTTAGTTTAATCATTTCAATTAAATTTTATATTCTTATTATAATTTGAATCTACCCTAAAAATAAATCATTTTATCAACCATTCCTCTCCCAAAATCTGACAAAAATAAGCACATGCAGTATGTATCAGGATAAACCCTGTAACAAAACAGGAACTTTGGTGTTGTAATTTACTTTACAACGGCACAGAATTTGTTATAATACTAATATATCTTAAGTATATTTTATTGTTTTTATTATGGAAAAAGAAAAAACACTCTGCTATAATCAGATTATATATGGGTGACAGGAGGGACCAAAATGAGAAACAAAAACGACAAAATATTACAGAGCCTCGGCAGAATGGAGCCTGTAGACGGCAACAGAGAAGCGGAGGATATCCAAAAACGGCTGAATGAAGGAAGAGATAAGTTCAATCAGCTCGTAGGCGGTATCTGTAAGTCTGTTATGCAGATCAGCGCCCTTGATCTTGCCATGGGAGACAGTACCGATAAGATGGGTCATATCAGCAATACCGTTAAGAGTATATCTGAAACGGTGGTACGTGCTTCCCAGATGACAGAAGAGAATATGAATGAGGTAGTGAACGCACATGAAGGGTTTGCCGAGTCCATCGCACAGGTATCTTCTGCTGCCGGTTCTATTATGGATGATATGGAAGAAAGCAGCCGTGAGATTTCTTCTATCGTTGAAGAGTCACAGTTTACCATTGATAAATCTGACCAGATGAAGGACGATATGCAGGAACTGCTTGAGATCATCAAAGGCATGAACGAAGTGATCAAAGGCATTAATTCCATTTCTTCTCAAACCAATATGCTTGCCCTGAACGCTTCCATTGAAGCTGCCAGAGCCGGTGAGGCAGGCAAGGGCTTTGCCGTTGTTGCCGATCAGATCAGAAGTCTGGCCGATGAGACAAAACAGCTTACCGGCAATATGGACGGTTTTGTTGCCAAGATCGAGAACGCATCTAAAATGAGCTGTGAAAGTCTTGATCATACTGTAGTAGAACTGGAATCCATGAGAGAAAATCTGAGCAAGGTTCTTTCCAATAATGAACGAAATGTTTCCAATATTGTTAACATAACTGATTCTATCACCACCATCGCTGCTACCAGTGAAGAAATCTTCAGCGCTGTTACCAACGTACAGGATCAGATGGTTCGTCTTCGTGAAGAGTGTATTTCCCTGAACGAACAGTCTGATATGCTTGGCAACGTATCCGAAGATCTGAAAGTCAACATGCGTCCTGTTTCCGTCATCGAGAAGGAACTGGATGATACCGCTAAATTAATGGGCAATATGGTGCAGGATGTCTTCTATATGCTCAGCAACCGCCAGTTTATAACAAACGTGCAGAATGCGATCACCGCACATCAGAACTGGTTAAAGACTCTGGGCAATATGGTGAAGGACAGAGAGTGCGTTCCCCTGCAGACTGACGACACCAAATGTGCGTTTGGCCATTTCTATTACGCTATGAACCCTCGCAATAAGATGATCTCTCCTCTTTGGAGCGGTCTGGCAGAGAAGCACCGCCGTTTCCATGGATACGGCAAGAATGCTATCGTTGCCCTTAAGAATCAGGATTACAGCAAAGCCGAGAATGAGTACAGATCTGCCGTAAAGCTTTCGGATGATCTGCTCAATGATTTCAAGAAGATAGTCGAAAATGCAGAAGCTTTAGAAAGAGAACATCTGAAGGTTTTTGCAGAATAGTGATTCATACAGCCCGTCTGCATGAATGTATTTCAGAAAGCAGGAAGAGGATACAGCCCGGCATCCGGCCGGTTATGTATCCTCTTCTTTATTGTTTTTCTTTCATACAGCTCTTTCTACAGTATTTACAATACACTGTTAATTCTTAAAACTGTGAATCGGCGCCGGAATTCTCCCGCCGCGATTCACAAAAGCTTCGCAGGAAAATCCATTGACCGGCATAATCGGCGCATAGCCAAGCAGGCCGCCGAACTCTACCGTCTCTCCTACTCCCTTACCTATTACCGGAATGAGCCGTACAGCCGTTGTCTTCTGGTTCACCATGCCGATCGCCATCTCATCTGCTATGATCCCCGAGATTGTTGCCGCCTTGGTGTCTCCCGGAATCGCAATCATGTCAAGCCCTACAGAACAAACACAGGTCATGGCTTCCAATTTCTCCAACGTCAATGCACCTGCCACAACCGCATCGATCATCCCCTGATCTTCACTGACCGGAATAAACGCACCGCTTAACCCGCCGACATAGGAGGATGCCATGACACCTCCTTTTTTTACCTGATCATTCAACAACGCCAGTGCCGCCGTAGTACCGGGCGCTCCTGCATGCTCCAGTCCAATCTCACATAATATATCCGCCACGGAATCCCCTATAGCCGGCGTCGGCGCAAGGGAAAGATCCACAATGCCAAAAGGCACCTGCAGACATCTGGAAGCCTCCTTTGCCACAAGCTGTCCTACTCTTGTTACCTTAAACGCCGTTTTCTTAATCGTCTCGCACAATACCTCAAAGCTTTGTCCCCGAACCTTCTCTAATGCTGTCTTTACCACGCCCGGGCCGCTCACTCCCACATTAATGACCTTATCTGCCTCCGTCACGCCATGAAATGCGCCCGCCATAAAAGGATTGTCATCTGGTGCATTGCAGAATACTACCAGTTTGGCGCAGCCTAAGGAATCCGCATCTTTTGTAGCCTCCGCAGTCTGTACGATAACCTCTCCCATCAGCTTTACAGCATCCATATTGATCCCCGTCTTAGTGGATCCTACATTGACAGAACTGCACACCCTCTCCGTCACGGAAAGCGCCTTCGGAATAGAGCGGATCAGCATTTCATCCGCCTTTGTCATGCCTTTGGAAACCAGTGCCGAATACCCGCCAATAAAATTCACGCCTACTTCATGCGCTACTTTATCAAGCGTATTCGCAATCGAAACAAAATCCTCCGGCGATTTACAGGCTGCTCCGCCGATCAGTGAAACCGGAGTGACAGAAATCCTCTTATTAACGATTGGAATCCCATATTCAGCGGAAATATACTCTCCTGTGGACACAAGATCTTTGGCCGCATCATAGATTTTGTGATAGATCTTCTCATTGACCAGCTTCAGATCGGCATCAATACAATCTAACAGACTGATCCCCAGCGTAATCGTACGTACGTCAAGGTTTTCCTTCTCTATCATCTCATTTGTTTCCGCTACTTCAAATATATTGATCATATTTTCCCCATTTCTGCGCTGCTTTTGTCTCAACTATGTTGAGACGTCGCATGAAACGAGTTTGTGGCAGGCAACGCGCAGACACAAATCTCGCGATTGAAAATTTTAATTTTCAATCTTTCCTCCGCTCTTAAATTCTGTGCATCTGGTTAAAGATCTCTTCCTTCTGACATTTAATGATAACGCCAATACTCTCGCCAAGCTGTTCCAGTTCCTTTACGATCACCCCAAAATCCATCGTGGTCTGATTGGTATCCACGATCATCATCATATTAAAATATCCCTGTACGATAGTCTGGGAAATATCCAATATATTAATCTGATGTTCCGCCAGATAAGTACAAACCCGGGCAATGATCCCCACTGTATCTCTCCCTACTACTGTTATGATCGTCTTTTTCATATTTTCCTCCATTCCGAAGCGTTTTACGCTGAGGCCGCGAGCAGAATTTAGGAGTTT
>CANPTH010000017.1 GCA_947576945.1 uncultured Lachnospiraceae bacterium
GTGCATCGTTAAGGAGTAGAAATTCAGTTCCGTTATGTTGTATCATTTATATGACAGTATATGATATAGGGTTTGGAACGGGTACACTCACGACAAAACTATATGAACATGGTTGTTCCATCTATGGGCAGGATTTCTCGTCAAGAATGATTGAATTAGCATCCGGGAAAATGCCGGGTTCACATCTTTATCAGGGGGATTTCACGAAAGGATTAGTAGAACCGCTGAGGAATCAATGCTATGATTTTATTGTGGCAACATACTCACTGCATCATTTGACTGATGAACAGAAAATATCCTTTCTTCGCACTTTGTGTAATTACCTGAAAGAGAATGGGAAGATTTTAATTGGTGACGTTGCTTTTACAAACCGCGATGAATTGAATCAATGCAGACAGGAAGCAGGTGACGAATGGGATGAAGAAGAAGTATATTTCGTTGCCGATGAACTGAGAAGTGCATTTCCGGGCATTGCATTCAGGCAGATTTCATACTGCGCAGGTATCCTGACATTGACTCGTTAGCTTCCGGTTTGTTAAGAATATACATTTTATTTCAAATGTTATGCAGTGGGAACACTTTTCTGAAAAGCAAAATTACAATAAGATTTACGAGGAGGCTCAGTATGGGTTCATCTATAGCGATCATTACTGCCAGAGGAGGCAGCAAGCGGATACCGCGCAAAAACATCAAGGAATTCTGCGGGAAACCGATCATTGAGTATTCGATAGAGGCAGCATTGCAGTCGGGCTTGTTTGAAGAAGTCATGATATCTACGGATGATGCGGAGATTGCAAAGATCGCGCAGGCAGCCGGCGCGCAGGTGCCTTTTATGCGCAGCAGCGCGAACGCAGGAGATTATGCAGGCACGGATGATGTGCTGATGGAGGTATTGCTCGCGTACCGTGAGCAGGGCAGGGAGTTTGATACCTTCTGCTGTATCTATCCAACGGCCCCCTTTGTGACGGCACAGAAACTGCAGAAGGCCATGGGACTGTTGGGGCAGGCGGATTCCGTGATGCCGGTGGTGGCATTTTCTTTCCCGCCGCAGCGGTGCATGATCTTAAATGAGGCAGGAGAGCTGCGGATGAAATGGCCGGAGCATGCACGGACGCGCTCCCAGGATCTGGAACCGTATTATCATGACTGCGGACAGTTTTATTGCTGCAGGACGGCGCCCTTTATGGAATATAAGACGACGGATCTGCCGCATATGGTGCCGATGATCATGAGTGAACTTGAGGTGCAGGATATCGATAATCAGGATGACTGGGAGATTGCGGAATTAAAATACCGGAAGATGACAGGGAGGTGCCGGCAAGCATGAAAAGAGAGCCTGTGGCAACAGTTATGAAAGCAGTGATCATCGGCGCCAGCGGTGAGGCGTTTCATACGATAGAAAAAGCCCATGAGATGGGCCTGTCTGTGACGGCTCTGGATGGGAATCCGAAGGCCGAGGGACTGCAGGCAGCCGACAGGGGACTGGTGGTGGATATCTCAGACGAAAAGGCAGTCATAGAAGCAGTGCAGAAAGAGGGCGCAGATTTCGTGCTGACCGTTCCGATCGGCAGATATCTTACGACCATCGGGGCAGTTAACGATGCGCTGGGACTTCCGGGGATCAGCAGGCAGATGGCGGTTTTGTGTACGGACAAATACCGTTTCCACCAGAAGCTGCAGGAGCAGGATCTGAGAAGAAGCCATTGCTTTGCGGTGGGCGGAGCGGACGGTTTTGATCCGGATATGCTGGCTGGGAAATTTGCAGAGGACAGAACGCTGCTTATGTATCCGGCCATCCTGAAGCCGCGGTTCGGTTCCGGCAGCAGAGGAATACAGATGCTGGAAAATGCAGAACAGCTGACAGCGCAGATGCGTATTTTAAAGGGCACGCAGGAGGAATATGTACTGGAGGAATGCATGGCCGGAGAAGAATATGGTGTGGACGGCGCCGTGATCGGCGGCCTTTTTCATATGGTACTGCTGCGGAAGAAGGAGAATACGCCGCCGCCGGCCAGACAGGCAGTGGGGTATGTGTCGGTGCTGCCCGAAGAGCCTTTCTGGCAGCAGGCATGGGAGTATATGAGGAAGGTAGTGGATTGTCTTGGATTGGGGGAATGTCTTCTCCATGCAGACTTGATCCGCAGTGCGCAGGGTCCTTTTGTGATCGAGATGTCTGCGCGGCCTTCGGGGCATAATCTGCACAATCTTTTTACGCCGCTGTGTACGGGAATTGATATGGTAGAAGAATATATCAAGTACAGGATGGGACAGGCATGGAATTTCACGCCGGCCGTGACCAGACAGGCGATGATCCATTATTTCGATCTGCAGGGAGAGGTCATGGATGTGCCGACGCAAGACCAGGTGCGGAAGTCGGAACCCTCACTGATCGGCTGGGAATGCCATATCAGGGCCGGGGAGGAGCTGCTGCCGGTGTCGGACGGCCATTCCCTCATGGGAAGAGGATATTTTATTCTGGAAGGAGAAGAAGGGGAACTGCGGGATAAGGTGCGCAGGGTCAAAGCGTTGTTTCGGCTGGCGTGATGTGCAATAACTGTACGGGTATTTATAGTAAACGACATAACAAATTTCTGTTTCCGTCTCTTGCAGGAGCCATATACGGCAGCTCCTGCAATGCCGAAAACGAAATTTCTAATGTCGTTAACTATATGTCAGTCGATCAGTTCCCACGCCAGGGGCGTCCCTTTCTTCAGGAAATGCTTCGCCTTCTTTCCCAGGATTTCTTCATAATACATGGTATGCAGGCCGTTGCCGGGGCGGATGGAACGGATATTGTCAGGAGTAAGAAGCCCTCCTGCCGGAATATCTTCCACCACGAAAAGGGAACGGGAACCTTCATGCTCCAGCTTCTGGGCATCGGTCAGAATATATTCGCTGCTTCCAAGCGCTTTCTCCAGAATGCGGATCTGTTCGACCATCTGGCGAAATTCTTCCGGCTCCATGGAGAAGGGGCCGTCCGGGCCGCCGTCCGCCCGGCGCAGGGTAAGATGCTTCTCTATCATTTTGGCTCCCAGCGGGATAGCTCCTGCGGAGACAATGGTGCCCAACGTGTGATCGGAGATACCCGCCAGACAATCGTAGGTCTTAGCCAGTGTGGGGATCACATTTAAGTTTACCGCCTCGTAGGGGGTGGGATAGGAGGAAACGCATTTTAACAGGATTACATCTTCATTTCCTTCCTGTTTACAGACATTGAGCGCCCGCTCGATATCCTCCGGATAAGCGATGCCGGTGGCGAAGATCATAGGCTTGTGCAGGCGCGCGATCTTACGGATCATGGGAATATCGTTGATCTCGTAGGAAGCGATCTTATAGGCGGGTACATCCATTTTCTCCAGAAAATCCACGGAAGTAAGGTCGAAGGGAGAAGAAAAGCACTCCAGTCCCAGCCGGTCTGCTTCTTCTTTCAGCTTAGGCTGCCAGTCCCAGGGCGTATAGGCTTCCTGATAGAGCTTATAGAGCGTAGTCCCGTCCCAGATGGTGCCTTCGTTGATCTGGAAGCATTCGTCGTCGCAGTCCAGGGTGATGGAATCGGCCGTATAGGTCTGCAGCTTCACCGCGTCCGCACCGGCTTCTTTGGCCGCATGGATGATCTCTACTGCCCGGTTGTAATCCTGATTGTGGTTGGCTGAGATCTCCGCCACGATAAAGGCAGGAGAGTCGGCGGAGATGGTTCGTGATCCTATCTTGAATGATTTGTTCATAACAATTCCTTTCCTGTTACAGAGATTTGCACGGTCTTATGCATCCAGCTTCATCAGAGTGAATGCCGCGGGAATTTATTCCAGGTAATTCTTCTGCAGATATTCGTCGTTCCCCCAGGCTTTCCTTGCGGTAAAGAAACTTCCATCCGCCTTCTCAATGACTACTGCCGGGAAATAATGGATAAAAAGCGGATTCAGGCACATGGTATAGCCGCCGGCGGTGTCATAGATGATCTTATCCC
The DNA here is from genome assembly GCA_947576945.1 of uncultured Lachnospiraceae bacterium. Lineage (GTDB taxonomy): Bacteria > Bacillota > Clostridia > Lachnospirales > Lachnospiraceae > UBA3282. The sequence goes on from CANPTH010000017.1 coordinate 3,968, forward strand.
CGACAGCAAGCGCAGCGCCGTCCGCGATCTCAAAGAGCCTGTCGTACTCCATGCAGGTAGCGCCGCAGACCCATTGGGATTTCTCGCACGCCCGTATGCTGCTGTCGGTGCAGTACTCGATATGATGGGGATATACGTGTCTTGTAACGAGCGGGTTTAAGTTGACGCGGCTGCCGTCCGTGACGATAAATTTTCTGCCGCGGATATCCTTGATGTCCAGTACCCGGGTCTCGAAGGTGGTGGCGCGGGAGATCAGGGAGACGCCGGGTTCGGCGATCAGGGTGGTCTTCTCCCGGTCAAAATGGGTGCCGAGCACTTTGCAGATCTCTTTGAAATAATCACGGTAATCCGGTTTGTCGTCCCGACCGCCGAAATAGCCGCCGCCCATATCGATATAAGAGAGGGAGAGACTGTATTCCTGTGCGATTCGTACGGCCATACCGGCGAGAGCGCCGTAAACCTGTACGGTTCTGGACTGGGTGGAGGAGTGGAGATGGAGTCCGGCCACCCGCACATTCGGCAGACGTGTCAGCCGGGCTATGGCATCTGCCAGCACACCGTTCTCATAACAGTATCCGAAACGGCCGCCTTCGGATTCCACCAGTTCTTCCTGCGGACAGAGGGCGGCGATATCGCAGTTCACTCGAAGCCCCACGCCAAATTCATGGGCCGGGTAGAGCTGGCTCAGTTCTTCCATCCAGGTGAGTTCATCAGAGGAATCCAGATTCACATAGCCGCCGGCGATCAGGACTGTCTCGAAGATCTTCCTGTCCTTGATCGGGCCGTTGTAAATGATCTGCCGGCCGTGATAGCCAAGGCGGTGCGCCAGGTCATATTCCTCGGCGGAGACTACTTCCGCGTAGAAGCCTTCCTTTCTGAGATAGGAGAGGAGCCAGGGCAGGGAGTTGGTCTTGAAAGAGTAACCCATAACGAAATTGCCCCAGTTTTGTGTAAGAGAATCCCGAAGAAGATTGATGTCATAAAGCAGTTCTTTTTCCTTGATCCTGTAAAAAGGATAGCTTGCCGGTGCGTTGTCCATGTCTGATCGTCTCCTGTATCCTGTGTGTGCTTGTAAATGGTGGTCATTTTGTAATCATACCTCATTTTGAAGCGTGGTACAATGCAGAATTTTGATTGGCAATGGTTAAAACGGGTGTTATAGTATAAGCAGGATGATTATATGCGGCCGCATTGGAACGAAAGGGCATCTGTGTATGATGCGGTAAATCTGGACAGTGCCGTGCAGAAGGAACTGAAGGAAGCGATAGAGACAGAAGGAAGAGCGCTTTATGAGGGAGAGGGTTATGCAGGAGACCGGGATCGGACTTACCGTCATTCAGGAAATATGTGCGTTGGCGCGCAAGTATGATATTGATAAAGTGATCTTATTCGGTTCGAGGGCGCGTGGAGATTACCGCCGCGCCAGTGATATCGATCTGGCCGTATGCGGCGGGAATATTTCGCGATTTGTATTGGATGTGGAGGAGGAGACTTCAACACCGTTAAGATATGATGTGGTAAATCTGGACAGTGCCGTGCAGAAGGAACTGAAGGAAGCGATAGAAGCAGAAGGAAGAGTGCTGTATGAAAAAATATGATAACTATGTTTCTCATTTGAATGTGCTTAAGCAGGCGGATAAGGAGCAATTGGATAATGCATTTATCATCAGCGGAATCATAGATAAATTTTCCATTCAGTTCGAGCTGGGATGGAAGGTATTGAAGGAGCTGTTGGCTTATGAAGGAAGCAGTGCCGCCGCGACCGGTTCACCAAGGGGAATTATCAAGGAGGCATATGCGGTGTATCCGTTCTTTGATGGAGAGATTTGGCTGGATATGCTGAAAGACAGGAATGATATGGCACATATTTATGATGGGAATGCGGCCGGGGAATTGGTAGAACGGATCCTGTCCTGCTACATTCCGGAATTTATCAGGCTGGAAAGGGAATTGGACAGGCAGTATGCAGACATCTTGACAACCATTTGAAATCTGTGCCGGTGTCGCGCTGGACATGCGGTGCGGGCTGAAATGGCATTTTGATGTGCGGCTGCTGCATATGGACACGGCGGAAAGGGCAAACGATTGAACCATGAAGGATAGAATTTATGTGTGTCACACTTATTACCATGTATATGTAGCCTGCCTGAAGGAGCTTGCGCTTCCGGCGGCAAAGCGGGGTAGAGCGACGCTGGTACTGAGTACGATGTCGAATGATTTTGGCAATCTGAGAGAGCGTGCGATGCGCTGTCCTCTTTTTGAAGAGACGGTGTTGTTTGAGGAAAAGGCGGATACCTTCTTCCCGGAACTGCAGAAGTATCACACGGACAGGGGGAATCTGTTCTTAAATATGCTCTCCCGCATGAAGTATACGAAGATGCTGGGCAGACTGGAAAAGCACTATGTGCCGGTGGATTTCAGACAGTACCGGGATGTCTATGTGTTCTGCGATTCCGATCCCATCGGGTATTATCTGAATTATGAGAAGATACCTTATCATGCATTAGAGGATGGTCTGAACTGTATTCAGTATTATGATACGGCACGTTACGATAATCGGGGGCATTTTGAACTGAAAGCGTGGATGGCGGCCCATAACCTGATCTTTATCCAGAACGGATACAGCAGGTATTGTCTCGACATGGAGATCAACGACAAGAGTGTTGTGCCCTATCCTTGTGACAAGTATATCGAGGCGCCGCGGGCAAAGCTGGTGGAACGACTGACGGAAGAGGATAAGGATATTCTGATCCGTCTTTTTATCGAAGATCTGGAGGAACTGCTCGGACAGCTTGCGTGCGGGGCGAAGGACAAGATCCTGGTGCTGTCGGAGCCGCTTTGCGATCTGACAGTGAGGAGACAGATCTTCGCGGATATCATCGGGGAATATGGTCAGGTCGATGGCAGGCAGGGGCAGGTTCTGATCAAGCCGCATCCGAGGGATGTGCTGGACTATGCGAAGGAATTTGCGGGGCATATCGTATTGAGCGGCATGTTTCCCATGGAAATACTGAATTTCATACCGGGCCTGCGGTTTCGGCGGGTGGTATCGGTGTTCACGGTACCAAACGGGATAACGTGTGCGGATGAAGTGCTTTTCCTCGGGGAAGATTTTATGGACAAGTATGAAGAGCCCAAACTCCACCGGCAGAATGAGCAGATCTAAAGGTTGTTTGCATTCTACTGGCAACTTGTGGTAAAATAGATAGAATTGTTATCAGTATTGATTTTTTCCAGGAAGGGACAGTGCGCCGGTATGGTTAAGATCTATGAGAAGTTAATGGTTTTGCTGGACAGGCAGCAGAAGCGGAAGATGATGCTGCTTGTCTTTTTGATGCTGATCGGTGCCGTGCTGGAGACGCTGGGAGTGTCCATGGTGATGCCGGTCATGAATGTGGTGCTGGAAGAGGATGCCATAGCCAAACATGACTATCTGCAGGTGATCTGCCGGATCTTTGGCGTGGATAACAGTGGGGATCTGACGATGCTTGTGATGGTTGGGCTGGTACTTGTGTTTGTGACCAAGAACATCTTCCTTTTCTTCCAGCAGAAAGTGCAGCTTAAGTTCGTCTATACGAACCAGTTTGCCACATCCAGGCGGATGATGATCAACTTTATGCAAAGGCCTTATGAATACTATCTTAATGCGGATACGGCGGTAATCCAGAGGAGCATCACGTCGGATGTCAACAATATGTATGGCCTGATCCTGGCGCTGCTGCAGCTGATCAGTGAGGGAATCGTCTTTGTCTGCCTGGCGGCGGCCAGCCTGGTGGCGGATGTATGGATGAGCCTTACGGTCACGGCGCTGCTGGTGGTGGCGCTGTTGGTGATCAAATGTATCCTCAAGCCGATCATGCGCAAAGCCGGGGAGGAAAACCAGGAATTCTACAGCGGGCTGTATAAGTGGATCGACCAGTCGGTGATGGGGATCAAGGAGATCAAGATCGCCCGGAAAGAGGGGTATTTTATCAATGAGTATTCCAAATGCGGCGCCGGATATGTCAGTGCCGTGCAGCGTTATAACCTGTACAATGCCACGCCGAGGCTGTTGATCGAGACCCTGGCCATTGCCGGTATGATCTTATATCTGATGATACAGCTGCTGCAGGGAACCGCAGCGGCAGATATTGTGCCGCAGCTGGGCGTTCTGGCAGTGGCGGCCATGCGGCTGATCCCCTGTGCCAACAGGATCAACAATCATCTGACTTCCATCTCTTATTTTGAACCGTTCTTCATGGGGGTAAGCGACAACCTGCAGGAAGAGATCCGGGATGAGAATGTTGACTATAATGCAGAAACTTATCAGAAGAAGATCGACGTGGAGAAACTGGATGTCAGAAAGGAGATCGTGCTGCAGGATATTACTTACAGATATCCCAATTCGCAGACGCTGATCTTCGATCACGCGGATATGATGATCCCGGTGGGGAAATCGGTCGGCATCGTGGGGACTTCCGGTGCGGGTAAGACAACTATCGTGGATATCCTGCTGGGGCTTTTACAGCTTGAGACGGGCAGCATTCTGGCGGATGGTGTGGAAGTGAGAGAGCATTATGCCTCCTGGCTGAAGAATATCGGCTACATCCCGCAGACCATTTTCATGATAGATTCCACGATACGCAGGAATGTGGCGTTCGGGTATGCGGATGAAGATATCGATGATAATAAAGTATGGGAAGCGCTGCGGGAAGCGCAGCTGGACGAGTTTGTTAAAGGTCTGCCGGAGGGGCTTGACACGAGCATCGGAGAGCGGGGCATCCGCATATCCGGCGGACAAAGACAGAGGATCGGCATCGCACGGGCGCTTTTTGAGGATCCGGAGGTGCTGGTGTTAGACGAGGCCACATCCGCCCTGGACAATGAGACGGAGGCGGCGATCATGGATTCCATCAACAGGCTGCACGGGCGCAAGACACTGATCATTATCGCGCACAGGCTGCAGACGATTGAGAAGTGTGATATGGTATATCGAGTGGAAGACGGTAAGGCGCAGAGGGCGCGCTGAAAAGCCAGGCAGGCATTTCGGGGCGGGCAGCGCGGCGGATTTATAGAGTAGAAGAAGGGCAGGGTATAAGCGATGAAGAAACTATGGGATTTTGCCTGGGAACAATATAGAAAGCATGAGGAAGGCATCAATTATCTGATCTTCGGATTTTTGGCTTTTGTGCTGAATTATGTGCTGTATTTTGTGTTCGCATCCATGATGCAGATGCATTATATGCTGGCGACGGCTGTTTCCTGGGTGCTGACGGTGGTGTTTGCTTACTGGACCAACCGCACCTTTGTGTTTAAGAGCCAGAACAAGGATGTGCAGTCTCTCGGCAGGGAGTTTGTCGCTTTTATCGGGGCGCGGGTGGCTACGGAGGTTCTGGAGCTGGCTATGATGTTTGTCATGGTGGATGTTGCAGACCTGAACGAATATATCTCCAAATTGATCTGTCAGGTGATCGTTATCCTGGCAAACTATTTCCTGAGCAAGCTGTGGATCTTTAAGGAGAAGAAATAGAGGGAATAATTCTTTGCGGAATAAGGAAGCGGTATATGAAATCAAAACGGCAGGCAAATTTTGAATTGCTGAGGATCGTGGCGATGTTGATGATCATCGTCCTCCACTATCTGAATAAGGGGGAACTGCTTACGGCCTACACGACGGACCGTACTGTGATAAACTATGCCGCGCATCTGATCGAGGCTTTCTGTATCGTTGCGGTTAACTGTTACGTGCTGCTCAGCGGGTATTTTCTGGTGGAGTCTGCGTGGAGACCGGGGCGGGTGGTGTCCCTGGCCGGGCAGATTCTTTTTTATTCGGTCCTGATCCCTGTGGTTCTTCTTTGCGCCGGGGTTGTGCCGGCGGGAGCATTATCGGCCTATGACTGGCTGGGCTATGTGATTCCCGTGGAGACGGAGCATTACTGGTTCGCCACGGCATATCTGGTCATGTATCTGTTCGCCCCGTTTCTGGCGGCGGGTGTAAAGAAGATGGAGAAGAAAGCGCTGCAGGTGGTCATAGCGCTGCTGCTGTGTTACTTTTCGGTGTGGAAATCCATCCTGCCGGTGACGTTTGCCACGGATTGCTACGGGTATGACTATGGGTGGTTCTTATGTCTGTTCCTGGTGGCGGCGTATCTCAGGCTTTACGGGATTCCGATATTGGAGAGAAAAAGGAATGCGCTGCTGCTCTATGGCAGCATGTGTGTGGGCGTTTTCTTACTGACGGCTCTGTCGGGTATATTGTCTGACTTTGCAATGCCGTTTCTCTATTATATGGATATGCCGACTACTTACAATCACTTGTTCTGTCTGTTGGGGGCGGTCGGACTCTTCATGGTATTCCGGGGGATACGGGTTCCGGAAGGCCGCGGGGCAGCCCTGATCAGGCGGGCGGCGCCGTACACCTTCGGTGTCTATCTGCTGCATGAGCACCTGCTTGTGCGCTATGAGTGGATGCGGTGGCTTAAGGTGGATGCCGTGCGGGGAAGCTGGAGCTTTGTGCCCCATATGATTCTGTGTGTGCTGCTTGTCTATGCGGCGGGGACGACAGTGGATTTTGCCAGGCAGAAACTTTGTAACAGTTCAGCCAAGGTCTTTGCATTTACTGCAAAGGCCGTGAGAATGCATAAAGGTTGAGAAGAATCCGGCCTCTTTGCCGAAGGCAAATCTGGAATAGGCCGGATCCAGTAACTATGAAGCCGATGGCTGAATAGTTACGAAGCTTTTTGCGCTGATCGGCAGTGTGTTTGGCAGGAAGCGGAAGGCGGCAGGCAGGTAGGGTTCATAATGAAACCGGCAGTCAGCGTGTGAACGCTATGGATATGGAGAGGACTATGGGCAGTATAGACAGGATCTATTATAAATATAGTAAAATTCTGGAAAACATAATATTTCCTCTGTTGCTGCTCCTCTATCCCCTGGTGGGAGTCAGGCAGGGGCTTGACGTTTCGGACGCAACGTACAGCCTGTCAAATTTTCAGTATTTTGCATCCATGGACGGCACCTGGATGGTGGCGACTTTCCTGGCAAATGTGACAGGTTTTCTGCTGATGCATCTGCCCTTTGGCGATACGCTGATCGGGATCAACTGTTATACGGCGTTAATACAATCGGTGACGGCAGTTGCTGCATATCGAATAATGAAAAGGAGGATTCCCGCGCCGCTCGTGTTTCTCGGCGAGGGAATCGCGCTGGGTTTATGCTGGTGCCCGTCTACGATCCTGTACAATTATCTGACTTATCTGTTGATGACGGCAGGGGTATTGCTGCTGTATGAGGGGATCCTGAAGAGTAACGCCGGGAATCAGGAGAACGAAAAGCTGTCTGGCGGCAGCAGGGGGGAAAAGGGTGCGCGGCGGTACTATATTATGGCCGGGGTCTGTCTCGGTGTCAATGTGGCGGTGCGGATGCCCAATGTAGTCCAGGCGGCTTTTATCGTGGCGGTGTGGTACGGGACATTCTTGTATGGCGGGCAGGAGAAATGGCGCCGGGCGCTGCGGGACACCTTGTGGTGTATGCTGGGGTATGCGGCCGGATTCGGCCTGCCCCTGGGAGTGATCTGTCTTCGATACGGAGCAGGCGCGTATCCTTCCATGGTGCGCACCATGTTTGCCATGACGGAGAAAGCGACAGACTATAAGCCGACATCGATGCTGGCGGGGATGTTCGGGGACTATGTCACAGGAGCTTTCTGGCTGCTCTTTGCGGGATTGTGCATGGCAGGCGGCTGGGTTCTTTTTGCGGTACAGCGCAGATTTTTTGCAAAGGTTCCGTTGCTGGCAGCCCTATGCAGGATTTTCTATGCGGCTGTATTTCTGGTATTGCTCCGTCTGTACTGGGGGCGGGGTGTATTTACCTTCCAGTATTACCGGTACAGCAGTATGTACTATCCGGCAGTCCTGTTTCTGATCGCGGCGATCCTGCTGGCAGTCCTTAGCCTGTGCAGGAAGGGGGCGCCGGCCGCCTGTAAAATAATGGCGGCGCTGGTGCTGGTGCTGATCCTGGTGACGCCGCTTGGCAGCAACAACGATTTGTATCCTATTATCAATAACCTGTTTGTGGCGGCGCCGTTTGCGCTGTGGGCCGGCTGTCTGGCCGGCAGGAAGCAGCAGGACGGAACTCTGTGGAAAGTGCCGTTTGCGATGCTGGCTGCTTTTGTGTTGGTGCAGAGTGTGGGGTTTCATTTTCACTTTGCTTTCCAGGACGGAGTTGAGGGGGAGAAGCGGGATACCGTGGTGACAGCGCCGGCGAAAGCGGCGGGCGTCTATACGAATGCGGATAATGCCGCGTGGCTTGAGGAACTGGCGGCGTATACGGAGGAAGCAGAGCTTACGGGGAAGCCGGCGCTTTTCTATAAGGATCTTTCGGGACTGGGCTATCTGCTGGACATGCCTTCGGCGCTTTCTACATTCTGGCCGGATCTGGATTCCTATCTTATGACGGAGTATGAGCGGGATCTGCAGCAGATGGAGGAGCCGCCGACAGTGATCGTGGCAGCTCCGGTGGGGGCATATCTGAACGAGGATGCGGACGGAATGAACTGGTTCGGCGTGGAGCAGGAGAAGTTCGATGCGGATGAGAAGCTGCAGATCCTGAAGCGGTATCTGTGCGAATATGAGTATCAGGAAACCTTTGGGAATGGACGGTATGTAGTGTATCTGCCAGACGGCGGAACGGAGTCCGGCGAAGAGCGAAGCGCCAGGTAAGGAGGAAACTTTAGATGATCAACTTTAATGTACCGCCTTTTACGGGCAGGGAAGTAGAATATATGAGGGAGGCTATCGAGAACCAGAAGATCTGCGGGGACGGGCCTTTTACGAAGAAATGCAGTGAGTGGATCGAAGCACAGAGCGGTACGGCGAAATGTCTGCTGACCACGTCCTGCACCCATGCGACGGAGCTGGCGGCGCTGCTGGCAGATATCAAAGAGGGGGACGAAGTGATCCTGCCGTCCTATACCTTTGTGTCCACGGCGGATGCCTTTGTGCTGCGCGGGGCGAAGGCAGTCTTCGTGGATATCAGGCCGGATACCATGAATATTGATGAGACTCTGATCGAGGAGGCCATCACGGAACGGACCAAGGCGATCGCACCGGTACATTATGCCGGGGTAGGCTGTGAGATGGATGTGATCATGGACATTGCCAGGCGGCACGATCTGATCGTGGTGGAGGATGCCGCACAGGGGATCATGGCGTCCTATAAGGGGAAACCCCTTGGCACCTTCGGGGAGTTTGGGTGCTTCAGCTTTCACGAGACGAAGAATTTCAGTATGGGTGAGGGCGGCGCACTGCTCATTCGGGATGAAAAGTATATCGAGTCCGCGGAAATCTTCCGGGAAAAGGGCACGGACAGAAGCAAGTACTACAGAGGGCAGGTAGATAAATATCGCTGGCAGGACTATGGCTCTTCGTATCTGCCCAGCGACCTGAACGCCGCCTATCTGTATGCGCAGCTGGAGCTGGCGGAGGAGATCACGCAGGCGAGAATGGACAGATGGAATCAGTACCGGGAGCTTCTCTTGCCGCTGGCAAAGTCCGGCAGGATCGAGCTGCCGCATATTCCTGCGCACTGCAGCCATAACGCGCATATGTTCTATATCAAGACGAAGGATATGGAAGAACGCACCAGACTGATCGATTTCCTGAAGGAGAAAGGGATCATGGCAGTATTCCACTATGTGCCGCTGCATTCTGCGCCGGCCGGGATCAAATACGGCAGATTCCATGGGGAAGACAGGTACACCACGAGAGAAAGCGACCGGCTGCTGCGTCTGCCGATGTACTATAAGCTGACGGCGGATGAGGTTGGGTATATTGCGGAGCAGGTGAAGGCATTCTATGCGTAGCGGCCGGTTTCCGGTGACGGGTGAACTGTATCAGTACCGGAGTGAAACGTGGGCGGCAATCATGAGAAGGAATAGGAGCGGCAGATAGTGCGGCAGAAGAAAGAATGGTGGAAATGGGAGAACTGTATACTGACGCTGCTTGTTGTGTCTGTGAATATGATCGTCATGGGGGGCTGTTTTGACTTCTATTATGATCTGAATGACGATACCATGATGCTGGACATTATGTCCGGGGCTTACAGTGGGACGCCGGACGGGCACAACATGCAGACTTTGTATCCTTTGGGTGCGCTGATCGCCCTGTGTTATAAAGTGTGTGGGACAATTCCCTGGTATGGTCTGTTTCTGTGTCTGTGCCAGTTCGGATGTCTGTATTTGATCGGTGTGCGGCTGTGCAGACTTGGAGAAAGGTGCGGGAAAGCGGGAAGCGCCGAAACGCCGGCGGTTTCTGCCATGCGCGCGGGGAGGAAGATCCTGCGGCTTGGGGCGCTGTCTCTTCTGGTGTGGGGCGTATGTCTTTCACATCTGGTGAATGTGCAGTATACCGTTACCTGCGCCATGCTTTCTGCGTCTGCCATTTTCCTGTTTTTGACCACGCCGGATACAGAGAGCGGCAAACGGTTTATAAGAAGCAATATACCTTCCATGGTGTTGGTGATTGCCGCTTATCAGCTTCGTTCGGAGATGCTGCTTTTGACTTTTCCCTTTATCTGCCTGGCGGGATTGTACCGGTTGACGGAAGAAAAGAAGCTCTTCGGGAAAGATACGCTGATCAGATACGGCAGTGTATTGGGAATCATGCTGGCGGGTATGCTGATCTCGAGGGGGATTGACTATGCGGCTTACAGCAGTGATCAGTGGAAGGATTTTCGGCGGTTCTTTGAAGCCAGGACGACGCTGTATGACTTTTACCAGGAATTGATCATGGAGGATGCCTGGCAGGAAGCGCTTGAGGAACTGGGAGTGCCGCCCTGCCGGCAGACGCTGCTTCGCAACTACAATTATGGGCTGGATGATGGAGTGGATTCGCAATTCCTTATGACACTGGCGGATTATGCCACGGATACGGTGCGCAAAGCCAGGGATTGGAAAGCCATCGTGAAGAAGCAGGTCTATCGTTATTATTACCGCACGCTGCGCGGAGGGGATTCGCCCTACAGTACCCTGCTGCTGTGGATGTATGCCGCGGTGTTTGCGGCTGGAATTTGTGCGTCGTTTCTTTTGAGGGAAGCGGCAGCGGCATCCGGGGAAGAGAAGAATGGCTGGAAAATGGAAAAGATAAGAGAAAGCATGCAAAGATTTGATCTGCTATGGCAGGCAGTACTGCTGACAGGCGTACGCAGTGCGGTCTGGATGTTTATTCTGCTGCGAGGCAGAGATCCGGAACGCATCACACATTCTCTTTATCTGGTGGAATTTGCGCTGCTGGCGGCTATGCTGATACGTGCTCGTCATAGAAGGCCAGGCGGCACAGAAATACTGCGAAGTACGGATATTGATACCGGAAGACATTGTGCGGGGAGCGTATTGCGCGGAGTGGCATGCGGCATCGTGTTGATTATGGCAGTTTCTTTCTGCCTGATTACAGGGAAGGGTATGATAAAGGGCATACCGGCATTGCGTGCGCAGCAGGAACTTCGGGAACAGGTTAACGAGAACTGGTATGCAATCGATGAGTATTGCAGAGAGCGTGATGAAAATTTCTATTTTGAGGATGTGTATTCCACGGTATCGTTTTCCAGACGTATTTTTGACAGCGCAGGCCGTGGTTATGCCAATTATGATATTCTGGGCGGCTGGATGTGCGGCAGTCCGCTCTATTATGATAAGCTGAGAAGATATGGCATTACATCGGTGCAGGAAGCGTTGATCGGGCAGGAGAATGTTTATTTGATTCTGGCCGATCAGGAAGTAAAGGAGCGGGGACTTGCGTGGATTGAAGACTGCTATGCCGCACAGGGCATTGAGACCGTGGCGGAGAAGACGGACAGGATAGGCGAAGGATATGCGGTCTATAGAATTATGAGAATACAATAAAAGCGACAGGATGATAGCCTGGAGACCACACGGCAGCAGGCAGAAACAGTCGTGCACGACGAGATTGCGGCACGGTTATGACAGGGAGCAGGGAGGCGGATTTATATGCGGCAGAGGCCTTCAATCCGGCTGCGGCTGATGACAATCGAGGATACGGAGAAGATTGTTACATGGCGCAACAGGGATTTTGTGAGAAAAAATTTTATCTATCAGGAACCTTTTACGGCGGAAGGACATCTGTCCTGGATCAGGGAGCAGGTGGAGACGGGACGGGTGGTACAGTTTATTATCTGCCTGTCTGACGGCAGGGAGATCGGCAGTGTTTATATTCGCGATATCGACAGGGAGAACGGTGAGGCGGAGTACGGTATTTTTATCGGAGAAGAGACAGCGCTGGGCTGCGGGTATGGTACGGAGACGGCGAAACAGGCGCTTGCGTATGCTTTTACACAATTAAAGCTTCATAAGGTATTTCTCCGATTTCTTTCAGACAATATCAGTGCCATGAAGAGTTATGAACATGCCGGGTTTCTTCTGACGGACAGGAGGGAGTCCGTGATGACCCGCCAGGGCGTAAGAGAGGTCAGATTTATGGAGCTTGATGATGCGGCATGGCGGCAGGCTGTGCATGATGGGGGTTTAGAAAGGAAAGCGAATGAGTAAAGTTATCAGTTTTGTAATACCCTGCTATCGTTCGGCGGAAACGATCGGCAGGGTGGTGGCGGAGCTTGATGCAGCGATGCAGAAAATGCCGGCATATCAGTATGAGATCGTGTTGGTCAACGACTGCTCACCGGACAATACGTTCGAGGTGATTCGTGGTCTCTGCGCACAGCGGACGGATATCTGCGGCATCAGCCTTGCCAGAAATTTCGGACAGCATGCGGCATTGATGGCCGGTTTTCGGTATATTCGCGGGGACATAGTAATATGTCTGGATGACGACGGGCAGACGCCGGCGGACGAGGCAGGTAAACTGTTGGCGAAGATAGAGGAAGGCTTTGATGTGGTATATGCAAAATATGTCCATAAGCAGCATTCCGGCTTTCGCAATTTTGGCAGTAAAGTCAATGAATTGATGACCAGAGTTATGCTGGGCAAACCGAAGGAACTGTATCTGTCCAGCTATTTTGCCGCCAAAAGGTTCGTGGTGGATGAGATGCTGCGGTATACGAATCCCTATCCTTATGTGATCGGGTTGGTTTTGCGGACCACAAAGAATATTACCAATGTGGAGGTGGCCCACAGGGAACGTGAGTCCGGTGTGTCGGGATATACAGTGGGAAAACTGCTGGGCCTGTGGTTCAACGGTTTTACAGCGTTCAGCATCAAACCGCTGCGCATTGCCACTGCCATGGGATGCATGACGGCCTGCGCGGGCTTCCTGTACGGTATTTATACGGTGATCAAGAAATTTGTCAATCCGAATGTTCCGATCGGATTCAGCGCCATGATGGCGGCGCTTGTCTTTATTGGCGGGATGATTATGCTGATGCTGGGACTGATCGGAGAATACATCGGCAGGATCTATATCTCCCTTAACAATTCACCTCAGTATGTGATCAGAGAGTGTGTCGGCGAAGGCGGCGGACGACAGAAAGAGAATGAAAGCAGTAGAACAGTATGAATGAGAAAGAATTTAAGATCAGATTGAAACTGAATACGATGGCCTTCGTGATTGCCACGGCGGGGACGCTGTGTTTCCCGCAGGTTCTTAATCTGCAGGAGAATACGCTGGGGTTTACCAACAGCATTTTTTCCCTGTTTGTATGGCTTCTGTGCATCTATGCAGTCAGCTGGTCGCTGCATACTATCGACTGGCAGGATAAGAGAGGATGGACGATCGCCGGCATTCTCTCCTTCTTATTTACCACGGCGATGCTGTTCGGGGTTCAGCTGGAAGCCGTGGGGAATGTGAATTTCAAAGACTGGCATCTGTGGGTATCGCTGCCGGTTCTGACCTGTCTTTTTACGATACTGGTGCGGAAGTTCTGGAATTTTCTGGGCAATATCGAAGCGCGTAAGAACAGCCTGGCGGCACATATCAAGCTTCCGACAACACCGTCAGGGGCAGTCAAATATGTGGATGTCCTGATGTTTTGTTTTATGATTCTGTGCTGGCTGCCGGTATTGCTGGCGGTATATCCGGGATTTTTTGTCTATGATGCGCAGGAAGAATGGCTGCAGGTGGCGTCCAGGAATTTCACGACGCATCATCCTCTTGTGCATGTACTGATGCTGGGCGGCATCGTCTGTGCCGTGCATAAGATAACGGGTTCCTATAATCTGGGCATTGCCTGTTATATGCTGGTGCAGATGATGCTTGTGGCGGGCTGTTTCACTTATCTGCTTGTATTTATGCGGCGAAGGAAGGTTGCCAGAGGTGTAAGGATCGGCTCATTGCTTTATTTTGCCCTGTTTCCTGTGATTGTGATGTTTACGCTCTGCTCTGCGAAGGATACGATCTTTACGGCGGCGTTGCTGATGCTGCTTTTGTCATTGATCGAACTGGGCAGTGACGGCGCAGCGTTCTTTGCTTCCTCCGGAAAGATGCTCTTTTTTGTGATCAGCGCCCTGTCCATGATGCTGTTTCGCAAGAACGGTGTCTATGCATTTGCGGTGATGGCGCCGGTTCTGCTGCTCTATGTCAATAAAATTTTCTATGGCGGAAAGTTTTCATCAGGTGCTGACCGTCTGAAGAAAGCGGAAAAGAAGCCATATTTAAGGAAAATGTGCCTGCTGCTGGCGTTTATCTTCGGCGCTTATTTTCTGATTAACAGTGTGCTTATCATGACGCTCCATGCGAAGAATGAGGAAAATCAGGAGATCCTGACGGTTCCGATCCAGCAGCTGGCCAGAACCTGGAAATTCAATCCGGAGGTTTTTGAGCCGGATGATGTTGCGGCGCTGCATGAAGTGCTGCCGGAGGAGGCGCTGGTTCTGTACAATCCGAAGCTGTCGGATCCGGTGAAAGTCCATTTTCAGAATAACGTCTACGATGCGGACAAGTCGCGGTATGTGATGCTCTGGCTTAAGATCGGCCTGCGCAAGCCGCTGTCCTATATCAACGCCTGGCTGATGAATTCTTACGGTTTTTGGTACCCAGATACGGTGATCGACGTCTACTCCGGCAACAGGGTATTTACTTTTACGTATGGGGACAGTTCTTATTTCGGATACGAAGTGGAGGAGCCGGGCTATAGAGACAGTAAGATCCCCTGGCTGGACAGGGCTTACAGGAAGCTGTCGCTGGAGATATCGCAGGAAAAGGTGCCGATCTATTCGATGCTGTATTCACCCGGCGGGATTTTCTGGGGCATTGCCTTCGTGTTTGCTTATATGTTGTACCGGAAGAAGTATCATATTGTAGTTCCCTGCCTGATGATACTGATCGTCTGGCTGACCGTGATCCTGGGTCCTACGTATCTGCCCAGATATGTGCTGATTTTCTGGTTCGGCATGCCGCTGTTCGTGGCGATGCTGCTGGAGGAATTGTAAAAAAAGTTCCTCAGTTGTAAAAAATATACAATCGTGATATACTAAGCAGTGAAATTTCCGCGGTATGGCGCATTTTGTGTCAGAACAGGCGGAAAGACAAACATTTGGACGGTTACGTATCAGGAATAGACAATGAATAGAATAATCAATAAGAGACAGGCCATCTGTGGGACAGTCTGGGTGATCGTGATGTGTGCGGTGTTTATGCTGTGGCCGCTTCGTTTTGTGACGGAGACGGTGGTTTCAGACAGCAGCAGACAGATCGTTATGGAGTCCGGAGAGATCGTCGATGGACATGCAGTACAGCAGATGTTCGTTGCACAGTATGACAGGCTTAAAAACATCGATATTTATTTTGCGGAAGGAACCATCGGCGGGGAATTCAATTTCGTATTGTATGACGCTTCCATGCAGATGCTCATGCAGCAGGTGATAGGTACGGAGGATATGAAATCCATACCGGGAGACTGCACGGTACAGATTAATATCGATACGGAAGTCGGCAGACCTTATTACTATCTGCTGCAGGGAATGGAGACCCCGTTCCGCGTGGCGTTTGAGGATACGGCGGCTTCCGGCAATTTATATAACGGCACGCTCTACTATGAGAATGTGGAGGATGAGGAACACTGCATCGTCGCTTCCTATGAGTATGAGATGCCGCTTCGCAAGGGCAGAACATTGATATGGGATGCTCTGTTTGTGCTGTTTGGAATTGCGGTTACGCTTCTTACAGGGAAATATTACAAAAGGTACCCGGAAAGAAACTGCCTGGTGACGGTGGAGAAGACAGTTAAGACCGTGTTGAATCCGGTGATCGTGATCCTGGGTGCGGCGGCATTTATGGCTGTGTGGCCTATGAAGCTGTTCGCGAAGGATATGGAATCCATTCTATTCTATGAGGGCAGTATTCTGATTGCTGTGGCGCTGGCGCTGTACGCGGTCAACCACAGCCGGACAGGCTTTGCTTCGGACAGGACATTTGCGCATCTTCTGCGGGATAACTGGCAGAATTATCTGCAGGCCGCCCTTTTTGCGGGCGCTGTCGGGGCATGCTGTAATTATATGAACGGGCTGTTCGAGATGCACCATACGGTGGCGTACCGGCAGATGCTGGTGTATCTGGCGTTGGCCGTGCTGGTGACTTATAAGGCGAAAGACATTTTCAACTGGATGAACCTGATCTACTGTGTGATTGCGGGCGTGGTTGGATATCAGTATTACCAGAAGGCGGCAGCGGCGCTGCAGGAACCGGAAGAGCTGGATATTCCTGTGATCAGGCTCACTGCCTGGGTGGGAATCCTGACGGGGCTGATCCTGATCGGAACGATCCGCTGTATGGTACAGGGGCGGATCAGAGGCCTGTCTGTCTGGTATGGTATTCTGGTGGGCGGATTTTTCGCGCTGATCATCTGGTATCGCAATACCAGGGGATGGCCGATTTATCTGGTCTGTGCCTTTACGCTTTTCTATCTGAATATGGCAGCCTGGGAGAAGAAGGCCGTGCTTTTGCGGAATATCTGTAATGGCATTCTGTTTCATTTCGGCGTCATGGTACTGTACTGCCTGCTTCACAGGCCTTACATGTTTTATCAGTATTACAGGTATCCGTTTATTTTCCATACGGTGACGATCTCGGCTGTCTATCTGGCGCTGGTGGTCTGTGCCGCGCTGGTGAAGTTCCTGGACGTATACAGCAGGAAACCGTATCTTGCCGCGGTATATAAAGAGCTGGCTGTGCTGGGCGTTTCATCGGCATATCTTATCTTTACACTGTCCCGGACAGGTTATCTGGCGATGACGGTGACGGCAGTGATCATCATTCCTGTGATGTGCCTGTCGATGAACGCAGAGGTTTTTGCGGTGCGGGAGCCTGGTAAAACTGCCGGCCGGACAGTTTCCGACAGGAAGAGGGGAGCCGTAAAGTGCAGACTGCGGGGAATGCTGCGTGCGATTGTTATGATGCTGCTTGCCGTTATGCTCTGCTTTCCGGTGGTATTTACGGCGCAGAGAATCGTGCCGTCGGTTAAGGCCAGACCGGAATTGCATGAAATCGAAGAGATTCCGGAGGAGATCGTACACGGCAGGGACATGGATTCCAGATATTACATTACAATCCGGCGGTTCGTTCAGGTGTTCCAGATGAAAGTGCTGGGAGTGCCGGAGGATAAGTGTATAAGAAAATACAGTGTACGGGAGGACGGAGAAAGAAGACTGCACAATGAGCTGTTTGAGAACCGGGAGAGGATTCTGGTCGCTTCTGCGGCGGATACGTCTGCAGGAGGCGCACAGGAGGAAGATTCTGCGGATTCTTACACCAACGGCAGAATGGAAATTTTCAGATTATATTATTCTAATTTAAATAAAGCCGGTCATGAAGATATGGGGATTATGAAGCCTGACGGACATTATATTGTCCATGCACATAATATCTATCTTCAGGTTGCCTATGATCACGGCATCTATGTGGGTGCGGTGTTTATTCTGCTGGGCATCGGTACACTGATCCAGGCGGCAGTTTATTTCCACAGACATAAGGCGGACAGGGTATGTGCGGCGCTGCCGATGGCTGTCCTGATCCTTTTTGCAGTGGCCGGGTTGACGGAATGGATTTTCCATCCCTGCTGTCCGATTGCATGTTGTCTGATGCTGGCGCTTTCACCGTTATTGGTTGACAGCCGGAAGGCGGTATAGGGAAGAGATATGGAGAAAAAGAGAAAACCTTTTAATGCGAAATTATTTTACAGAAGAACCTGTCTGATCATCTATGATATTATCAGCATCTGGATCGCCAGTTATATGGCGATCCTGTGGCGCTATGATTTTCATGTGGACTCTATTCCGTATCATTTTATGCGTCCGATTGAACTTTTTCTGCCGATTAATATCCCTGTTACGCTGGTTATTTTTTATATACTGCATCTGTACAGCAGTCTGTGGGCTTTTGCCGGGGAGACAGAGCTGCAGAATATTGTGGTGGCATGTGTTATTTCGACGCTGGTAAACGGTATCGGCATGCAGTTTTTTAAGATTACGACGCAGGCAGTTCCCAGAAGTTATTATGTGGCTTATCTGGCTTCGCTGGTGGTGTGCATTTTTGCCAGCCGTTTTTCTTATCGGTTTTTCCGGGGACTGAAACATAAACAGCAGAATAAGAAGAATCTGATCTCGGTCATGGTGATCGGCGCGGGAGAGGCGGCGAATCTGATTATCAGGGAAATTGTCAACAGCAATTTTTCCACAATGGTCATCAAGTGCATTATCGATGATGATAAGGGGAAATGGGGCAGGTATATCCAGGGAATCAAAGTGGTCGGCGGCCGGGATAAGATCGTAGAGTGTGCGGATATCTACGATGTGGATGAGATCATCGTGGCGATGCCTTCTGCCCCGCGGGCGGAAATCAGGGAGATTCTGGAGATTTGCAAGGATTCGAACTGTAAGCTGCGTTCTCTGCCGGGAATGTACCAGTTGGTGAACGGCGAGGTCAGTGTGAGCAAGCTGCGTGACGTGGAGGTGGAAGACCTGCTGGGCAGAGATCCGATCTGCGTTGATATGGAATCGATTCTGGGCTATGTGCAGGGCAAGGTGGTGCTTGTCACGGGGGGAGGCGGCTCCATCGGCAGCGAGTTGTGCAGGCAGATTGCTGCGCACAGGGCGAAACAGCTGGTAATCGTGGATATTTATGAGAATTCGGTCTATGATATTCAACAGGAACTGAAAGAGAAGTATCCGGAGCTTGATCTGGTGGTTTTGATTGCATCGGTGCGCAACACCAACCGTATGAACTATATTTTCTCAACTTATCGCCCTCATATCGTGTATCATGCGGCAGCCCACAAGCATGTGCCGTTGATGGAGGACAGCCCTACCGAGGCAGTGAAGAACAATGTGTTCGGAACTTTCAAGACGGCGCAGGCCGCGGCGATGAGCGGTGTGCAGCGTTTTGTGATGATCTCTACGGATAAGGCGGTGAACCCTACCAATATCATGGGGGCCAGCAAGCGGATCTGCGAGATGATCATACAGACTTTCGACAAGCATTATGATACGGAGTTTGTGGCGGTACGCTTCGGGAATGTACTGGGCAGCAACGGCAGCGTGATTCCGTTGTTCCGCAGGCAGATTGCGGCGGGTGGTCCGGTCACGGTGACACATCCTGATATTATACGCTACTTTATGACGATTCCGGAGGCGGTCTCTTTGGTATTGCAGGCAGGAGCCTACGCCAGAGGCGGTGAGATTTTTGTGCTGGATATGGGAGAACCGGTTAAGATATTGACGCTGGCGGAGAACCTGATCAAGCTGTCCGGTTTCCGTGTGGGAGAGGATATCAAGATTGAATTCACGGGGCTTCGTCCCGGAGAGAAGCTGTATGAAGAACTGCTGATGGAAGAGGAAGGAATGAAAGATACGGCGAACCGCATGATACACATCGGCAAGCCGATAGAACTTGACGAGCATGAATTTTTTATGCAGCTGAAGGAACTGAAGGATGAATGTCAGATTGAGAGTTCGGATATCAGGCCGCTGCTGAAGAAGATCGTTACGACTTATCGCAGTGCGGAAGAGATAAATGATGTTTCGTGAAAACAGGCACGGGACGTATGAGTCCGGATCTGCAGAATTTGTTGCCACGGATGACAAAACCGTGGGGAGTAGGAGTTGTTATGGGCAGAAAGAGGATCTATTTGTCATCTCCCACCATGCATGGTGAGGAACAGAAGTATGTGCAGGAGGCATTTGACACCAACTGGGTAGCGCCACTTGGACCCAATGTAAACGCTTTCGAGAAAGAGACGGCGGCATATACGGGCTGCGGATATGCGGCGGCGCTGAGTTCAGGGACGGCGGCGATTCATATGGCGCTTAAGCTTCTGGGCGTGGGGCAGGGTGATAAAGTGTTTGTATCGGATCTGACTTTTTCAGCGTCCTGTAATCCGATTGTGTATGAGAACGGAGACCCTGTGTTCATCGATGCGGAACCGGATACCTGGAATATGTCGCCGGAGGCGCTGCGGAGGGCATTTGAGAAATATCCGCACCCGAAGGCGGTGATCTGCGTACATCTCTACGGCACACCGGCCAGGCTTGATGAGATCATGGCGATCTGCGCGGAGCATGACGTGCCGCTGGTGGAAGATGCGGCGGAATCTCTGGGCAGTACCTGGAAGGGACGGCATACGGGCACCTTCGGCAAATACGGCATCTATTCTTTTAACGGCAATAAGATCATTACCACATCCGGCGGCGGTATGTTTGTGTCAGCCGAGGAGGAGGCAGTGAAGAGAGTGACGTTCTTTGCAACCCAGTCCAGAGATCCGGCAAGGCACTATCAGCATTCGGAGATCGGATACAACTACCGGATGAGCAATGTCACTGCCGGGATCGGCAGAGGACAGCTGCTGCACCTGGAGGAGCATATAGCGAAGAAGAAAGAAATCTACAGACAATATCAGGAGGCGTTTGCGGATATGCCGGAGATCATGATGAATCCCATGAACCCGGACGGGGACGCCAACTGCTGGCTTTCGGGTATGGTGATCGCCGGGGGATGCAGTGTAACGCCCGACAGGATCATGGATGCACTGGAGGCGGAGAATATAGAGTCAAGGCCGATCTGGAAGCCGATGCACCTGCAGCCGGTGTTTGCAGACTGTGATTTCGTGCCGCACTATGAGGACGGAAGAAGTGTGGGAGAAGAAGTGTTCGCCAGAGGTCTGTGCCTGCCCAGTGATGTGAAGAATACGCCGGAGGACATGGAACTGATCATCAGGACGATAAGAGGCTGCTTTGCGGCGCAGGAGAGATAGGTATGGAGTTGTTTGACGAGAAGGAGAAACGTCAGGTATGTGACGAGATCGCGCATTTCTTTAAAGAGGAGCATGACCTGGAGCTGGGAATTATCGGAACCGGCAGTGTGCTGGATTTTTTTCAGGAGATACTGGGAGACAGGATCTATAACAAGGCGTTGGATGACGCCCGGGCATTTTATGCGAAGTATGCGGATAATATGGAGACGGATTTCTATGCTCTGTACCGGGATACCAGATTCTCAGGCTGAGCAGGAATGGGGGTATTATGTACAAGAACTATATAAAACGGTGCCTGGACTTTCTCTTATCGCTGTGTGCGCTGATTGTGCTCAGTCCGATCCTGCTTGTACTCTGCATTCTGGTGCGGGTGAAACTGGGAAGCCCCATTTTCTTTAAACAGGAACGGCCGGGGAGGGAAGGGAAGATTTTTACATTGTGTAAGTTTCGCACGATGACAGATAAGAGGGATGAAAAGGGGGAGCTTCTTCCGGATGAGAAGCGGCTTACGAAATTTGGCAGGCTGCTGCGCTCCACCAGTCTGGATGAACTGCCGGAACTGTTGAATATTTTAAAAGGGGATATGAGCATTATTGGACCCCGTCCCCTGCTGGTGCGCTATCTGCCCTGGTATACGGATGAGGAGATGCACCGGCATGATGTGCGTCCGGGTCTTACCGGACTGGCACAGGTGAACGGCAGAAATGCGCTGGGCTGGGAGGACAGATTTGCCTATGATCTGGAATATGTGGAACACTGCAGTTTCGGGATGGACGTCGGGATTATTCTGATGACTGTGGGGAAGGTATTGAAGCGATCGGGGACTTTGTCCGGCAGTGAGCAGACGGTGGAAGATTTTGACGTTTACCGTAAGAAGTGTGGAGGGCAGTGTGAGGCGGATACCATTATTTGAGAGAGAACTGGAGAGAACCTGCGTACAGGAGCTGTCAGACAGCTACGGGCCAAATCGCCTTTTTATGAAAAGGGATGATATGATTCCTTTCAGTTTTGGCGGCAACAAAGCCAGGAAAGCGGCGGAATTTTATCGGGAGATTATGAAAACGGATACCGATATTGTGATGACGTATGGCAGCAACAGCTCCAACCACTGCCGGATCATTGCCAACATGGCGGCGTCCATGGGGCTGGGATGCCACATTATCTCACCGCAGGAGGATGGGATGGTGCACAACAATACCAGACTGGTGCAGAAGTCTGGCGCGGTAATCGAGACATGTCCCGTATCTGCAGTGGCCGGGACCATAGAGAACAGGAAGCAGGCATACCGGGAGCAGGGAAAGCGGCCTTACTTTATAGAGGGCGGCGGTCACGGGAATCCGGGAGTGGAAGCTTATGTGAAGGTGTATCGGGAGATCGAGGCGTATGAACGAGAGCATTCCACACGGTTTGACTTTATTTTTCATGCTTCCGGCACGGGTGCGACGCAGGCCGGACTGGTGTGCGGACAGCTGCTGTCCGGGGAGCAGGAGAGGAAGATCGTGGGAATCAGCATTGCCAGAGAAGCGCAGAGAGGCCGCAGCGTCGTAAAGGACAGTATCCGGACGTATCTGGGCGAACGCTTTGCGCCGCTGTATCAGGAGGAGCAGCTTGTCTTTACGGACGCTTACAGAAGCGGCGGCTATGGCAGTTATACGGAAGAGATTGCGGACACCATTGATTTTGTGATGCAGCGGGAAGGAATTCCGATGGATACTACTTATGTCGGGAAAGCGTTTCATGGCATGCTGGCCTATCTGAAGGAAAATAAGATAAGCAGCCGGAATATTTTGTTTATTCATACGGGCGGCTGCCCGATCTTCTTCGACAGACTGGAGGAATGTAGGTTAGACGGATGAGATGGCAGAACCTTGAAGGAAAGGAATGAATCTGGTTATGAATCTATTGATATTGAGTGCCGGAACGAGAAATAAGGTCGTACAGTATTTCAAGAAAGAAGTGGGAGCGGAAGGAAAGGTTGTGGCAACGGACTGCAGCAATCTGGCTCCTGCGGTCTATGATGCGGACAGATTCTATCTGGTGCCGCGGATCACGGCGCCCGGGTATCTGGACCGCATTCTGGAAATCTGCAGAGAGGAGCAGATAGACGGTGTATTTTCGCTGATCGATCCGGAACTGAGTCTTCTGGCAAAGGAGAAGGAGAGATTTCTGGCAGTCGGCACGGTGCCGATTGTATCGGACTATGATCTGACGGAAACCTGCCTGGACAAGTTTCGAATGTACCGGATGCTGTGCCGGATGCAGATCCCGACGGGCAGATGTTTTGTAGACAAGGAAGCTTTCTACAGAGCGGTTGAAGAAGGAGACATTTCGTATCCGGTTTTCATCAAGCCGGTCAGGGGAAGCGCCAGCATCAATATCAATAAGGTGAACAGCAGGGAAGAGACGGATCTTCTGTTTACGCTGGATGACGATCTGATGATCCAGGAGTACATGGACGGACAGGAGTACGGAGCGGATGTGTACATCGATATGATAAGCGGCAGGTGTACTTCCATCTTCGTCAAAAAGAAGATTAAGATGCGGGCGGGAGAGACGGATAAATCCGTTTCTGTTAAAAATGAAAAGTTATTTGCCATGATTCGAAATTTCGTGGAAGAATGTGGATTCCGCGGCATGATCGATATTGATATTTTTGAGATAGACGGATGTTTCTATATTTCCGAGGTGAATCCGCGGTTTGGCGGCGGCTATCCTCATGCCTACGCCTGCGGCGTGAATATGCCTGCGGCGGTGATCCGTAATCTGGCGGGGCGGGAGAATGAGGTGAATATCGGAAATTATGCGGAAAATATATGTATGATGAAGTATAATGAGGTTGCGGTTCGTGATATGAACGGAGTGGAGATTGTGCCCTGATGAAAAAAGTATTGATTTTAATCAACTCTTCCGGAGGATTGTATGATTTTCGGAACGAATTCGTGCAGGCGCTGCTGGCGAAGTATCAGGTCTATGTGAGTATGCCGGATGATGTGAAAGAGAAGGAACTGACGGCGGAGGGCTGCCGGATTATTAAGACGGCGATCAACCGCAGAGGAGTGAATCCGTTAGAAGATCTGAAATTGTATCGTACGTACAGCCGGATGATGCGCGAGATCAAGCCGGATCTGGTGGTGACCTATACGATCAAACCGAATATCTACGGCGGGCTGGCGGCCGGGATGAGGAGGATTCCCTATATTACAACGATAACGGGTCTGGGCGGCGCTTTTGACCGGAAAGGGGTCTTCTTACGACTGATTATCACATTGTATCGGACGGGTATGAGGAAGGCGAAGTGTGTTTTCTTCCAGAATGAGGAAAATCGCAGTATATTCCAGGGGTATGGCATTACGGCAGGCAGGACGCGTATGGTGATGGGATCCGGTGTAAATCTGGAACGGCACCACTACGAAGAATATCCGGCCGGCGAGGAGACGCACTTTCTCTTTGTGGGCAGAGTGATGAAGGAACGGGGAATTCTGGAATATATCGAGGCGGCGAAGGCGTTACATAGCGATCGTGTCTTCTTCGATATTCTGGGGTATTGTGACGAGGACTATCAGGACCTGCTGAATGCACTGGAGCAGCAGGGTGTGGTACGGCAGATTGGATTTCACACGGAGGTGCATCCGTACCTGGCGGCGGCCAGTGCGATCGTGGTTGCTTCTTTTCATGAGGGGATGTCCAATGCGCTGATCGAGGGAGCGGCTACGGGCAGACCGGTGATAGCTTCCAATATCAGCGGCTGCCTGGAAGCGTTCGAGGAAGGCCGCACCGGTTTCGGGTTTACGCCGGGGCACGGGCAGGAGCTGATCCGGGCGATGGAGAAGTTTCTTGCATTGCCTGTGGAGGAGCGCGCGGACATGGGCCGCAGAGGACGGGAGAAGATGGAGAAGGAATTTGACAGGAGACTGGTAACCGGAGAGTATATGGACGAGGTGGGCCAAATCCTGGGAGAGTGAGCGGGAATGCAGCAGGAGTGGGACAGGGCAGTGGTTCAAGGAGGAACTTCTTCCGGGTCCCTTTCTCCGGATACGATAGAGAATATGGAAAAGGAGTGGTATAAGAATGAGCCTGTATGAGAAGATAGTAAAGGGGGAGGAGAAACTTTCCCTGATAGGCCTGGGGTATGTGGGGATGCCGATTGCGGTTGCCTTTGCAAGGAAGATCAAGGTGATCGGTTTTGACTTGAATGAGAAGAAGATCCGGATGTATCAGGACGGTATCGATCCGACCAACGAGGTGGGTGACGAAGTGATCAAAGATACGACGGTGGAATTCACGGCGGATGCGCAGAAGCTGCGGGAAGCGAAATTCCATATCGTAGCAGTGCCTACGCCGGTCAACCGCGACCATACGCCGGATCTGACACCGGTGGAAGGAGCAAGCCGGATTCTGGGACAGAATCTGACGAAGGGTTCTGTTGTCGTGTTTGAGTCTACGGTTTATCCGGGTGTGACGGAGGAAATCTGTGTTCCGATTCTGGAGAAGGAATCGGGACTTACCTGTGGCGTTGATTTCAGGATCGGTTATTCTCCGGAGCGAATCAATCCCGGTGATAAGGTGCACAGGCTGGAGACGATCACGAAGATCGTATCCGGTATGGATGAAGAGACGCTGGATACGGTGGCTAAAGTATACGAGCTGGTGGTGGAGGCCGGTGTGTACCGCGCAGAGTCCATTAAGGTGGCGGAGGCGGCTAAGGTGATCGAGAACAGCCAGCGGGATATCAATATTGCCTTTATGAACGAGCTTTCCATGATCTTCCATAAGATGGGCATCGATACGAAGGCGGTGCTGGAGGCTGCAGGCACCAAATGGAATTTCCTGAAATTTATGCCCGGACTTGTGGGAGGACACTGTATCGGGGTAGATCCTTATTACCTGACTTATAAGGCGGAGGAACTGGGCTACCATTCCAAGATTATATTGTCAGGACGCCGTATCAATGACGATATGGGTAAATATGTGGCGGAGAGCCTGGTAAAGAGCCTGATCAAAGTGAGCATTCCGGTCAGGCACGCACGGGTGGCGATCTTAGGGTTTACCTTTAAGGAGAACTGCCCGGATACGAGAAATACGAAGGTGATCGATATCTATAAGGAGCTGGGGGAGTTTGGCATAGTTCCCGTTGTGGTTGATCCGGCAGCGGATGCGGAGGAGGCAAAGCGCCTGTATGGCATTTCTTTCCAGACAATGGAGGAGGTTCGCGATATGGATGCCGTGGTTATAGCGGTGGCCCACGACGAATTCCTGAAACTGGGACGGGCTCAGATAGACGCGTTCTATCATGCTGCGCACCGGCGGAAAGTTTTATTGGATATTAAGGGACTGCTTGACAGGCAGGATTATCTGACAGAGGATTATCTGTACTGGAGATTGTAAGCGTTTTGTGTGTTGAGCGAAACGAAAGGAATGGATATTAACTTGAAGAAGAGACGGATCGGATCATGGTGTATTTTGGGAGGCCTGCTGTTATTTTTCCTGGGAATGCTTTGGGCCTGGGGCGTCGGAGTCTATAATGATTCCGAGCAGTATATTGCCATGCATATACACAGGGAACCGCTGTATCCTCTGTTTCTTGCTTTCTTCCGGATTGTGGCTGGCGATGGGTATCTGATCGTGGTGGCTGCAGCGCAGAATATATTGACGGCAGTGGGGATCTGGGTGCTTTCCGAGTATATAAGGGAGCATTATGGACTTCATTTTTGGGAAGAGATGATTGTTGTCCTGCTGCAGATAGTGCCGCATTTGATGACGAGATATGTGTCGGCGCTGCATATTTTTCTGGAGAATTCGGTGATGAGCGAGGCGCTGTGTATTCCGCTGTTTCAGTTTTTTCTGTATTTTCTGCTGCGGATGTTGTTCGAACACAGACGAAGAGACAGTGTATTCAGCCTGGTCTTTGCATTTCTGCTGTCGATGACCAGAGGGCAGATGATGACGACGATCCTGGTGTGGATGGTAGTGATGCTTGTGCGGAATGTGATACAGATGCTGTCATCGGGAAAGACAACAGGACGGATCTGGCGGTTGGTATATCCGGTCATTGCAGTGCTTCTGGTGTTTGGCCTGCGCAGTCTGACGGTGCATGTGTATAATTATGCGGTTACGGGATATTTTATGGGAAATACCTATGGTCAGGTCAACACGCTGACCAACGTGATCTATGCCTGCGACAGGGAGGACGGCAGTGTATTTGAAGAGGGCAGTCTGGAGCGTGAATTTTTCGAGCGCTTCTATGAGGAGGCAGATGCGCTTGGCGCGAATTATAAATATGGAGGCAGTACTTTCAGGGAGCGGGCCGAGCATCTGGAAACATATCATGACCTGTTGAAATTTCAGGTGTTGGAGTCTGATCTGTCGGTATATTATTTTGGACTGGGTAAGGTTGATTATTACCAGCAGAGCCGTATGTCGGATGAGATGGCGGGCAGGATGCTTAAGAAGCTGCTGCCGGCGTGTTTTGGACAATGGCTTTATGATTATATTCTGCTGTGCACTTATGGATTTATCCGGAGTGTGGCGGTGGTGCATCCGCTGATCAACTGGGTGGCGCTTCTGGTCTATGGGGGTGCGGCGGGGCTTGCGCTCTGGCAGACAAAACGCCTAGGAAAAAGTGACGCCGCCTGCGCTATGGGGATTGCGGTCCTGTTTATTGCGGCGAATGTCTGCGCTACGTCGCTGACGATCATGTGCCTTTCGCGTTATATGATCTATGGATTTTCCTTTTTCTATACGGCGGGATTTCTGCTGATCAGAGAATGGCTGCAAGATGATACAGGAGTATGGAGGTTTAGAAAGAAAAGAGGGTAAAAAATGGGCTATCGTGATATTACGTTTGATGAAAACAGTGTGTTCCTGGTAGGCGGCGGCGCCGGCTTTATCGGTTCCAATCTCTGTGAGGCGCTGATCGATATGGGCTATACGGTGCGCTGTCTGGACGATTTGTCGACAGGTAAATATGAGAATATTGAACCGCTGACAGGGAATGAGCGATTTACTTTTATAAAGGGGGATATCCGGGATCTGGATACCTGTAAGAAAGCGATGGAAGGCGTGGACTATGTGCTCAACCAGGCGGCCTGGGGCAGTGTGCCGCGCAGCATTGAAATGCCGCTTTTGTATGAGGAGATTAACATACGGGGAACGCTGAATATGATGGAAGCAGCGAGAGTATGCGGCGTGAAAAAGTTTGTGTATGCCTCCAGTTCTTCGGTCTACGGTGATTCAACGGAACTGCCCAAGAAGGAAGGGGGAGAAGGAAAGGTACTGTCTCCCTATGCATTGACCAAGAAGGTGGATGAAGAGTACGGGCGTCTGTATAAGGTATTGTACGGCCTGGATACTTATGGACTGCGGTACTTTAATGTGTTCGGGCGCAGGCAGGATCCTGACGGTATGTATGCGGCGGTAATCCCGAAATTTATCAGGCAGCTGCTGCACGGGGAAGTGCCCACGATCAACGGGGACGGGATGCAGTCCAGGGACTTTACCTATATTGACAATGTGATCGAGGCCAATCTCCGGGCGTGCAAGGCTTCCGGTGAGGCGGCCGGACAGGCATTCAATATCGGGGCAGGCGGCAGACTTTTCCTGATCGATATCTATAAGCATCTCTGTGAAGCGCTGGGGAAGGATGTTAAGCCGAATTTCGGACCGCCCCGTAAGGGAGATGTGCGGGATTCCAATGCGGATATCAGCAAGGCGAAGGAGCTTCTGGGGTATGATCCGGAATTCGATTTTGCAAAGGGAATCGGACTGGCCATCGACTGGTATAAGGAGTATTTGGGATAGTATGGAATTAAAATTGGGAAGGCATCGGCTTTTGTTTGCCAGGGAATATGAGATTGACGGCACGATGCCGCGGATCTATAATGCGAAGGGGCAGCTTTTAGAGACCTATTTTATTAAGAACAGGCACTCGCAGCATGCTCCTTTTGGGCATGAGGGGAAGTATTTCTTCTGGGACCGGTATAATTACGGGCTGGATACACATTTCTACGGGCCAGAGGCGATGGCGGGGACACTGGGAAAGCCGCGTGTAAAATACGGGATGCTGACGGAGTCGCGTACCATTGTACCAAAAGACTATGAGGTGTTTCGCAGGCATAAAGGACTGGAGAAGGAATTCAGGT
The DNA here is from genome assembly GCA_947576945.1 of uncultured Lachnospiraceae bacterium. Lineage (GTDB taxonomy): Bacteria > Bacillota > Clostridia > Lachnospirales > Lachnospiraceae > UBA3282. Next base: position 33,295 of record CANPTH010000017.1, read on the forward strand.
ATATTTTCACGTATGACGATCGAATTCTAAACGAAATTGAGAATTCCAGATTCTATCCTGTTGCGGCGGGCATCTGGAACCGGGAGATGCGGGAAGGGCTTTCGGCGGCAAAAGACAGGGATCTGTCGATTCTGTCTTCTGACAAAATCATGTGTGAACTGCACAGGTTCCGGCTGGAGCTGGCCAGGATGTGTAAACGGGAAGCGCTGGCGGATACATTCGGGAAGTTTGACGGCGGCAGGTATGTGGAGAGCGTGGACGAGACCCTGGATCGGTATCGGTTTTCGCTGATCATCGAGAATGACGTATCGGATTATTATTTTTCCGAGCGGCTTACAAGCTGTCTGGCGGCGCAGACGGTACCGGTGTATCTGGGGGCGCGCAGGATCACGGACTTTTTTAATGGGGACGGGATGATCCTTCTGAAGGGGCCGGATCCGGAAGAGGTAAGACAGAAGATCAAAGAGTGTACGAGGGAGCGGTATGAGGCGATGCTGCCGGCAGTGCTGGATAATTATAACCGGGTACAGGAATATGTGAACATGCAGGACTATCTGTATGAACATTATATACAGCCTTAAAGACAGAGCAGCGGAAATGGAGTAAATTATGAAATACAGAGTTGTAGTGTTCGGGGTGAAGGATACTTCGGAGAATATTGTGGATTTTATTCAGGGACAGATCTGTCCGGTGGATCTGGTGATCACGATCAGTCCGGAGGTAACGAAGAAGAATCAGGTATCAGGGTATAAGGGGCTGTCGGTATTGACGGAGAAGTACGGTATCCCGGTGCATGAGGCGGACAGTTATTTTCTGACGGATGAGAAGACGCAGCAGCTTATCCGGGAGAATGAATTTGATATCGGTATCTCCATGGGGTGGCAGAGACTGATACCGCCTTCTGTGCTGGATGCCTTTCGGTACGGGATCTATGGATTTCATGGGAACTGCGGCTATCTGCCGTTCGGCAGAGGGCGCTCACCGCTTAACTGGTCCATCATTCTGGGGGATACCAGATTTAACCTGAATATGTTCCGCTATGATGAGAAGGCGGACAGTCCCAATATCTTTGCTACGGAGATGTTCTCCATTACGCCACATGATGATATCAGGACAGCGCAGTATAAGAACATGATCTGTTCTAAAAATCTGATCAGAAAACTGTTGAAGGCCTATGAGGAAGATAACATCGTAATTCGTACAGAGTCAAAGGACTTTGATTCCTGGTATTCCAAACGTACGGCATCAGACGGGAAGATTGATTTTCATGCCAGAACCAGGGAGATCTATAATCTGATCCGCGGTGTGGCGGCTCCTTTTCCGGGAGCATATGCCATGATCGGGGAGGAAAAGGTGACGGTGTGGGAGGCCCACCCTTTTGACGAGATGATTGACTTTTCGGCGTATGCGCCGGGAGAAGTGATCGACAGCTTCGACGGGAAGCCGGTGGTGCGTACGGTGGACGGATCCCTGCTCATCGACCGGTATGAGAGCGGCAGGAAGATCGTGGCAGGAGATGTGCTTGAGTGAGTCAGCGTAAATGACATATAGTAAACGACATAACAAATGGAGGAAGTCATGGCGGAGACGATTCGTGTGCTCCATGTGCTGGGCGGGGTTGGCCTTGGCGGTGCAGAGAGCCGTATAATGGATCTGTACAGACAGATGGACCGCAGCGAGATACAGTTTGATTTTCTGGTACACAGGAACTCCAAAAAGACTGAGTTTTATGAGGAAGAGATCAGGAGGCTGGGGGGACGTATCTATGTGCTGCCCAGATTTCGAGTCTATAATTACCTGGCTTACAGGAGGGCGGTGCGGGACTTTTTCAGGCAGCATCATGAATTCCGGGTGGTGCAGGGCCATATGACAAGTACCGCGGGGATTTATCTGCCTGTCGCCAGGGAGAGCGGCGTGCCTGTTACGGTGGCGCATTCCAGGAATGCCGGCGTGGTGAAGGGACCCAAAGGGATTGCAACGAAATTTTTCAGGCGGAAGCTGGCAGAGAAGGCGGACCATTGTTTTGCCTGTTCTGTGCTTGCCGGGGAGGATGTTTTCGGCAAAGCAGCCGTGGAGGCAGGCCGGGTGAAGATCATTCACAATGCGATCGATGCGGGCAGATTCACTTATAACGCGCAGAAACGCGCGGAAGTAAGAGAGAGGCTTGGGCTGGGAGAACAGCTGGCGCTGGGGCATGTGGGGCGGTTCGACTATCAGAAGAACCATCCGTATCTGATCGATATTTTTGCGCAGCTGTGCAGGATCAGGGAGGATGCGGCGCTGCTTCTTTTGGGTGAGGGAGCTGACCAGGACAGGATCAGGGCAAAGTGCCGGGAGCTGGAGATAGAAGAACGGGTCAGATTTCTTGGAAATCAGAAAAAGCCGGAGGATTATTATCAGGCAATGGATATTTTCGTGCTTCCTTCCTTCTTCGAGGGACTGCCGGGGGTACTGGTGGAAGCCCAGGCAGCAGGTCTGAAATGTTTTGTATCGGATACGGTTACGAGAGAGGCAAAGGCCACAGATCTGGTCACCTATTTGAGTATTGAACAGCCGGCAAAAGTGTGGGCGGAGCGTATCGTGGCAGCAGCCGGCTATGAGCGGCAGGATACTTACCGGACGATGAAGGATGCAGGATTTGACGTGAAGACACAGGCCGCCGGATATCGTTTGTTTTACCAGAAAGGAGACAGCTCCAGACTATGAAGAAATTGCTGTTGATCGTACCTTCCCTGCACCAGGGAGGATTGGAAAAAGTATGTGCGGCCACGGCACGGCTGCTGCAGCCTTATTTTGATGTGCAGATCGCCATCTTCGATTCCCGGAATGTGGCTTATGACGTTAAAGGGATCCCGGTATCTGATCTGCGGCTGCCCAGTGTTCCCGGCAGGCTGGGGAAGATTATCAATGTGTTCAGGCGGGGAAGGAAACTGCGCAGAATAAAGAAAGAAGGGCAGATCGATATTGCCTACAGTTTCGGGCCGACAGCCAATCTGGCCAACATTGCATCCGGTGGGAAGAGCGAGCTGTGGCTGGGGCTCAGAAGCTATATGGATATGGGCAATCCGAGACAGATACGCTTATTCTGTAAATGTGCGGACCGGGTGATCTGCTGTTCCGAAACAATATGCCGTGAAGTGCAGGGCAAATACCGGTGCCATAAGGCGGTAACGCTGCAGAATCCTTTTGACATAAAGGAAGTGAAAAGGCTGTCGGAGCAGGAAGAGGCGCAGCTGCCATGGGAGGAGGGAAGGATCCTGATCTCCATGGGCAGGGAAGACGTGGTCAAGGGCTTCTGGCATCTGCTCAAGAGCTTCGCGCTGGTGCATGAGAAGCTGCCGGATACGAAACTTATGATCATCGGCAAGGGTGAATTTACGTCTTACAGACAGTTGGCAAAGGAGCTGGGAATCGAGGAAGCCGTTTACTTTACGGGTCTTAAGAAGAATCCCTATCCCTATCTGAAAAGGGGCAGCCTGTATGTGCTGACTTCTTACTATGAGGGATTTCCCAATGCCATGGTGGAGGCCATGTCCATGGGAATGCCGGTGATTGCGACTGATTGTATGACAGGCCCGCGGGAAATTCTGGAGGATCAGTATGGGATTCTGATCCCCAATATGAGCCAGGCGGAGGATTTTGATCCGCAGCATATCACGGCGGAAGAAGAGAATCTGGCCAGCCGGATCAGACAGCTTCTGGAAGATCAGGACAGGATGGAGCATTACCGTAAGATGGCGCTGAAGCGTGCAGGGGACTACACGACGGAAACTTATATTGAGAGAATCCGTGACTGGGCCGGGGTCAGAGACCGGCTTTGATCTGAAATGGAAACGATTTACGGCAGCAGATATATTATTGGAGAAAACGTTGCAGATGGCGATACATATACAAAGTAAACTGCATAAACCACAGAAGCGGCAGATGCTTGTCCTGATTCCGTTTGCCCTGTTTTACTGTGCGGCGGCAATTCTGGGACAATTGGAGAAGGCAAGGACTCTTGGGGCTTTGCAGAATCTTGGCAGGATTATTGCGTGGTTTTGCGGAAGCTATGCGGTACTGCTGCTGCTGTGTGTGGTAATATCCGGCAGAAAAGAGAAAGTACAAAGGTGCAGGAGGGGGAAATGGTATCTCTATGTCCTCTTTGCACTGCTCTGCCTGCTCTGCTATATGCCTTATTATCTTATGTATTATCCCGGATGGCTGAACAACGATGCGGTATGGCAGATTGAGCAGATTTTAGGGTGGGCGCCGGGTTCAAACCATCATCCGTATTTTCATACACTGATTATGAAATGCTTTTTTATGACAGGGTATCGGTTATTCGGCAGCTACATGGCAGGCGCGGCATTTTATACATTCTGCCAGGTGGTGATCATGGCGATGGTGTTTGCCTTTTTCCTGTATTGGCTGTACCGGAGGGGCACGCACTGGCTGTGGCTGACGGCGGCTTTTCTTTTCTATGCGGCGCTGCCGATCAACGGCATGCTGACAATCTGTATGGGAAAGGATGAATTCTTTACGGCGGCGCTGTTGTTTTTCGCGTGGATGACAGTGGAATTTGATTTGGATGCCGGGAACCGTGTGCAGAAGGAACGGATTGGAGAGCAGAGTGCAGCAGGCCACGGGAAGAGAGACCGCCGGCTGCAGTGGGCGGCCTGTTTTGTTACAGGGCTTCTGGTTTGCCTTCTGCGCAGCAATGGTATTTTTATTTTTATGGGAACCATGTTGGCGCTCCTGCTGACGAAGAAAAAATTTCCTGTCAGGACGGCCGCCTGTGCGGCTGCCGTGCTGCTTTGTTATATGATCTGGCAGGGTCCTGTCCTGCGCGCATTGGATGTGGAGCCTCCGGACACCATCGAAAGTCTCACCATGCCCGTGCAGCATATTCTGTGCGCATATCTGAAGGGAGGGCATCTTACGGAAGAGGAAATCGAGATGATCGACCGGGCAGCGCCGGCAGACCAGATCGGAGAATATTATAATCCATGGCTGTTTGATATTGTCAAGAATTTTATACGGGAACAGGGAAACCAGCAGGTGATCGCCGATCATATGGGAGATTATTTCAGGCTTTGGCTTAGAGTCGGATTGCGTAATCCTTTCCAATATCTGGTGGCGGAGGTAAGACAGACGACCGGATACTGGGCCATGGATGTAAAGGATTATGAATATGTGTACGGCGAGTATTACATGGTGGATAATCCCTTCGGTATCACGACGGAAAGGAAACTTTTTACCTATGGCAGCGAGCTGGCAATGCATGATTTTCTGATGGGATTTCAGGATCTGTACAATAAAGTATGGAGTCTGGGCCTGAATACGTGGCTTATGGTATTCGGACTCGCTTACCTGGCTTATTGCAGAAGAAACGCGATGATCTATGTGCCTTTCCTGATGCTTCTGGCAACACTGATGCTGGCGGCGCCGGTATACAATGAGTTTCGCTATGCGTATGGACTGTTTGCGGCTTTTCCGATCCTGTTTGCTTATAGTTTTGGGCGTGCAAAGCAGGCTGACTGATTGTTTTGCATATTGAAACAGGGAGTGGAGCCGGATGATGAACAGTTCTGGAAAAGAGGTTGGAGGAGACAGATGAAAAAATGGTGTAAGGCACTCCTGTTTATTGTCCCGCTGCTGTGTATGGCGGCGGCGGTCAACTGGTATGTGGATTCCTATGCCTGCCTGCGGATCACTTATGACCAGATCAGTGAGCAGATGGCGGTAAATTCCATGAATGTGGCAGGTTTGGAGGAGTCAGGTTTCAATGACAGGAATCTGCTGCTGGCCTGTTTGAAACAGCAGAAAGAACCGAAGGAAGTGATTGTTGCAGGTTCCAGCCGTGTGATGAACTTTGACCACAGGATGTTTGGCACAGACTCTTTTTACAACACGGGTCTGTCCGAGTCCACGTTCAAAGATCTGCTGGCGGTGGTGGGAATCCTGGAGCAGAACGGCCTGCTTCCGGAGAAGATGGTCATAGGAGTAGATGCTTTTCTGTTCAATGAAAGCCATAATAATGACCGGTGGATGGAACTGGAACAGTATGCCGATTACATGGAAAAAAAGTTGGAAAATACCGGCAGCACGGAACGGAACGATGCCGGCTCTGGGGAAGGTCTCGCCACACAGATCAATACCGGACGGGACTTTGCTAAATTGTTGTCGCTGGATTATTTTCGCTATAATGTGACGCTGCTGCCGGAGCATAAACGATTTGCGGTGACATATACGCAGGATTGGGAAACAGAACAGTATCTGAAACATTATGACGGCAGTATTGCCTACCAGAGGAGTCTGCGGGAAGTTGCTGTAAAGGATGTGGAAGAGCTTACGCGGCAGTCCATGGAAGAGCAGGTGGTCTACCGGATGACGGATTACCACGAAATCGATGAACGGAGCATGGAATTGTTTGCGGCGCTTACAGCGTATCTGCAGGGCCGGGGCGTGGAGGTAATGCTGTACCTGCCGCCTTATTCTCCCATGATGTATGATTATATGGAGTCTGCCGGACAGTATCAGATCGTCTTTCAGGTGGAGGAGAGGATCAGGCAGATCGCATCCGAGAAGCAGGCAGCGTTGTACGGCTCGTATGACCCGGCAGGCTGCAGCCTGGAAATGACGGATTTATACGATATTTATCACGTAAAGACGGAGAAGATGATGGATACATTCTATCCTGTGCTGCTGCCCGGGAACGCAGCATGGTAATGATCCTTCATGTCGTCATGCAGCAGGCGGCATAGTTCTTAAAGAGGCAAAATCATGAGCATATAGAAAAAGAAGTTAACAAAATTCGGAATGGAGGGAAACATGAAAGCAAATGTCACCTACTGGTTAGATCAGACGGCGCAGAGGCTGCCGGATAAGATCGCTTTTGCGGATGAGAGAAAGGCGGTTAAATTTCGTGAACTTAAGACACAGGCTATGGCGTTAGCCACACAGATCCTGGCGAAAGGCTTATTTAAGAAACCGGTGGTTATCTATCTGGAGAAAGGGGTTGACGTGCTGGTATCTTTTATGGGGGCGGCATACAGCTGTAATTTCTATTCCCCGATTGATATCGATATGCCGGCCAGCCGTGTCAACAAGATCCTGGAAGTGCTGCGGCCGTCATTGGTCATTACAACTGCAAAGCTTTGCGAAGTGTTTAAGGAATATGCCTATGAAGGAGAGTATCTGCTTTTTGAGGAGGCTTCCTGTTCGGCAGTGGACGAGGAGAGTGTCGAGGCGGCAAGATGCCGGGGGATCGACACAGATTTACTGTATGTCCTGTTTACTTCCGGTTCAACAGGGGTACCCAAGGGGGTGACGATCAATCATCGGGCGGTGATTGATTATATTGACTGGGTGACAGAAACCTTTGACATTACCCAGGAGGACAGCTTCGGTAACCAGGCCCCTTTCTATTTTGATAATTCCATACTGGATATTTACAGCACTATAAAGAGCGGCGCCACGACTCATATTATTCCGAAGAATCTGTTCGCGCAGCCTGTGCCTTTGCTGGAGTATCTGCAGGAGAAGAAGATCAATACCATATTCTGGGTGCCTTCGGCGCTGATCGTGGTGGCGAAGCTGAAAGCGTTCCGGAATGTAGATCTGTCGGGGACGCTGCAGCGCGTATTGTTCTGCGGCGAGGTGATGCCCAACAAACAGCTTAACACATGGCGCAGGTTCCTGCCGGACGTGCTGTATGCAAATCTGTATGGGCCAACCGAGATTACAGATGCCTGTACTTATTATATCGTGGATCGTGAATTTGCGGACGATGAACCGCTCCCGATCGGCAGACCTATGGCGAATACGGACATACTGGTCCTGAATGACAAGGATGAGCCGGTTACGGGGGACGAGATCGGAGAACTATGCGTCAGAGGAACGTCTCTCTCCATGGGATATTACAATAATCCTGAGAAAACGAGGGAAGCTTTTGTGCCAAATCCCCTGAATCCTTATGTGCCTGAGATCATATACCGTACCGGTGATCTGGTGAAGTATAACGAATACGGGGAGATTATTTACCTGTCCCGCAAGGACTTCCAGATCAAACATATGGGCCATCGAATCGAGCTGGGTGAGATTGAGACTGCCGTTTCCTCGCTGGAGGAGATTTCACTCTGCTGCTGTCTGTACGATGAGAAACGGCAGAAGATTGTACTCTTTATTGAGGAAGAACTGGATAAGGCTTACATTAACGAACGGATTTCCGGACTGGTGCCGGAGTATATGCTGCCGGGCAAAGTGGTTGCGCTTTCCACAATGCCCATCAATGCCAACGGGAAGATCGACAGGGTGAAGCTGAAGGAACTGTTCCTGAGTGAAGGGCAGCGCATAGCTCCCACATGAATAATTTTCAAATCAAGGATTGTGAAATGCATCTTAAAAAGCTATAATGGATTGGAGCAGTGATCCGTTATAGCTTTTTATTGATACAATCTTACAGGATGACTGCAGAGTTATAAGAAAGGCGCTGATTGTACAATGGCCGGCAGAACATTATTTCAGAAAGTCGTGATCCTTGGATATGGTAAGGTGACCAGCGAAGTATTGCAATATGTATATGACAGACAGATGGAGTACGGATATGAGCTTGTGTTTATCGAACATGAGGTTCATGCTTTTAGTACCACGGAGAAGATCTGCGGTAATCATGGAATTTTGTTCCACAGGATCACGGATAAGAAAGAGCTGGCCGAATTTCTCGACCGGATCGAAGAGAAGACACTGATCATCAGTGCCAGCAATAACTTTCTGTTTCCGGCATCTCTCGTGGAGAAAGCGCATATCACGATCATTAATTTCCACAATGCGCTGCTGCCCGGGTATCCTGGCAGGAATGCTCCCACATGGGTGATTTACAGAGGAGAAAAGACGACCGGCATCACGTGGCATTACGTAACTGCAGGTGTGGATGAAGGGAGTATTATCATCCAGAAAACGTGTCAGATCACAGAGGATATGAAGGCGTATGAATTGGCGCAGTGTCTTATGGATCTGGCGGCGGAGGCGTTTCGGGAGAGTTTTGCGGATATTCTGGCAGAGTGTGCCGGGACGCGGGAGCAGGGATTTGATCCGGACAGGCATATGTATCGCTCCAGCGAAGTGCCGGCGGACGGCATTCTTGATCTGACGGAAAGTCCGGAGGAGATCTACCGCCTGCTCAGAAGTGTGGATTATGGCAAGAGCGCTGTTTTTCCGCCTTTGCAGACTACGATAGACGGTCGGAGTGCGGAGATCCTGAGATACCGTAAGATTTCCGGAGGTAAGCGTGAAGAAGGGGAAGGGCTGTTGTACCTTCCGCTTGGAGACGATGCGGCATTGAAGATAAAATATCGTTTCAGGGATGTGTGATAGTGTTCCACAACTTGTGTATGTCGAAAACGTAATTTCTGATGTCGTAAGCGATAGAATGGAAACAGGCTGTTAAGAAGAATATGGAGATCGCAGAGCAGAATCTGAAATTCTGCTCGCGGCCTCAGCGTAAAACGCTTCGGAATGGAGGAAAATATGGAAGAAAAGATACTGGAAATTTTGGAGGAACATTGTGAGGAAGCCCTGGATTATGAAGGCGATAGCATGATGGAGGACGGGGTGATCGATTCGTTTACCGTCATCAATGTGGTGAGTGATCTGGAAGATGAATTTGATATTGAAATTGACGCAAAATATGTAGTGGCGGAGAACTTCAGGAACAAAGAAGCGATCATTGCGCTGGTTCAGAAGTTATTGGAGGAGTAAATGCAGCTCATATCCTATACTTTTGTGATCTTCTGGATGCTTGTGTTTGCCTTGTATTATCTTGTGCCGAAGAAAGTGCAGTGGTATGTCCTGCTTGGGGCAAGCGTGCTGTTCTATATGATCGGTCTGCGGGGCATTCCTGTCGGCCTGTTCCTGACAGGCTTAACCACATACGGCTGCGGCATCTATCTTGGCAGGAAGCTTTCACAGGAGAAGGAAGCGCTGAAACAGTGCGCCGGTAAGGAAGAGAAAAGAGCGGTAAAGGCGGCATTTCAGAAGAAGCGTAAAAGAGTGCAGATCTTATACATCGTGTTTAATCTGGGGCTGCTGGTATTCTATAAATATGCGGTGCTGGCAGTGCCTGTGATGGAAAGGTATACGGGTTCCCGGCCGGATTTCCTTACGCGGGTGATTATGCCGCTTGGCATATCTTTCTATACTTTGACGGCGATCGGTTATATTGTGGATGCCGGCAGGGAAAACTGTGCGGTAGAGAGCAGTTTTCTGAAAGTTCTACTCTTTCTGGCTTATTTCCCGTCGGTTACCCAGGGACCGTTTACCCGTTTTAAACAGATGCGGGAGCAGTTTGAGCAGGAGCACGTTTTTCAATATGAAAGGATGCTTCGCGGGGTGCAGCGGTTTGTCTGGGGAGCCTTTAAAAAGCTGGTGATTGCCGATCGGATCGGCATTTTTGTGGATCAGGTGTATGGTGTAGAAGCTGCTTCGGTTCCGGGCAGTATCTTTGCCTGTGCCACGGCTTTGTATATGCTGCAGCTGTATGCCGATTTTTCGGGGTATATCGATATGGCAGCAGGTGTCAGCGAGACGCTTGACATTACGCTTCCCGATAATTTCAAACGACCCTATTTTGCGGGATCGGTGGCGGAGTTCTGGCGCAGATGGCACATAACGCTGGGCGGCTGGTTTAAGGATTATGTGATGTTCTCCTTCGTAATGTCGGGCATCGGGCGGAAGATCGGGAAGGCATGCAGGAATAAGGGAAACGGACCTGGCAGACATGCAGTTCCCATTATCGGGACGATGCTCGTCTGGTTCTTTACGGGACTCTGGCATGGCAGGACGATTAACTATATGCTGTGGGGGCTGTACTATGGGGTGATCATGAGTATCTCACTGATTATGGAACCCGCCTTCGCAGGCTGGAAAGCGAAACTGCATATCAAAGAAGGCAGGGGATGGGCACTGTTTTGCATGGCGAGAACGTGGATGATCGTATTTGCGGCGGATGTGCTGATCAGGAGTGAGAGTCTGGCCAAAGCAGGCTCTATATTCGTTTCTTTTGTGACGCGGCTGCAGCCGGGACGCCTCCTTTCCAGCGCAGTTACCGCTTATGGGTTGAGCAGGTATGATTTTATATTGCTGTTTTTTGCGCTGCTGATCTGGCTGTCGGTGTCCCTGCTGGAGGAAAGAGGACTGGATGTGCGGAGTGTGATCGCAGACAGGCCTGTGGTGGTCAGATGGTTCTGTTATTACGGGATTGTACTGCTGCTGCTGATTACGGGTATTTATGGCGGCAGTTATGATACGGCGGCATTTATGTATCAGAGCTTTTGATTTTTCATTTGTTCTGAGACCAGAGGATAGCAAAGATTATGGCAAGAAAGATCGCATTTCATTTAAATTGTCTGGAACAGGGCGGGGCGGAACGTGTTGTCACCAATCTGGCGAACCAGTTTGCGGCTAACGGGTATGAGGTTATCATAGCTACGGAATGGTATGGTGAGAATGAGTTTCAGACAGATGACCGGGTAAGACGTGTGCATGTGGGACTGCGGGAAGGCGACGAGAAGCGTCATCGTCTGCTCCAGTTTTATCTGCGGGTTAGATATTTAAAGGAGTTTTTGAAAAAAGAAAGACCGGACATTCTGATTCCCTTTGCCAGGAAGGCATTGTACAGAGGGTTGATGGCGGCGTATTTTATCAGGATTCCGGTATTGATCTCCATCCGCACCGATCCGGCGGGCCATTATGAGGAAAGGTCTGATAAGATACAGATTCCGCTGCTGTTTCCGCGGGCGGATGGCTGTGTGTTTCAGACGCAGGGAGCCAGGGAGTTCTTTGCGCCCAGGCTGCAGAAGAATTCCAGGATCATATTGAATCCGATTAATCCCAAATATATTGGCGTGCCGGAGCCGGTCAGGAGAACGAAGACTGTGGTACAGTCAGGAAGACTGGTGGATTTTAAGAACCAGCCGATGCTGATCCGTGCATTTATCAAGGTGCATGAGAAGCATCCGGACTATGAGCTGAAAATATATGGCGGAGATTCTTTTGACGGAACCAGAGAAATCCTGGAACAGATCATAGAGGAGAACCAGGCCGGCGGGTATGTTTACCTGATGGGAGCCAGCGACAGTCTGGAGAAGGAACTGGCGGATGCTGCGCTGTTCGCTTTCACTTCGGATTGGGAGGGGCTGCCTAATGCGCTTATGGAGGCAATGGCGCTGGGACTTCCCATTGTCGCTACAGACTGCCCGTGCGGCGGGCCGCGGACCATTATGACCAATGAAGAAGACGGTCTTCTCATTCCGATTAAAGATCAGAGAGCGTTGGAAGATGGAATCAACCGGCTGATTGAGGACCGGGAGCTTGCCGAAAGGCTGGGCAGACAGGCGAGGAAGATTGCGAAGACGGCCAACGGAGATGCGGTGTATGAACAGTGGCGGGATTACATCGAAGAATTGTGCGGGAATTATCACAGAAGATGAAGCTTTTGTCAAAAAACTATATTACGGGAATTTTTGATCAAAAAAAAGAAAACCATGCGGCAGCATGGTTTTCTTCCTGAAATTCAGAGTGTTCAGGCTATCAGTTCGAGGTTGTCAATCCGGCTTCTGATGCCATCTTGTCGAACTTCTCCATAACAGCGTCGTAAGTTCTCTGGGAAATATCCGGCAGCTTGCCGCCCCATGTCTCTTCTGCCTGCTTGTAGCCTTTCTTGAAGGCTTCGCGCATCTCTTCGATCTTGCTCGGATCGCCGCCTGTCAGTGCATTGGCGAAATCGATGATCCTGTCAGAGGTCTGTTCTACGCCCCAGTAACCATCCTCAGCAATATCCTTCTGTGCCTGTGCCTGAGTAGCAGCATCCACTTTAAGATTGCCGCTGGCAAGAACGGACCAGATGCCATTGGCCTTGTCAAAGGTCTGGCCCTGCTGGGTCATCAGCTTCTCTACAATACTCTGCAGCTGCTGTGCATGTGCCTCAGCGTCCGCTTTCATCTTATTCACCAGATTGGTGTTCTGTGTGTAGGTCTTGGTCACCGTATCTTTGGATGTCTCCTTTGAAGGCTCGTAGACAACGCCGTTCTCTTTTTCATCGGAAGCATTACCCTTGGAATTGGTCTCCTCGGTTGCTTTCGCAGCAGTCTGGCCGGCAGCATAGACATCATAAGCATTTGCAGCGCCGCTTGTAACTCCATTTACGCTCATTGGTATCCCTCCTTGGAATTAATATTTGATAGTTATGTTTCTGACTTCTGTACGGCGGTAAACAGCCGCTTCTATTTATTATATCGTACCATCCTGCTGGAAAGATTAGGAACAACATGGAGAAAACTTCTCTTTTTGCCTGCCATGGGCCGGATGTGCGTTCGCGGCCGGTTGGGTCAGGAAATGCGGCAATGATCGACAGCTGTGCAGAACTCCCGGAGGAAATGTCTATAGTAACCCTCTTGCAGGATGAACCTTGACGAAATATGCGCTTATTGTATATAATTAAGTACAATCCTTGTATACAAAATGCAATCCGGCGGATAAAATATAACACACCGGATCATCATATTATATTGAGAAAGATATGAGTCTGCGGGAAAAGCCGCGCAGGGACAGGGCAAAAGAGTAAAATAAAAAATGCATTCCGGATAAAGAAAGGTGGAATCTCCTACTATGGATAAGACGACACAGAGGGCATATGCGAAGATCAATATCGGCCTGGATGTGCTGCGGCGCAGGACGGACGGATATCATGAAGTGAAGATGATCATGCAGACAGTGGATATTTATGACGAGCTTGTGCTGGAGAAAAGAGAACAGCCAGGTATAGAACTGTGTACGGACAACAGTGAGCTGCCCATCGATGGCGACAATCTGATCTACAGGGCGGCAGCGCTGCTGTTTCAGGAAAAGAAGATTACGGAAGGTGTGAGCATCAAGCTGACGAAGCGGATTCCCATTGCCGCCGGAATGGCGGGTGGCAGCGCCGATGCGGCGGCAGCGCTGCGCGGACTGAATGAACTTTTTGATATGGGGTATTCCCTTCCGGAATTGCAGGCGCTGGGGGTCAGGCTGGGGGCGGACATTCCTTACTGCCTTGCGGGCGGCACCATGCTGTCGGAAGGGATCGGGGAGATCCTGACACCGCTGCCTGCGCCACCGGCGGCGTATCTTGTGATCGCTAAGCCGGATATCAATGTTTCCACGGCTTTTGTCTATGGAAATCTGCATGCAGACAGATTAACCCGGCATCCGGATATAGACGGTATGATTGATGCGCTGCAGAAAGGGGATTTGCATGGGATTACCGACAAACTCGGCAATGTACTGGAGACCGTTACGGTGAAGGAATATCCGGTGATTGAAGAGATCAAGGAGCTGCTCAGAAAGCAGGGGGCTGAGAATGCGCTGATGAGCGGCAGCGGGCCGACAGTGTTTGGTATTTTCAGGGAAAAGGAGACGGCCAGGAGGGCTGCGGAAGCTGTGGAACACGGCCTGCTGGCGAAACAGATTTTTGTGACGACCTTTTATTCCCGCGAGCAACGAGCCAAGTAGCTGCCTGCAGACATTTGGCGACTGCCGCGAGGGTCAAATACCCCGCTGCTCTGCAAGTTTGATACTCCGTTGCCTGCAGAGGGGTCTTTGATTAAGGAGGGCGAAGAGCGGATTGCTGCTGAGGCCGGTATCCTGCTTCGGAGATGGGCAGTGTATTGGGGAGAGCTGATCTTGGAACTGAAGGGCGGTTGTGAGAAGGAAGGGGGAATCTGGTTGTATGGGGACTAATTTTGAAATGGTAATGAATGAATTTCTTCCTTTAAGAGATGTTGTGTTCAATACCCTGCGCAAGGCCATATTGACTGGGGAATTGAAGCCGGGCGAACGGCTGATGGAAATTCATCTGGCCAACAAGCTGGGAGTCAGCAGGACACCAATCAGGGAGGCGATCCGTAAACTGGAGCTGGAAGGGCTGGTGATCATGATCCCGCGCCGTGGGGCAGAGGTGGCGCAGATCACGGAGAAGAGTCTGAAGGATGTGTTGGAGGTGCGGCGTGCACTGGATGCACTCTGTGCGGAGCTGGCCTGTGACAGGATCAGCGATGAAGGAATGGAGAAGTTGAAACAGGCCTGTGATAAGTTTGAATATGCCACTTCTACGGAGGATGCGGCAACGATCGCAGCGGCGGATGTGGCGCTGCATGATATCATTGTACAGGCCACCGGCAATGAAAGGCTGATACAGCTGATCAATAATCTCTCGGAGCAGATGTACCGCTATCGTTTTGAATATATCAAGGATGAAAGCCGGCATGATAATCTGGTGAATGAGCATAGAATGATATATGAAAGCATAGTGAAAAGGGACAAAGCGAAAGCGGCCGAGGCCGCCAGACTGCATATCGATAATCAGGAGAAATCTATTATCAGACAGATCAGGCTGGAACAGGAAAATGTGGGAAAGAAGAGAATAAGGAACAAAGTATAGATGCGGATTCGATAACAATTCAGCCGCAGTCCGAATAGTTAAGTATAAAACGGTTACACTCCTTATAGCAGCCGGATGAGGCGGTGGAGAGGAGTGTGATTGCATGTGGAAGAAGCGCATGAAGCAGATAGTCTGGAGCGGATATTGTGATCTGCGCCTGCGGGCGCTGGTGACAGGAATATTTGCCCTGATCTGGTGGGGAGCTCTCTATCCGGAGCTTTGCTTTACGGAGGATACTTTTCAACAGATTGTTGTGACAGACGGTGAAGAGAAAGCGGCGGGGGACGCGGATTACAGGGATATTTTAGATGCGGCAGGAGACGAGATTGTTATCCGGAGCCGATTGTTGGAATGGCTGGAGGAGCAGGAATGGTTCCGGCATAAATCCGCAGATTGAAAGCCGTCCGGATTCCGCATAAAGATCATGGAGGTTGGCATGTGTGAAAGGGAACAGGATATTTTGAACAACAGGCCCATAGGGGTTTTTGATTCGGGAGTGGGCGGATTGACCGTGGCGAGGGAGATCATGCGGCAGCTGCCCAATGAGCGGATCGTATATTTCGGTGATACGGCACGGGTTCCCTATGGAAATAAATCCAGGGAGACGATTATTAAGTTTTCCGAACAGATCGTGCGCTTTCTGCAGACACAGCAGGTGAAAGCCATTGTCGTCGCGTGTAATTCGGCAAGCGCTTATGCGTTGGAGGTACTGGAAAAGGAAGCGGATGTCCCGATTATCGGAGTGATTAAATCCGGAGCGAGGGCGGCGATCAGGGCAACCCGGAATGGAAAGATAGGCGTTATTGCTACGGAGGCGACGATAGGCAGCGGTATTTATAACCGATACATAAAGGAAAATGATGTGAATGCAACGGTCTTGGGAAAGGCCTGTCCCCTCTTCGTTCCTCTTGTGGAGGAAGGGCTTTGGGAGGATCCTGTGACAGACGAGATTGCCAAAAGATATCTGACTGAATTAATTGATGTAGGAATTGATACGCTGATCCTGGGCTGTACACATTATCCACTGATCCGCTCTACGGTGGGCAGGATTATGGGGACGGATGTAACTTTGGTTAATCCCGCCTATGAGACGGCGCATGAGCTGAAGATGCTCCTGCAGGAAATGGGGCTGGAGAGCGATCACAGACCAGGACTCGGAACGGAACTGTATCGCTTCTTTGTCAGTGATGCGGCGGATAAATTTCAGAAGTTTGCAAACTCCATCTTGACTTACGGGATATTATCTGCGAAGGTAATTAATATAGAAGCGTATTGAGCAGTAAATGATGACAGAATATGAGGCCTTCTCCGTATTGACTCGAGATCTTGCGCAGCAATGGCATGGAGGACAGAAGGACGATAGATAAACGCTTCGGAATGGAAGAAAAGAATGAGTACTCATATCAGGAAGATGACGGAAGGAAAGCCGACGCCGCTTATACTGTCATTTGCATTTTCTTTGATGGCGGGCAATATTTTTCAGCAGCTGTATACGGTCGTGGATACAATGGTGGTCGGCAAGGGACTCGGTGTGCAGGCGTTGGCGGCTTTAGGCGCTGCAGACTGGCTGAACTGGATGATACTTGGCATTATTCAGGGACTCACACAGGGGTTCGGCATTCTGATGGCGCAGGAGTTTGGGGCAAAGCATGAGGACATGCTGCGCAGGGTCATTGGCAATTCAGTGTGTCTGTCGGCGATCTTCATGATTATTCTGACGCTTGTGGGACAGGCTGTGGTGATGCCGGTTCTGCATGTCTTACAGACACCGGCGGATATCCTGGGAAATGCGTCGTTGTATTTGCGGATCATGTTTGCGGGCATTCCCATTGTTATGCTGTATAATCTTCTGGCCTGTATACTGCGTGCGCTGGGGGACGGCAGAACGCCGTTAAATGCCATGATTGTGGCCTCTTTTACAAACATTTTGCTGGATATCCTGTTTGTTTTCGGCTTTCATATGGGTATTGCAGGCGCTGCAGGCGCGACGCTGATCGCACAGCTTGTTTCGGCATTTTTCTGTATTTACCATATTCGGAAGATCGAGATGCTTTCCTTCACGCGGTCTGATTTTGGACTGCATCAGGGTATGACAAGGAAGCTTCTTTTTCTTGGCTCGCCGATGGCGTTTCAGAATGGGATCATTGCGGTGGGCGGTATGATCGTACAGTCTGTTGTAAATGGATTTGGAGTTATATTTATTGCCGGGTTTACGGCGACCAACAAGCTCTACGGCCTGTTGGAGATCGCAGCGACTTCCTATGGTTATGCCATGGTCACCTATGTTGGACAGAATCTGGGAGCCGGTAAGATCAGGCGGATCAGGCAGGGGGTGCGGTCGGCAGTTGTGATCGGAACCGTTACGGCAGTTATAATCGCTGTGGTCATGCTTCTTGGCGGTAAGTATATACTGAGCCTTTTTATTTCCGGTACGCCGGAGGAATATGAGATGACCATGAAGGTTGCCTATTACTATCTGGCCATCATGAGTATCTGTCTCCCGATCCTGTATCTTCTGCATGTACTGCGTTCCGCGATCCAGGGGATGGGCAATACGGTTCTGCCTATGTTGTCAGGCGTTGCGGAGTTTATTATGAGAACGCTGAGCGCCCTGCTGCTGCCGATACTTATGGGGCAGAATGGAATCTTCTATGCGGAGATCCTGGCATGGACCGGAGCGGATGTGATTCTGGTTACCAGTTATTTCGTGAAGATCAGAGGATATAGAGGGCAGGAAGAGGAAGCGCTCGGGAAGGTGGGAAGCGATATATGACACGGGAAGTGCTGCTGACAATGAAGGGACTGCAATTCGATCAGAGGGAGGAAGGCTCAGATCTGATCGAGACGGTGGTAGTCGGTGATTATTATAAGAAAAATGACAGGCACTATGTGCTTTATGAAGAGATGCTGGAGGGATTTAACCAGCCTACCAAAAACAGGCTGAAATTCAGTGAGCATATGCTGGAAATAAGCCGCAGCGGGCTGGTGAATGTCCATATGGTGTTTCAGGAAAATAAAAAGAACCTGACGAATTATAACACGCCTTTCGGACAGATCCTGATCGGGATTGACACGAAGAGGATACAGATTGAAGAAGAACAGGAGAATATTGTTGTTGATGTGGATTATGCGCTTGACGTCAACTATGAATTTCTGTCAGACTGTCATATTAAAATCAACATTGCGTCCAAACAAAACAGGGAATTCTCTTTAAATTGAGGAATTGAGCTGACAGCCCTCCGAAGAGGGCTATGTCTTTTGGTTCCGATTATTTAACCGGTTTTGCGCCTGCTTTCTCCTGTGCGCGTTCTACAAGCTGCTTGAATTTACTTTTTTTCTTCTGCTCAACTACGACAGGCTTGCCGTGCAGCCCTCTGACATCGGTGATGTAGATCCCGCTGACTACGGCTTTCACTTCTTTCTTCACCGGTATGGAATCAAAAATCTTCTCTTCACTGATCAGAGACATGATCTGTGGACCCACTTTAGCTTTAACAATAGGGAGTTTGGAACCGCGAAGCCATTTCGGCGTCTGCTGTATCACTGCCTGTGGAAGCCCGGCATCTTTCATTTTCATGCGTTTCTTGTCGATGACCAGCATGGAAACCGTCTGCTTCATGGCATCGATTTGTGCCTGCTGTTCTTCCTGCTTCTTCTGTGCCTTTCGGCCAAGAAAATAAAGTACGACTACAGCGATAAGCAGAACCACCAGAATAACTGTCAAAACAATGGTTAATGTGCTCATAAAACTACCTCCCGAATGCTTTCTGAATATAGATAATATTTTAACATTGTTTGTCATATTAGGCAACAGGTGAATCGTAATGAAATTTTTTCGAAACTCTTTTAAGAGGGAGAAAATTATGATATATTAATTAAATATGGATTTTGACCGGGCGGTGTGGCGCCGAGGCATGGGTTGATACATGAAGGAGGATTATTCTATTATGAAAAGAAGAAGAGCGGAGGTTCTGGCAGCGTTGTTTACTGCAGTAACTCTGCTGACAGGATGCGGCGAGAAGGAGTATCTGAAAGACATCAAAGCCGCTGATTATGTTACTCTGGGTGACTACACCGGTATTGAAGCGTCGGCGGAAGAGCCTGTTGTTGGAGACGAAGTGGTGGATTTATATATTGAAATGTATATCCTGTCCGCTCACGCCACCACAGAGGAAGTGACCGGAAGGGCAGTAATGGATGGTGATACGGTTAATATGGATTATACGGGATATATTGACGGAGAGACTTTTGACGGAGGTTCGGCTGCAGGAGCAAGTCTGACCATCGGTTCCCGGCAGTTCATCGACGGATTTGAGGATGGATTGATCGGCGCCGATATTGGCGAAACGGTTACCCTGAACCTGAATTTTCCGGATCCGTATCTGAGTAATCCTGACCTGTCTGGTGTTCCGGTGGTATTCGAGGTGAAAGTGAACAGCATCAGCAAACAAACTCTGCCGGAGCTTACCAATGAGTTTGTGGAGTCCCTGGGGATAGCGGACTGCGGTACGGAGAAAGAACTCCGGGAGTATGTATATGACTACTTCTATCAGGCAGCAGTGCAGACGTATGATAATAAGATCGAATCCACTTTGACAACAGCCGTGATGGCAAACTGCACATTTAAGGAACCGCCGGAGAAGATGAAAGAGCGTTTTGCCAGGAATATTGAAGACGCCATGAATGCGCAGGCTTCCGTGCAGGGGATGAAGCTGAACGATTATATGCAGAATTACTACGGGATGGACGAAGAGACCTACAAGGCCAAATTTCAGGAAGATTCTCTGGAATTGACGCAGCAGTATATTATGTATCAGGCGATCGCAGATGCAGAAGGCTTGAATCCGACAGAGGAGGAAATGCAGGCGGAAATCGATTATCGTGTAGAAAATTATCACTACGAATCAGAGGAAGATTTCAGGAAGAATTCGGATATTGAGCTTCTGAGGGAACAGTTGATGCGGGATAAGGTCATGGACTTTCTGAAGGAAAACGGAAGGATAGAGACGATCCCTGCGAAGGACGGGCAGGAATAAAAAATAATCAGCAAAAGGTAAGCAGGAGAAGGAGAGAGAAATTATGAGTAGTATGAATTTGACAGACTTAAAAGACTTGCACCGTAACAGTGGAGATTATATTGACAAAGAAGTGACGGTCGGCGGCTGGGTGAGAAGTATCAGGGATTCCAAAACCTTCGGATTCATAGTGTTAAATGACGGCACCTTTTTTGAGCCGCTGCAGGTGGTATATAATGATACGCTGGAGAATTTTGAAGCGATCTCCAGATTAAATGTGGGATCCGCGATTGTGGCAAAAGGCAGGATTGTGGCGACGCCGCAGGCCAAGCAGGCTTTCGAGATGCAGGCGGAAGAGATTCTGGTGGAGGGCGTATCTACGGCAGATTATCCGCTGCAGAAGAAGAGACACAGCTTTGAATATCTGCGGACGATTTCCCATCTGCGTCCGAGAACGAATACCTTTCAGGCTGTTTTTCGTGTACGGTCGCTGATCGCTTATGCAATCCACACTTTTTTCCAGGAGAGAGGGTTTGTGTACGTGCATACGCCGATCATCACAGGCAGTGATTGTGAGGGCGCCGGCGAGATGTTCCAGGTGACTACAATGGATCTGAACAATCTGCCCAGAACCGAAGACGGTAAAGTGGACTACAGCCAGGACTTTTTCGGAAAAGAGACGAATCTGACCGTCAGCGGACAGCTGAATGTGGAGACTTATGCGTTTGCATTTAAGAATGTATATACTTTCGGGCCGACTTTCCGTGCGGAGAACTCCAATACGACAAGACATGCGGCGGAGTTCTGGATGATTGAGCCGGAGATTGCTTTTGCAGATCTGACAGACGATATGATGCTGGCGGAGGCGATGCTGAAGCATATTATCCGTTATGTGCTGGAGAATGCGCCGGAAGAGATGAATTTCTTCAACCAGTTTGTGGACAAGGGGCTGATCGAGAGGTTAAACCATGTATTGAATTCTGATTTTGCACATGTGACCTACACGGATGCGATTGCGATCCTGGAGAAACACAATGATGCTTTTGAGTATAAGGTAAGCTGGGGATGTGACCTTCAGACGGAGCATGAGAGATATTTGACGGAGCAGGAATTTAAGCGCCCTGTCTTTGTGACGGATTATCCGAAGGAAATCAAGGCTTTCTATATGAAACTGAATGAGGACGGTAAGACGGTGGCGGCAATGGATTGTCTTGTGCCGGGAATCGGAGAGATCATTGGCGGCAGCCAGAGAGAGGATGATCTGGAGCTGCTAACGAAGAGGATGGAGGAGATGGGTCTGAACAAGGAAGATTACCAGTTCTATCTTGACCTCAGGAAATATGGTTCTGCAAGACATGCTGGATTTGGACTTGGATTTGAGAGATGCGTGATGTATCTTACCGGTATGGGCAATATCAGAGATGTGGTGCCTTTCCCGAGAACTGTCAACAACTGTGAGCTTTAATGGTACATGGGGTAATGCGGATTGAAAGGGTACTGGAAGATGAAGAGAAGAGGGACACGGATTTTTTGTGTGATGATGGCTTTTTTGCTGTTTATAATGACGGCGGAGCCGGTGCTGGCGACCACGATATCCGGTCTGCAGGAAGATATTAAGAAGAATCAATCCCAGCTGAACGATGTTAATGAGCAGATTGCAGGATACCAGGATGCCCAGGAGGGCGTGGAGGAAGAGATCAGTGATCTGGATGCGGAGATGGTAGCGCTTTTGACGGATATCAATTTAATCCAGGAGGCGATCGAGGAGACGGAGGAGGATATTGCCAATACGCAGGTTGCCTATGATGAGGCTGTGGCGGAGAAAGACGAGCAGTATGAATCCATGAAGATCCGCATTAAATTTATGTATGAGAAAGGGGATCAGTCTTATCTGCAGTTGTTCCTCGAAGCCCAAAGTATGGGCGATATGATGAATAAGGCGCATTATATCGAAGAGCTGTATGAGTATGACCGTAATCTGCTGGAGCAGTATGAGGCCATAGTGCAGCAGGTGGCACAGCTGCAGGACAGGCTGGAGGAAGAGCGGTCGGAGCTTGTGACTTCTAAGACAGAACTGGAGGAACAGCAGGATTACGTGAACGAAGTACTGGCGCAGAAGCGGAAAGAGTACGAGAATTACAGCGCTGTGCTGGCTAAGGCAAAGAGGGAAGCTGCAGCTTATACAGCAAAGATCAAGCAGGAGACTGCACAGATCAGGAAGCTGGAAGAAGAAGAGCGGAAGCGCAGAGAAGAAGAGGAGCGTAAACGTAAGGAGGAAGAAGAGCGCAGGCGCAAAGAAGAGGAGGCGCGTCGAAAGGCCGAGCAGGAGGCAGACGACGAACAGCCGGACGATTCGGAAAGCGTGGATGACGAGGATGAGGGGGAAGCCGAGGAGAAGCCGGAGAAATCGGAGGATTCCAGGAAGCCAGAGGATACTGCAGGGAAGCCGGCATCCTCTGGCAGCAGTAAGGGACAGGAGATAGCGAAATTTGCCTGCAAGTATGTCGGATATCCTTATGTGGCCGGCGGCACCAGCCTGACCAATGGGGCGGATTGCTCCGGGTTTGTACTGGCAGTGTTTAAGAATTTCGGCTATTCCCTGCCAAGAAGCTCCTATGCACAGTCCGGTGCAGGCAGAGGGGTGTCCTACTCGGAAGCCCAGCCCGGAGATATTATTTATTATGGCGGGCATGTAGGTATCTATATCGGCAACGGCCAGATTGTACACGCCAGTACGGAACGGTCGGGAATCAAAATAACATCTGCAACATATCGTAATATTATTACGGTCAGAAGAATCGTGTAGATGTGTTTCGGTAGAAAAGAATAATGTATTGAGTTGAAGATGCAGGTCTGTGGAGCGATCCAGGACCTGTATTTTTTTGCCTTAGATGGAGAAAATATTGAGATGATCCCGCTTTGAGTCGTGCATGCCTTTGCCGATTGGCGGAAATGTTGACAAATTTATACGGGGGGGGGTAAAATGGAAACAAATATACAACTATTGTGTGCGAGTACAGCATGACGCATGAATTTAAACCTTGTCATCACAAATATATTTAATCGAAATAACAAAATTGTAATGTTACTGTAATGTTACTGTAAGGTTAGAGTGCTATTCTGGAATAATATTAAGACCAATGACAGAATCTAATTTAGAAGCTATCGGATTATTATAGGGTTTCTGCCAGGGGCATATGCGGCAGCAAAATACTTTCGCAGGAGAGAAAAAGGGGTGACTTAAATGGCGGTAATCATTTTAAGCTGGATTTACATGTTTCTGGTCTGTATGCTGATTGGGGTGGGGATGTTTAGCCTGGTTCGAAACAAAAGTTTTTCCCTGACCTTATGCCTTGCAGCGGGTATTACAGGCATTACTGTCTATACGGAAATTTTCAGCATATTTGCCGGGATCAGCATGTGGGCGCATGTGGCTCTTTTGGCGACAGCGCTTGTATGTGGTTATCGTAATCGCAGCATGGTCTGGCAGTTTTGGAGGACATATCGACCGGTGATTTTTTCCTGGGAAGGGTTCTTTTACTGCGGCTTTGTGCTGTTGATCGCCTTTTTCACCTCCAGAGGAGAGTTTCATACAGATACGAATATCTATCATGCGGCGGCGATCCGGATCTACGAGGAGTATGGTCTGGTCAAAGGCATCGGCAATCTGCAGCTGCATTATGCCTATAACAGTTCTTATCTGGCATTTGCATCTATATTCAGCCTGAAATGGCTGCTTGGAAGTTCTCTTCATACTACGACCGGGTTTCTGGAAGTGATAATGGGTTTGTATGCTTTTCGCGGCCTGCGGGAGTTTCAGCGGCATGAGAATCATGTGACGGATATGATGCGGATCGGCATCCTGTTCTATACACTGGTGAATGTAACGCGCAGTATGTCTCCGGCCACGGATTATGCGACGATGTTTTTTGCGTTATTTATCGTCACTGCATGGTGCGAGAATTTCTTTGAGAAAGGTTCAGATCTTATGGTTTACTGCCTGCTTACGGTGGCTGCGGTTTTTGCGGCTACTTTGAAGTTCTCCAGCAGCCTGCTTATTTTGATAGGCCTTTACCCGGCCTGTTGTCTGGTAAGGGAGAGACGGTGGAAGGAGATCGGAATCTTCCTTGCCCTTGGATGTGTGGTGTTGTGCCCTTTTCTGGTGAGAAATTATCTGATTTCGGGATGGCTGCTCTACCCCTTTGAAGGAATCGATCTTTTCCAGGTTCCCTGGAAGATTCCGGTGGAATATCTTGTGCATGATGCTGACCAGATCAAGGTTTGGGGGCGTTGTCTGTACGATGTGGACAAGGTGGATATGCCGGTTGGACAGTGGCTTCCGGTCTGGTGGGAGCATCAGTTCCGCTATGAGAAGATGTTTCTCGGCGGGGTTTTGCTGGGAACGGCGCTGCAGCTTTTGATGGCTGGGATGAGATTGTATAGAAAGCAGAGACTACGTCCTCAGCTTTTGGTTCTGCATCTTGCCATATGGGGAAATATTTTCGTATGGTTCTTTATGGCGCCTTTTATCCGGTATGGTCTTGCATTCCTGTTCGCGGTCATTATGATCGCGGTGGGAGAGTATCTGAGTGAAAAAAAGCAGGGGTTGTGCAGCATTGTGGCAGGAAGCCTGGTGTTCTGTATTCTGGTGTCAGTCAGCCCTTACTGGGATCAGTATGTGACGGACGCCGGTGTCTTTATCAAGCATAATCTGAGGGAACCGTATTATATAAGTCAGAAGGACTACGATCTGGGCAGTATGGACAGCTGTGAAATTAATGGAAATACGATCTATTTTTCCACAGGAGAAGAGATCAACAGCTATCATGTCTTTCCGGGAACATGTTATAAACCGATGCTGGAGAGGAGTACGCTGCTGGGAGATCAGATTAAAGATGGATTTCGGGCAAAGTAAAGAGACTCTGTCGGAATAGTAATTTTAGAAAAACTTAATATGAAGGATAAATTTTTGAAAAGTTTTTGATTGCACAGGACTTGGATTTAAAGTAAAGTGATTATAAATTCAATTGATTACGAAATGATGTCAATGAAGTGATTGTGTATGCGATATACTATCAATGAAATAAAGAGTAAAACAATTCCTGTTGCTAAAGCATATGGGATTGGGCGAATGAGTTTGTTGCAGTATTTTGCATTTGTTGATAAGTTGGAAAATGTTTTGAATTGTCATGTGGATGTTGTGACTACCGGGATTGAAGATAAGCAGTTTCTTTCTGCGATTATGCAAGAGGGGTGCTTCTGTATGAAGAATGAGGATATACCGACGTTAAAGCAAAATATGGAAGCGCTGTTGTATCAAAAGTAAATATCATATACTATTTTTATGTAGTCATAACCCCTCATACAATGTAAAAAAGTGTTTTGAGGGGTTTCCTTTTGAAAGAGTATATTGAGGAGCGTACAATTCAGATTGCCAATTATATTATGAGAATAACGCTACGGTGAGACAGACGGCGAAGGAATTCGGAATCTCCAAGTCTACGGTACATATGGTGGTAACAAAATAGAACTATTTGAAAACAGGATGGTGTGGGTGATCGAATAGAAAATAGTATGAGGATATTTCAAAAGGAAAAGAACTTTTGGAAATGACGGGAAAAGAAGTTTTTATATGAGACACGGTGCAACTCAGTAAAACGGGTTACACTGTGTTTTTGTCATACTATCAAGCGGAAGATCTACGGATTTGCCTACATTTCTTCCATCATAGTAAGAATTTTCTGGTGGCTAAGGAGATCTATCATTCCTGTCGGTGTAAAGTAAATACTCATTTTCGCATTGCATTAGTCAAATGAATTCTATTTTCTATATTAAATTATTTTCTATATTAAATATTGATACAAAATTGTTGTCAGATTTGACCGTGCTTTTTTTGCATGATTTTTTGACAGAAGGCAAAATAGACCACGAAAGTTGTCACAAATGACTACTAAAGTAACGAGATTTGTGGTACAATATGAATACAATAAATGCGGAGGTTCAGATATGGAAAATTTAAAAAGCAATATTGACCATTACATGGAATTAAAAGGAATTAAGAAATATAGTCATTTACTCATTGACATTGCACGCGAATTAGGAATGAAAGGACAAGAGGCATATGAATTTGCAGATAAAGAAAAATCCAACTTTTCAAAAATGCTAAAAGGCGAAAGACCACTTAAATACGATTTTATTATCCCTTTGGAAAAAATATTTGGTATTTCATTGGCTCGGTTACTATATAAAGATGCGTACAAATTACCCGTTGAAAAGGGAAATGTACCATTCAATAAAGGCTTTAGATATTACGCATATTTAGATGATCCGCAATTATATAAAGATGAATTTGATGTGTTGCTTGCAAATGATGGAAGATCTATCCTTAATCAAACTGATGAATTTGGAAAAACCTTTCTCGATTATGTAGTTGAATATTATTCAGTTAATGGTGTAAGATATCTTCACGACGAATATGGAATAAAATTGAAATGGGCTGATAATCAATTTGAATTTAAGAAAGATAAAGGTATAACATGGATTCATTTTGAAAATTGTATTGAGTTTGCTCGTCTTGTTGCAAGTATGAATGATATAGAACTGTTCAATGATATTTATGACTCCTATCATATGTTTTTTACAAATGGCCACTATGCTACAGAAGATTGTATTTTTTGTCAAGGTGAATATTTGGAAATAATACTGGATAATGATGACTTGTTTGATTCCATATTTGAAATGAAATCGTATGAGCTTAAGCTGGGGAGTATAGGTAGAAGGGAAAAACAAGTTGATTCTATTACATACTGCTCCATCAACCCGATCATCAATAACTGTTTAAGATATGCATTGATACACTTGGACAAATATAGGCGTAGAGCAATAGACATATTAAAATTTGGAATTGATTACAATAGAAAAATAGCCAGCGAGATTACTCTTAGCGATTGTTATATTTGTAATGAACTTGGCGGATTAACAAATTTTAAAAATAAAGATTATTACGAGATTGTTATTTTTGTCGATGTAGAAGTAAACGATGATGAAATAAGATATTTAGTTAGTCAATTACCGAAATTTAATAAATGGTGATATATTGCGTAAGAACTATAAATCATTGAAAGAGTGCAGAGGGACAAATTTATGGGAAAGCAATTTTTTGACTATGAAAATGGGGATTTTGCATATGCCATTTCGGACAATATGGCAATTGACTCAGATGGCGATATGTTAATGCGTATGGGCGATAATATGGCTATGGATATGGAAGCGGGAGATTTGCATTTCATCTCCGATTGGTCCAATGGTGATAATTGAATTGACTGTGGTAAGTACCTTTTTTCGGTTGCCGTTTTCTTATGCATATATATGCGGATGGTGTGTAGTTAAAAAGTGATTATAGATATTCAAAGGAACTGGTGTATAATACGTTTCCGTGGACGGAGACATCAGATGGATTAAAAGAGAAGATAAAAGGAACAGCGCAATGCTCGCTATTTTGCCTTGTGTCATGACACAGGCAGTATTTGCCAAAATAGGAAGATTTTTTACCTACTTACTATTTACAATAGCAGTGTAGGCTAAAAACTGAATACATAATTTCGTGACAATACTGCAATCTTCCCCAACTGTTTGCAGAATAATCAGGGATTTTGGATATTTTTATCCAACACAGCGTAAGGGCAGTCACAAACCGTAGGGAGCCGGTCTGGGCTGTCCTTTTCGTGTTAATGAAAATATGCTGACAGGAAATGAGGAAAGAAGTTATGAAAATTTATCTCAGAATGTTTAATAAATTTAGACTGATTTTCATAGAATGGAACGATTTGTCTACTATGAATAACGATATATTTCGCCGCGATGAAATCTGGTTTGTGGCAAAGGGAAAGGAGCAGAACTCTAAACTTTATTCTTTGGTAGAATTTAAGAATACAAAAGGCGAATCTGTCCGTATGGATGCAAAATATGACAAGCAATATTTAGAGGGCAAGTATGGCGCAGATCCATATCTGAAAAAAATTATAGATTGGAGTGAGGTCAATGCCTAAGAAAGTTGGAACGACTCAATGGCGGAAGCAGAGACGTAAAGAATATCTGGAGAAAAAGGAATATCGTTATTGCATCTTCTGTGAGGGGAGCAAACGGAACCGCTTTATTTTGAAGGGTTTAAGCGGCTGATAGAGGATAATCCGATTTATAAGGATATGGTCTTGATTAAAATCGAGCCTTGTGCGGCGGAGACTATGCGGGTAATTGGCATGGCGGAAAGATATGTCCGCAAAAATGGGATTGACAGAGGGCAGATTTGGTGTGTGTATGATAAGGACAGTTTTCCGGCAAAAGATTTTAATGGCGTGGCGGAACGGGTGGACAAGTTGAATCTGGACAATCCAAATTTGCAGTATCATGCAGCATGGAGCAATGAGTGTATTGAGCTCTGATTTATATTGCATTTTGCTTACTATACTTCAAATAATCATAGGTCTGAATATGTTAAATTTCTGAGTGATAAGTTTAGAGAATTGGGCATTGGAAAGTATCAGAAGAATATGAAAGATATATTTGGAAAACTGGGGATAGTGTTTACTGCAATCTATGTCATTTTTGTATTTTCGATAACGGTATTAGAAATGCAGCAGATAGTATTGGTATACATATTTAAAGCTTGGTTAATGTTGACATTATTATTAGGGCTGATGGCGTTGAGAGATCTTCCCGTATTTGGGCAAATTGTAGGTGCTATTATTGTGTATGTATTAATGATCGGAGCTAATACAATGATAAGCTTGCAATTTCTATTTGCGCTGTCTGAGAATCAGTTTTGGAAGGGAATCTATGAGACGGTACAGAGGAGTTACTGCCTCAATACCTTTAATAGCCAAATGTTGGAGGTAGATGTGAAAACATACATGATTGATTTTTTTGTATGCAAAATTATGGATGTAATTTTGCTTGGCTTTTGCTCATCAAGGTTTATGGAAATCGTAGGAGAGGTCAGGTCGAACATTAAATATTCTAAAGAAACTTGAATGACAAAGTGTATCGTATTGCTTAGTGTAGGTAACATAGATTTATGCCTATTGAAAGAAATAAAGACTTTGCCTTTTAAGCGGTCATAACCCCTCATAACACTTCATACAATGTAAAAAAGTGTTATGAGGGGTTTCCTTTTGAAAGATTATATTGAGGAGGGTGTAATCCAGACTGCCAATTATATTATTGAGAATAACGCTACGGTGAGACAGACGGCGAAGGAATTTGGGATTAGTAAGAGTACGGTACATATGGTAGTAATAAAATAGAACGGTTTGTGTGGGCTGTACAGTAGTGGAGAACAGGGCATTTGGAGGAATTGTTATAGGGCTTCCAAATGCCTTTTTAAATATTAGATTGTGAAATGTAAGGCCTGCGGGTATAATAAAATTATAATGGTATGT
>CANPTH010000018.1 GCA_947576945.1 uncultured Lachnospiraceae bacterium
TGACAGCCGAAGGTTGTAACACAGCAAAGCGGCTGCCGTCCCAGCTGCTGTTTTAAGTCCGCCACATAGGAAACCGCCTTCTTCATATATTCCTGTTGCAGAACCAGCTCCTGCTTATCGTTCCTGGAAGCATATTGTCCCATCGTAAACCTCATTTCTCTCTTTTACATAAACGTAATCGCCCTGCTTATCCGAGTTTGCCGCAGGCAAATCTCGTAAACGTATATTGTTCTGCTTATCCGAGTTTGCTGCAGGCAAATCCCGTAAACGTATATTGTTCTGCTTATCCGAGTTTGCCGCAGGCAAATCTCGTAAACGAGCTATGCTCGTTTTCTACATGAAACAAAACAGGTATCTTCACCCCCATATCGTTGTGCCGCCGTAATCCGCCACACCTGTGGACGATAACCTGTTTTGCATGATCGTGTTCTATCTTTCTTTTGAGACCGCTTAAATCACTCTCTGACGCCTTATAGCTAAATCCGTATCTTACGATATCTTCTTACAGCATGCAACGGCCAGTGAACCTGGGCCAATATGGCAGGCGATGCTTAAAGACAACGGATCCATATGAATATCAAAGCCCGGAAATTGTGCCGCCACTTCATCCTTCAGCTGGGTTGCAGCTTCCAGGTCGTACGTATAAGCGATCTGCAGCCATATCGTGTCCTTATTCACACCGCCAAAGCGTTTCTCCATATCATTACGTATGGCGTTGATCATCATGGATTTACCCTGGGAGACGGTTCTTGCCTTGGCAAAAGCGTCCAGCTTATCTCCCTGAATCGTCAGTACCGGTTTTAACCGCAGAATTGTTCCAAGCGCTGCCGCAGCGGGCGTGATCCTGCCGCCCTTTTTCAGATAATACAGAGTATCCAGCATGATATAAATGCTGGAGTTAAACTTGTCATCCTCCAGAAACTGCTTGATCTGCGCAGCATTCATGCCCTTCTCCACAAGTTTAAGCGCATCCAGAGTAGACTGTCTCTGTGTAACAGAAATTCTTTGATTATTAACAACCTGCACCCGGCCGTCATAATCAGCAGCCAGCATAAGCGCACTCTGACAGGAACCGCTCAGGCCGCTGGACATGGGAATATGTACGATTTCGTCATACTCTCCAAGCAGCTCATCCCACAGCTTCATCACCGAATCCGGAGAAGGCTGACTGGTTATGACGTCTGCTCCCGACGCAAGTCTTTCATAGAACGCCTCCTGCGTCAGTGTGATATCTTCAAAATAAGTCTCGTTCTCAATCATAAAAGGCATAGGAAGCACATAAAGTCCCAGCTCCTCTGCCTGTTTCTGCGTAATTCCACTGTTACTGTCGGTAACAACTGCAATATTCTTTGCCATATCCGTTCTACACTCCGTCATCAAATATTAATTCAAAAAACAGTCAACACACACGAACCTGTCCGGCATCCTGTACACACAGACTGCCGCCTGCAATTCCATTAAGGCTCCTGACAATGATCTTACTCCATGAAATTGCTGCCTGGACTGTTACACAAACATCTACTTAACCATATTACTTTCAGATAGTCCTAAAGTCAACCTCATTTATTACACCATTCTTTAAATCACGCGCTGACCGGGATACACTATCTCTTAAATATTCCCGTAAAGACAGATACGATTTCGTGGCCAGGGCCGGGTCTTCGGACAGGATCCTGTCCGCCCACTGGCTGGCGCGCTGCAGGATTGAAGCATCCTGAAAAATATCGCCCAGTATAAATTTCAGCGCACCGCTTTGGCGGATGCCGAACAGATCTCCCGGTCCACGCAGCTTTAAATCCTGACTGGCAATATAGAATCCGTCATTGGATTCATTTAAAATCCTGAGCCGGGCCATGGTCTCCGGTTTCGACGATTTACTCATGAATATACAATAGGACTGTGTATCGCCACGGCCTACACGGCCGCGCAGCTGATGCAGCTGTGCCAGGCCAAACCGCTCCGCATTCTCCACAATCATCACCGTAGCATTGGGTACGTTGATACCTACCTCAATCACCGTAGTTGACACGAGAATATCGATTTGTTTTGCAGCAAAGGCCTCCATGATCCGGTTCTTCTGTGCAGGCTTCATCTTCCCGTGAAGCGCCGCAATCTGAATTGTGGCAGGCAGAATTCCTTTCAACCTGGCGGTATAAGACACCACATCTTCCAGCTCCGCCATCTCCCCCTCTTCCACCATGGGACAGATAATGTAGACCTGATGGCCGGCAGCGATTTCCTTTTCCATGAAATGATAAGCGGTTTCCCTGTAGGAAGTATTCACCACGCAGTTCTTGATGGGCAGCCGGTTGGCCGGCAGTTCATTGAGCACCGAGATATGCAGATCACCGTACAGAATGATGGCCAGCGTACGCGGAATCGGCGTTGCGCTCATGACAAGCACATGTACCTGTTTCCCCTTCTGCGCCAGACTCTCCCGCTGGCGCACACCAAAACGGTGCTGTTCGTCCGTGATCACAAGCGCCAGATTATGGTATACAGCTTTATCCTGAATCAACGCATGAGTGCCGAGAATCACGTTCGCCTCCCCGCTCTCGATCTGTGCATAAATCTGTCTGCGCTCCTTTGCGGTGACAGAACCAGTCAGCAGCACAGGACGGATCGGCAGTTTATACTGCTTCTGCAGTTGTGATAACGTCTCATAATGCTGCGCTGCCAGCACTTCCGTGGGGGCCATCATGGCCCCCTGATAACCGTTGGCCACGCACATAAGCAGGGCCAGGAAAGCAAGGATAGTCTTGCCGGATCCTACATCCCCCTGAATCAGCCGGTTCATCACATGTTCCGAGGTCAGATCGGCCTCAATCTCCTGCCATACCTTCTGCTGGGCGGCCGTCAGGCTGTAAGGCAGTGCCTCTAACAATCGCTTCGTCTCCGCCACCTCGATCATCGGATACTGGTTCTGCACAGCCTCAGTATCCTCCCGCATCCGGCGCAGCATCAGGATAAAAAGCAGAAACTCATCAAAAACCAGCCGCTCTCTGGCCTGCACCAGCAGATCTTTGCTGTCCGGAAAATGCATCTGCCGTATGGCATCCTCTAACGGGCTAAGATGTTCTGATTCTCTGATGATGTCCGGCAGATGATCCTGCGGCAGTGGGGATACGGCAAGCGCCTGTCTGACAGCCTTGGTGATGGCATTGTTGGTAAGCCCTTTCGTCGTTCCGTAACAGGGCATCATGCGGCCTGCCATCTTCCCATATTCCTCCGGTTTGTACAGCTTCGCCTGCTCCATCACGAACCGGCCGCCCTTCTTTAACAGATAACCGCGCGCAACATACTGCGTGTCGCGCTTTAGGCTGTTCTTCAGATACGGCATGTTAAAGTAGGTCATCTGCAGGATTCCGCCGCCCGCACACTCCATCTCAAAGGTGGTTATACTCAGTCCGCTCACATGCCTGACCGCGATATTGCCGCGGATACGGCCCGAAATGGCTGTAACCTCGTCTGTAGCGGCCTGTTCTAAAGTCACCGGATCGGAGAAATATTCATAATCACGCGGATAATAAACAAGGAGATCGTCCGTTGTTGTGATATCCAGCTTCTCAAATAATTGAGCGGTCTTCTCGCCGACACCTTTCAGGGATGTAATGGTCATGGCTCAATCCTTTCCATATCCACTTTCTGTTAACAGCCTGCTCAGCTCTTCGTCCAGTCTCTTTTTCATATCTTCCAGCTCTTCGTCCGTCGGCAGATATCTGTCATCACGCATCTGCGCTCCGATCTGCCAGACCGGCCCCGGCGATGGCGTATCGCCCTCTCTTCTCGGAAAAAAATGCCAGTGCATATGGACATTATTCCCGACTCCCAGCAGTTCGTAATTCAGTTTGTCAGGCGAAAACGCCCTATAGACCGCTTCTGCCGTCAACGACATTTCCTGCAGGAACCGATTCCGAAATTCTTTCTCCAGAAAGTGAATTTCCGTGGCATGTTCTTTGCATAAGAAAAGCGTATAACCCTTAAATCGCTGATGATCTCCGATCACGACATATCCTGTTTCCAACTCTCTGACAAAATATGGATTTTGCCCCTGTCTGGTGAGGGCAATTCTCTCACAGACACCACAGCTGCTGCTTTTGTTCCCGTTCATGCGCTCCTCCTCCTTGCGATCCCGTTACGGTCTCCGAACATGATTTAGTTCTACCGGGATACCGCATTTACGTTCTCCTGGTAGAACTAAATCTTCTTTACTTTAAATTTATAAAAAATCTGTAAAATCTATAAAATCTGTAAATCTGAATTGCCCCTGCAAAATACAAAGGCAATATTTACTCGGCCGACACAATATAATAGTAGATCGGCTGTCCGCCGTACTGCAGTTCGATATCGCATCCTGGATACTTCTCTTCTACCTGTGCACGAAGGCTCTCGGCATCCGCTTCCTGAATCTCAGAGCCATAATAGATGCTGATCAGTTCCCGGTCGTCAGACATCATCTCATCGATCATCTTAAGCGTCACTTCCGAGATGGCGATGCCTACGGAAAGAATGCCCTTATCACCGATTCCCATGAAATCGCCCTGCTTGATCTCCTTGCCGTCAATATTCGTATCTCTGACCGCATAAGTGACCTGTCCGGTGGAAACATTGACGATCTCTTCTACCATGGCCTTCTCATTCTCTTCTACACTCAGATCCGGCACATAATTGATCACAGCCGTAATTCCCTGAGGAACCGTCTTCGTGGGGATTACCACGATCTTCTTATCCCGCACAAGGGACTGGGCCTGGTTGGCCGCCAGAATAATGTTCTTATTGTTGGGCAGGATGAAAATCGTATCGGCATTCACCTGATCGATGGCATTGAGCATATCCTCCGTGCTGGGATTCATGGTCTGGCCGCCCTCTATAATGTGATCCACGCCAAGTCCCTTGAAGATCTCGTTGATCCCGTCCCCCACAGATACGGCAATAAATCCCACATCCTTCCGGGGCTGTTCCTGAACCGTGGGCATTTCCTCCGCCTTCTCTTCCTTCCGGGACATCTTAAACAGCTTCTCCTGATGCTCAAGACGCATATTGTCGATCTTCATGTTGGAGAGTGCGCCGTATTTAAGCGCTTTCTGGATCGCAAGACCGGGATCATTGGTATGTACATGTACCTTGACCACGTCCTCATCCGCTACCACCACGATCGAATCGCCGATGGATTCCAGATAAGCCTTAAAATCCATCTCCATCTTAATATTAAATACTTTGTTGAGCATTATGATAAACTCAGTGCAGTAACCGAATTTGATCTCTGCCGACGCCTGGGCTTCCAGATTGGCTCCTGCCGTTCTCCCACCTGTATGAGCCGTAGCCGTCGTATCCAGAGAAAAGTCGATCTCCTTACCCAGGTATGCGTCGTAGGCTCCTTTCAAAACCTGCATCAGTCCTTGACCACCAGAGTCAACCACACCTGCCTGTTTCAAAACCGGCAGCATCTCCGGCGTCTGTTCCAGCACCTCGTCCGCGCGGGCAATGATCTGTGCCATAAATTCTCCCAGATCGTCCAGCCCGCTGTCAGCCAGTTCTCTTGCCTTAATCGCCGCCCCTTTGGCAACGGTCAGGATCGTACCCTCCTTAGGCTTCATGACAGCCTTATAAGCCGTCTCAACCGCCTTCTCGAAGGCCGCGGCAAAGACCGGGATCGTAACCTCATCGTATTCTTTCACGCCCTTGGTGAAGCCACGGAATAATTGAGAAAGGATCACACCGGAGTTGCCTCTTGCTCCCCGCAGGGAACCGGAAGAAATGGCCTTACATAAAGAACGCATATCCACATCGCCCATCTCATACAAAGATGCAACTTCTCTGGCCGCGGCCATAATCGTCAGTGTCATATTCGTACCCGTATCGCCGTCCGGCACCGGGAATACATTTAATTCGTTAATCCATTCTTTCTTGCTCTCAAGATTCTTTGCTCCTGCCAGGAACAATTTTGCCAGCATACCGGCATCCATTGTATTTGAAGCCACCTTACACTTCCTCCCTTAGTCAATCACTTTCACACCTTCGACGAAGATGTTTATCTTTTCCACTTCAATTCCGGTAAATTCTTCTACCTTGTACTTTACACTGTCTATCAGATTATCCGCTACTGCGAGAATGCTCACACCGTAAGAAACAATAATATGAAAATTCATAGTCAGCTTATTGTTATTCAAAAACACCTGTATGCCGCGCGTCATGCTGTCTTTCCTCAGTAATTTCACAAGACCGTCCTTCACACTCATACCTGCCATGCCGACCACGCCGAAACATTCCATGGCTATCGTGCCGGCGAACTGTGCCACGACTTCCTGATCGATAGAAATATTCCCCATATGTGTGTCCATCGAAGAAACTTTCATAAGCTACCTCCTTATTATTCTGAATATACATCCATATTATAACCTGTTTACTCAAAAAAAGAAACATGATTTCAGGCAAAATATGTAATTTCCGCTTGCATTCCGTTTTACTTTCTGCTATTATACAAATGTTGTGTGAGCAAAGAATACAAAAAAGAATCGATTGTATCGTTAGGAGGTGCAAAGATGGCTAAGTGTGATGTTTGTGGTAAGGGCGCTCATTTTGGAAATAACGTAAGCCATTCTCATAGAAGATCTAACAGAATTTGGAATTCTAATGTTAAGAACGTTATGTGCAAAGTGAACGGCGCCAACAAGAAACTGCATGTATGTACACGCTGTTTAAGATCCGGAAAAGTTGAAAGAGCATAATTTTTGTCAGTACAGAGGAGTATTGTAGAATGATCTGTTTGATCATTTCACAATATTCCTTTTTTATATGGAAATATACATATTTTCCTTCATCTCTATTCCGACACAAATCTCCATAAAAAAGGAACTCCCGTATCATAATACGCCATGCTGCTTTAGAGCATGGCGCATAAATGCTGAATTATTTACAATGGCGCTTTCAACACACCCGAGATCCTGCCAGGTCGTCACTCTGCGCGATATACCTTTGTCTCATATGCCTTCAGCGTGATACAGCCTTCGGCTTTCTCAGAAGTATCCAGGTCTGTCATGGTTCTCCTGATGCAGATCTCCTGCTCTTTGTCAGAATAATTCAGGACAAAGAAATACAGTCTTTCGTCTTTTTCACGGACACAAAGTTCACATGCTTCCGGCAGTTCGATCGTCTCTTTCCAGGGAGAGAGCACTCCGGTATATTCCAGAAAGGCTTTCGTATTCTCTCTCGTAAAGGTTCCGCCAAAATGAATCACCCGTCCCAGTTTACAGGAGGTTTCAATCATCGCAGGACTGCCCTTATAGTAGTTGGAACTGTAGCGGGCCAATACTTTTGCCTTCTCTCCTGTCGTATCCAGAATATCATTGAAGAGGCCTGTCTGCATCTCTATCCCGTTCCACTCCATCGTAACAGCATCGTCAGCCGGTCCGACAAATGTGAACTCTTTCACATCACTTTCGGTAACATCCGCCAGCAGGCCGGGCATCGGTGTCATGACACATTTCCCGCTCTCGTCCTTCTGACCGGTACGGGCGCCGATCAACAGGCATCCGCCCTGCTCCACATAGGCTTTCAGCAAATCCGCTTTCTGCTCGGAAAGCAGCAGGCCATGAGGATAAATAAGCAGCGGATATTGCAGAAGCTCTTCAACCTGCGTATCCTCCAGAAGATATACATGATCCATAGGGCTGTGTGTCAGCTGGGAAGCTATGAAGATCTCCTGTTCGCTCTGCCATGTCAGCCTCTGATGCCATACGTCAACTTCAGAATCCCAGATATTGCTGTAGTCTTTTATCAGGCCGAACGTAGCTTTATAGCCGGATCCTGCCATCTCATCAATCATTCTGATGCGGTCTCTTATGCGGCGAACTTCCGCCAGTTTGCGGTTGTCTCTGTTGTCATAGTCAAGAATACCATGCCAGTAGATCTCCGTACCCATCGTGCATGTCCTCCAGCGGAAAAAGCTTACATAATCCGCCCCATGGGCCACACTCTGCATTGCCCACAGCATCATCTGCCCCGGTTTAGGCGCCGGTGCCTCCATCCGGGTATTCCATCCGTTCGCGCCGGATTGCTGCTCCATGATTCCGAAATGCGGACAGACAGAACGCACTTCCGATAATTGTTTACTCCACTTCCGGTCATTCAGATTGTTGGAATGCTTCGGATCCTCCCGCAGGCAGAATGCAAAATTAGGATAAGAATCATAGGTATATACATCAAGACATTCGTCTGTCATTCTGTGATTATCCAATTTACCGAACATACCGTTGGTGGTTATGAAATCTCCCGGTTTCACGTAATTTCGCAGGATGTCGCTCTGCATCCTGCAGAATCTTATGGCGCTGTCCGAAACGAAACGGATATAATCCAGTGTCTGATGGGGGTTAGTTGAATTATGGATTGTCGTACGCGGTACATAAATCTCCTCCCATGCAGTATAAGTCTGATTCCAGAAAACAGTTCCCCACGCCGCGTTCAGAGCGTCCAATGTCTGATATTTTTCCTGCAGGAAGCGCCGGAATGCTGTCGTGTCGCTCTCCGAATAGAACTCATTTATCTCACAGTTAATCTCATTGTCAATCTGCCAGCCGACCACATTCGGATGCTTGGCATAATGGGATGCAAATTTCTCCACAATCCTTCCGCAGAGTTCCTGATATTTGGGCGAATTATAATTGTAATGCCTGCGCATTCCGTGACGGAACGGTACCCCGTCCATGCGGCAGTTTAGAACCTCCGGGTATTTGTCTGTCAGCCATGCGGGCGGCGTTGCCGTGGGCGTACCGAAAATTACCTTCATGCCGGTCTCTTTTACGGTTTCCAGGAAGGCATCAAAGAATTCATAGGTAAATTCTCCTTCACGGGGTTCTACCTTGCTCCACGCGAATTCGGCGATACGGATCGTCTCAATTCCACAATCCAGCATTCTCTGCAGATCTTCTTTCCAGAGTTTTTGATCCCAATGCTCCGGATAGTAGCAGGTTCCCAGCGATAAATGCTCCCACCTATAATTTTGTTTCTTTCTCATACCATGTTTCCTCCATTCTTATCTTGTTTTATTGTTGCTTATTTCAGCTGTAAAGGTATCGCAAAAGAAATCCGTGTTCCTGAATCTTTTTCACTCTTGATTTCAAGAAGGCTTTCTTCTCCATAACATAACAAAAGCCGCCGATAGACATTTTTCAACCCGATCGACTTCTCCTTTGCCCTTCCGCTTCCCACATCCAGCAGCTGCTCCTGCAGCTTCCGTGCTTCTTCCTGCGTCATGCCTACACCATCGTCCGAGATATCAAAATACATCTGGTTATCATTTAACCAGATTCGAATCCATAAGGTTCCCTTTCCCACCTTCAGCTCCAGCCCGTGAATGATCGCGTTCTCCACCAATGGCTGCAGAATGAAATTGGGGACGAGATAGGAACTGGCGCGTTCATCAATATCATACACGACCAGAATTTTATCCCCAAAACGTTGTTTTTGGATCAGCAGATAATCCTTTACCGTTTTCATTTCATCATGCAGTGTAATAAACTGCTCTCTCTTGATCGTGGCACGCAATAAATCTGCCAGGGCGATGGTCATCTCCGAAATATCCATATCATTCTTACTGAATGCCATCCAGCTGATGGTATCTAAGGCATTATAGAGGAAATGCGGATTGATTTGCATCTGCAGAAATTCAATCTCTGCCTGTTTCTGGCTGATCTCCATCTTATATACTTTCTCGATTAACGTTTCCAGCTGGTCTACCATATAATTGTATTCCATCCCAATCTGCCCGATCTCATCCTGGCTCTCCACTTTTACCCGCGGATAATCCTCTCCCTTTCCCAGCGTCTTCATGCTCTTAAGAAGTTCCTGCGTCGGTTTGGTTATATGTGCTGTCATCATCATGACCAGTACAACACCGACAGCCAGCAGGGAACCGGTAACTGCAAGGGAAAACAGCGTTGTCGTCCGGGAATTTTTATAGAACTCTTTTACAGAAACTGTTTCTACCAACGTCCAGCCATTTTGCATCTGATTCCCGACATAATAAAATGATTTTGTGTCATTCAGCGCATCATAACATATGCCGCGGTTATTATCAAAGCCTTTCAGGGAAAAAGGAAATTCTTTTCCGAGATGTTCTTCATAATTTGTTACCACAATAGTCCCCTGGCTGTCTACAATATAAGCGCCGCTGGAAAACTGCGTGGAATTGTCCCGTACTATATCGCCAAAGAAACTGTTCTCATACACAATGTTCAAATAACCGAGAGGCCGCATTGTACATAAACTTAAAATGGCTCTGGCCATACAGATCCTTCTTTTGTTCCCCACAATGGCCAGATTCCACAAAGAGGTTCCGTTTTCCAGATAGATATCCCCTTCATCAAAGACAAATAATGTTCCGGAAGGCTCAATCTGTTTCACGGCAGATTCATGGCCCTCCAGAGACATGACACTGACGGAAACGATGTCCTGATCAATGAATCCAATCGTTTCCAGTTCTTTTTCTATCGCGGTTCTACATACCTGTAACTCGTAAGAAGACAATTCTTTGTCATTCATTTGCGCAAGCCGCTTCTGGATGATGGAGTTCGTTATGATCTGCATGCTCTGATTCTCTATAAATTCAATGCCGTTTTCCAGATTATTCGTCGTCTGTCTGGTTACGTCTCCCAGATATTCCCACGAAATCTGTCCGTATCCATGACGAAATATAGCTATGGATAACAGGGAACTGAATAGACCGACTAAAGACAACAGTACGGCAAAGATTATGATCATTTTTGTCCTGATGCTTGTGAAAATGATGGTTCTTTTCGTATTCAACAATGCCTCTTTCCAAGCCGGAAGATTTACTTCCTCTCTTTCAGCAGTTTCAAGATATTTTCAATACAATAATCTTTTTCTTCTATATTGAGTTTACGAAACTCTCCGGGACTGCATCCGAATACTTTTTTGAATACCTGGCTGAAATATTTCTGATCACTGAATCCTGTTTTCTCACAGATCAGGTTGATTTTGTCGGTTTCTGTCTGAAGACAACGCGCTGCCGCCGCCAGTCTGATTCCGTTCAAAAGATCACTGAAATAATAGCCTGTCTCTTTTTTCAGCATCCTGGAAAGATATCCAACCGAGAAATGATATTTCTCCGCCAGATAATTTAAGGAAAGACTCTCTTTAAAATTGTTGGCCATATCCTGCAGGATCGTTATCGCCTGCTGGCTGCTTCCGCGGAACAGGAAAGAAATCTGATCTCTATACTCAGGAGAACTGGCAGCATCTTCATATTTGCGTACGACTTTTGCCGTATAACGCTGCCTCTCCAGTCTGATCTTTACTTCCGCCACTGTTCTGAGTATATCATTAGGATGCAGGGGCTTCAACAAATATGCAAAAACCTGGTTATGAATTGCCTGTCTTGCATACTCAAATTCGGAAAAACCGGTCAACAGAATGACAGCCATGTCCAAAGAATTTGTTTTAACATATTCCGACAGATCAAGTCCTGTCATACCCGGCATACGAATATCACTGATGATAATGTCAACGCTCCGGCTGTCAAGGATCTCTTTGGCCTCCAAACCATTTTCAGCTGCAAATACTTCCGCAATCCCTATTGTATTCCAGGGAAGGGATAGCAGTCCCTTCCTGATCGCCAGTTCATCATCCGCGATGAGCAAATTCATTTTAACCCCTCCCTGCGCTGTATTGGTCAGCCTTTTACCGCCCCGGCAACCATGCCTTCCATAATATGTCTATGGAGCCAGATATAGACGATAATACTGGGTATAATCGTAATAATAACGGCGGCAATCTCCACCACATAATTGGTTGCATACTGCCCCTGGAACTCTGTCAGCCCTACCGGAAGCGTCATCTTTGCAGAGTCAGTGAGGAAGATTTGAGGCAGCAGCAGATCATTCCATATATTGATGAATGTTACCACCGCTACGGTTACAATAGAAGATTTGGAGATCGGCATGATAATCCTGAAAAAAATCTGATAAATATTGCAGCCGTCCACCACCGCCGCCTCTTCCATTTCCCGAGGCAGAGATCCCATAAATCCATTCATAATAAAGATTGCCATAGGAAATGCAATTGCTATATGAGGAATGATAACGGCAAGATGCGTATTTAACAGTCCCATTTTGTTGAACATCGAAAATAACGGCACGATCATGGCATAGACCGGAATCATCATTCCCAGCAAAAATACCTGCAGCATGAAACCCGACAGCTTCCATTCCATTCTCGCAATCGCATAAGACACCATACTGCTTAAGAGTACCGAAACAAGCACTGCGGCTACCGCAATAATCACCGAATTAAAGAAATACTGCAGAATATGCCCTTCATTGACTGCCTGAATGTAATTGCCCAGACTAAAACTTTCCGGAAGCCCCCATGGATTCTCATATAATTCCGTATTCGTCTTAAAGGAACTTAAAAGCAGCCAGAATAAGGGATACAGGCATAAAACAGTAAAAAGGAGCAGTGCAGCATATTTTAAAATCATAATAAATCTTTCTCTGGCAGATAACTTCATGTATTTA
Organism: uncultured Lachnospiraceae bacterium; assembly: GCA_947576945.1. Taxonomy (GTDB): domain Bacteria; phylum Bacillota; class Clostridia; order Lachnospirales; family Lachnospiraceae; genus UBA3282. Next base: position 12,534 of record CANPTH010000018.1, read on the forward strand.
GCACCTCCTCTAAAATTCAATTGTTTCTGTGCGGAACACCAGGTTGGACAGGCCGACGGAACACATGCACAGAACCAGCAGAATAACGCCGATCGCTGCAGAATACCCATATTTCAGTGTACGGAATCCCTGGTAAAACATGTAGGTGGACATCAGCTCTGTTGCATGATTTGGCCCGCCTCCGGTCATAACAGCCACCAGATCGTAATATTTTAAAGAGCCGGTAATGATCAAAACGGCATCAACCTTTAAGATCGGCTTAATCAACGGAAACGTGATACTTTTGAACTGAACCCATTTGCTGGCCCCGTCAATTTCAGCCGCTTCATAATATGAGGAAGGTATATTTTTCATAGCAGCAATCTGAATTACCATATGATAGCCGACAAACTGCCACATTACTACCACGATAATACAGAACAGGGCCAGATCTTTATCTGCAAGCCATGTTTTCTGAAGTCCTCCCATTCCGATGATCTCAAAAAATTTATTGACAAGTCCGAACTGAGAGTTATATACAAAGGTCCATGTAAGACCGACAGCCACACCGCAGATAACGCTTGGCAGGAAAAATACCGTTTGAAAGAAATGGCTCCCTTTGATTTTCTGGAACAAAATGTTGCCAAAAAACAACGCCAGGGGTAAATGGGCGATCAGGGAACCAATCACCATTAGAATATTATTTTTCAGGGCGCCTGTAAAGGTTTTGTCGCGGAACAGATTTATATAATTCTTAAATCCGACAAATTTTGAAGGACTCATAAGGTCCGTCTGCAGAAAACTGACATATACATTGTAGGCGATCGGCACTAATGCGAAAACAGCATAAATAATGAATGCCGGTAAGACAAAAACAGCGATACTCTTCTTATTTCCCATTACATTATGCATAAAAACCTCCTTTAACATCTAAAATACGGAGCAGCTCTTACCCGCGAGTTACTCCGTATTTGCATCCGGATAAAACCTGCCTATCTGTCGGCATTGTCCTCCGCAAACTGCTGTAATGCATCGAATGCAGTCTGTGCGTCTTCTCCACCAATCACGGAAACACATGTATTATTGAATTCAACGCCTTCTCCTGCGCCGAACTGCCTGTCCCACCATGGAGTAAGGCCGACCTGTTCGTTGGAGATCTTAACAACTTCATTGAGCAACGGCGTCAATTTAGATCCGTCCACCTCATAATTACAAGCCGGGATTCTGCCATAATCATACAGCAACATGTCTGCATTTTCCTGTGATGTCCAATATTTCAGAAATGCAATAGCCGCATCTTTATTCCTGCAGGTTTCAGCAAGTGCAAAACTCGTATCTACTGATCCTACAGAGATATTTGCATATTTGCTGTCATATGCCGGAAGAACGAATGCTCCCGCATTCTCACCAATCTCGTCTTTCTGCACTCTGTCGGAATCCCAGGCTCCCATAAAATACATCGCCGTTTTTCCTTTTGCAAACAGATCCGTTGATTCCTCCGGTCCCATACCAATGAACCCGTCCTGGAAGTATCCTGCATCTGCCATCTTCTTCACTTCTTCCGAAGCTTTGACATGTACCTCGTTATTCCACTTCTCGCTTCCGTCACAGATCGCATTGAACAAATCTTCACCGGCCATACCGCCTGCGATCTGCTGTACAAACTGTGCCGGAATCCAGGCATCTGTACCACACATGGCCATGGGCGTTACCCCGTTTGCTTTCAGAGTCTCACATACCTGCAGAAACTCGTCATATGTTGTGGGAACTGACACACCATTCTCCTCAAAAATCTGTTTGTTGTAGAACATAACACACAATGATTTCTGTGTGGGAATGCCGTAATTCTTTCCGTCATAAGACAATTTATCCAGTGTTCCGCCTGCAAAAGAATTCTTCCATTCCTGATCTTCTTCCAGATAAGACGTAATATCCGCTACCTTTCCACCCTCCACAAACGGCTGTAGATAAGACAGTTCCCAGGTAAAAAAGATATCCGGCACAGCATTTGAGGCCATCAAGGTAGTCAGCTTCGTCTTAAACTGCTCATTTTCATAAAAATCAAATTGAATCGTTACGCCATATTCATTGTCCGCAGAAAAATTCTCTGCAATTTTATTGTAGCCGGCCACATGTGTATCCGCTTCTGTACCAACGCATATTACATTTAATACTTCTCCGCCGCCCGCATCACTCTTATCTGCATCCGTGCTTTCCGCCGCACTATCTGCTGCGCTGCTGTTGGAATCTGCGCCCGTATTCTCACTGCCGTCACCGCATCCGGTCAATAAGGAGAGTCCTATGGCTGCAGACAACATAATTGCTATAATTTTTCTTTTCATTGTTTCTCCTCCTGTCATTTTTTAATAAACAGATTTTATCATATGGACATTTCGCCTAAAAAGCTGTTTTTTAGACCTAAAATGTTAAAAATATTGACCAATTATCAATTTTGTAAAACATCTCCGTTCCGCCACAATTCGAAAAAAAACAGACAGGCCATCCAAGCCTGTCTGTTTAAATTATAAAACCCTTTATGCATGTTTAAATTCTTTCTCGTACTTCTCTCTCAATCTCTCATATTCTTTGTTGATACGCTGGATCACTTCTTTGTCTCCTGCCACGTTATCCGGATGGAATATTTTGATCAAATCCTTATAGCGCTTCTTCAGAGACAGTGGATTGTGCACTCCCTGAAAGAAAATCGCCGCCTCCGAATGCCCGCCGTAAAGGAGATGCTCGTCCAGAAGTTCTTTCTCCGCCGAAAGACGCGCCCATTCCTTATCCAGTCTTCTGCGGTCAAGATCAAGCTGTTTGAAACCGTTCTGCAGAATCTCCATCTTCTTCTCAAAGAACTGGTTGTCCTCTTTCAAACGCTGACGCTCTCCCGCCGCCTTGCGGTTTAATACTTTCATCTCTTCCTGAAACTGCACTTTCTCTTTCAGGAATTGTTCCTGCATATTCTTCAGCTCTTTCGACGCTGTTTCCAAACGAATGTTTTCCCGAAAAAGCCATGCCTTTAACGCCTGCAGTTCCTCGTCCGATCCCCGTGCAAGTATCTCTTCTACCTTCTTCATAGATATTACCCCGACCACCTGAGCAGAACAAAGCCGCTCACGTCTATACATATATACCAGTTGCCGCATTCCCCTTAATCACAGCAAAAAAAATTATACCCGATCAGCAGCAGCAGGATGATAAGAACCAACCCGATAAACCGATTCGTTAAAAAAAGCATAAACAGCATACCTGCTGCAATACAAACCGCCACAAAACCTATTAACTTCTTCATATAATATCCCTGCTTATGCTCTTTGTATATTATATGAATGTTGTGAGGAAAAAGTGCTGCTCAAATTAAATTACTCTTCTTCGGGAAAAGCAATATCTACCGCCTTATCATCCTCGATCATCTCTTCTTTAGGCGTGGTAAATTTATCCACAATATCCGGGATCATGTCAAGTACCTTCGTAACGGTATCCTGATTCTTGATATTTACCAGTTTCGTAGCGCCGTCCTTGATCACAAGTACCGCACTTGGCGTCATCTTGGCAGAAAATCCGCCGCCTCCGCCGTTTTTCTTATCGTTGGCGCTGGCGCCCGCTCCCACGCCAAAGCTGATATCCACCAGCGGCAGAATGATGGTATCACCGATCTGCGTCGCATCTCCCACCACCGTCTTAGTGCCGATCACTGCATTCATACCTTTCATTAAAGATTCAATTACACCGGAGAAATTATTTTCCGCCATTTATACAGCCTCCTTCTTAAATAACCTGATCAATGTTCTTATATCTTTATTTCTGTAAACCTTCCATGCCACACGCAGAAAAGTAAACGTTCGTATCTTACCCTGGATAAACACATAACCTTCCAGATGTGCCCGCTCAAAGTCCCCTACAACCCTCACATGCGGTCCGATCAGCGGGTACAGCATACCATGCCATGCAAGGATATCCCCCGTTGAAGCCGGGTTCCCCGTCCCCACGATCAGATCCGCCACAAACTTATCCGGCTTCAGGGCCTTCAGTACAACAGCCGCCTGCCCCCGGCACAATTCCCAGGAATGGCGAAAGGCATCGCTTTCCAGCACTCCTTTATAATATTGCACAGTATCTGATGCAGACTTTATTTTATCACACATACTACGGATTGTGTACTGTATATTTTGAACCGCGCTCTTTAATTTCTCCAGAAACTGTCTGATCCTGCAGAAAAGGCCGCGGATCTTTCGTATAAGCTTTCGGATCGGTCCTTCAGGCGGTACGGAAGAATCTTCCTCCGAATCTGCTGCCTCTTCGGAATGTTCACTTTCTGCTGACACTTCCAACTCCTCTGCAGCAGAGTGATCTGCTGTGCTGTCCCTGTCTGTATGCTCTTTTGCCTCTGCTTCTTCTGGTGTCCCTGCTGATCCAGCATCCTCCTCAGAAACAGAAGACTCCTCTTCCTCCTTATCTCCTTTTCTCTTTTTCCTTTTTGATTTCCGGCTGTGTTTCTTCTCCGTTTCCGGTATTCTGAACAGGGTGAACAGAACTAATCGCACGCGTACGTATATATCGGCCGGATAACGCAGGAGAACATTAATCAGATGCAGCAGCCAGGTAATCTTCGCTCTCACCACAAACGGCGGTTTGCCATCCCCCTCTTCCCTGCATATCTCGATCCGATAGCGTACCGGCACAAAAAGCATACAGCAGACCGCCAGAAGTATAACGCCCAGGATGCACAACAGGATAATGCCTGTGATTTTTAAAATAAGCAAAATTATATGTAACATATATTTATCGTCGATTCCCTCTTCTCAACTCATCACTTTTGCCTGAAATGCTTTTGTTTCACAGGACGCACTTTCCCTGCTGATCTGAAAAAAGATATGCCGCCAGATCCGCCCGGCCGGTCTCACGGACAGACTCCTCCGCAATGCGGCAGATGATCTCCACAGCTTCATTATAATTCCCGGCAATTCCAATCACATACGGCTGATGTTCTTTGTAATACCGTTGTTGGAACATCAGATTATGGTAGATGGACAGTTGACCGCTTTCCGCCATATAAGCGATCACATATACATTCTGCAGCTTTGCATATCTTTTCAGTTTTCTCCGCGTTTTCCCCGGATTTTTAATAGTATTCCCAATATAAAGATTTTTATAAAATTTCATGGATATGTCTGCCTTAAAAATGCTGATATCATATTGAAAGTAATGTTCCCAAATGATAAAACCTAAGTTATTTTAACACACTTCCCCTCAATAAAACAGATAGAAACCATTAACTTTTCCTTAATTAGATGTTTTGTTATACCAGAGTTCCCGCTTCTTCAGATCCAGATAGATCCCATAAGCCTGCTCCAGAATCTGCTTTTCATTAGGAAACTTCAGCAGGTGGTATGCCTCATGGTATTTATAGTATCCGGAATCCGTAAAATATTCTTCCCGTTGAGGCCTGCTGTAGTAGCTGTCCGCGATCATCAGATACCAGTGTACCTCTTTGGACACCGTATCCTCGGGGATGAGGAAAGTGTATTGGCTTTTGCCGATATATTTCATGATAGAAGCCTGCACGCCGGACTCTTCATAAACTTCCCGCAGCGCCGTCTGCGCCTGTGTTTCTCCCTCTTCTATTGTTCCCTTGGGCAGAACCCACCCTTCATATTTGTTGTGCAGATGTTTATACAGCACAAGTATTTTCCCACGAAAGATAACAACACCGCCACTGCTCACAGCTTCAATCATAACTTACTCCATTCCACTCTACATTCCTGCATCCTGTCTTAAGATTTCCCTGGGATCCGCCGCCTCATGCTCCAAAATATTCATCTAAGATCCGTCTGGCAATCGGAACCGCATAATCCCCGCCGCTTCCCGCACCTTCAATGATGATGGTCACGCATACTTCCGGTTCCTCAGCCGGCGCAAACCCCGTAAACCAGGCATGGGAATCCGTCTTCACATTATTGTATTCTGCAGAACCCGTCTTGCCGGCCGCAGTATAGGTCAGACCGGACAGCTTCGTGCCCGTTCCGCTCTCCACCACTGCCGTCATCAGCTGCGTAAGTACCGCAGCCTCCTGCTCGGAAAACAGCTTCTTATAAGCATCGGGTGAAAACTGCCTGATAATATTTCCCTCGTTATTCTGCACATAATCCACCAGATAAGGTTTCATCACCGTGCCCTTGTTAGCGATGGCGCAGGTGATCATATTCAGATGCAGTGGTGTGATCTGCGTAGCTCCCTGTCCGATTGCCGCCTGCAGAATCTCCGAATCGGAAGTTTCGGCATCTACCTCGATCCTGCTTTTGTTATAAGCAAAAGACACCGGCAGTTCCTGACCAAACAGCAGATTCTTCAGGGTACTGCCCCATTTTGCCCGGTCTAACTGCATACCGATATTCGCAAAGGAAGCATTGCATGACTTGGCAAAGGATTTGGTGAAATCTTCCTGTCCATGCACTGACCCATGATAGCAGTTGATGGTATCCTGTCCATGGCTGTACCTGCCGCTGCACTGATAAGAGTACTGCCCGTAACTGTCCGGGTTCTCCCGGATATATTCCAACGCCGTCACAATCTTGAAAGTGGATCCCGGTGGATACAGGCCCTGGGTCGCCCGGTTCAGAAGAACCGTGCTTTCCTTATCCTGGATCAGCTCATCCCAGATCGTATCGATTGTATTTGGATCATAATCCGGTTTCGAGACCATGGCAAGAATTTTACCCGTGGCCGGCTCAGAGACTATAATTGCTCCTTTGTAGGCGCCCAGCGAGCGGGAAGCAATATCCTGCAGGCTCACATCCAACGTTGTCACCACACTGTCGCCCGGATATTTGGCGCCTGCCACATCACTGGCCACTTTATCCGACAGCCTGGCGTTGGAATTAATCAGGTAATAGTTGGCTGCCGCCTCTATGCCGAATCTGCCGTTGGAAGCATATCCAACAGCATGCGCAAAAAGATTCTCATAGGGATAGACCCTCTTTTCATTCCCTTCCTCATCTGTCTGTGTCTCAGCCAGAACCTGTCCGCCGGCGGCATAAATGCTTCCACGAGTATTCTGTGCAGCGAAGATCTCCTGCCTGCCGTTGTAACTGTTATTGATCAACTCCTGTTTATTCGTGGCGGCATAATAACAGGTATATCCCATCATGCCTAAAAAAACAGAGACGAAAAGCCAGGTGACTGCAAGAATCTGTCTGTTCCGCTTATTCTTCTTCCTGCTCTTTGGCCCGGGTGCGCTCCCGTTGTACCGGCCGCTTTCTTTTCTTTCTTTTGACACGCTTCGCTCCTTCTTCCTGTCGAATGATAAACAGTCCTTCTATGATAAAAAACATCACCAGCGTAGTAAGCACAGAGCTGCCGCCATAACTGATAAACGGCAGTGTAACACCTGTCATGGGAATAAACTTCGTCCCGCCTCCAACCGTCAGGAATACCTGGAAAATGTAGGTGACACCCAGTCCAAATGCAATCAGCCTGTAGAATCTGTCCTGCAGTCTGACGGAAATATCCATAAACATAATGAAACAGCTGATACATACCAGGATCATACACATGGAAAACAGGATCCCCAGCTCCTCCGCCACCGCCGAGAAAACAAAATCCGCCTCCACAAAAGGGATCGATGTGGGAGTGCCCCGAAACAGCCCCAGCCCAAACCAGCCGCCGCTGCTGATGGCAAACAAAGACTGCGTAATCTGATAGCCGGCATCGTCAATGCAGCTGAAAGGATCTTTCCAGGCCTGGACACGCACCTGCACATGAGAAAAAAAACGGTAAGCCAACACCGCCGCGCCGCATCCCCCGGCACAGCCAAGAAACAGATAGATCCACCTGGACGTGGCGATAAAGACCATCATCACATACACAATAAAGAAAATCAAAGCACTGCCCAGATCTCTGGACGCCACCAGGATCAGTACATGGATCCCTGCCAGCGCCGCCGTCAGTATGACACGCGGCAGGTCATGGGATTCATAAAGAGCACTGGCCAGAAAAAACACAAACACGATCTTCACAAACTCCGAAGGCTGAAAGGTCACCCCCGCTATGGAGTAAGAAATCTTCGAACCGTAAGTCACAGCGCCCAGAATCAGCACGACGCCCAGCGCCACAATCCCTGCTGCTGCATAGACCCAGGTAAGACTTTTTAAAAATTTCAGTTTATGGATGAAGTAAGGGATCAGCATCCCCGCTACGATCGACACCGTTACGATAAAAAACTGCTTGATGGCCTTTTCAAATGACAGCCTGGTAAGGATCACAAAGCCGATGCTCAACAGCAGACACATATTGTTGACGATCAGCCTGTTCCCTTTGGGATAGACCATACGGAAAAGCATCACTGTGGCAAAAAGCAGGATCTGCTGCAGCACATAGAAAAAAAGATATTCTATATTTCCCGTCTCGAAGCATATGACAAGAAAACATGAAAAATGCACCAGAAACATTAACAGATTCTGACGGATATAACAGCCGTTCCTGTCCTCTTCCTCCTGAAAGCGGAATACCAGGAAGCATTCTAACGTATACAATGCCATAAATAATGTAATAAGATATTTGGATAGCTCAGTAATATATATTTCCATAATAAACCCTCATCATGCTCAGCCTGCCGCTTTGCGGGCCGCATGACTATCCATTCCAAACTATTCCACGCCTCTTTTCAAATGTCCTGTAGTATAGGATCCGCCGCAAGGCTGCCCGCCCATCAGGATCTGCCTGCACTCCCTGGCCGTCTCCGTGGTAAAATCATAACGTCTTATATCTGCCCCAATCTTTTTTAACACATTCTCCTGTTGGTGTAAAGAAAAGGGAACAGAATTATAGATGATATTATAACAGTGCCTGCAATTTATTTCCACCGGAAAAATAACACCGTAACGATCCTTTAACTGAAAATGCGATCCGGACAGCGGTTCCTTTGCCCGCTGTGCGCCCTGGCACTGTCCGGCGGTTCTGCGGATGCAGTTGGCTGTGACCATCATCGGGATTCTGCCATATACAATCATTGCAGTACGCATACCGATCTGTGCGGCATGGCCGGCCAGATTTTCGGCTTCTTTCCGGTTCAGCTCCCATGGAAGCGTATACTCTTTACAATAGTGTGCCCAAAACCGCACGCCCGCATCATTAAAACAGTACAATCCAGCATCCGGAACCATATCATAACCCCCCTGCAGATTCTGCAGGAAGGCAGCTTCCTCGTAATTGCGTACCAGAAACCCACAAATCCGGCATTCACACCCCCTGCCAGCCGAGGGCATTGTCTCGCTGGATAGTAATGCGGTCAGCCGTTCCATATAAGCATCGTCATCTGCCCGCAGAATATAGGGAAGCGCAAGATAGTAATCAGCGCCTGACGACATGCCTTTTGTTCTATGCTCCGCTATGGCTTCCACAATACGTTCATGCTGCGCCACATATAAATCACTGTCAATATAGATCCGGCGGCAGGGAAAACACAGCGCCTGGGCAAACTGCTCACAGGTAGAGATCAAAATATCCACAGCTTCAGCAGCTATCGTATCACTGGATTTTCTGTCGACCGGACCAGTGTAGTTGACCGACTCAGTCAATTCTTGCCGATCCATATTTCTATCGGCAATCATACCGCGCTGTAAGATACTTTGCCGCTCATACGCTTCTATGCCTGCCCGCCGCAGCTCATTCAATGCCCGTACAGGCAGGAAGATCTCTCCCGGCATGGCAATCTCACAGTCCCGCACTGACAACCAGGAATTTCCTGTTTTCAGAAAACGTTTCCGCACATCTTCCTCCTGCAGAGGCGCCTTCCTGGCCGTTTCTACTATGGCTCCTTCCACCAGAACACTTATCTGCTCCCTGCCGCCTTCTTCGCTATGCGTTCCGGCAGTATTTTTCCCGGTATTTTCCGGCATCTTTCGAGTATCGGACAGAAGGGTTCCCGTAATCTGCAGAAGGGCCGGTCTGCCCTCTTCCAGAGTCACCTTCATCGAAACCACAGCCCTATCCGGCTCACGCAGATACCTTTCCCGGATCCGGGTAAGCAGACGCTCGTCGCTTCCGGCATAACTTGGTTTGTGAAGCGTAATCATCTCCCGGCCATTATGCCGCTCATAATACCCTGTCTGTATCTCACTGCGTATATAGAGACTCCTGAGCCTGTCCATATCTTCTTTGCTGACCTGATAAGCCGCCCGTCCCTTCTGATAATAGAGATCGATATATTTGCGATACAGAGCCGTAACTCCGGCAGCATATTCAGCCCGTTTCATGCGCCCTTCTATTTTAAAGGAATCGATTCCGGCTTCAATCAACCGGGGCAAATGAGAAATCGTACACAGATCTTTCAGGCTTAACGGATATTCAATATCGGAAGCCGCCTTTTTACCCATATCGTCACAGACGTGGTAAGGAAGTCTGCAGGGCTGGGCACATCGTCCCCTGTTTCCGCTTCTGCCGCCCAGCACGCTGCTGAAAAGGCACTGTCCCGAGTAGCAATAACACATGGCGCCATGTACAAAGCATTCTATCTCCAGACCGGTCTGTTCCTTAATCCTTTTCACCTCTGCCAGCGACAATTCTCTGGCCGGTACGACACGTTCCACACCCTGTTCCTGCAGAAAGCTGCAGCCAGCGGGTCCGGTGAGCGCCATCTGCGTACTGGCATGCAGCGCAAGTTCCGAAAAATGCGCACGGATCTGTGTCAATACACCGATATCCTGCACGATCACTCCGTCCAAGCCCGCTTCATAGAAAGGCTGCAGATATGGAATCAATTCACCAAATTCTGCCTCTTTTATCAGAGTGTTCACTGTAAGGTAGATTTTACGTCCCATAAAGTGTGCTGCGCGAATAGCCCTGCAGATCTCTTCCGTTGTGAAATTATCCGCATAGGCCCTGGCGCCAAATTTCTCACCACCCAGATATACGGCATCCGCACCCGCGTTGACAGCCCCCAGGAAAGCCTCGTAATTTCCTGCCGGCGCCAGCAATTCTACCCTTGTTGCTGTTTTCTTCTTATTATCTGTAGCGAATTCCATCGTCTCCCTGTATCCTCCGCTGTATATACCATTTTTCCTATGACAGCAAAAACCCTGTGGGTTTCCCCAACAGGGCTTTTTCTTCTATTTGTCCTTATTTCTTCTTCTCTTTCTCTTTCAATTCTGTTTCCAGACGGACAATTTTCTTGGCTGTCTCGTTAGCCTCTGTCTGAAGGCTGCGGATATTTTTCTCCATATTCTCCAGCTTGATCTGGGAAGCAATCAACTCATGCTTCAGATCATACATCTCTTTCTCTTTATTCTGGATCTCTTCCTCCAGCCGCGTGATCTGGTGCTTCGCCTTAAAATAATCATCTGCTATGTTCAACTGCATCAGAACATTCTGAGTATCAAGAGACTGCCTTTTAAAACTGTCAACTTTGCTGTATTCTGCAATCTTATTATTTATGTAAGACGCGACTTTCTGCAGATACTCTTCACTCTCGTAACCGCTTAAGGTAAATACTTTACCGGCAATAATAACCTCTGTATCTGTTTTTGTTGACATAGGGTCCCCTCCCATACTAAATATGCCGTCCAATGCATGATGCAATACAATATCTATTATATAATAGCCTGCGGTATAATTTCAAGTAAAAAAACTTATCCCAAATGGACATCCATCTGCGGATACGGTATAGAAATACCGGCATCATCCAGCGCATATTTAACCTTCTCCGTAATCCGCCACTTACATTCCCAGTACTCATCATTATCCGCCCAGCAGCGTACATTTAAAATCACACTGCTGTCCGCCAGCTCCTCCACAAACACCCTGCGGTCTTTAGAACTGAGAACGGCAGGATCCTCCTCCAGCACCTTCATGATAACCTCCCTGGCCTGCCGGATATCCGCCTGATAGGAGATTCCCACCTTAATGTCCATCCTCCGCTCCGTCAGTGTGCTCATATTCAGGATACTGGAATTAGACAAAGTCCCATTGGGAATAATAACCACATGATTATTCGGTGTTGACAGTTTTGTATAGAAGAGCTGAATCTCCTTTACAGTGCCTTCATGTTCGTTATTATCCACTTTAATATAATCGTCTACCCGGAATGGTTTCAGCAGCAGGATCAACACACCGCCGGCAAAGTTCGACAGGCTTCCCTGGATCGCGAGACCGATCGCCACACCGGCTGATCCAAGAAGCGCCACCACGCTCGTGGCATCCAGGCCGAATCCCGAAGCGATCATAAACAAAAGCAGGCTGTACATAACCGCCTTAATAAAGGAATCAAGAAACTGTGTGACGCCGATATCGGCATTTCCTCTCTGCAGGGAACGGCGGACAATCCGGCGTATCAGTTTAATGACCTGCACGCCGATCAGAAACACCACAAGCGCCAGCAAAACTCTCACCCCGAAGCGCAATGCCTTATCAGGAAGCTGCTGTAAATAGCTCTGTATCAATCCCATATCGATCTCTTCCGGCGCGATCTGCTCTAACCCTTTCAAATCATCCATAGCACATTCCCTGTCTCCATAATTTTATGAATTTCTATTTCTGTGTTTTACGTGTTGTCCGGCCTGAACCTGTACTCTTCTTTTCCGGCGCCGTCTTCCTGGCAGTGGTTTCCTGCAGTTTCTGTTCCTTCTCCTGCGTCTCCAGAATCTTCTGCAGTTTCACCTCGGCGTCTTTCGCCTTCTTTAACATCTCTTCCGCCTCTTTGGCTCTCAGCCGGGCTTCTTCAGCCGCCAGCTTCGCCATTCTTTTGGCTTCAGCCGCTTTGGCAGCGATAGCCTCCGCCTCTTCTTTGGCGATCCTTCTCTCTTCCGCTTCCCTGGCCCTGCGGCGTTCTTCTTCGCGTTCCTGCTCGATCTGTGCCTTCTCTTCCCTGGTATACGGTGTGTAGGAGAAAATGCTGACCGACAGCGGTGCGCTCACCATATCAATCGCATACGGTTTACCATCCCACTCTGTTTCCTGTGTATTGCAGATCTCCTTATTAACTGCGCCGCTTCCGCCATAGATCCTGGCATCCGTGTTCAATATCTCTTTATATTTGCCTTCATAAGGAACACCTACCCGGAATTCCTGCTTCGCATTGGCGAAATTGGCCACAATCACCAGCGAATCCTCCGGTTTGCCTGCTTTCCGCAGATAAGATAACATGCAGGCATTCGGAGTAATACAGTTGATCCACTCAAATCCTTCCCAGGAAGTATCTTTCTCATGCAGAGCCGGCCTGGAAGCATACAGTTTATTCATATCCGCCACCAGACGATTTAATTTTGCATGTTCTTCGTACTGCAGCAGATCCCACTCAACTTCTCTTGACTCGTTAAACTCCTTATACTCGCCGATATCCTGTCCCATAAAAAACAGTTTCTTGCCGGGATGAGTCATATAATAGGCATACGTCAGACGCATATTGGCAAACTGTTCAGAGCGTTCACCCGGCATCTTACCGATCAAGGTTGCCTTGCCATGTACCACCTCATCATGGGAGAACACCAGCATGAATTTCTCACTGTAGGCATAGATCATGCTGAAAGTCAGTTCATTATGACGCCCGGAGCGGAAATACGGATCGGTCTTGATGTAATCCAGATAGTCATTCATAAATCCCATATTCCACTTCAGATCAAATCCCAGACCGTCCTCGTCAAGACTGCCCGTAATCTTCGGCCATGCCGTAGACTCTTCCGCGATCATAAGAACACCCTGGCTGCGTTTCTTCATAATCGAATTAAGATGCTTCAGAAACTCGACCGCTTCCAGATTCTCGTTACCGCCGTACATATTGGCCACCCATTCGCCGTCATTCTTACCGTAATCAAGATACAGCATGGACGCAACGGCATCGATCCGGATACCGTCTGCATGATACTGTTCCACCCAGTACAGCGCATTGGCAATCAGATAGTTTCGCACTTCCGGTCTGCCGTAATTATAGATCAGCGTACCCCAGTGCGGATGACTTCCCTGCCGGGGATCCTGATGCTCGTACAGGCATGTCCCGTCAAAATTGGAAAGTCCGTATGTGTCTCTTGGAAAATGCGCCGGCACCCAGTCCAGGATCACACCGATACCTGCCTTATGCATTTCATTCATAAAGAACATAAAATCTTCCGCGTTGCCGTAACGCGATGTGGGGGCATAATAGCCGATCACCTGATATCCCCAGGAAGCATCCAGCGGATGCTCCATGACAGGCATCAGCTCAATATGAGTATAGCCCATCTTCTTTACATACTCAATAATCTTCGGTGCGAGTTCCCGATAATTATAATATTCTCTTCCGTCATCCGGTTTTGCAAAAGATGCCAGGTAGACCTCATATACATTGATCGGCTTATCCTCTGACTGTATTCCGGCACGGTTTTTCATCCACTTATCGTCTTCCCATTTAAAACCGTTGATCTCTCTGACAATCGAAGCGCTGTCAGGACGCAGCTGCTGTTCAAATGCATAGGGGTCTGCCTTCAGGAAGGTAAGCCCGCCTTTTGCTTTGATCTCAAATTTGTAACACGCCCCCTGCTCTACACCCGGAATAAACAGTTCAAAAATACCGGAATCCCAGAGGCGCCGCATCTGGTGCGCCCGGCCGTCCCACCTGTTGAAATCTCCAACTACGCTGGCACGCAGGGCATTCGGCGCCCACACGGCAAACTGTACGCCCTCCACCCCATCGATCTTTACGGGATGCGCACCCAGTTTCTCGTAAATCATGTAATGAATCCCGGCATTGAATTTCTCGGTGTCCTCCTGCGTAATCTGCGGCGCATAATTGTAGGCATCCCGCACCTTTTTCAAAGATCCGTCTTCGTACTCGACAACATATTCATATTCCGGAATCTTCTTCCCGGGAATCAGAACCGCAAAGAAGCCTTCTTCGTCAACCAGATCCATCTGATAACTTTTGTCACCTTCCGGAAGCTGCAGCCGTACACTCTTCGCTCCCGGTTGAAATGTCTGTACCAGTATGGAACTCCCTGCCGCATGCGCACCCAGGATCGCATGCGGATCATCCGATTCGGAATAAACGATTTCCTCGATCTGTGGCCAGTTCATCAATTTATACAGTTTTTTGTTCATAGTGCCCCTCCCTGTTCTCCTTCTATCTTATGAATCAATATACCGCTCCGTAGCTTTGGTTCAAACCAGGTAGACTTAGGCGGCATTAATCTGCCCGCATCAGCTACCGCAAACAACTCATGTATATCCGTCGGATACATGGCAAAAGCGACAGCCGCATCGACGTGTACCCGTCTGACAAGTTCTTCCAGTCCCCTGATACCGCCCACAAAATCAATCCGGTCATCTATCCTGGGATCTGAGATGCCAAGCAGCGGCTCCAGAATCTCACGCTGCAGAATCGCCACGTCCAGATCATCTACCGGATCACCGGTATAACAATCCTCTCTGACCGTCAGGCAGTACCACGTATCTTTCAGATACATACCGATCTGGCCTTTGCATGCCGGGCGAAAGGGCTCTGATCCCATGACTGTGACAGTACAGATACCACTGACCGCCTCGATAAATCCCGCTTCTGAATACCCGTTTAAATCTCTGACCACTCTGTTATAGTCCATGATCATCAACTGATCATCCGGAAACAGCACCGACAGGAAATAGTTATATTCTTCTTTACCGGTACAGACAGGCCTCTTCGCCCTTCTCATCCCGGAAACCCTGACTGCCGAAGCACATCTGTGATGCCCGTCCGCAATATAGATCGCATCCACCTGTGCAAACTCCTGTCGAATAAGTTTTATCTGCTCTGTTCCATCCATAATCCAGAGCCTGTGTATAACCCCATCCTCTGCCGTAAAATCATATGCCGGGCTTGTCTGCATGACTTCCCGTACCGCTTGCTCTATCCGTTCCCGCCTTCGATAAGCCAGCAGGATCGGACCTGTCTGCGCATCACAGTGGTCTATATGCCTGATTCGGTCGGTTTCCTTCTCCGTTCTGGTATTTTCATGCTTCTTTACCACCTGCCGCTCATAATCATCCACCGATACGCATGCGCCTATTCCCACCTGTGAACGTCCATTCATGACCAGCTCATAGATATAATAAGCTTCCGTCTCCTCCTGGAGCAATAAGCCTGTGTTCTGCATCTCCTGCAGCATGGAAGCTGCTTTTTCGTAGACCTCATATGCATACATATCATGAGCTTCCGGAAACTGTGTCTCCGGCCTGTCTATTCTCAGGAAGCTGTAGACATCTCCATGCACTTTCTCATATGCTTCCTTTCTGCTGTACACATCATACGGCAGCGCCGCGATCCGGTCCACCATATCGGCTCTGGGCCTGACCGCCCGAAAAGGTTTAATATCTGCCATCTTGCCTCCTGACTGAACAGTAACACCTATATATCTTTTTTATTTTATCAAATTAGGCTATGCAGTACAAGCGCGAAGTGTTAAAATTATCCTATCAGAAACAGGAAAGGGTGACGCATAAATGACATCTGAAAATAAGGAAATTCTGGATCGAATCAATGCCTATGCAGAAAAAGCGCTGGCAGATATTGATCCACAGAAGACAAGGATCTCTTTTCAACTGGAGGCATTGAAGCCTGTCATGCAGGAAATTGCCGACGAAAGGGGTGTGTCGGTGGAAGACATTTTCATTCTTTATATGGATCTTGCCAGCGAGGCCTCTGTGGAAGCCGAGAATCAGCTTCAGGCAACTTTGGAGGAGGACGGAAGCGCTGATTTCTCTCAGATCGCCAATCGTCTCAATTGACTATATCAGTCAAATAACCCCGGTATGATTGACCTGTATGGACCATCATACCGGGGTTATCTTCTGCTGTACGATCAATGTCCCTGTGCGGATACAAATTGTAATCCGACACATAACATAAGTCCGGCAGTGTTATTTTACAACTCTCACTCTGAATACACCGTCTATGGACTGCAGCTTTTCAATAATCTGTGTGGACGCCGGCGTCTCAATATCAAGCATCGTATATGCGACCTCTCCTTTGGATTTGTTCGTCATATCAGAGATATTAATGCCGATATCACCAAAACAAGCCGTAAATTTGGTGATCATATTAGCCTTGTTCTCATGGAAGATGGCCACACGTCCCGCCTGTGCACAGATACCCATATCACACTTCGGATAATTAACGCTGTTAATGATATTCCCGTTTTCCAGGTAATTCTTCAATTCTTTTACCGCCATCACCGCACAGTTATCTTCCGATTCCTCTGTAGAAGCGCCCAGATGCGGGATCACAATGCAGCCATCCTGCCCGGCAGTAACCGGATTGGGAAAATCAGATACATATTTGCGAATCTTACCAGCCTGAATACCCGCAAGCACCGCCTGCTCATCCACCAGGAGATCTCTTGCGAAATTAAGCAGGATCACGCCGTCCTTCATTTTATCGATAGCTGCCTGACCGATCATCCCTTTCGTAGATTCCAGCAACGGTACATGAATGGTGATATAATCACATTCCTCATAAATCTCCTCCACATTCAGCACATGCTTTACATCACGGCTAAGATTCCATGCCGCATCTACGGAGACATAGGGATCATAGCCGTACACTTCCATCCCCATATGCTTTGCCACATTGGCAACTCTGACACCGATTGCACCGAGACCTACGATTCCCAGCTTCTTACCTTCGAGTTCCGTTCCTGCAAAATTTTTCTTGGCTTTCTCCGCATTCTTCCCGACATTCTCGTCCTTCTGGTTCTCTTTCACCCACTCAATGCCGCCCACAACATCACGGGAAGCAAGCAGCATACCGGCAATCACCAGTTCCTTGACACCGTTGGCATTGGCCCCTGGCGTATTGAAGACTACGATTCCCTTCTGCGCACATTTGTCCAGCGGAATGTTATTGACTCCGGCGCCGGCCCTTGCAATGGCAAGAAGATTCTCCGGCAGTTCCATATCATGCATGGCGGCGCTTCTCACTAAAATACCGTCAGCCTCCTGCACCTGATCTGTCTTCAAATACTGCTCTGTAAATTTCTCCAGCCCCACTTCTGCAATGGGATTCAAACAATGATATTTAAACATTCATCCATCCTCTTTTCCTTCATGCTCTTTTGTCCGTCAGGCTTCTTTTTCAAAGGCCCTCATAAACTCCACAAGCTTCTCCACACCTTCGAGCGGCATCGCATTATAGATGCTTGCCCGCATGCCGCCTACGCTTCGATGCCCCTTTAAGTTCACAAATCCGGCGGCTGACGCCTCTTTGATAAATTTCGCATCCAGTTCATCGCTGCCTGTCACAAAAGGCACATTCATAAGCGACCTGTCTTCCTTTCTTACCGTCCCTTTAAACAGACTGCTTTCATCAAGAAAATCATATAATATGGCGGCTTTCCTCTCATTCAGCTCTTTCATGGCTTCCAGGCCTCCATTCTTAAGAAGCCACTTGAACACCTTGCCGCAGATATAGATCCCATAGCAGGGCGGCGTATTGTATAAAGAATCATTATCAGCATGGATCTTATATTTCATCATCGTCGGCGTTCCCGGCAGCACATCATCCGTGAGAAGATCCTCCCGAATGATCACCACCTGTGTTCCTGCCGGGCCTACGTTCTTCTGTACACCGGCATATACCATACCGTATGCCGAGATGTCCATCGGTTCCGACAAAAAGCAGGAAGAGACATCGGAAACCAGAATCTTCCCCTTTGTATCAGGCAGTTTATGGAATTTTGTGCCATAGATCGTATTGTTCTCACAGATATAGACATAATCCATATCCTCCGTGATCGGAAGATCAGAACAATCCGGAATATAAGAAAAGGTTTTATCCGCCGAAGAAGCAAGTTCCACTGCCTCCCCATAGATTCTGGCTTCTGCAAACGCTTTCTTCGCCCACTGTCCTGTCAATATGTAACCTGCCTTGCGGTTCTTCATCAGGTTCATCGGCACAGATGCAAACACCAGACTGGCGCCTCCCTGTAAAAACAATACCTTATAATTCTCCGGAATCGCAAGCAGACTGCGCAGATCCGCCTCCGCCTCTTTGATAATCGTGTCGTAGGCTTTGGAGCGGTGGCTCATCTCCATAACTGACATACCGGTTCCCCTGTAGTCTAACATCTCCTCTGCCGCTTCTTTCAGAACCTCCTCCGGCAGCACTGCAGGTCCTGCTGAAAAATTGTATACTCTGGCCATTTTCTCTCCTCTCAATTTCCTTGCATCTTTGAAACCCTCTATAAAAACCAAAACTCATTGTACCTTCTCAAAACGCTTTAGTCAATTACCACAGCAAATTTTGTTAAAAATACTGTTTCATAACGGCACACTCTAATAGAACATCACTACCGGTGTACCCACTTCCACACTGTCATAAAGTTCCACCATTACATCCCGAGGCGTATTGATGCATCCATGGGAACCGTTGGTCTGATAGATTGTTCCGCCATACTTGCTTCTCCAGGATGCGTCATGTATCCCGATCCCGCCTTTGACAGGCATCCAGAAATCCACCGGTGAAGCATAGCCCGGCCCCCGCAGCACGCGGTTTTTCTGTTTCAGATAGACATAATTGACACCGGCAGGCGTTCCCATCCTGCGCGAAGTATTTCCCGTTACAACAGGTGTCTCAAGCTTCAAAATACCGTCTGCATAGTAGTACATCATCTGTTCGCCCATATCTACTTCCACGTAAGTATCGCCGATATCATCTTTCCCCTGCTTCCACGCTTTCTGCGTATAAGCCGGTTCATGGATCTCTTTTCTGCCGCTTAAGAATGCATCGGTAAGATAGGTTATCTCCGCTTCTTTATCCAGCTTATTACCGTATATGCCGCCCTCTATCGTGACGGTTTCGCCTCTTGTGGCTTCGAACCGCCTGCTCACGCCTACCGTATCATATTCCTCCGCCAGCGTATCGATAAATTCTTCCACCGCGTTCTCCCGCAGCTTCAGATTCCCCTGCTCATCCAGTGCGAAGCTGCCGTCCTCCTGCAATTCAATCCATTCGCAGACCACCGATGCATCCACCGGAATCTGTTCTTCTCCCATCTGATAGATAATGCCGCACTGCTGGAACTTCCTGACCTTCTCCCAAAGCTTTAAGGTATCTTCCATCTGCGCGGACAGTTCAAGATCATGATAGCATCCTTCCTCTTCTAGAAAAACATCCGTTCTGGACTCTTCCACGGCACGTAAAATCACTGCCTCTGCTTCCGCCAAAGACAAAACATCCGTTCTTTCATTCAGCAGTTCATAGCCTTGTCTGGTTTTAATAATGGATATCCTTCGTTCATCATCCGTCTGTGCTCCGGCTTCCGACAGGAACGGAATTCTGCTCAAAATATCCTCCAATGCATGTCTGTCATAAGATACTACCGGCATCAGTTCTGTATTCTCCCCATGAAACAGGCTGTCGATCCATACCCATGCATTCTGCTGCTGCAGGTAGATCTCCAGCGCTCTTGCGAAATCAAACCGATATCCGATATCCTGAGCGGAAATCTGCCACGAATTGCCGTCTATGTCATGAATGACAATACCACTGTAGGAAAATCCTTTTGCCAGTTCTTCATTGACATCGTCAATACTTCTTCCCGTGCAATATACGCCATTGATCCACGTACCATATGCAAAGGCATTACGGTAGTAAATGGCCAGTCCGATATAGGTTCCCATCAGACTGACCATAATGATACCCAAAATAATCAAAAAATGTTTTATGAATCTTTTCCTCATAAGACGTTTCCAGTCACCTTAAATTCAGTTTCTCTTCCGTTCTCTGCGCCGGGACGCACCGAACCTTTCAGCGCTCATACAGTCTTCTGTGCCAGATCCAGTGCGTCAAAAGCTTCCGTGATCGGGGCGCCGGCCGGCACCATCGGAAATACTTTGTCGTCTTCCGGAATCAGACACTCAATCAGCACCGGTCGCTTTAAGGCAACCGCTTTCTCGATGGCGGCAGCTACTTCCTCTTTCTTCGTCACTCTGATGGCCTCACAGCCCAATCCTTCCGCAACCTTACAGAAATCTACGCTGTCGTTCAATACGGTCTGGGAATATCTCTGACCATAGAATAGAGTCTGCCACTGTCTGACCATACCCAATACATGATTGTTGATCACGATTTGTATGATCGGAATATTATAACGGCTTGCCGTCGCCAGCTCATTCATATTCATCCTGAAGCAGCCATCGCCCGCAATGTTGATGCAGACTTTATCAGGCCGTCCCATCCTGGCGCCAAGACAGGCTCCCAGCCCGTATCCCATCGTGCCAAGACCACCTGATGTCAAAAGTGTACGCGGCATGGAATATTTATAATACTGTGCCGCCCACATCTGATGCTGTCCCACATCCGTCGTGATCACCGCGTCTCCGCCGGTAATCCGGTCAACTTCCTCTATAATATACGGACAGGATAATGCCGCAGGATCGTAATTCAACGGAAACTTTTCCTGTAGATCGGCAATATGCTGCATCCATGCCGGATGCTCCTGCTGCTCCAGTTCCCTGTTGATCCTGTCAAGAACCTGCTTCAGATCCCCTACCAGGGAAACATCCGTCCTGATATTCTTATTGATCTCCGCCGCATCTATGTCGATCTGCAGTACCTTCGCATTCCTGGCAAATTTCTCGGGATTACCCACTACACGATCGGAAAACCTTGCACCCAACGCGATCAGAACGTCGCATTCGCTGACGCCGAAATTGGAGATCTTCGTGCCGTGCATTCCGATCATACCGGTATAACGAGGATCATGTCCGTCCATTACGCCTTTCCCCATAAGCGTATCGCAGACAGGCGTATCCATAATCCGTGCAAATTCCCTGACTTCCCTGTAAGCGCCGGAGATGACCGCGCCGCCGCCCACATAGACAAAAGGCTTCTTCGCATTGCGCAGCAGAGCCAGCGCTTCCTGCATCTCTTCCTCGGTATAGCTGGACGGGCGCTCTGGCGCTTCCGGCTCTTTTCTCTCATATGTACAGCTGTTGGCGGTCACATCTTTTGTGATATCCACCAGCACCGGACCCGGCCGGCCGCTTCCTGCAATGGCAAACGCCCTGCGAAGCGTATCAGCCAGAATCGTCACGTCCTTTACAATATAATTATGCTTCGTAATGGGCATGGTGACGCCGGCGATATCTACCTCCTGAAAGGAATCCTTGCCAAGAGACGGCAGCACCACATTACAGGTAATGGCTACCATCGGCACGGAATCCATATAGGCAGTTGCAATGCCTGTCACCAGATTCGTGGCGCCAGGGCCGCTTGTCGCCAGACATACGCCCACCTTACCTGTCGCTCTTGCATATCCGTCCGCGGCATGTGCCGCGCCCTGTTCATGAGACGTAAGAATATGGTTTATTTCATTACTATGTTTATATAAAGCGTCATATACATTAAGAATCGTTCCGCCAGGATACCCAAATACGGTATCTACTCCCTGTTCCTTCAAGCATTCTACAACGATTTCTGCTCCCGTCAGTATCATAATTGTCCTCCTGTCTGTTGTTCCTGTCCCACATAAAGGTTTATCGTGGAATCTCCAGAATCGCGCCTCTGTTGCCGCTGGTCACCAACTCTCTGTATCTTGCCAGATAACCGCTCGTAACTTTCGGCTCTCTGGGCTGCCATCTCTCTCTTCTGGCTTTCATCTCTTCCTCGGATACCTTTACATCCAGTTTCATATTCGGAATATCTATGCAGATGATATCCCCCTCCTCAATCAATGCGATGGGGCCTCCGACAGCCGCTTCCGGAGAAACATGCCCGATCGACGCACCACGGGATGCACCGGAGAATCTACCGTCCGTGATCAACGCAACACTGGAACCCAGACCCATACCGGCAATGGCAGAAGTAGGATTTAACATTTCCCGCATACCGGGGCCGCCCTTGGGTCCTTCATACCGGATGACTACCACGTCGCCGGCCACGATCCTGCCGCCCTTGATCGCCGCAATCGCATCTTCCTCACATTCAAATACACGAGCCGGCCCTTCATGCACCATCATTTCCTCCACCACGGCCGAGCGCTTCACCACGCTGCCGTCCGGCGCCAGATTCCCTTTGAGCACCGCCAGGCCGCCGGTTCTGCTGTACGGGTTATCTACGGTTCTGATGACTTCCGTATTTTTGTTGACTGCGTCCTTAATGTTCTCTCCCAGCGTACTGCCTGTCACCGTCATGCAGTCCGTATGTAAAAGTCCGATGTCCGCCAGCTCTTTCATGACCGCATAAACGCCTCCAGCCTCATTCAGATCCTCCATATACGTCGGACCTGCCGGAGCAAGATGACATACATTCGGTGTTTTCTCACTGATCTCATTGGCAAAGGCAATATCAAAATCAAATCCGATCTCATGAGCGATTGCCGGAAGATGCAGCATGGAATTGGTTGAACATCCAAGAGCCATGTCAACCGTTAGTGCATTTAAGACAGCTTCCTTTGTCATGATATCCCGTGGACGAATATTTTTCTTCCACAGTTCCATAACTGCCATACCCGCATGTTTGGCCAGCTTAATTCTCTCCGAGTAAACTGCCGGAATCGTTCCGTTTCCGCGCAGTCCCATCCCCAGAACCTCCGTCAGGCAGTTCATGGAATTTGCAGTATACATCCCGGAACAGGAACCGCAGGTTGGGCAGGTCTTCTCTTCAAATTCCCTCAGCTCTTCATCGCTCATGGTGCCTGCCGCATGGGAACCCACTGCCTCAAACATGGAGGAAAGGCTTCTCTTCTGTCCTTTCACGTGTCCTGCCAGCATAGGGCCGCCTGACACAAACACGGTGGGCACATTGATCCGCGCTGCCGCCATCAGAAGACCCGGCACATTCTTATCGCAGTTAGGAACCATCACCAGAGCATCAAACTGGTGGGCCAGTGCCATACATTCCGTAGAATCCGCGATCAGATCCCGCGTTACCAGTGAATATTTCATACCGATATGTCCCATGGCAATACCATCGCACACCGCGATCGCCGGAAATACCACCGGAACACCGCCAGCCTGTGCCACGCCAAGCTTTACGGCGTCAACGATCTTGTCAAGATTCATATGGCCGGGAACAATCTCGTTGTAAGAACTTACGATACCGATCATCGGTTTTGTCATCTCTTCTTCCGTAAATCCAAGTGCATTAAACAGACTTCTGTGAGGCGCCTGCTGTACGCCGGCTTTAACATTGTCGCTTCTCATATTCTTCTCCTTTATCTTTTCTCCGAAACTTTATCTTTCCTTCTAAACTTTATCTTTTCTCTAAAACTCTATCTTGAAATTACACAAGTTATTGAACTGTTTATTGCGACAGATATTTAAAAACACGTGCTATTTAAACAGGATAAATCTATCGTTTTCATAACACGCCGTTAATCCGGATTCTTCCAGAAACCTTGCAAATTCAGGCTCTGACGAATACAGTTTCCATGCATCACCGGCAGGGTCAAAACCGGCATCACCACTTTCCATCCCAAGCAGAAGGTACTTGTCCGCCAGAACTGCATCCGCTTCTTCCGGATGCTGCGTAATGCGTTCCTGTCCGATATCATATAAAAATAACAATAGATATTCCTGATCACAGTCCGTAACCGCCACCTGCTCGATCTGTTCCCAGTTTATCTGCGCATAGGCATCTTCTATCGCCGCTTCCCTGTCACTGTACTGTGTTCTGTAAGGAACTGAAACCAGCAGTGTCACACAAAGTATACCACACAAAACAGACGCTGTACCGGGAAGATACTTCCACAAGCGCCGGCCGTTATCTGCCAGTCCGGCATACCTGTGCCGCACATATTCCGCCAGATTCCCGCACAGCCAGGCAGCGGCAAAGGCGAAAATAATTCCTGCAAAGGAAAAGACTCTGTAATAAGGCAGCGCACACTGTACAAACAACATTAATGGAATACAGATGATATTCACTGCCAGAAAGATTTCCATAACCATTCCGCACTTCTGCTCTGTATTTTCCTGCCTGTATCTGCCATTTTTCAGATTTTGCCAGATTCGGACTGATAAAATGAGTATGCACAAAAGTAAAAGTGCCGTGAGCAGTGCCGCACCTCCCATATAATACTCATTCAACAGATTCTGCAGCCATTCCAGGAATCTGTGCAGATATCCGTCTCTTCCGACACTCTGTATATAGGGTGTGGCCAGCATATACTCTATTCCGGTTCCAAGCGCGTCAAATGGGGCATGCAGTATAACGGCGGCATGTCCCATGCCATAGCAGGCGCTTCCTTCCGTCTTGACCAGCAGATTGGAACCAATCGCCAGCCATACGACCCCATAAAGGCCGAGTGTGCAGACGGCGCTTGCCAGCGATGTAAGAATAAGCCGCACGAGCCTGTTGTATTTCCTCTGCGTAAGCAGCACTGCACCGCCGGTCAGACACATTGGCATCACTGCATATACGCTGCTTGGTATGGCATACAGCATCAGTATGAGACTGCCCCCGAAAAGCAGGTGATCTCTGATCAGCTCCTGACGCCCCGCTGTAATGCGCAGCAGCGCAAAGAACGATGTCAGACAGCAAAACGTTACCAGGGCATATCCCCGGCCCTGAACAGCCAGTTGATTGACTATCTTCATGCCGGCATAAATAAATACAGAAACAAGCGCCGTCCCACGGCTAAGACATTTCCTGCCGATCTCGAAAATCAACACCAGACTCCCCAGGGAAGACAAATATGAAATCCCCCGCAGCGCAACCACCGGATTGCCAAAAAACCCAAGCAAAGCCGACAACACGGAATATCCGATGTGATTATTCGGCAGGGGCCAATGGATGGCGGCATAGACAGGTCCCCTGCTTATAAAGTAATAGTAGGTATACAGTTCATCATACCATGGTGTCAGCGCAAACATCCGCCAGCCATAATAACATGCCATAAAAACGAGAAACAGAATAAACATCGTTCTCTCTTTATCAAATTTACGTCGCTTACAGCGTTGTTCCATAATACGATCAAATCCTCTCTGCAAGAAGATCTCCCATCTGTCTGCAGCCCACCGGCGTACACCCCTCTGACATAATATCCGATGTGCGGTAGCCTTCTTTCAGCACCTGCTTCACCGCCTGCTCGATGGCATCTGCTTCCGTATCCAGATCAAAGCTGTAACGCAGCATCATAGCTGCTGACAGCACTGTGGCGATGGGATTCGCAATATCTTTTCCAGCTATATCAGGAGCAGAACCGTGACTCGGTTCATAAAGTCCAAACTTCGTGTCGTTTAAGGATGCGGAAGCCAGCATACCGATGGAACCGGTTACCATGCTTGCCTCATCCGACAGGATATCGCCGAACATATTCTCCGTCAGGATCACATCAAACTGTGCCGGGTCCTTCACCAGCTGCATGGCACAGTTATCCACCAGCATATGCTCCAACGTTACCTCCGGATAATCTCCGGCCACTTCCTCAACGACCTGCCGCCACAGACGGGAAGAATCCAGAACATTGGCCTTATCAACACTGGTTACCTTCCCACGCCTCTTCCTGGCGATCTCAAAGCCCTTGACGGCAATTCTTCTGATCTCATTTTCATTATAGACCAGCGTATCCACGGCCGTCTTCACCCCATCAGACTCCGTCGTCCGGCGATCACCAAAATAAAGTCCGCCTGTCAGTTCCCTCATGATCATCATATCAAATCCGGCTGCAGCGATTTCTTCCTTCAACGGGCACGCTCCTGTCAACTCATCATACAGTACAGCGGGACGCAGATTGGCAAACAGATTCAGTGCTTTCCGTATCGCAAGGAGTCCTGCTTCCGGCCGCAGATTCGGAGGAAGTTTATACCAGGGAGATGTAGAAGTATCACCCCCGATAGAACCCATAAGAACAGCATCCGCACTCTTTGCGGCGGCAATCGCTTCCTCAGTCAGAGGTACGCCGTAAGCGTCGATCGAAGCGCCACCCATCAAAATGTCCGTATAATGCATCACATGTCCATATTTTCCGGCAACAGCGTCCAATACCTTCCTGGCTTCCCCAACGATCTCCGGACCGATACCATCGCCGGGAATACAAGTAATCTTTAATTCCATTCTTATCTTTCCTTTCTCTTAGCTCCAGTTAATGACAGGAAACATTTCAGCTGCAAATACTGTATAAAAATTCATCTTCATGCTTTTCTTTACTTATAAATATTCATCATTATACATGTATTGCAGAAAAACAAAATATCACTTATTTATCATAGTCTATTCTCACTTAAATTTCAAGAGAAAGAACTGATAAGAAAAACAACCGTTCAGCCCAGTGCTTTCATTCACAGTAAAAAAGAGACAAACCGTCTCCGATCTGTCTCTTTCTGCTGTCTTATGTTGTATCTGTCACAAAATCCTACTGTTCAGCCAGGCGATTACTTTGCTGTGAAAGATCTCTCTGCCAGCACGCCGCCATCGGCATCCAGGTAACGCACCGTGTATGTGCATGCACCTGCATCTGCTCCCACAGCCTGATCAAGAGATCCTGCCAAAGTCTCAAAAGTAGAAGCAGTAGAATCCAGACCAGCCTCAAGCTGCTCTGCCACACCATCCTGTACCAAAGAACTGTCTGTGAATGTTAAAGACATAACCAATTCATTTCCCGTAGCTTCAACTGCAACAGACATACCCTGCTCTTCATAAGAAGCAAATGCTTCTTCGTACTGAGCTTTTACTGCAGGATCGTTCATAAGGCTCTCTACCGTTACATCCGAAGATTCTGCGGTCTCTGCGTCAGCTTCAGTCTCTGCATCTGCTTCAGTTTCTGCATCTGCATCCGCTTCAGTCTCTGCATCTTCTACCGGCGCTTCCTCTTCCTCAGGCACTGATTCCTCTTCTGCATCCGCTGCCTCATCTGCAGCTTCAGTTGTTTCCTCTGTCTCAGCAGCAGGCGCTGCATCATCAGATCCGCCGCAGGCTGTAACAGACAATGTCATTGCCATAATTGCCGCACAAGCGATAAATTTTAAAGACTTCCTTTTCATAGTACCTCTCCTCCTTTTACTGAATATGATAGAAGCATGTCATATGCAGCATATTGTTCTGAACAAAGTACATCTGACATATTGCTCCTTCACATAATTTTTGATTATACAAGACCTCTTTTCACTTGTCAATATCCAAGTATATCCTTTGACACAGATTTAACATTTTTGTCCCTGTTCTTTCAGACAATTCGGCTGCATCCATCTTACAATGTGTTCATCGTATCGCTGTTCTATCAGTCTTCTTTTATGCATTTCTGCTATCCAGAACAATATAAACTTTCAAAAACGATATTTATTCACAAAAAAAAGAGCTTCAACCATACAGGCAAGCTCTTTTGTACAAAAATATGCTTTCTCAATTAATTTGTATCAGCCTTTTCAATCTGTGCAACCGCTGATTTCTGCATCGGAATTCGACAGTTCTTATTATTACCGAATTCCACAATGATCGTATCGTCAGTAATATCAATCACAATCCCGTAAAAACCACCGGTCGTAAGGACACAATCGCCAACACTCATATCCGCCAGCATTGCCGCAACTCTCTTCTGTTCCTTCTTCTGCGGACGAATCATGATAAAATACATAAAAGCTACAATGATCACGATATACAAGATCATTATGATACCGCCGCCCGCGGCAGCAACCGGTTCAGCCGTCATTAAAAGTCCCATATTATTTCCTCCACTGTTATAAATATATTGTTGTAGACAATCTACTGCATACTATACACTTAATATTTATCAAAAACAAGCTTTTTTCACTTTTATTTTCTTTTTGGATGTAGTTTATACCATACAACCACCGTTATCCCTGCTTCAGCGATCCGCTCAAATGCGCAGACATGGCGGACAGCTTCTGTTTCTTGTAAGCGGCAAACCTTCCTTCCTCCAATGCCTCCCTGATCTCCTCCATCATCGTATTGTAGAAATACAGATTATGAAGGACACACAACCGCATACCAAGCATTTCCTTTGCCTTCAACAGATGTCTGATATATGCTCTGGAATATCTTCTGCATGCCGGACAGCTGCAGCCTTCTTCGATCGGACGGGCATCCAGCTCGTATTTTGCATTAAAAAGGTTGATCTTGCCATAATTAGTATATAAATGACCATGTCTGCCGTTTCTGGTAGGATATACGCAGTCAAAAAAATCTACCCCGCGTTCTACTGCTTCCAATATATTAGCCGGCGTACCTACTCCCATCAAATAGGTTGGTTTATCCTGCGGCAGATAAGGAACCGTTTCTTCGATCACATGATACATCTGCTCATGGCTCTCTCCTACAGCCAGACCGCCAAGCGCATATCCGTCACACTCCATTTCCGTGATCCTTTTCGCATGATCTATTCTGATATCATCATAGACCGCGCCCTGATTAATGCCGAAAAGGAGCTGCTTTCTGTTAATCGTATCTTCCAGGCTGTTCAACCGCTTCATCTCTTTCTTACACCGCTCCAGCCATCTGGCCGTACGTGCCACAGATGCCTCTACATAATGCCTGTCTGCAACGCTGGAAGGACATTCATCAAATGCCATGGCAATCGTAGATGCCAGATTGGACTGAATCTGCATGCTCTCCTCCGGCCCCATGAAAATCTTCCTGCCGTCTATGTGAGAATTAAAGTATACCCCCTCTTCTTTGATCTTACGAAGCCCTGCCAGAGAAAAAACCTGAAATCCGCCGGAATCCGTCAAAATCGGCTGATTCCACGACATAAACTTATGTAACCCCCCAAGCTGCTTTATAACCCGGTCCCCTGGCCGCACATGCAAATGGTACGTATTGGATAACTCTACCTGTGCTTTGATTTTCTCCAAATCTTCTGTTGATACAGCTCCCTTGATCGCGGCTGCGGTACCGACATTCATAAATACAGGAGTCTGGATCGTTCCATGCACCGTGGTAAACTGCGCACGTTTGGCCCTGCCTTCCATTTTTAATATTTTATACATTATAATTACGTCCTTTCCACAAACTGTAAGCCTGCAGCGTCAGACACGATAACGCCAATCCAAATCTTTACAGTTCTTATAAGTATTTGTCCCAGAATTCTTCCAGACAGATTTCCTCCTCCTGCATCACAGACGCCGCTTCTCTGCCCACATATCTGAAATGCCACGGTTCATATTCTATACTGGTAATATATTCTTTACTCTTAGGATAACGCAGCGTAAACCCATATTCGCTGCTGTGCTCTGCCAGCCATATGCCTGCCTCGGTCTCTCCAAAGCCTTCATCAAGATATTTGTATGTATCACAAAAAATATCCAGCGCCAGGCCGATCTGATGCTCACTGGCACCCGGCACTGTTACCGTTTGAGATGCCAGTTTGTAGGCCTCCATATAAGACATTCCCTGTCCCATATATATTTTTATTTTCTTATTAAACAAAAACTCCTGCCTGTTCAGGTCTCTGTACGGTGAACAGATCTCCAGATTGATGCCCTCATCCTTCGCTGCCTGCATCATCAAAAGCAGATCTTCAATAATACGCGCATCACATTTCATATTCCCTTTAATCGTCCCAAAATCGAAACTGTATCCTTCCGGAATCGGATGCTGCTTATTGATCAATACAAGACGCCAGTCTGATTCATCAAATTCATAGTCTTCTTCCAGATCTCCCTGCCCCCCGTTTTCGGCAGCATAGGCATCCTGGCTCTCCAGAATATCATCGATCGTATAGGTATCTATTCCCTCAGCGCCGCTCTCTATATCAAATTCTTCCTCCAGATCGTCATCCTCCAGCAGAATCTGTTCTGTCGGAACTCTCTCAAATTCTACAGCCAGCGAAATGTCAGAGTCACCCACGATCTCTCCGTAAACATCATGCGCCTTTGTAAAGCTTGTCCTTTCTGCAAATACCGCAAAGGAAAAACTGCAGCTGC
This sequence comes from uncultured Lachnospiraceae bacterium, assembly GCA_947576945.1. Lineage (GTDB taxonomy): Bacteria > Bacillota > Clostridia > Lachnospirales > Lachnospiraceae > UBA3282. The sequence goes on from CANPTH010000018.1 coordinate 43,329, forward strand.
TCATAAAAAAACCAACGACAAACGCCACACTGGCATATCGCTTAGTATTTGTCATAAAATGCCGGACAGCATAATACCCTCCTAAAATAGCAGATAACATAATCAGGCAGGGATAGTGAAGTCTTTTATGCCTCTTTGCTATTGTAGTAAATTTAATGATTGCTTTTTCTCGGAATGTTTTTTTCATAAGAATCCTCTGGTCTGTTCAAATTATAAATGCTTTCATTCAGATTTTTACAAAATACATTTGCTATTTTATATGATAACATATAAAATTTATTTGTACACCTTTTTTATGTAAATCTATTTATATTTTTTAACTGATTAATCTTCAGCCTTACCCTCAGTGAACAAAGGAATACACGCCCTGAACCATGATATTTGAGCGGTTTTCTGCGTTGTCCTCAATCGGCGTACGTCCGGTACGCCTCAATCGTCCGCCTTGGAAATCACTCAAATATCCATGGTCAGGGTCGAAGAGTCGGAAAGAAGGCAATTTCAATCCCTGCAAGGCGCTTGATTGACGTGTACTGGACGTACACGGAATGAAAGCAACGCAGCAGGGGATGAAATTGATTCTTTACCGACCGTGTGTACCTTTGTTCACTGAGGGTACCGTTTCTTTAACTATATTACTCGATATCAGAGCAATTCTCACACAGCTTCGAGCATCTGCGGCGCAGGCCAAGGCAGCGTGATGCATTGCCTTTTAGCACTGTTTTGGCCATATGTAACAGGTTCATGACAATTGACATATGATAGCCGGAGACTAAGATTATTAAAATAAGTAATGTACATGATACTGCTGTTTGTGTTATTATGTTGCAGTATTATATAGTCAGGATTTTATGTTAACATCAACTTTCACCAGTTATTTTACTGTTTATTCATCTACATATTGTATATTGATTTTTAATAGCATACGATATTTTATTTATGCAGGTTATCCTTCATTTTTTTGACAGAAAATTGCATGTTTTGACAATTATCCACCTTTATTTTATGAAATTAAATATATTTTTCAAAAAATATATTTAATTTGTTTTTCAGCTCAATGTTACACTTTTTTACTATCATAAACAGACTTTGTGTTGTATATTCCCTGGTCAATCAAATACAGCTCTAAAAGAAAGGATGATAACTATGGCAGGTTCAACGTACGGAAAAATTTTTCAAATCTCAACCTGGGGGGAATCTCACGGGCCCGCGCTCGGCGTCGTGGTAGACGGATGCCCCGCAGGGCTTCCTCTGAGTGCAGATGATATTCAGACTTATCTGAACAGGCGCAGACCCGGGCAGTCCAAACTCACTACGAAACGTCAGGAGGCGGATGAAGTAGAACTTCTCTCCGGTCTATTCGAGGACCGAACCACCGGCGCCCCCATCTCCATGATGATTCGCAACACCTCTCAACGCTCTTCAGATTACGGTGAAATTGCAAACTGCTATCGTCCCGGACATGCCGATTATACCTTCGACGCCAAGTATGGTTTCAGAGACTACCGAGGCGGCGGCCGTTCTTCCGGGCGGGAAACCGTCGGCCGTGTGGCAGGCGGCGCCATTGCTGCAAAACTGCTGCAGGAGTTCGGCATCCATATGACCACCTACACACTGTCCATCGGACCGATTAAAATTGACCGCAGCAAATTCAATCCGGATGCTATCCTGACCACGCCCACCGGCATGCCCGATACTGAAGCCTCTGCTATGGCGGAAGCCTGGCTGGCTGACTGTATGAAAAACTATGACTCTGCCGGCGGCGTCATCGAGTGTGTCATCGATGGTGTTCCCGCCGGACTGGGCGATCCGGTATTCGAGAAGCTGGACGCTAACCTGAGTAAGGCTGTGATGTCTATCGGGGCGGTCAAAGCCGTGGAGATTGGAGACGGCACAGAAGTCACTGTCCGTCAGGGATCACGGAATAATGATCCTTTCCGCATGAAAGACGGGCAAGTGATCAAAACCAGCAATCATGCAGGCGGCATTCTGGGCGGCATCAGTGATGGTTCTCCAATCATCCTGCGCGCCCATATAAAACCCACCCCCTCCATTTTCTCCCCTCAGCAGACCGTCAACAGGCAGGGAGAAGATATTGATCTTTCCATTAAAGGGCGCCATGATCCCGTGATCGTTCCCCGTGCTGTAGTCGTTGTGGAAACCATGGCGGCCCTCACAATCGCCGATGCATTGCTTCTCAATGCTGCCGCCAGACTTGATCATCTCAAAAAAATATATGGCAGATGATATCCTGCCATATATTTTAACATGCTTTATAATCAATGTATCAATCACCAGACGGCGCCTGTTATCTGTCCGTTTATCAGGAGCAGCCAGTGTCAGATAATTCATGACATCCGGCTGCTCTTTTAATTTGTCAGATAGCTGCTGATACAGTACAGTGTCTGTCCGTTGTACTCTACCCGTGACCAGCCGTATTCTTCATTGATCCCCGTCCTTGTCACATATTCCCCATTGCGCAGCACTGCGGCCACCGTGGCATCCGGGTTTGTCACACTGGGCAGAACCCGCAGATTCACCTCGATCTTAGCCGTCACCTGGTCATTTCTCTCTGAAAATTTCGTCTTAAGCCCGTCTCCACTGCCTGCTCCCTCCTGAGAAGAAGCCACAGGAGCTTGATAGTCTAAATCAGTTGTCAGATAACTGGACACCGCATAGACTGTCTGTCCATTCAATTCCAGTCTGGACCAGCCGCTGTCACTGATGCCGGTTCTGGCAATCGTTTCTCCGTTTTTCAACGTATAAACGACCGTACTGTCCCCGCCCTGACTGGGAATATCCCGCAGATTGGTTGACTCCTTGGCTGTCACGCTCTCACTGACCTGCGTAAAATTCATCAGAGCTTCCGCATCAGCCGTAACCTCTTCCGGCGCTTCTGTGTTTTGAGCCTGTGCAGAGCCTTCATATCCGAAATATGCCACATTCACGTCCACCGGCCTGCTGATTCCATCCACCGTACCACGATTCGTATACTGCCACATGGCATGTGTTCCCGCATAGGAAGATTTCTCAGTCTGCGGATAAGGCGCCGCCGGATATTGCGATACCCAGATACGATAGGTTCCCTCCAACCGATCCGTATCCCATTTCGCATTTCCCGTCAACTCGCCCATGGATGAGTAAAACATCGGCGTATAACCCCTGTTATAAATTTCCTGCATAAAAGCAATGGCGATATCTGTGCGCTGCGCATTGGTCAGATTATACTGCGCACTGTCCGGCTGATCAAACCCCTCACAGTCATAGGCCACCGGATAAGTGATTTGATACTTCGCAATATAATCCGCTGCCCAGTTGGCCTCTTCCTTAGCCTCTTCCGTCGTCGTCGCTGTAGAAAAGAAATATGCGCCTACCTTAATACCGTTCTTCTGGGCTTCCTGCATGTTGTATTTCGCGTTGGAATCCGCACAGATCTCCCGTGATTTATCCGCCCGGTAACCTACCCGAACCATAGCGAAGTCAATCCCGGAGGCCGCAACCCGTGCCCAGTCGATAGTGCCCTGATAACGTGCCACATCAATGCCGATCGTCACCTGATCGGTCTGTGTCACGCTGTCCGAAGATAAAAGCTCCGCAACATTAACCTCTGTCCCTTGTGCGGTACTCATATTGGCTGTCTGTGGATCCTGCGCATCAGCACTTTCTACTTCTGTTTCATCCGCCGATGTACCAGTTTCTTCGGGCGACTCATCCACATCTGATGCCATCTCTGCCTGTTGTTCCTTCCTGTCAGGCAGCATTTCTCCTGCCACTCCCCGGCCGTCCTTATCTCCTGCAGGTTCCGTCTCCTGTTCCGACTCTGTTTCCTCCACGGACTGCATGGTTGCCAGCCCTGCTTCCTTTTTCCGGTTTTCGCCTGTTATCAGAACAGCCGCCACAATGACGATCAAACCAATAACCGCCGCCACTGTTATGAGGATCAAAAGCTTTTTTCTATCCAAAAAACTTCTTTCATAATAAAACGCTTCTTCCTCATAGTCATCCTCATCGTCAAAGACATCTTCATAATCCTCTTCCGCATCCAGATCAAGGAAATCCTCATCCAAATCACTCAGTTTTCTCATTTGCGGCCTCCGTTCCGAGCCTGTTCCTGTAAATGCCCTTTTCCATCATGTAATGCCCGACTAATGTCAGACACATTCGGCTTATCAAATGCATCCTTACTACTATCTATCCGATATCCAGCAGATCCAGATATAAGCTGTTGTAATCTGTCCGCTCCTCCTTCATAAACTGGATTGCTGTCTTCGGATGCTGATTCAGAATACCTGTCAAAAGATATGGCACATCATACCCCCACCTCACGCCGGATTCCCGCAACGGTACAATGTGATTCTCCACAAATCTGAGAAGCGGATTGATCCTGTACTTCGGATTCTTTAAGAAACCAAGCAGCAATTCAATGGGACAATTACCACAGCCCCGTCCGAGACCGCTCACCGTGGCATCCAGGTAACTTACGCCCTTGATGATCGCCTCTGTGGTGTTGGCAAAAGCAAGCTGCTGGTTATTGTGAGCATGAATCCCAACTTTCTTACCGTATTTTTCTGCCACTTCCAGATATTTGTCACAAAGCCTTCTGATCTGTTCCGGATAAAGGGAGCCATAGCTGTCCACCAGATAAACCGTGCTCACACTGCTTTTGCAAAGAAGCTCCAGCGCCGCATCAATATCCAAATCATTGGATTTGGATATTGCCATAATGTTAACCGTGGTCTCATAGCCCTTCTTCGTACATTCTTCTATCATCTCCACCGCCGCCGGAATTGTATTAATATAGGTAGCAACCCGCACCAGATCAATAGGGCTGTCCTTCTTATTTAAAATATCCTTTCGAAAATCACAACGTCCCACATCCGCCATCACGGCAATCTTCAGATCTGTCTTATTGTCTCCTACCACCGCACGGATATCCTTGTCATCACTGAACTTCCACTTGCCAAATTTCTTTACGTCAAACAATTCCTTAGACGCTTTATATCCAAACTCCATATAATCCACACCGGCTTTGATGTTAGCCTGGTACAGTTCCTTTACAAACTCGTCGGTAAAGAAAAAATCATTCACCAATCCCCCGTCCCGCAGTGTACAGTCCATCACTTTAATATCCGGCGAATAGGACATAAGGGTTCTTTCTTTTGCGATTCTTTCTATTTTCTCCATTTTTACCTCCATTCCGAAGCGTTTTACGCTGAGGACGCGAGCAGAATTTCAAATTCTGCTCTGCGATCAATAGAATTTGTGACGCTTCTGCACAAATTCCTGGTTGAATAAATTGCTCATCAGAGAATTTATTCAACCTTTCCTCCATTCCGAAGCGTTTTACGCTGAGGCTGTAAGCCAAATTTCAAAGCTGCCCCGGCGCTGTATCATGTTTTTACGCTATTTTACCATAATCTTCTTGAAGCTTTTCTTTCCTTTTTTTACAATGAATTCCTCCATACCAATCATGTCCTTCGTATAGGAAGTCTTGATATCCGTCACTTTCTCACCCTTCACGGATACGCCTCCCTGTTCCACGGCACGTCTTGCCTCGGAACGGGACGAAGCCATGCCTGCCGCTACCAGCACACCCAGAATATCAATAGCCCCATCCACAAATTTATCGTCTGTCAGCACCGCCATGGGCATATTATCCAGACTGCCGCCGCCTGCAAAAAGCGCCTTCGCCGCTTCTTCTGCTTTTTTTGCTTCCTCTTCACCATGTACCAGATTGGTCAGTTCATAAGCCAGAATCTCCTTAGCGCTGTTTAACTGGCTGCCCTCCCACTGATCCATCTCATCGATCTGTTCAATTGGCAGGAAGGTCAGCATCCGCAGACACTTAAGTACATCGGCATCAGCTACGTTTCTCCAGTACTGGTAGAATTCGAAAGGCGTGGTTTTGTTCGGATCAAGCCAAACCGCACCCTTCTGAGTCTTGCCCATCTTCTTGCCCTCCGAATTCATCAACAGCGTGATCGTCATGGCATAGGCATCTTTACCAAGCTTACGACGGATCAGATTCGTACCGCCCAGCATATTACTCCACTGGTCATCGCCGCCGAACTGCATGTTGCAGCCGTATCTCTCGTATAATGCCATAAAGTCATAGCTCTGCATGATCATATAATTGAATTCCAGGAAGCTCAGGCCCTTCTCCATTCTCTGCTTGTAGCATTCCGCACGGAGCATGTTATTGACGCTGAAACACGCACCGACATCGCGGATAAATTCCACGTAATTTAAGTTGAGCAGCCAATCCGCATTGTTGACCATCAGCGCCTTGCCCTCGGAGAAATCAATAAATCTGCTCATCTGCTTCCTGAAACATTCGCAGTTATGCTCGATTGTCTCTTTCGTCATCATGCTGCGCATATCGGTTCTGCCGGAAGGATCCCCGATCATAGCCGTACCGCCGCCGATCAGCGCGATGGGCCGGTTGCCTGCCTCCTGCAGCCGCTTCATCAGACACAGCGCCATAAAGTGTCCTACATGCAGGCTGTCCGCTGTGGGATCGAAACCGATATAGAAAGTCGCCTTTCCGTTATTGATCAAATCGCGGATTTCCTCAGCATCCGTCAGCTGTGCAAGAAGTCCTCTTGCCTGAAGTTCCTCATAAATTTTCATTGTTTTCTCTTCCTCCGTTTCTGAATTATCACAGTCATTTTCATTTCTATAGGAATCCGCTATTGTTCCGCACTTTTCTGTGACACAAAAAACCTCATCCTATATATGCCATAGGACGAGGTTACACTCGTGGTACCACCTATTTTCACAGACAATTCACACTGCCTGCCTCATCAAGTACAGCTGCAGTCCACAAATGTCCTGCATCTATCATACTGCTGCAATACTCTCCTGCTGTAACGGGCATTTCCCGACACGGCCTACTAAGATATCCATTCTGCCATGCAGCTCCAAGATGTATTCATGATAAACCTCCCGTGCGCCTCTCATCGACCGGCTGCTTTCTGTTCGTTTGGCAGATCACTACTTGTTCTCTTCAACGCCTTTATTTCTTTGCTGACTCTAATGTAAATGAAAAAATAACATTTGTCAACAGTAAAATTTTTGCACAGGAAAAATATTCCCGGGAAATATATGCTCCTGCACCGGGAATGCTGATCCGCTGCCTTACCGATTCACCATCAGCTTAATCATCGCCTGATTCAGTCCGTCCACCGTCAGCTTAAACATAGGGAACATTCCTTTGATTGCCGTTTCCGCCTCCCGCCAGGGCGCATGGCCCGGCGCCATCTTCGGATTCAGCCAGACGATTCTTTTATAATGCCGCTTCATAAGCTGCAGCCACTCCATACCGGACAGACCGCCGTTGGGTCCCCTGTAATTGCCGGAAGCAGAATACAATTCTTCCGGCGCCATGGCCGCATCCCCCACAATAATCACCTTGTAATCACTGTCCAGATTGCGGAACATCCATTCCGTCTCGATCCAGTCACCGTTCTCACACTCCGGCGTCTTATAGAGATTGGAGTAAATACAGTTATGGAAAAAGTAAGTCTTCACATCCTTATAATGATTGGATTTATATACGGAATGAAACAACTCATTTAAGAGCGTCGTATAGGGGATCATCGTTCCGCCCGAATCCATAAGCAGCAGAAGCTTCACCGCATTCTTGCGCGGCTTCTCCATCACGATCTGCAGACAGCCGCCATTGCTGCAGGTAGCGTCCACCGTGCCGTTAATATCCAGCTCCGTCTCCGGGATGTCGAGCTTCGATGAAAACTGCCGCAGCTTCCGCAGCGCCATCTGGAACTGCCTGTTGTCCAGCACCTTGTCATTACGAAAATCACGGTATTTCCTGGCGCCTACAACCTGAAAAGCAGACTGGTAGCCGGTGGTACCGCCTACCCGGATACCGCCCATGTTGCCGCCCAGATTACCGAAAGACGTCTTACCCATAGTACCGATCCAGTGGCTGCCGCCGTTGTGCTCCTCGTTCTGATCCCGCAGCCGCTCCTTAAAAGTGTTTTCCACATCTTCTTTGTCCACCTGAATCACTTCCTGATTCATCTCATGGCGGATCTCCTCGAAGACTTCCTGCATATCCGGCTTATCCAGCCAGCGCATCATATTCTTGCTGACCTCATTCTCCGATTGGATCCCCTTAAACACCTCATCAAAAGCCATATCGAACTTGTCGAATTCCGTCTCTGACTTCACCAGAATCATCCGCGCCACATAATAGAATTCCGTCAGACTACTGTTGCACAGTCCCTGATCCAGCGCATCCTGCAGAGTCAGCCATTCACTCAGGGATACATCCAGCCCCTTATCTTTTAATGTATAGAAAAATTTACTGAACATAAATATTTCCTTTTCCTGTATAAATTCCTGTATCGGTTCCCGTTTAGAATTCCCGCCTGTTCTTCACCGTCTCAAGATCCTCATCCTTCTTCACCACTACCCCGATAAACGGAAGCTCTGAGCGCAGCTTATCTGTCGGAATCCCGCCAATCTGCAGGGCATTGATCCAATCAATCAGCTCTGAAGTGCTGGGCTTCTTACGGATATCCTTCATGGAGCGGATCCAGTAAAAGGCCTCCATGGCATCCTTCAACAATTTATCTTCCACATCCGGATAATGAGTGCGTACGATTTCCTCCATCAACGTCTGATCCGGAAAATCAATATAATGAAAGATACATCTGCGCAGGAAGGCATCCGGCAGTTCCTTCTCCGCATTGGAAGTGATGATTACGATAGGCCTTTGCTTCGCCTTCACTGTTCTCTTCGTCTCATGGATATAGAATTCCATCTGGTCAAGCTCCCAGAGAAGATCGTTGGGAAACTCCAGATCCGCCTTATCAATCTCATCAATCAGCAGAATTACCTGTTCCTCCGAATCAAAAGCTTCTCCCAGCTTGCCCAGCTTGATATACCGGGCGATATCGTTGACGCCCTCCTCACCGAACTGGCCGTCGTACAGTCTCTGGATCGTATCGTACATATACAGACCATCCTGTGCTTTGGTAGTAGATTTTATATTCCAGATGATCAGTTTCTTCCCCAGAGAATTGGCCACTGCCTGCGCCAGCATTGTCTTGCCTGTGCCTGGCTCACCCTTTACGAGAAGCGGCTTCTGCAGGGCAATAGCCACATTGACGCTTGCCAGAAGCTGCTCAGATGCAACATAGTCGGAAGTACTGCTGAAATTGTTGTTCTGTCCACTCATCTTAATTCCCTTACGTAACAGTTCATCCTTGTCTTCACTGTTACCCTTTCCAATACATTAAAATTTCGTTTCTTGCCTGTCTCATAAATTTATGTTACGATATTTTGAGTACAAAAGCAAGAAATATTATCTCCGTCTTTCAGTAACGGACAATGCAGCGAAACGACCAGTACGGAGGTACACAGTACTTATAAATCACAGAAAGGAAAATGTTACTTACTGCAATTACTTCAGGTAACAACACAGACCTATGACACAACCTACGAGCAAGAACAAAACCGGACTCTCTTTCGAAGTGTTCCCACCTAAGAAAGATGATGAATTCGACAACGTCTATCCCATTCTGCAGCAGCTGGCGGCACTGCATCCTGACTTTATCAGCTGTACTTACGGTGCAGGCGGCTCACGGGCAGGCAAGACCATCGAAATCACTTCCTATATCCAACAGCAGCTGCACATAGACGCCATCGCTCATATCACCTGCGTCGGTTTCACAAGAGAGGATCTGCACAGGAATTGTGAAGCCCTGAAAGAAGCCGGCGTCAGCCACGTACTTGCACTGCGCGGTGACAGGCCGCTTTCCATGAGCGACGAACAGTTTGATAACCGTGAATTCTACTATGCCGCTGACCTGGTGCGTCACTTAAAGGAACATACGAACCTGCAGATTTCCGGCGCCTGTTATCCGGAGAAACATTTTGAAGCGCCAAGCCTGGAAGAAGACCTGCGGCATCTTAAAGAAAAGGTAGAGGCCGGCGTTACTTCCCTGGTCTCCCAGATGTTCTTCGACAACACCTTTTTCTACCGTTTCCTTGATCAGGTTCGCACCATGGGAATCGATATTCCCATCCACGCCGGCATTATGCCCATCACCACCGCCAAACAGCTGGGCACTACCGTATCCCTTTCCGGCTCTTCCGTTCCAAAAGCGTTGGCCGACATCATAGCTGTCTACGGCGACGACAAGGAGGATATGCGCAAGGCCGGCATAGATTACGCGGTGCGCCAGATCCGCGATCTGAGAGAACACGGCGTGGATGGGATTCACATCTATTCCATGAACAAGGTAAAGACCACGACGGAGATTTGTCGTCAATTACAGTAAAATTGAAGGAACATAAGAACTGTTCCCCGCCGGACGACAGACGTTTTTATCGCATAACAGCTTCTTTCCGAAAAGGAGACGTAATACAATGAGCTATATCAAACACAAATCCGAAGAATCACTTGAGGATTATCTTGAAACAATCCTTATCCTGAGCAAACGTCATTCTGTCGTGCGCTCCATTGACGTGGCCGCCGAGCTGAATTTTTCCAAACCAAGTGTAAGCGTTGCCATGAAAAATCTGAAAAACCGCAAATACATCACTGTTTCTGAGGACGGTTATCTCCATTTGACGGACGAAGGCCGTAAAATTGCGGAAAACGTCTACGAACGCCATACTCTGTTGACAGACTGGCTGGTTCATCTGGGCGTTAATCCCGAAATTGCCGCGCACGACGCCTGCAAAATGGAACATGACATCACCCCCGAAAGCTATGAAGCAATGAAAAAATGTATTCTGACCATTCTGGGGCGTAATTGAAAAACGGCGTATGGTATAATCTCCATACGCCAAATTGCTCATCAGAGAATTTATTCAACCTTCTCTTACCATGGCAGCAGCGGATTCTCAATCTTCTTATCCCGCAGCATCAGATTCTTCACGGCCTCGTCTGCCAGCTGTCCTTCAAACAAAACCGCGTTAACCTGCTCTATGATCGGCAGCTGTACATCATACTTCCTGGCCAGTCCCATAGCAGCTTTGGCAGAATACACGCCTTCCACCACCATTTTCACCTCGTCCATAGCCTGTTTCATCGTGTATCCCTGTCCGATCAGGATGCCGGCCCGACGATTGCGGGAATGCATGGAAGCACAGGTCACAATCAGATCTCCAATACCTGTCAGCCCGCAGAATGTCTCAAACCTGCCGCCCATAGCCACGCCCAGTCTGGCAATCTCGGTAATGCCTCTGGTGATCAGCGCAGCCTTCGTATTATCCCCGTAGCCCAGACCGTCAGCGATACCCGCCGCCAAAGCCACTACATTCTTCAGCGCCGCACCCAGTTCGATACCCAGCACATCCGGGCTGATATAGACACGGAACACTTCATTCATAAAAATGTTCTGCAAATATTCCGCCGTCTCCTTATCTTTGGCCCCCACAACGATGGTAGTAGGGATTCCTCTGCCTACTTCTTCCGCATGGGAAGGTCCGGAAAGCACTGCCACATTGGCCTGCGGAATCTCTTCTTCTATGATCTGGGAAAGAGTGAGCAGTGTTTTCTCCTCGATGCCCTTGGCCACATTGACAATCACCTGTCCCTCTTTTACCAGAGATGCCATGCTGTGGGATGTGCTTCTCGTATAAGGCGACGGCACTGCCAGCACCATCACTTCCGCTCCTTTGACCGCCTGCTCTAAGTCTGTTGTAAATACCATATCTTCCGACAGTCTTACTCCCGGCAGCTTGTCTTTATGTTCATGTTCCTTTTGCAGCATCTTAATCTCCGCCTCTATAGCGGACCATACCGTCACCTGGTGCCCGTTCTTATGCAGCAGCACTGCCAGCGCGATCCCCCAGCTGCCGGCGCCTATGATACTGATGTCAGCCATCTTATTTCCTCCGTTCTTTCTGTGCATTATATCCTTTCACATTAAAAAGCACCTTTTAACACCATGATCAATCACCCTTATTCTTATGGGTAAGATATGTCTTGCGCTCTGTTCCGTCAAGCAGCCTCTTAATATTGTCCTTATGCTTATAATACGCCATGACCGTCAAAAAAGCGGCCACCACATACATCTCGTTAAGGGCTGCCTGCGGCATGCCAAAAATTCCCAGCTGTCCCAATACCACCAGCTCGGTCATAAATCCGGCATAGACAAGCAGCGATCCCAGCGACACATAATGAGTCGTAAAAAAGGTGCCGAAAAACAGCAGCACTCCCATCGGGATCAAATACGGATGAAAAGAAAGGATCATCCCCGCTGTCGCCGCGATACCTTTTCCCCCTTTGAAATGCAGGTAAAAAGGAAAATTATGCCCCAGAATCGCGCCCGCCGCCGCATAGATCTTCAGAAGATAGATCTCGTCGGCATGGGAATTCCGAAATAACAGATTCGTCAGCACAATGGCCAGGATGCATTTCATGATATCCCCAAGCAGAACAATCAGTCCCGCCTTCGTTCCCAGCGTACGCAGCGTATTTGTCGTTCCCGCATTCCCGCTGCCGTAATTCCTGATATCAATGCCATGCAGCTTTCCATAAAGGTAAGCCGTCTGAAACAGTCCAAATACATATCCGATCACCAAACATATAGCTCGTTCCACTTTTACCTGTTTTCCTTTCTCTCGCGAATGATAAATTTAAGCGGCGTTCCCACAAACCCAAAAGTCTCCCTGATCTGATTTTCCAAATATCTTGTATAGGAAAAATGCATCAATTCTTTATCGTTTACAAATATGACAAAGGTAGGTGGTTTAACTGCAGCCTGCGTAATGTAATACAGGCGAAGCCTTTTGCCCTTATCGGACGGCGGCTGCTGCAGGGCCACGGCCTCAGCCATGATCTCATTGAGCACACCCGTTGCCACCCGCATGGAATGATTCTCGCTGACCACATCAATCAGGTCAAACAGCCTGCCCAGCCGCTGTCCGGTCACTGCCGAGATAAAGATCAATTCCGCATAGGTCATAAAAGAGAGTACCTGCCGCACCTTCTGCGTAAATTCATTAACCGTCTTATTGTCTTTCTCGATAGCATCCCACTTATTGACTGCTATGATGATCGCCTTGCCGCGGTCATGAGCAATGCCTGCGATCTTGGCATCCTGCTCTGTCACGCCTTCCGTTGCGTCGATCACCAGTACCACGATATCAGCCCGCTCCACAGCTGCCACCGTCCGAATGATCATATAACGCTCCAACTCTTCTTTAATCTTATTCTTTCTGCGCAGTCCGGCCGTGTCGATAAAGACATATTCTTTCTTGTTATGGGTAATCTCCGTGTCGATGGCATCCCGGGTAGTCCCCGCCACGTCTGAAACGATTACCCGATTTTCCCCGATCAGTTTATTGATGATCGATGATTTGCCTACATTGGGCTTGCCGACTATGGCCACTTTCGTGCGCTCATCCTCCTCTTCAGCAGCCGCTTCCCTGTCGAAATGAGACGTAACCTCGTCCAACAGCTCGCCAAATCCCAGCTTATTTACCGAAGAGATGGAAAAAGGTTCTCCAATGCCCAGATTATAAAACTCATAGACATCCGCCATATACTTCCTGAAATCATCTACCTTGTTGACCGCCAGCACCACCGGCTTCTGCGAACGGCGCAACATATCCGCCACCTTGGAATCCGCATCCACCAGTCCTTGCTTCACATCCACCATAAAAACGATCACATCCGCCGTATCGATGGCAATCTGCGCCTGCTCCCGCATCTGGGAGAGTATGATGTCCTTGCTCTCCGGCTCGATACCGCCCGTATCGATCAACGTAAAGTTCATATCCAGCCAGGAGACATCCGCATAGATCCGGTCTCGCGTGATCCCCGGCGTATCTTTGACGATGGATATATTCTCGCCCGCCAATGCATTGAACAACGTGGATTTGCCTACATTGGGCCTTCCCACAATGGCCACGATCGGCTTGGTCTTCTTCTTACTCATATAACACGCTCCATTTCCCAAAAGTAAATTTGCACTGCAAATTTACTTTGCGAGATTCGCTTCGCGAACTCATAACATCCAATTTGCCTATAGTAAACGACATTAGAAATTTCGTTTACTATAACACACGGGCTTTCAACGCCCCAGCACTGCATATACAAAATCGTGCCCGCTTGATTTTACAATATCTACCTTAACTTGTAAAGCTTTTTCCATATCCCCGACCGTAACGTCATCCAGGAAGTAATCTTCTCCGCTTCGCAGCACGTTCTGCGGCAGCAAAATACGTTCTCCCAGCTCCCTGCCCCGCAGCTGACGGATAATATCCTGTCCTGTCAGCAGGCCCGATACCGTAATCTGTTCACCGAAAAATTCATTGGCAATGGCATACACATGGATCTGCAGCGCCGGAAACCGCTCACACAGCTGTCGAACCATATCCTGTAGAAAAGGATAGGCCAGTTTGCCGGTCACCACCGACAGTTCACCTGCACAGCCTGCGTACCGTGTCTGGTCCTGCTCATCCAATGCTTCCATAGCTTCCGCAAATTCTGTCAACAGCAGCCGCAGCATCCCCACGCCGTTCTCCAGCTGCAGATACCCGTCGTAACGTTTTTCCTCCGGCAGCGGCTCCCCTGCCAGCACATACCACTCGTCTGAAGCATGTACGAAGTGCAGTCCATACTGCGGATAAAGTTCCTCCTGCCATTTGTGGATGCACTGCAGCACTTCCCGTGCATCCTCCCTCGTAAAAGGCTCCAGCGGATACAACCCTTCCCGGTATTTTGACAAGCCCACCGGTACCACCGACACACTCTCCAGATGAGGCAGATACGCCGTCAGATCTGCGATACTCCTCTCTAACTCCGCCCCGTCATTGACTCCCTTACAAAGAACGATCTGTCCGTTCATGGTGATTCCCGCCTCATACAGCTTCCGCACCTGCATAAGCGCCTGCCCGGCAAACCGGTTATGCAGCATCATACAGCGAAGGTCCGGATTTGTAGTCTGAAAAGAGATATTGATCGGCGACAGATGATAGCGGATAATCCGCTCCACATCCTCATCCGACATATTCGTCAATGTCACATAATTCCCCTGCAGAAATGAGAGTCTTGCGTCGTCATCCTTAAAGTACAGCGTTTCCCGCATGCCCTTCGGCATCTGATCAATAAAACAGAAAATACATTTATTATGGCAGGAACGGTAATCATCCATCAGCCCATTCTCAAACTCAATTCCCAGATCCTCATCATATTCCTTATCAATCTCCAACAGCCATTCCTCGCCATCGGTCCGACGGATCAGCGCCTCGATATACTCGTCCTGTACCAGATACTGATAATCAAAAATATCCTTAATCTCCTGTCCGTTTATCTTCAGCAGTTCATCTCCCGGCTCCATTCCCAGTTCTTCCGCAATAGAATCCTTAATAATTCTGCTGATCACATGTCTGGTTTTATGCATTTTTGCCTCCATTCCGAAGCGTTTTACGCTGAGGACGCGAGCAGAATTTCAGATTCTGCTCTGCGATCAACAGAGTTTGCGGCTCCGGCACAAACTCGCAGTTGAAAAATCAGCACATCAGTGTGATTTTTCAACCTTGCCTCCCTGGAAAATCATAGTATATATCCGCGCAGATCCTCCTGTCATCCGTTTTGTTCCTTAAACAGGTTTTTTGTCCGTCCCCGTCTTCCCTGCGTTCTGGTTCAGAAAAGCCACATAATCAAAATCATCCAGATATCTTCTTCTGAAAAAACGATCCCTGTAATTGATCGTGGTTCCCATTTCTCCTCTTTCCTCAAATCCTTTTATATAGCAGGCCGACCGAAACTCCGGATAACTGACATGCGTAAAAATAACTTTATTTTCATACGGCAGACTGTCAAAACGCTGCAGTATTTCATAAGTACAGCCATCCTTCTCAGAGCCGACAATAAAAAGGTTATCCCAGTTGATGCGCTTCTTGCGTTCATTCCATTTTAAAACACCTGCCTCAAATGACTCATAGTGTATAAAATTAACCCGTATATCCCCCAGGATCCCTACCGGACAGACAGATTCACCTTTAAACTCTTCAAATTCCTGCCTCATATACCACTGTGGATTTTCAAGCATCTTCACAAAATCCTGCATACCGATCGTCAGGTTGATCGTAGGCGACAGAAAAGGAAGGCCCATATCATGATAGATAAATGTACCGTTACAATCCGACGCCAGAATAGTAAAATCCCTGTTGGAAAGGCGCCGCTTCTTTCTTGTTCGATATAATTTCACCTCTTTGTTCTTTATTTCATTTAAGATTCCTGAATATAGTCTCATAATAGTCTCATATCCGCCCTGCTCTGCAGCAATACAGCAATTATCGTTTTTATTTTTGTGTGCTTTTGATCTTTGGACTTCATGTATAATCTTACCGGTATCCAGGTCAATACCGAAGAATACCTGGCTGCCATCACTTTAATCTTCTATCTTGTATGATAAATACTGCAGCAGGTCATATATCTCTATCCTTGCTATCCCATAACCAAACTCTCCCATTTCCTGTTCATTCGCCAGCACAATTCGTTGGCCTGTCTTGGGATAAACAAGAGAAAAAAATACATCATATTCTGTACAAGACAGATCTTTCACATCTATTTCCGCTTTGAGGGACAGCAGCTCATCCGACGCATTTCCACCTGTCAGTTGGCGCAGATCCCCACGCAGCCGGCAGGTGAAACTCTCTCCCGACTCTTTGCTGTAAAAAAGCAGATCTGCTTCCGTCCTGTCGTAAAGCGGCGCGAAACCGACATTTTTCATATTTATACTGATTTCTACCAGTTCCTCTGAAAGGTCATTCCTCAAATCAACACTGTCAATCAGCAGACGGTACCCCAGATGCCGCTCTATATAAGTATATCCATCCATACCGCTATAGCAGCCGCTTCCAGTAACTTTCGCACGCTTCCACTTATCAAGAACTTCCTGATCATAGCCTTGATTCAGATAGGTTACATGCATTGTTGCCATATCCTTTATCGCATGGTCAAAATCATTGTACGGATTATCATGAATGACCTCTCCTCCATTCGGAACAAAGGCGCAAAGCCGCTCCTGAAATATCAGTTCCTCCGTTCTCGAATGAAATTCCCCTTTTCTGTCAGTCTCCTGAATCCGATAGGTTCCATAATCACTTTCGTTTCCAAGTATACCATCGTTAAAAAGACTCATACGCACCGCCAGGGAATCCGCTCCAAATTCGGTTTCCGAAATTTCCGGATATCCGACGATATCACGCCATTGTGAAGGCGTCCTGACTGCAAGATAAGTCGACTGTTCAGTGACACTGCTCAGTTTTCCTGCCAGCCGGCTCCAATCTTCTTTACCGGTATATTTTGTCCCATTCATTTCACCCCAATTACCGATAAACAAACCCTGCACTACAAATATTTTAGATGAAAACTCCCTCAGTACATACTCCGCCTGTTCCATATGTCTCAGAATAATATCCATTGAATCCGGCTCATACTTCTCAATCTCGCCATGCCAGTCATACAGAAACCGGACAATAATCTGTTTGTCAAATTCATTCAACATCCGGAACAAAGCCGTCATATTTTTCAGCCCTGCTTCGCTGATCTCACAATCCCGATAATTCTGCAGATTGATTTCGATCAATGCCAGACTCGTATTCCTGTCTTTGCTGTAGTAATCCTGTACAAACTGCTCATAATCCGCTTCTTCATCCGTTATCATAAAACAGTACAGGTTATAAAATCCACGTTCGGGATTGTGTAACTCCCGGACCGATTCCGTAAAACTGTATTTCTCCATCCTGATTCTTTCCCGATAATAATTCATAATTGTGATGCCGGAAAACACCGCCGCGGTCAACAGCAGGATCAATACTATGCTATAACACATACTCCGCTTTGTTCTGCTCATATAACCCTACCCATCTAACAACCTGACTCTGAGTATCACCGCCGGGACGCCGAAGAACATAAACACATATCCTGGCCGGTCAAAACTGTCAAAATAACCTCTGTGTAAACATATCAGCATCCAGTTACCGCTGTTCAAAAGCATAAATCGGCATACAAAATCATTTTATTATAGCATGGATATTTTGTTCATTTCAATCCTGTTTAAAAATTTAAGGTGTTAGTCCGTAAATGTGTTGGTAATCTGTTTGAGTCCGTTTTATGGGTCATC
>CANPTH010000019.1 GCA_947576945.1 uncultured Lachnospiraceae bacterium
CTATAGCAGATACACATTATTTACACAAGAACTTTCGATACGCTATACTAGGAATGGGCTGGATGTGTTACAGTTTGCGGCCAGTCAGGCCGTGAACTGTAACAGTGATTGTCACTGTTGACGGTGCCCTGCACTTCGCTGCAGGGCATCCTATAGTAGACGACAAGGAGGGATGCTCTTGGATCAGGATTGGATGGTTTTACTGCAGGAGAATCAGGTGGGGAAGGTGGTAGAGACAAACCGTGCCACGGCACAGTATGGGCTTGCGCTGACCGAAGAGGAGGCGAAGCTGATTGTGCGGGAGCGGACGGATACACTGCGGGAACAGAAACGGGTTGAATTCGGGGATTCTATTACCCCAAAGATCATCTATGAATTCTGTGACTCGGACTTTATCGACCAGAATAATTATGTGGAGACGATCGTCCGGCTGCAGGAGATTTTCTATCTGTATAAGAACGAGATGCTGGATGAGATATCTGATGACGAGCTTCTGCATCTGATGAAGGAGCAGTTCGAGGAACTGTGCTTCGGAGATCTGGATTATCTGGAAAGTACGTGCCTGCATAACTTTGCGCAGGCAGTCCGGGCAGGATACTGCGGATATAAGGCGGCGGACGGACGCGGAGAGGCGACTGCCTTCGATGAAGTAAAGCGGTGGGACTATGACCTGTATCTGGAGGCGCTGCGGGATCTGTGCTGAAAGTAGGGGCAGTCTTTCGGTACGGTGAAGGATCTGTGACAGCAGCGGATTTTCGGAAGAGGATTATGGCAGTGTCAGGTTTGATGTTGGATCATGACAGGGAAAACTGTGTCGGATGGAAGGATCCGGGGAGGAGGAGTGCCATGTATACAATGGAAGAACTGGTGCCGATCGTGGGCAGACTGGCGGAAAAGTATTGTGCCGGTGAGAGTTCGTCGGTGACGTATGAGAGGGCGGAGCAGCTGATGGGAGCTGTCCTGTACTGTATTCGTGAGGCGGAGGATGCAGGGACAGATATGCCAGGTTCTGCTGTGCAAGATGCAGGGGGAGATATGACATATATGTCAGATAACTTGGAGCTGTCGGATAATCCTGTGACGGATCGGGTAAAAACGGTGAAGACTGTGGCAGCGCATCAGAAAGCCGTGGTGGTATCGAAGGAGATGTCGGCAAACCAGGCGTATGAGAGGGGTGTAAAACTTGTAAAACAGAAGACGGAATACGGGCTTGCGCTGTACAACCGGCTGATAACGAACTTTGCGTGGTATGGCAGCATGTGCCTGCATGATACGATGGTAAAGGGGATACCGGAATTTTTCAAGTGGTATGACTGTCTGCTGGAGCCGCAGAATACGATTCTGACACTGGATTATCCGGTGTTACGCGACCTGTCGGGTCTTGCGGGGATTGACAGAATCTATGCATTTCTGGAATGTATCCGTTTAGAGCAGAAATTCCTGGGGAAATTACCGCATGAGTATGTGCGCGCAACGCTGTCTGAATATAACAGCGGGTATGCAGAAGCGATAGAAAATGTCTGCGAAATCGTGCTGAGTTCGGTGCTTAGGCATATGCTGGCGAAGAAGCCGCTGACAGAACCCAGGCTTGAAAAGGATGATCAGCTGCGAATCCAGTCTATATGCGGTCAGACGGATACGGCAGGTTTAAGACAGCTGCTGGAAGAGGCGGTGGAGGCATTATGCGTCGAATATTTTGAAGGGGATGCGGGCCTGTGTGCGTATCTGCAGTGTGCGGTGGCAGATATGGCGGTGCGGATGAAAGCTGACAGTTTATATTAAATCATTATTTCTTCACTACGGATTGGTGTCCGGACCGTAGATTCGGAATCGCAGGGCCGAAGTCGAGATCCGGTACATGAATTCTGTAATCTTTCTTTGGAGAATGCCGTGAAAATGCTCCCGTAGGGAGGTAAGAATGCAATATTATACGGGGAGACGTGACGGCCTCCCCGTATTGGACAAAAACAGATGACAGATGATACTGCATGGTGCAGCTTCTTGTACATCGGTCTGATCGTTACTTTATGGCTTCTGCCAGAATTCTGACACATCTGTCAATTCCGAGTTCTCCGGCATTCAAAAACAGGTCGTAGTATTCAGGTGCGCCCCACTCCCAGTTGGTGACGGAATTGTAGAAACCGCCTCTTCGTTTATCATTTCGTTTCAGTGCATTTTCGGCCTCAGACTGCTGGATTCCTTCCCGCTCGATAGCTCTCTGGATCCGTTTCTGTTTGTCTGCGTAGACGAATACTCTTAAAGCATTCACGTGTTCCCGCAGGATATAGCCGGAAGCCCTGCCGACGATCACACAGTTTCCTTTCGCTGCAGCTTCTTCTATGATGCGTTCCTCCTCGAGAAACAGCTTGTCGGCCAAAGGCAGTTCCCGGTTGCCGGAGAGACCGCCGAGGCCTGTCTTTGCAAGGTTCATCAGGATACCGCCGGCAGTGCTCTCGTCAAGATCTTCAATCTGGAAGTAAGGGATTTCCAGATTTTTGGCGGCTTTGATCAGGATGTTTCTGTCATAGAGTTTATAGCCCAGAGCTTCTGCCAGCTTTTTGCCGATTTCATTCCCTCCGCTGGCATACCGTCGTTCGATTGTTACGATATTATACATAAATAATTCCCCCTTTTTCTGTTAGTTTTCTCTTAATTCTATTATAAACACTCTTTTTGGATATCTCAATTTATTTTTTCAGAAAATTTCAATTACTTGTTACGATGCTGTACTTATGGTATGCTTTTGTCAAATACAGATGAAATGGGAGAAGGGGCGATGACATATTATAACGCTGAGGGTATTTTGATCCGGAATCCGGAGCCGGGGGACGTGGAAGTGATCGTGCGGGAAGAGCTGGCGCGGGGATATGGCCGTTTCTATTATACTTCCCATTGCAGGGAAGCGTAACGAAAACGGCCATATTGTGTCATTCGATCATGGCGGGGTGTATGGGCCTACTGCAGGCGGAGATAGCCGTCCAGCGAATCCTGGATCTCCTGCACCGTCATGGACTCGCTCTGCCACAGGCTGCTGTTGTATCCGATGGGGCTTAACAGGAAGTCATCCTTTCTGTCCTGATCGACAACGAAGAGCAGAGTATAGCGCAGCGTCTCGCCTTTGTTCACCTGCTGATAGAAGAAGGACTTGCGGTCCTCGCCCTGGGTGTGGACTGCACTGTCGATATAGACGGCACTGTGATCCATCTGCAGATAATATTCTTCGGCGGGAACGGCTTCATAGGAATCCTCGGCCCAGGTGAAGGAGCCGTCCGGGTTTTTCTCCACATAAGTCAGGTCAAGGTTCAGGGAAGCCTCAAAGGCGGCCGCCTCGTCATCGTAGCAGGTCACTTCCACATCGACGCGCAGGATCTCCTGATTCGTGCGCTCTTCCGAAAGCAGCTGCAGGTTCTTGTCATAGTGCTGCCTTGTGTAAGGGCGCAGGGTCTGGTCAGGATTCAGCCATCCGTCAAATCTGGAGTAGTCGAAGAAGCCCTCTTTGTCGAATCCTGCAATACTGTCCAGAAATGCATAGTCTGTGATCCTGTAACCGAAAGAACCGTCATACAGACGCAATTCTTCGCCCAGCGGGTGAATCTTTTCCGCAGGGATACCCTGCCGCATCAGGTCGTCCCATCTGCCGGCGGCATCTGTCTGTGCCGCGGCAGCAGCCTCCTCCTCCTTTTCTCTGAGTTCTTTATCCTCCACAGTCTCATAGCTGCCGTCTCCGGTTCTTTCGATCTGCAGGGCTTCGGCGAATTTCAGCAGTTCCTCCCGGGAAACCGAATAGTCGGCCCGGATATCGAGGACGTAGCCGGCATGTTCGTTGAACAGGAAAAGCCAGGTGGCGGAGCGGTATTTATCGGCTTCTTTGAAGGTGATCACGTCCGCCGCCATGTTGCCGATCTGCGTATGCTCCACCTGGTCTATGTGTTCCACGACGATCTGGCCGTTGATGCTGTCCAGTTCCGCCATGGTGTAGATGGGCATGACGGTGATCCAGCGGTTGTCCGTCTGACTTCTGTACTGGCCGGAGCCGTCGTCGCTCATGCCCTCCGGCAGATAGCCAGCCGTTACCTTATATTCTCCAGGGATCAGGTCATAGTTGAGATCGAATGCATAGGTGACGCTGTCGGTCTCTTCCTGTACATTTTTCTGAAAGTAGGATACTGCCGCGTATACGCCGGACGGTATTGCTGCGGCCAGGACAACGGCTGCCGCCGCACCGATCCATCTTCTGTAGGTTTTTGGCTGTTTCTTCATGGAATGAGAAGTTCCTCTGGTTTTTCCTGTTTGCCTGTCGGAATCTGTAAACTTCTTTTTGTTCATCTTTTTTCGTTCCTCTCTTCGTATGATATCGTACGCTTCCTGCAGCCGGTCTTCCACCACCTGCGGGAGTTTTTCTTCCCTGTATGTGTTCATCGTCGTCCTCCTTTCACATGATCGGCATTCAGTTCCTCCCGCAGCGCCTCGCGTCCGCGTTTCAGGCGGGTGGCCACAGTGTTTTCTTTCATTTCCATGCAGGCCGCGATTTCTTTGACTTTCAGTCCGTAGACATAGTACAGGGTAAAGATGCTGCGGTCCTGTTCTCTGAGCGGTTCGATCAGCTCCCGGAATTCCAGGCTTTCGCCGTCCGGCGCCTGTGCTTCGGTTTCCGGGATATCTTCGACGGAAATACTGCGCTTTTGCTTTTTCAGAATATCCTTACAGTGATTGATCAGGATACGGATCATCCATGATTTGAAATAAGCATCCTGCCGCAGTGAGCCGACTTTTTCGTAGCAGGTCAGGACGGTTTCCGACATGGCATCCGCCACATCCTCTTCCTCCCTGAGAAAACCGCGGGCAACTCTGTACATGCTCAGTTTGTTTCTCTCGATCAGTTCTATGAAGGCTTCGGCATCACCCCTTTTTGCCCTCTTCACAAGAAGTTCCACCTGTTTTGTCTCCTTTCCTTGGATCAGTATATATTCTGGTACGATTCAGCGCAGGAAATGCGCAGATCTGTCTGACCGTTTTTCTATTCGGTCAGTTGATTATGTGACAGCGCCGGCCGGGCGTTTACTATACCTTACACCTATTAGACTGCGGGGGGATGAAGAAAATTGCAGCTGCTTGATTTTTATTCTTCTTAACTTACAACAAGGGAATACCGTTTTTTGTAAAAAAAGGCGTTATTTGCAGGTAGATTTATAATTTGGAAGAGCAGTTGGATTGAAAAAAGAGCGAAAGTCTGGTAAGATAATGGGGTGTTGCAGTGATTGCGACGGAATGGAGAGGAAGATGAGACGACAAAAGCAGAGACATGTACATAAAGAATCCTTTTCCGTGCTTCTGATTCCGAACACAGGAGGGAAGAGCAGACAGTTCCATGTGACACGGTTTTCTTTCCGGCTGTGTGTGTGCCTGTTGATCTTTGTGCTGCTGGCAGTTGCTGGTGGAGCTGCCTGGACGGGGTATCAGTTCAGCCGCCAGGAGAATGTGCGCAGGGAGATGGCACAGCAGGAAGAGAAGATTGTGGCATTGGAGGCGGAGAAAAAGGCGCTGGAGCAGGATAAGGAAACGCTTTTAGCGCAGATGGAAACACTGGAGCAGGAGAAAGAGACTGTCAAAGAGGAGAAATCTACTGCAGACGCAGGTGAGGAAACAGAAGAAGAGAGTGCACCGGAGAAGGATACGTCCATACCGCGGCGATATCCCTATACGGGCATCAGTACGGTGTTGTCCAATTATTCTGCAGAGCAGCAGTATCTTTCTCTGAATACCAGCTCGGATGGCAACGTGGTTGCCACAGGGGACGGTATGGTGGTAACTGTGAACTCGGATGATACCTATGCACATATCATTGAAGTGGAACATAATAACGGTTACAAGACGCGTTACATGTGCCGCGAGGAGGCACAGACCCAGATGCAGGTCGGAGCGCAGGTGCAGGCAGGTGATATCCTGCTGACGGTATTGACGGATGATACGCAGCTGGATTATCAGGTTCTGTTCGAAGAGGAAGCGATTGATCCGCTTACGGTATTTGAGGCGAAAGGATAAAGGGTAACGGCAGAGAAGAGTTTGTAACAGGGATGGAAACAGATCTGTTAATGTAAAAGGAGGAAAAATCATGTTGGGTAAGAACAAAAGCAGTGCTTCCGATACGGATGCAAGAGTGAAGGTAGGTACAATACTGGGAGACGGTACGGTGTTTGAAGGTGATTTGCGGGCGCCCGAGGCTGTCAGGATTGATGGCACCGTTAACGGTAATTGCACCTGTGAGAAGGAATTGATCATTGGAAAGAACGGTCATGTGAAAGGCAATATTTCCGCGCAGCACGTGATCATTTCCGGCAGGGTGGAAGGTGATATTGCGGCTCAGGGGAAACTGGAGCTGCTCTCCACAGGTAAGCTTGTGGGTAATATTTCCGCCAGATCTCTTGTCATTGATGAGGATGCAAGCTTCGACGGCAGATGTACGATGTCCCAGGGGGAAGGGCCGGTGAAAAAGATTGGCATGACACAGACGGAAACTGCCGGTGAGAATGATCCTGCCGGGAAATAAAGATAATCATACAAGAATCGGGAAAGGAAGGCGTGGACGGATAAATTCGGAAACGCCTTTTTCTTTTCCGGTGAATAGAAACAGGAATAACATGGCTATGGGACGTTAAGAGAAAGGACAGATATGGTACACACGATCGAGCCGGTTTATGATGCGCAGTCTGAAATATTGATCCTGGGCAGTTTCCCGTCTGTTAAGTCGCGGGAAATGCAGTTTTTCTACGGGCATAAGCAGAACCGTTTCTGGAAAGTACTGGCACAGGTGCTGGAATGCAAAGTACCGGAAGATATCCCGCAGAAGAAGGCCATGC
Organism: uncultured Lachnospiraceae bacterium; assembly: GCA_947576945.1. GTDB lineage: Bacteria > Bacillota > Clostridia > Lachnospirales > Lachnospiraceae > UBA3282. Next base: position 6,858 of record CANPTH010000019.1, read on the forward strand.
TGACGAAGCATCATATCGCAGTCTGGGACGTGATCGCCAGCTGTGAGATCACGGGTTCTTCCGATGCCAGTATCCGGGATGTAAAGCCCAACGACCTGTCGCGCATTCTTTTCTGCGCGGACATCCGGGCCATCTATGCCAATGGCGGCAAAGCTTATCAGCTGTATCAGAAATATATTTTCCCGCTTACCGGCCGGGAGGCATATCTGCTGCCTTCCACCAGCCCGGCTAATGCGGGGTATTCATTAGAACGCCTGACAGAGGCATGGAAGGTGATCGTTGAACCGCTTAAAGAAGGTATCTGAGGCAGCAGGGGATTGCCATATTGTATGTAGTACAGGAAAGGTCAGGCGGTGTCAGTGCGCCAGTCGGTTTAACCGGCTGGCCTTGTGATGTTCTTTCCAGACGGTCTTCTTGTATGCGAACAGATCCTTCCAGATCGTCGGATGGAACAGCAAAAGCAGCGGGAACAGCTCCAGACGGCCGGCCAACATGTCAAACATCAGGACATACTTGGAAAAAGGCGAGAAAAAGCCGAAATTTCCCGTAGGCCCCACCAGTTCCAGACCGGGGCCTATATTGTTGATGGTGGCCGCCACGGCGGTAAAAGAGGTCACCAGGTCCGTATTCTCGAAGGAGATCAGAAATACGGACAGAACAAAAAGGACCATAAAAGTGATCATATAGACATTGATAGAACGAACCACATCGTGGTCGATGGGCTTGCCGTCCATCTTGATCTTCTTGATGCTCTTCGGGTGGATATAGGAAAAGAATTCCTTCCGCACCGTCTTGAACAATACCACAAAACGGGATACCTTGATACCGCCGCCGGTACTGCCGGCGCAGGCGCCGACAAACATCAAAAGTACCAGGATTGCCTTACTGCTCTCCGGCCATTGCTGAAAATCGGTGGTGGAGAAGCCGGTGGTGGTGATGATGGAAGCCACCTGAAAAGCCGCTTTGGTTACGGCATCGAAAATGCCAGTACAGGTCTTTAATATGTTAACGGCAATGAACGCAGTGGAAGCGAAAATAATGAGCAGGTAGCACCGCACTTCCTCCATGCGGAGAAAGTCTTTAATCTTGCGGAACAAAAGCAGGCAGTAGGCGTTAAAGTTGATGCCGAATAATATCATAAATATGGTCGTGACCCACTGCAGATAAGGGGAATAGCCGGCAATACTGTCATTCCTGATGCCGAAGCCGCCGGTTCCGGCCGTACCGAGACTGGTACACAGCGCATCAAAAAAAGGCATGCCGCCGAGCAGCAGAAGAAGGATCTCCGCTACGGTCAGGCCGGAATAGATCAGATAGAGGATCCTCACGGTGTCCTTCATCTTCGGGACCAGCTTGCCCACTGAGGGGCCCGGGCTTTCCGCACGCATCAGGTTGATGTTGGAGCCGCCGCTCATGGGAATGATCGCAAGCAGGAACACCAGAACGCCCATGCCGCCGATCCAGTGGGTAAAGCTGCGCCAGAACAGGGAGCAGTGGGAGAGCGCTTCCACGTCGCTTAAGATGCTGGCGCCGGTGGTAGTGAAGCCGGACACCGTCTCAAAGAGCGCATCCGTGAAAGCCGGGATCTCGCCTGTCAGGTAAAAAGGGATCGCGCCGAAAACACACAGAAAGATCCAGCTTAAAGCGGTGGCGATACAGCCCTCTTTCAGATAAAAGACGCTGTTCTTCGGTTTCCGCAGGCTCATCAATACGCCCAGAAACAGGCTGCCGACAGCTGCCGGCAGATACCAGAGTCCTTCTTTTTCCTGATAAATAATGGCAACAAGACAGGGCAGCAGCATAAGAGCCGCCTCTGTCTTTAGAATACATCCTAATATATAGCGAATGATCGAACTGTTCATGGTTACCTCGTGTAATTCTCAGATTCGTATTGACTTCCAGCTTTCGTGAGCGTCAGCGCTGACGCGGGGGCAGATATGCTTATGGATCAGTCGTTCAAAATATCCTGCAGCACTTTAAAGCCTGTATGTGTGGTCACGATCATGACCGTGTCGCCGACCTGGATGGAATCCTGGCCGCTGGGGATGATGATCGTGCCCCGGCGGTTGATGAAAGAGATCAGCAGGCCCTTTTTCAGGGAAAGCTGTGCCAGCGGGATGTTTGTCACGGGCGATTCGCTTTTTACGCGGAATTCAATGGCTTCCACGCGGAAATCAAACATATGGTAGAGGGTTTCGATATTGCTGCTGTTCATGGAAGCTTTCTTCGCGCGGACATAAGCCACAATCGCCTCCGAAGCGATATAACGCGGATAGATGACGCTGTCCATGTTCAGGCCGCCGAGGACCCCTTTGTAGTTGGTGCGGTTGATCTTGGTGATGACCTTGGCATGGGAGACGTGTCTGGCATGGAGTGTCAGCAGGATATTCTCCTCGTCGATGCCGGTCAGGGGAACGAAAGACTCCACGTATTCGATCCCTTCCTCCCGAAGCAGTTCTTCGTTGGTGCCGTCGCCGTTGATGATAACGGCCTTGGGCAGCAGGATACTCAGCTCTTCACAGCGTTTGGGATTGCTGTCGATGATCTTGACCGAGATGCCCATGTGGAGCAGCTGCGTGGCAAGATAATAGGAAGATTTACCGCCGCCGATGATCATGGTATTTTTGACCGCATGGGTCTTAAAACCGATTTTTTCGAGGAAGGATTTGGCATCCCGTCTGGTGGAGACGAAGGAGATGCAGTCGCCCCGCAGGATACGGAAATTACCGGAAGGAATGTAAATCTCACTGTCCCGTTCTACGGCGCAGATCAGCACGTTGTCGGCGATATTTTTGCCCACGGTCTTGCCCAGATCGGCTACCATCATGCCGTCTAACAGATTTTCCTCCGGTACTTTAAACTTGATCATTTCCGCCTGGCCGTGGGCGAAGGTGTCCACTTCCAGCGCGGTAGGGAGATAGAGGATACGCGCCATCTCACGGGACGCTTCCAGTTCCGGATTGATGATCATGGCAAGGCCCAGACGTTCTCTTAAGTAATTGGCTTCCATACTGTAATCCGGCGTACGGACTCTGGCGATGGCGGAACAGTTGCCGACACGCTTCGCCACGGTACAGCACAGAAGGTTCAGCTCATCCGAATCGGTGACCGCGATGATCAGATCGGTATGGTCTATATCTGCCTCCTTCTGGACGCTGAAGCTGGCGCCGTTGCCGACAACGCCCATCACGTCATAGAGGTTGGTCAGTTCCTGTATTTTCTGTTGGTTCTTGTCGATCAGGGTGATGTTGTGGCCTTCCTTAATCAGCTGGGCGATCAGGGTCTGTCCGACTTTGCCGCAGCCAACGATGATGATCTGCAATCCCTGTTCGACAGGTTTCTTTTGCTTGAACATTTCTTCTCCATTCCGAAACACCCGCATTTGATTTGCTGTCTCTGTCTATATTGCATATAATGGATGGGGTTTCGTTACCGTCTATACTGTACTGTATCATGCACTGGCGGCATGATCTGCTGCCGGTGCGCAGTGCCCTGAAAAGGCCTGAAAAGCACAAGTATACGCAACTATATATAACACCTCGCAGGGAAAAAATCAATAGACTTTTTGCATAATTAATGGTTTCTTAAGAGTGGAAAAATATGCATGGATTGCGGTCCGCAACCAATAGTAGCGGCTGTGACACCCAGAGTTGGTCGCGCAACCGGGGCGGCCTCATTATGATGATACAAAACGGCCGTCACAGGTGCCCGGCAGAGTCACCGGACGACCGGATAAATTTAAAGAAGAAAGGGTTGTGAAAATTTTATGGAACATGGAAAAATGGAGAACAGATTATTTACGAAGGATTTCACACTGGTGGTGATCGGGCAGATCATCTCCCTGTTTGGCAATGCGGTCGTCCGGTTCGCGCTGCCTCTGTACTTATTAAATCAGACGGGTTCGTCGGCGTTGTACGGCACGGTGATGGCGTGTGCCTTTATACCGATGATTATTCTGTCGCCGGTGGGCGGGATGATCGCCGACCGGGTGAACAAGAGGAATATCATGGTGGCGCTTGATTTTACCACGGCGGGGCTGATCCTTGTTTTCATGGCGCTGCAGGGCAAAGTAAACCTGGTGTTCCTGCTGGCATTGACACTGATGCTGTTATATGGAATAGCGGGCGCTTATCAGCCGGCGGTGCAGGCGAGCATACCGGCTCTTGTGCAGCAGGAAGAGTTTATGAGGGCCAATGCGGTCATCAATGTGGTCAGCTCCTTTGCGTCGCTGCTGGGGCCGGTACTGGGCGGCGTTTTGTACAGCCTATACGGTCTTCTTCCGATTCTGGAGGTAGGGCTTGTCTGCTTCGTGCTGTCGGCGGTGATGGAAATTTTTATCAGAATCCCTTTTCAAAAACAGGAGACGGCGGGCAGTATCTGGAAGATCATGCGGCAGGATCTCCGGGAGAGTTTTCACTTTATCCGCAGGGAAAAGCCGGTGATCGGCAAGGGACTTGTGATGGTATGCTGTGTAAATTTCTTTTTCTCTGCGCTGATCAATATAGGATTGCCTTATCTGGTTACGGAGGTACTGCCCTTTTCGGCATCACTGGCCAACAGGCTGTATGGCTATGCGCAGGGCGCGCTGGCGGCCGGCGGTATTGTGGGCGGCATTGGCGCCGGTATCCTGGCGAAGAAACTGCAGGTCAGTAAGGTGGGAAATCTGCTTCTGATCGCAGCCCTGTGTCTGTTTCCGGTGGGGCTTTCGCTTCTTCTGACGGAGTCTGCAATGGCGGCTTACCTGATCCTGGCAGGCTGTTGTTTTGTGATCATGGTGGTGGCTACGATTTTCAGTGTACAGATCATGGCCTTCGTGCAGATGGAGACGCCGCAGCATCTTGTGGGCAAGGTGATCTCGGTGTGCATGATGCTGTCCATGTGTGCACAGCCGCTTGGCAATGCGATGTATGGTTTCCTGTTTGAACTGTGCGCGGGACGGGAAGCCGTGGTGGTACTGGCGGCGGGAGCGGCGTCACTTGTGGTGGCGATGAAGGCGCGGCAGGTGTTCTCAGCGTTGTAGACTTATGAGTTCCAAAGGCAAATATGTATCCATGCAAACTGGTGTGGGTGGTAAGCAGAACGGTAATTAATATGAAAAAAGAAAATATGTTCGATTAATGATTGCCTTTTTGGAACAGTTGGAGTATAATGGGGGAAAATCAGGTATAAATTTTTTCCCAGGAGTGATGAGCATGAAACAGGTACATATTAGAATGGAAGATGCACTGTATGATGAATTAAACAATTATTCGACTTCCATGGAACAGACAATGCAGGATTGTGTAAGAGAAGCGGTGGCATATTATATAACCGATACCAGGAAGAAGCAGAAGAATCCGGAAAATAATAAATTTACATTTATCGATTTGTTTGCAGGTATTGGAGGAATGCGGATTGCATTTGAAAGAGCAGGTGGAAGCTGCGTCTATTCAAATGAATGGAATAAGTACAGCCAGCAGACTTATTTTGCTAATTTTGGTGAACTGCCGGAGGGAGATATCACACAGGTGAAGGCTGCAGATATTCCGGACCATGATATTCTGGTTGCAGGCTTTCCATGTCAACCGTTTTCCATAGCAGGGGTATCCAAGAAAAACAGTATGGGCAGAGCAACAGGATTTGAGGATAAGACACAGGGAACACTGTTTTTCGATGTATGCAGAATTTTGAAGGAGAAACGTCCCAAAGCGTTTCTCCTCGAAAATGTCAAAAATCTATGCAGCCATGATAAAGGGAGGACCTTTAAAATTATCAGGGAATCTTTAGATGAACTGGGATATGAGATATTTTTTGAGGTATTGGATGGACAACAGTTTGTACCACAACACAGGGAGAGAATTTTAATCGTTGGATTCGATAGAGCAAGATATATGGACAATGTTGCTTTTCAGTTTGACATAACGCCTGAAATACCCAGACCGGTAATGCGTGATATTCTTGATTCAGAGGTGGACGGCAAATATACACTGTCGGATAAACTGTGGAATTATTTACAGAATTACGCAGCAAAACACAGGGCGGCCGGAAATGGATTCGGATATGGAATTGCACCATTAGATGGAATTTCACGGACAATCAGCGCTCGTTATTATAAAGATGGCTCAGAGATTCTTATTGCACAGAAGAATAAGAATCCACGCAGATTGACTCCACGGGAATGTGCAAGACTGCAGGGGTTTCCGGATACTTTTAAAATTCCCGTTTCAGATACACAGGCGTATAAACAGTTTGGAAATTCAGTGGTAGTGCCTCTGATGGAAAATGTTGCCAGATTGATGGTGGAAAAATTAAAGGTACTTGACAGCAGTGTGAATCAGAGTAGAGAGGATAAGACATGGAGAATGGTTATCTGAGCAGATATTTTACAGGAATAGTTTTGAAAAGGCTGACTGAAGTTGAAACTAATCCGGCGGTTAGTAATCAACATGAATACAATGCCAGAAAACCCATGGATAAAATATTTGGAACTGAAACTCCCAGAAAAGAGTTTGAAGCGTCTTTTCTCTATATAAATGATGAAATTGTTTTGAATGCAGAAGGAAAAATGACCTGGTATGATGCCAGATATAATCATCCTACGAGGACAGAGTGGAGATTCTATTTTCAGACAACGGAAGTATCAAAACGTGCAAAAGCAGGAGACAGCCTGTTCATATGTAAAAAGACGGACAATACTCTGTTGATTATTGTTGCGCAGAAGGATACTACTGTGGAAAATCAGTTATACTGGCTTTTTGGATTTACAGGAATGGATACTGAGAAGTTTGTCAGCAGGACAGAGTTTGACATTGGAAATGAGCAGACAGAGCTTGCGGTCAGAATGATCCTGGAACTGATCGGAATCGAGTATGAAGATCACAGCGCAGAACTGTATTCTGATTTAATGATGTCAGAATTTCGGGGAGGGTTTCCAACAACAAGGGAATTTTCAGCTTTTGCACGCCGGACAGTTAAGGATGTAGATCCAATAGAAGATCCCGATACTGCGTTACTGAAATGGATTAACAGAGAAGAAGCCTTGTTCAGAATAATGGAGCAGTATTTGATAAAGAACCGTTTGCAAAAAGGGTTTGTGTCAAATGGAAAAGTTGATGTTGATGGATTTATTCAGTTTTCATTGTCGGTACATAATCGGAGGAAAAGCAGAGCAGGTCTTGCGCTGGAAAACCATGTTGAAGTGCTGTTGAAATCTTGGAATATTTCGTACTCGCATACGCCTGTAACGGAAAACAGATCTAAACCGGATTTTATTTTTCCCTGTATTGAAGCTTATAAAGACAATTCATATCCGGAAAAGTATTTGACGATGTTGGGAGTAAAAAGTTCATGTAAGGACAGGTGGAGACAGGTGCTGTCAGAAGCTGACAGGATTGAAAAAAAGCATTTACTTACACTGGAGTCGGCAATCAGTGAGAATCAGACGAATGAAATGATTGATAAAAAACTGCAGTTAACGATACCGTCGCCGATTCATGATACATACACACAGAAGCAGAGAATGTGGCTGTATACAGTCAGGATGTTTTTGAAAGAAGTAGAATCAAGGCAGAATTATCTGAAATAAAGCAGGAAAAAGTTATGGATACAGTGAGTAAAGAACAGCGCAGCAGGAATATGGCGGCTATACAGTCTAAAAATACGAGACCGGAAATATATCTCAGAAAGCTTTTGTTTGCCAGGGGATATCGTTACGGTTTAAATTCGAAAAGTGTGCCGGGACATCCGGATTTATATTTGCGAAAATACAATACCGCTATTTTTGTTCATGGATGTTACTGGCATAGACATGAAGGATGCAAATATGCATATACGCCAAAATCAAGAATGGAATTCTGGGAGAAAAAATTTGCAGCAAATCAGAGAAGAGATGTGGTGGTAAGACGGGAACTGGCTGAAAGGAACGTGAAGTATGCCATTGTCTGGGAATGTACAATTAAGAAAATGGAAAAAGACAGTCAGGAAAAAGAGCATATAATGGGAAAACTTGAAAATTTTCTGATATCTGCAGAGAAGAGTGTGGAGTTATAGAGAAATAAAAGCGGGAGAAGGGTAGAAGGCATGATTGATACATTGGTAGGACTGGATGGCGGTATCTTATTATTTCTGCAGGAGAATGTGCGGAATCCGGTGATGACGCCGATCTTAAGGCTGATCACCACGCTGGGGAACGGCGGGGCAGTGTGGATCGCGCTGACGATCCTGCTGTTGTGTATACCGAGGACGAGGAAAGCAGGCTGTATGGCTTTGGCGGCGCTTCTCGGAACGCTGCTGGTGAATAATATGATACTTAAGAATCTGGTGGCGAGAACCAGGCCCTATGAGGTGATAGAGGGGCTGACTTACATTGTAAGAAAGCCGGTAGATTATTCCTTTCCGTCAGGGCACGCGGGATGTTCTTTTGCGGTCGCCTGTGTGATGTTTCGCAGGCTGCCGGGGCGGTATGGTGTTCCGGCGCTGATCCTGGCGATCCTGATCGCGTTGTCCAGACTGTATGTGGGGGTGCATTATCCCAGCGATGTACTGTTTGGGGTGATCAGTGGAATTTTGATCAGTTATGGTGCGGAAGCCATCGTCAACCGCCTGTGGAAAGGAAAACAGGAACTCGAGTAGCCGGCCGGGTCTATGGTGTTTTACGGCGGTGAAGAAGATCCGGCAAACGGGGCATGGGAGAGGTTCGCTTTTAATGGATGCGCTGCATGGAAGTGGAGGACGTGGGGATGCATTTTGTGGAGGTCAAGGGGATTCTGTCTTCCAATAACGGTATGAATTTGTATCGGGGCTGTACCCATGGCTGTATCTACTGTGACAGCCGCAGCTCCTGTTATCAGTTTACCCATGTTTTCGAGGATATCGAGGTGAAGCAGAATGCACCGGAGCTGTTAGAGCGGGCGCTCCGCTCCAAAAGGAAGAAATGCATGATCGGCACCGGGGCCATGTGCGATTCCTATATGCACTGTGAGGAACAGCTGCGGTTGACACGCAGATGTCTGGAGTTGATCGACGCTTATGGGTTCGGGGTCGCTATACAGACGAAATCGGACAGAATCCTGCGGGATCTGGATCTGCTTTGCAGTATCAACCGCAAGGCAAAATGTGTGGTGCAGATGACGCTGACCACTTACGACGAGGAGCTGTGCCGTATTGTGGAACCAAATGTATGTACGACGAGAAGGCGTTTTGAAGTGCTGAAGACGATGCAGGAGAACGGCATTCCTACAGTGGTCTGGCTGTCGCCGATCCTTCCTTATATCAATGATACAATGGAAAATATTCAGGGAATCCTGCAGTATTGTGCGCAGGCCGGTGTGTATGGGATCATCTGCTTTGGCATGGGGATGACGCTCAGGCAGGGGGACCGGGAGTATTACTATGCCGCTCTGGATAAGCATTTTCCGGGACTGCGTGAAAAGTATCACCGCAGATACGGGTATGCCTACGAGATTCCCAGCGACAGGGCAAAAGAGCTGATGCAGTATTTTCATGCGTTTTGCGCAGAGCACGGTATCGTGAGCGACTGTGGACAGCTGTTCGAGTATCTGCATGAGTTTCCGGAAAATAAAGGATATGAGCAGCTGTCGCTTTTCTGAGCGTCTGTGAATACAAAGGAATTATTTGCAATATAAGATAGAAAGAAACGCCGTATCGGATAAGAAACTTTTCCGACACGGCGTTTTTGGTACGCTTCTGTTCTATGAAATTTTGTGGCGGCGGCTGATCACAGATCCAGCTCCGGTGGCACGTCGATCTCGTCGGAAACATACTTTCCGTTCTTCTTGCGCTGCCTTACACATTCCGTGAGAAGGTATTCGATCTGTCCGTTGACAGACCGGAAATCGTCTTCTGCCCATGCGGCGATGGCATTATACAGCTTGGCAGATAATCTGAGGGGTACTTGTTTCTTGCCTGTATCACCCATACTGACCTCCGCTTTTCTTAATATAAACTGCCGGAATTGACTACCGGCTGCGCATCATGGTTGCCGCACAGTACCACCAGCAGGTTGGAGACCATGGCTGCCTTGCGTTCCTCATCCAATTCCACGGTGTGATGTTCGTTCAGTCTCTCAAGCGCCATTTCCACCATGCCCACCGCACCGTCTACGATCATCTTCCTTGCGTCGATGATGGCGGATGCCTGCTGTCTCTGCAGCATGACCGCGGCGATCTCGGGCGCGTAGGCGAGATAGGTGATCCTCGCTTCGATGATCTCGATGCCTGCTTCCTGTACCCTGTTCTGGATCTCGTCGCGAATCCTGGCTGCTACGATCTCACTGGAACCGCGCAGGCTGCCTTCGTCTGCGACGCCGTCTCCGGTAGTGTCCACACCCTGAGCCACGTCGTATGGATAAATGCGGACGATATTGCGCAGGGCGCTGTCGCACTGCAGAGAAAGAAATTCCTTGTAGTTATCTACGTTAAATACGGCTTTGGCGGTGTTGACGATGCGCCATGTCACGGCGATGCCGATCTCCACCGGGTTGCCCAGACAGTCGTTGATCTTCTGGCGGCTGTTGTTCAGGGTCATGATCTTTAAGGAGATCTTCCTGCTCGATGCTTCCTGTGTAGTGGCGACCGCTGCGCCTGCGCCATTTACATTGTTGACATCCCCGCTTTGGCTGAGCTTCGTATGAGAAGCGGGATTGACGCTGGAACAGAAAGGATTGACAAAGTAGAAACCGTCATCTTTGAGCGTTCCGATATAGTTGCCAAACAGCGTCAGTACCAGCGCTTCCTGTGGTCTTAATACCTTGAGTCCGCAGAAAAGAATCCAGCCGAGGGCGATGACCAGCATACAAAGGACCATGGTCAGCGTAAAAAAGATCTTGAGCGGCAGGTGGGAAGAAGAACCGCCCAGATGATCGAGTGTGACGCCGCTGATCACGGCGCCAAGGATAGCCACTGCGTACATCAGCAGGAGGCCAAGCAGCACGGGGAGTCCGTTCTTTTTGGTTTGCATGATTTTTTCTTCTACATTTTTTTCCAGCATAGGAATCCTCCATTCTTGTGTCCATGCCGTACCCTTTGCAAACGCCGGCTGAGAAGCAGCGTTGGGGACGGACAGGAATCTTTTGTCTTTGTTGCTGTGATTTGAAATCTATCTGATATCATTATGATATCAAAATAAGTTTAAGGTGTCAATACCATTAGTCCAGGGATTTGCATTTACTGCAAAGTCCGTGCGAACATGCGAATTTTCTCAAAGGAATCTGTTCATCGTCGCAGGCTGAGCCGTTATTGCCAACACATTTTGTAAGAAAGAACAGGTTTCATTTTTGGGAGTGGTCGTTTATAATGAGGAGAAAAGGCAGAAAGCAGTACGGATGAGATCATAATTCCAGAAAAGGGGAGAAGTGACATGACAGTAACGATCTTCACGATGACACATAAGAAATTCAGGGAGCCGGAAGACGCCATTTATGTGCCGCTGCACGTAGGCCGTGCCTGCAGCGGGGATTACGGCTATGCAGGCGACGACACAGGCGATAATATATCGGCGAAAAACTGCTATTACGGGGAACTGACGGGGGTCTACTGGGTGTGGAAGAACGTGCGCACTACAGATTATGTGGGCATCTGCCATTACAGGCGGTATTTCTGCACGGAGGAGGGGCGGATCCTGAATGAAAAGGATTATCTGTCCATCCTGCAGGATTATGATATCATCACTTCCAAAAGGCTGAAGCTGAATTACTCCTATTTTGACGGCTATGCCAGCGACTATAATATCTTCGATCTGGTCACTACGGGCGAGGTAATCCGGCAGATGTATCCGGCCTACTATGATGCTTTTGAACGACTGGTGCATGGAAACGGCACCTACTTCGGCAACATGATGGTGACGTCCAAAGCCCTGTATGACGAGTATGCGGCATGGCTTTTCTCCATTTTTGCGGAAGTGGAGAAGAAGATCGACGCTACACAGTACGACGATTACCATAAGCGGGTCTTCGGCTTTATCTCGGAATTCCTGCTGTATGTCTGGGTGGAAGTGAAGGGACTGAAAGTCTGTGAATGCAAGGTGGGCATGACCACTGAGAAGTACGAGACGAAGCAGATGAAAGAACGGTTGTCAGAATTTTTCCGGGAGGGGGATCTGGCGGGCGCGAAGGCATATTTCCTGGGTGTTTTGGAGAAAAGGCCGGATGTGCTGATGGAAGCCTCGGATATCACCGGGGAATTGAAGCTGGCCATGCAGGTGATCGCAGTCTGTGAGCTGGAGCGGCAGGCATACGGCGAGAGTGTGATCGACAGGCTCAGGCAGTTTGAAGATCTGCTGCACTATTTCAGCGGTGTCAACGAGGCGGTCAATGCCTGTAAGCTGGGGCAGCTTGGTGAGCGGGAGATCGGTTTCCTGCGGGAGAACCGGGTGAGTGAGATTGCGGTGGAGGCTTCGGCAAGACTCTTTATTTCGGAGGAAAAAGAGCTGGCGGATATCACCGGCGCTCTTTTTCCTGTCCTTTCAGGAAGATGAGATCTTATTCCAATGCGGAAAAGGTTACTGATGGATCCAAAACATTACCGGCTGCCTTTCCCAGGTAGAGAAGCCGGCCGTCTTTCGTATAGCGGAAGAAACGGCTGTTGTAGACGTAGTCGTCGCCGATGTTTTCGCCGGAGAGCAGGACGAGTTCTGTATAGTCGTCTTCCACATTCAGGTCAAACAGCGCGAGCTCACTCCAGATCTTCTCGTTAAGCTGCTGCCCTGCGGCATCGTCATCCCGGCCGGAGAAATCGACATCGTTGATGATCAGGTGCGATATTGTACTGTAAGATTCGTCCTCATTGACGACTGTTTCCGGAGAAAAGAGGATGGTGTCTTCTGTGCCGTCACCGTTTAAGTCAAAAGCCGAGTCGGCGTCGTTCAGAAGTTTCCTGACTGTCCGGTCGGTATAGGCGTAGCCTGCGGCAAACCCCATATCGGCCAGGTCGGCGTAGGGAATGACAAACTCGATTGTCCCGGCGGCGTAAGGCCCCAGTGCGTAGGGATTACTGATAAAGGTGAGGCCGGAAGTGGACAGGTACCATGCATCGTCGGCGTACAGCACGGATTCCAGAGAACCGTCTGAAAGCATATCCTCGGAAAACATCCGCATCTGATAGACTTCTGTCCGGGCCAGGTCCTGGTTATAGGCCAGCGTATCCTCATGGAAAGCATCGGCGTCGCCGCTCAAGTCCGCAAAGGTGAGCAGTTTGCCGGTTTTGGCATCGTAATTGACGCCTTGTGTGAGGTAGTTGCCATGTGCTCCGCCGGAAAATAAGTAATTGGTCATCGTAAAAGAAATGACACTATTGTCAGATCTTTGCACGTCAAAAGTCAAATCACTGCAATAGCTCAGGAACGGATACTCAGATTCCTCGGAAATATGATATTCATAGCCTTCTTTGGCCCATTCTTCGACTTCCGTGTCGGCCAGAAAAGAATCGATTCTGGAGCGGACATCCGCGTTGACCTTTTCGGCGGCATCCTCGTTTCCTTCTATGGAAATAACAGGATAGACATAGCTTGTGGTACAGTAGACGGTGCCGTCTTCAGCAGTCAGATCTTCCTTTTCACTTTGCATCTCAATCTGGATATGAGAGGGAAAAGCGCTTACGGTCGTGTCGGTTTCCGGATCGACCACCGGGGACTCTTCCGTCAGGGCATCTGTGCCGGGGCCGTTATCCTTAGCTTCCGATCCGTCCTTTTTGCCGGATATGGTATCTGCATCTGTAGCGGTACTTTGTTCTGATTGTGTGTCTGCTTCCCCGGCGGGGTCATTTTGTGTTGTGCCGGAATCGGTGGATGGATCCGAAGGAGCGGCCGCAGCGCCGCAGGCACATAGACTGCCGGTCAGCACCGCGCACAACAGCAGTGGACAAAGTGTTTTTAGTGGCAGTGTTTCGATTTTCTTTTTCATTTTCATTAAGGAACCTCCCTGCATTTATCAGTGTTATTTATATTCAGTGCATGCTTTTGTTAACTGAAGGCAGTCAGGCCGGATAGTCTGTGCAACAGGCAGCAAGGCTGTTGCAAAAATCTGACTTGGCACGGACATGATTCAGTATGACACGGCAGCGCCGAAATGACAAGGCCGCCCGGATAAATGATGCAACAATGATGCAACAATGATGCAAGTATTGTGACAGCAGTTTTTAAAAATAATACTTTGCGGGCTGTAACCTTTTTTTCCTGCAGGCAGTCTAATCTATGTAAAACAAAACCGGTAAGAAAATAAATTACCGTCCACGGCCGCTTTTGGGACGGCGATCAATCAGGCGCGCATACCGGCAGATCATACGAAAGGAAAGGATGAAAGTGAAAGAGGATACGACCAGGCTTGTAAGAAAAGCCATCAAGGGCAGCAAAGCCGCTTACGGTGAGTTGATTGCGCAGTATCAGATTTACTTATATAAGACAGCCTTTTTATATGTAAAGAACGAGGCGGACTCACTGGATGCGGTGCAGGAATGTGTAACGAGAGGACTGCTGGGAATTGAAAAGTTAAAGGAACCGAAGTATTTTAAGACATGGATTACGAGGATTCTGTTAAACTGCATCTGGCAGGATCAGAAGCGCATGCAGACAGTATCCCTGGATGAATACCGGGAAAAAGGCGTGGAAAATTATCTGATCGAGGAGAAGGTGGATCTCTACGATGCCATTGACTCCCTGAAAGAGCAGTATAAGACCGTGGTCATACTTTTCTATTTTCAGGAATTGAAAATCAAGGAGATCGCGCAGATCATGGACATTCCGGAAGGCAGTGTGAAGGTATATCTGTACCGGGCCAAGAAGCAGATGCGCAGGTGGCTGGAAGCTGATAAAGCAGAATATGAGGAGGAAAGACGCTATGCAAAATGAGAGATTTGACGCAATCCCGATTCCGAGAGAGCTGGGCAGTGTTGTAAAGGCCGGTATACAGGAAGGGATCAGGGAACAGAAACGGCTCAACAAAAACAAACGTATGCTGCGTTATGGTACGACCGCGGCGGCAACGCTGGCAGTGGTCTGTGCGGGCGTCCTGCTGGTATCAGAACCTTCCCTGGCAGCCAGACTTCCTATCATCGGCCGGGTTTTCACGATGGTGCAGGATAAGCTCAGCTATAAAGGAGATTTCAGCGATAATGCGGAAGTCTTTGTGGAGGAAGATATACCGGGAGCAGGCGAAGGGGCACAGGATGTAGAAATGACAAGCGTGTCAGGTGAGAGCGCTGACGGACTCTCCGGGAAAACGGCGGACAGTACCTATGTACAGACTTCCAATGGGCTGACGGTCACGGTTTCCGAAGCGAACTGTACCAGTCAGGCATTGTATCTGGGGCTGTGTATTGAAAATGAAGAGGATTTTCCGGCGGATTTTATCAAGACAAAGAATATGGAGGGATATATCCTGAATTATGATATTCTGAATCTGAAAACAGAAAGTTATTATAATCTGCCGGGTATGGGAAAAGAAGAGAGGAGCGATGCTGCCGCCAACGGATTTTCAACGCCCACTTATATAGAAGGAAATTTTGCGGACAGCAGGACTTTTACAGGTATTATCATGGTTTCTCTGGAAGAGGATCTGCTGTACAGCGATCCGTCGAAAAAGCAGGCATTGCCGGAGCAGTTTACCTACTACCTGGAGATATCCGATATTTACGGCGAACTGTTGGAATATGAGGAAAGAGAGTACCGCGATCCGGAAACGGGTGAGATGGTGAACCTGCCGGAGCCGTTGTGGAAACACTATGAAGGCACCTGGAATTTTGAGATTGAAGTCAGCAAGAACCTGAAGGACACGCAGACAGTCGAAGTCAACAAGACCAATGAGAACGGCATCGGAATTGCTTCTGTGGAGAAGACGGCTTTCGAGATCAGTGCACAGATTATCCTGCCGGAAGGCGTAGAGCGTTATGACTATATCGTTACGATCCTGGATGCGGACGGCAAACGGTTAGACAATCAGGGAGCGAACGGGGAGGTCTTTTCCACTTATGGCAGGAATACGGATACGGTGTATGTATATGTATGCGATTATATGCAGTTTATGGATGAACTGAAAGGGGACGATAAGAAGATCGCGGAAGGCGCGCTGTTTGGCACAGAGGTGCATTTCTGAGAAAGACAGGTTTATAAGGCGGCAGTCCTGCATCTGTGCTTTCAGCTGTTTTATTCATAGAATAACTTATATTTATGCTTTTCAACCCGCATTGTTTGTGTTATAATGCGGGTTGAGTTGTTTGGGAAAGCTATCGTTAACGACATTAGAAACAGAAATTTGTTATGCCGTTTATTATGAAAGTCTTCGACTTTCACAGCATGGATGGCCATGCGGCCCGCCAGGCGGCAGGCTGAGCATGATGAGGGTTTACTATAGAATAAGTGTAATGTTTATGCCGCATGGAGGCGTAACGGGAAGGATGAACGACAGATGACAGGGATTTCCGTATGGTTTGCTGATTTTAGCGACTTGTTTTATAAATGTTTTATCAAGGATGACCGCTACAGGCTGTTAGTCAGTGGTGTCGGCGTCACGATCAAGGTCTCGCTGCTGGCGGTGCTGATCGGTATTCTGATCGGTATTCTGGTGGCGGTGAGCAATCTCTCCAGGAATAAACTGTTCAAGGCGATCGGCAGCATCTATACGGATGTGATACGCGGTACGCCTTCCGTTACCCAGTTGATGGTGATCTACTTTGTTTTTTTTGCGTCAGTCAATCTGAATAAGTGGATCATTGCGGCGATTGCCTTCGGTGTCAATTCAGGCGCTTATGTGTCGGAGATCATAAGAGGCGGTATCCTTTCCGTGGATCACGGGCAGACGGAGGCAGGAAGATCGCTGGGACTCAACGCGTTCCAGACGATGACCAGGATCGTGATCCCGCAGGCGGTAAAGAATATTTTTCCGGCGCTTTGCAATGAGTTTATCGTGCTGATCAAGGAGACGGCCATCGTCGGTTATGTGGGCCTGATGGATATCCAGAAGGCAGGCGACTTTATCAAGAGTGCAACTTATGAACCGGGTATGCCGCTGTTCGGAACGGCAGTGATCTACTACGTGCTGATCAAGATCCTGACGCTGACGCTGCGCCAGGTGGAGAATCATCTGCGGAAATCGGATGCCAGGTAGGACGCCCGTGCCGGTATTATACCGGATAAAAAGAGCAGGCGCAGGCATGCAGAAGTTGAGCGGTGCTCAGTCTCAGTGAATGATACATGTTTGCTGACAGCATGGTGGAACAGCGGATAGCGGAAGCGGTCAAACTGGCAGTGAGTGATACATGTTTGCTGGCAGCAGGAGCACAAGAAGGAGCGTATCTTATGATCAAGGTGAAGAACTTACATAAAAAATTCGGCGGGCTGACGGTTTTAAACGGGATAGACGAGCATATTTCGCAGGGAGAGGTGGTAGTCATCATCGGTCCGTCAGGATCGGGCAAGAGTACTTTTCTGCGCTGCCTGAATCTGCTGGAGGATGTAACGGAGGGTGAGATCTATGTGGATAACGAGCTGATCAATACACCGAAGGTCAACATCAACGTGGTCAGACAGAAGATGGGTATGGTATTCCAGCAGTTTAATCTGTTTCCCCATCTGACGATCATGGACAATATCACACTCGCCCCCGTGCTGTTGAAAAAGATGTCCAAAGCGGAGGCGGTCAAAAGGGGACAGGAACTTTTGGAGCGCGTCAATCTGGCGGAAAAGGCAGACGCCTATCCGGCCCAGCTTTCGGGCGGGCAGAAACAGCGTGTGGCGATCGCCAGGGCGCTGGCCATGAATCCGGAGATCATGCTTTTTGACGAGCCGACATCGGCCCTGGATCCGGAGATGGTGGGAGAGGTGCTGGATGTTATGAAGGATTTGGCCAGATCCGGCATGACCATGGTGATCGTTACACATGAGATGGGATTTGCAAGAGAGGTGGCGTCCAGAGTGCTTTTTATCGACCAGGGCGTCGTTATGGAGAGCGGCACACCGCAGGAAGTGTTCAGCAATCCGAAAAACGACAGGACGAAACTTTTCTTAAGTAAGGTTCTGTAAATATAGTCTGCAGGCAAAATACCGCAGCAAAGGCCGCCTCATCGAGATGACTGCGTTGAGAGCGCGCGGCGGACGGCAGTGGAGTTGCCGGCGGTTATTGGAAAGGTGTGACATGTGATATCAGACCGGTTGTCTGTTCTATCCTGTATGAAATGCAGCCTGTGCTGCGGAAGTATCTGTTCCGGTGCTGTGCAGGCCCGGAGGAGAGATGCCATGGATAGACAGAAGACAGGGTTTTGATATAGAGGACTGTGTGAAAGCAGCAGCAAAGCAGTCCGGAGCAATAACAATGTTTTTGACAGGAGGAGAGTATTATGAAGAAAGCGACAAAGGCAGCAGCATTGATACTGGCTATGGCTATGGCAGTATCCACACTGACAGCATGCGGAGGTGAAAAAGACGCAGCACAGGATGCGGCGAACACGGAAGCAGCAGGTACAGAGGCGGAGGCATCTGAAGAAAACGCGGCAGAGGACACAGACGCAGCGGAGGATACGGCGGCAGATGCAGCAGAGGAAGAGGCGGCGGCCGGTGAAGAAGAGGCTGGAGCAGAGGCAGCCGGAGCGGTTACGACCAAGACGGAAGGCGTCCTCACCTTTGGCACCAATGCAGAGTTTCCGCCCTTTGAATTCGTGGCAGGAACAGGTGTGATCGATCAGTATGACGGTATTGATATGGCAATCGCGAAACAGATCGCAGAGGATAACGGGATGACGGCGGCGATTGAGAACATGGAGTTTGATTCCCTGCTGGTGGCATTGCAGAATGGTCAGATCGATGCAGCGATCGCGGCGATGACCGTGACAGAGGAACGTAAGGAAGCGGTTGATTTCTCTGTGCCTTATTATACGGCGACACAGGTTATGATCGTGAAGGAAGATTCCGATATCGCGGCAGCGGCAGATATGGCCGATAAGAAGATCTGTGTTGTACAGGGGTACACCGGTGAGATTTGCGTCAACGATATGGGGTACTCCTATGAGGCGTTCAAGAAGGGTACCGAGGCAGTGCTGGAGCTGGTTAACGGTAAATGTGATGTAGTAGTGATCGACTCTGCGACCGCGCAGAAATATGTGGATGATAACGAAGGACTGAAGATTGTGGAAGACGCTTCCGCATTCGAGTCCGAGGAGTATGCCGTTGCCGTACAGAAGGGCAACACAGCACTGCTTGATATGATCAACAAAGCCATCGAAGCGAAGCTGGCAGACGGCACGATTTCCGATCTGGGCGTACAGTATACAGAGGCAGTTACGGCAGAATAAGCTGCATTCGTGGTATATACCGCTAAAATAAAACCGATGCCTGGCAGAGCGATATAAGGTTCTGCCGCATCGGTTTTATTTTTTGCGGCAGGCAGCAGATTGCTCTGCGGCCTGTCTGGTCTGGCATAAAAGCAGAAGGGGGATGGGGATCAGATATCTGTCGGATCGTACCCGTGTGCTTTTATCCAGGTTTTTAATTTGTCAATTTCTGCATTGCGGGATTGGATTTCAGCAGCCTGTGCTTCAATTTCTGCATTGCGGGATTGGATTTCGGCAGCCTGCGCTTCAATTTCTGCATTGCGGGATTGGATTTCGGCAGCCTGCGCTTCGATTTCGGCATTGCGGGATTGGATCTCGGCAGCCTGCGCTTCAATCTCGGCATTTCTGGATTGGATCTCTGCATTGCGCTGTTCTAATGCGGCGGCCTGCCGATCCATCATCTGCTGAATGCCCAACTGTGTGCGGTAATGATCCTCACGGGCCCGGCATTCCGCGCGGACACGTTCGTCCTGGCAGAGCCGGAAGATGGTATCCGCTGCTTCCCTGATGTATTCATTATTTTGTGCCAGCATAGTAAGTTCCTCCCAGGTGGTGGCTTTGAAGAGGTTTGCCCAGGCATCGATCTGACAGGACTTGTCCTCTTTCGTTGCGAGTTCTATCTGTGTTAAGTTTAACACGGAAATACGTAGTTTGTCACTATATAATGAATGATTTTTAACATTTAAAAATTGATAAGTGGCATAGAACTCCGGCTGTTCGGGAAAAAGTGTGAAGTTCAGAATACCGATCTGCAGAACTGGTCTGATGGCCTGATAAGATTCGCCCGACTGCAGGCTGTCAAAATCCCTGCAAAGGTAACTCAGGGAACGCTCTATCCAGTTATGTTGATTGATGACCTGCATTTCCAGATTGAGGATAGTCTGATCGTTCAGGAGGACTTTGATATCCAGAATAAAAGTCTTGTCGGTGACAGAAACGCCCAGCTCGATGGGGTTGGTGATTTCCGCAGAGTGCAGCTGCTCAGGGGTCAAGTGAAGAAGAGAACAGACAAGCCCTTTCAGTACCTTGTTGTTTCTCTGTAGAAGCGCTCGAAACAGGTAGTCGTTGGTCATGGGGATTGGAAGTGGACCGAAGGCAGGAAAGGTAAGTCCCTGCATGTCGGAATCTGCAGGAGATGGCAAAATGCAGTCTGTGTCAGTCAGGTTTGTAGATGGGATACATGAATTGATCTGTGTCATAGAAGTGTCCTTTCTTTCGATTAGAATCGTTCCGCTTTTAGCGTGTGGAGCGGAAGTAAATGATGCTGCAGATAGAAGTGTTGTTTGACTGGTTTTGGTTATACCATAGATTTAGTTGAAAAACAACACAAATATGGATGCAGGATTATAGAAAAGCAGCAGCATCTGCGGAACACAGAAAAACAGCAGACAGAATATTTTGTATCAGATATGAAATTATACGGTTGTAAATACGAGATATGGTATTGTGCACTTTTGATATACAGCCGGCGCCTTCCGGTGACAAGGTCGTATATGCCGTTGTTAATGGAAGGCAGAGACAGGCATAATATATGTCCCTGCCGGAGGTTGGGAATAGGCAGATTCCGTGACAGAAAAACAGCAGGGGGAACTGTTGCAGTTATTGATTTTGTATCACAAAAGATTATAATAAATACAGGAGTAAAGAAAAATACGGTTATGTAGATCAGAGAAAAGAGGTAACTGCGGTATGAGTGAAAAATTAACACCCAAGACACAACAGATCATGGAGGAGCGTTTCGGATGCGATACGCTGCTGGCCCTTGCTACGGTTGAGGATGGCAGACCCTATGTGCGCACTGTGGACAGTTATTATGAAGATGGATCCTTCTATATTATTACCTATGCATTGTCCAAAAAAATGCAGCAGATCGCGAGGCATCCGGAAGTTGCGGTGTGCGGCGAGTGGTTTGTGGGGCATGGAAATGCGGAGAATATGGGACATATCCTTAAAGAAGAGAACAGGGAGATAGCCGATAAGCTGCGTGTTGTTTTTGCGGAATGGTATGACAACGGTCATACGGATGAAAGCGATCCCAATACGTGCATTCTCCGGGTCAGGCTGACCGACGGTTCCCTGGCCGATCATGGGACGTGGTACGAAATTGATTTCACAGAGCAGTAAGGTGGGAAGGCTGTTGCTGTTTACGATGCCTGGCACTTAGCCGCAGGGCGGTCAGGCCGTGAATTGTAACGTCACCGGAAAGGAAACGGCAGCAACAAAATAAGAAGTAATTGCATCCGAAGGCAGGGTGCTTTATACTGGAATTATAAAAAAGGGGTATCTGTGCGGGCTGCGGGGCTTGCCGCAGACTGATACAGCGCCGGAAATGGAGGAAATGGAATTATGCAGGAACAAAAATTATCTGCCGCGGAAGCGCTGGAGAAACTTAAGGAAGGAAACCAGCGTTTTCTGAAGGCTGAGACGAATCCGGGGGATGTCTCTCCCGCGATCAGACAGCATACTTGTGAAAACGGGCAGAGTCCTTATGCAACCGTGATAACCTGTTCCGATTCAAGGGTGATCCCGGAAGCTGTTTTTTGTGCTGGCATCGGAGAACTGTTTACGATCCGCGTGGCCGGTAACGTGATGGATCATCATCAGCTGGGAAGCGTGGAATACGCGGCGGATCATCTTGGCACCAAACTGGTGGTGGTACTCGGCCATACGAACTGCGGCGCGGTAGGTGCGGCAGTGCACCATGATCCCAGCGGTTTTGTGAAATACATAACCGATGAGATCCGCAGAGCGATCGGGGACGAGAAGGACGAGACAAAGGCGAGCTGCCTCAATGTGCGCAGAAGCGTAGAGGTTATCAAAGAAAGCCTGAAGGATATGGTGGAGAAAGGTGACCTTACGGTGTGCGGCGCTCTTTATCATATTGACAGCGGAGAAGTTGAATTCCTGGATTAAACGTTTATGGGATTAGGCCGGTGGATATACCGGCCTTTTTTCGTGCCTGCAAATTTGTATCAGAAAGCTGCAAATCTTTATCAAATCTTTAAAATTACCCTGTATCCTGTTTTTAACGACCAATCAGGCAAAGCGCCTCAATCTATGGAAGAACAGCATCTATGGAAAAACAGCATATATGAAGGAACAGCATATATATAAGAACAGCCATGGAAGCCTGTATGGTCATCGTGGATAGGCGAGCCGGCGTGGCCGGATGCGGAAGCATGATCCTGAAAGTCTGCCTGAATGCCGCCCCGGGAGGCCAATCCGATCACATGAAAAACAGGAAAGGAAATCAAACAAATGGAACAAATTCTGGAAATCAACAGGTTGACCAAAACATTCAAAAAGCAGACAGTGGTTGACGAAGTTTCTTTTGGTGTCACAAAAAATTCTGTCTACGGGCTGCTGGGGCCGAACGGTGCGGGCAAATCTACGACGCTTAAGATGATCACCGGTATGCTGCAGCCGTCTTCCGGCAGTATCAGTTTCGAGGGGCATGCGTGGAGCAGGGAGGATCTGAGGAAGATCGGTGCGCTGATCGAGACGCCGCCGCTTTACGATAATCTGACAGCCAGAGATAATCTCAGGGTGAAGACCATCATGCTGGGTCTTCCGGAATCGCGCATCGACGAGGTGCTGCAGACGGTGGATCTGACCGGGACGGGCAGAAAAAGAGCGGGGCAGTTTTCCATGGGAATGCGGCAGCGTCTTGGCATTGCACTGGCGCTGCTGAATCGTCCGAAGCTGCTGATCCTGGACGAACCGACGAACGGCCTGGATCCGCTGGGCATTCAGGAACTGCGCGAGCTGATCCGGTCTTTTCCGGAGCAGGGCATTACCGTCATATTGTCCAGCCATATTTTGAATGAAGTGGAGCTGATCGCGGATCATATCGGGATCATGGCCGGGGGCAGGCTGGGATACAGCGGCGAGATCGATCACGAAGAGGATCTGGAAGCGTTGTTTATGAGAGTGGTGCAGGAGTGCAGAGGAAAGGAGGCAGTGTGATGAGGGAGAATAAGAGTAACATGCCGGCGCTGGTACGCGCAGAGCATTTGAAAATGAAACATACTTTTGTCCGGATTCTGCCGGCGGCGTCCGCACTGATGGCCCTGTTCCTTGTGTTCAGCTTTTCGCGCGGGATCTTTTTTGCCGTGAGTGCATGGAACTGGTGGTATACCATGCTGCTGCCGGGGATGCTGGCGATCTTGTGCTATCTGGTGATCAAGCGGGAAAAGAAGCTGCGCTACTGCAATCTGCTTTCCTCCCCGCTTGCACCGTCCGCCTGTCTGTTTGGCAAGATTCTGTACTGTACGCTGGCGCTTTGTCTGGCGAATCTGCTGCTTGCCTTTGGAACACTTGTGGCAGACATGGTCTGGGGAAGCGGCATTTTGCCTGTCAATTCTCTTGCGGCGGCCGCATTGCTGAGCGTCTGCTCACTGTGGGAGATTCCCTTTTTCCTGATGGTCAGTGCACGCTTCGGCGTTTTTGTGAACCTTTTTTCCTGTATGGTATTGACGCTGGGGGCAACGGTGATGCTGGCCGGTTCCGGACTGTGGTGGCTGTGTCCGGCGGCAATTCCCGTGCGGTTGATGTGTCCGGTACTGGGGATTCTGCCAAACGGCCTGACGGTGCCGGCGGACAGTCCGCTCTGGGATCCGGG
Source organism: uncultured Lachnospiraceae bacterium (assembly GCA_947576945.1). GTDB lineage: Bacteria > Bacillota > Clostridia > Lachnospirales > Lachnospiraceae > UBA3282. The sequence continues at coordinate 30,789 of CANPTH010000019.1, forward strand.
CGTGGTGCTTCCGGGGATCGTGCTTAGTCTGCTCTGGTTTGCCGTGCTTACAGCAGCAGCGGGCCGTATTTTATGGAAGGGAGAGAAAGGGGAAGGTTGAATAAATTCTCTGATGAGCAATTTATTCAACCAAGAGTTTGTGCCGAAGCGTCACAAACTCCTTGATCGCAGAGCAGAATCTGAAATTCTGCTCGCGTCCTCAGCGCAAAGCGCTTCGGAATGGAGGGGCAAAATGAAGACAGTGTTACGCTGCCTGCGGGCAGATTTTCTGAAAATAAAAAATACCGCGCTTTTTGCGGCGCATCTGGCGATTCCTTTTGTAATGGCGGGCGCATTTCTCTTCTATTATAAAATTTCCCCGTGGGACAGTTTCGGCAAGGTACAGGCATTTTTTCAGGTCATGGGGATGGGATACCCCTTCCTGATCGGCGTGTTTTGTGCCATAATAGCAGAGCAGGAACTGGCTGCCGGAAGGTATCAGTCGATGCTGGCCGTAACGCACAGGGGAACGGTTTTTTTCAGCAAGCTGCTGCTTTTGGTATTGTCTGGCGGATTTTCGGTTATCCTCACATCGGTATTGTTCGGGAGCGGGTACTATTACTGGATGGAGGAGCGGGTGGTGGCGTATTCCTTTTACTGGATTGCGGCGGGGATTATGCTGGGCGGGAATCTTTTGCTCTATATCCTGCATCTGTTTCTGGCGATGCGGTTCAATAAGGGTGTGACTATCGGTCTGGGCATTGCCGAAAGTCTGCTGTCGGCAGTGCTTATGACGGGACTGGGGGACGGCGTCTGGATCTATGTACCGGCAGTGTGGGCCAACCGGGTGGCAGGCTATGTGATGTTTGCCTGCAGTGCAGTGACAGGGCCGGCGGTAGATTTTGGCAGGGCTGCGGCGCTGTGCAGTATTGTGACATTAATGTCATTTCTTGCGTTTATGATCTGGGCGAAGCGATGGGACGGCGTGTGCGGAGAGGAATGAGTGGAAAGATTCCCCGGTCCGGGCGGAGAAAAGGAGGAGGCCATGGCAAAGATTCTGGCAGTGGATGACGATAAGGCTATCTTGACAATGATACGCAGAATATTGGAAAAAGACGGACACAGGGTGACGGTATATGCCGATTCGGGCGCCGTGGAGCAGATGGAGCTTAGCGGATTCGATCTGATCCTGCTGGATGTGATGATGCCGGGAACGGACGGGTTTACGCTTTGTGAGAAGCTGCGATGCCGTGTGGACTGTCCGATCCTGTTTCTCACGGCCCGCTCCGAGGAGAGCAGTCTGGTATGCGGGTTGGAAAAGGGGGCCGACGACTATATCTGTAAACCGTTCGGGGCGGCGGAGCTGCGGGCCCGGGTGGCGGCCCATCTGCGGCGGGAGAGAAGGGAGCATTTTGCAGGGATTTCCTTTGAAAAGGCCCGCTTTAATTTTTCCTCGAAGCAACTGCTGGTGGAGGAAAGCGTCATGCCGCTGACCAGGGCGGAATATGCTATCTGCGAGTTTCTGGCTCGCAATCACGGGCAGGTTTTTTCGAAGGAACAGATTTATGAGAAGGTGTTTGGGTTTAACGGGGAGAGCGACGAGGCGACCATAGCGACCCATATTAAAAATATCCGCGGCAAGATGGAGAAATATGACTATGCACCGATCAAAACAGTATGGGGAATCGGGTATAAATGGGATGTATAAAAAGATGAGATATCAACGAAAGAACAGGAAAAAACAACGGGAGCCACGGAGGGCGGGACATGAAATCCCGCTGAGCCTTTTTTACCTGAAATACTTTGCGTATCTTTTTGCCGGAGTACTGCTGATCGTGCTGCTGACAGCCGCCCTCTTTGTCGTGATGTGGTCGAATGAGGGGATTTATCCGGCGCGTTATGCAGAAGAGCAGGTGAAGCTGGCAGCCCCGCTCATAGAGCAGGCGGATACAGTGAGCAAAGAGCTGATCCCGGAGCTGTGCCGGTATGTGGTCTTCGACGAAGAAGGCCATATCCTGGACGGAGATCTGCAGGGCCGGGCGGCCGGTAAGGCGTGGGAGGCGGTGGAAGGGAATCTTTCGAAGCCGGGCAGACAGATCGGCGGACAATACTATAAGATCATCCGGAGAGAGGGGGAATACTGCGTGCTGCGTTTCCGGATCGTGGCGCAGTATAAGTCTGCGGTACTCAGGAAATACCTGCCGCCGCCGGAGGTATTGATCCTGCTTGTGTTCTTCCTTCTGGTGTCGGTGTTGATTATAGGTACGGCCCTCCGGTTTGGCCGCAGTATGCGGCGGAAGATGGCGCCGCTGATCGCGGCGGCTGACAGGATCCAGAAGCAGGATCTGGAGTTTGCAGTGGAAAAGGGCAAAATCCGGGAGATCAACGCGATCCTGCAGGCGATGGAGGACATGCGGGCCGCGCTCAGGCAGTCGCTGGAAGAGCAGTGGAAGCAGGAACAGTGGAAGCAGGAACAGATCTCGGCGCTGGCGCATGATCTGAAAACGCCTCTGACCCTTATACGGGGGAATGCCGATCTGCTTGCCGATACGCCGCTGACGGACGAACAGCAGGAGTATGCGGACTGCGTGATGGAGAATGCCGTGCAGATGCAGAATTATGTGCAGATGCTGATCGGGTTTACCAGGTCTGTACCCGGAACTTCCGTCTGCAGGCGGAATACGGATCTTACTTTGTGCCTTCGGGAAGTCAGGAAACAGGCAGAACGACTCTGCCGTATCGGGCAGGTAGAACTTTCGTGGGACTGTCAGCTGCGGAAGCGGGAGGTGTATGCGGAGCCGGGGCTTCTTGTAAGAGCGCTGCTGAACCTTGTGGACAATGCGGTGGAACACACGCCCCGGGGCGGAACGGTCTCTTTCCGGGCGGCGGAAGACGGAAGCTGTCTTATCTTTACCGTATCGGATACGGGACCGGGTTTTTCCGGGCAGGCGCTTAAGCGGGGGAAGGAGCAGTTCTATATGGAGGATGAGAGCCGCACGACTGCAAAGGCGCACTATGGTATGGGACTGTATATCGTCGATACCATTGTGCGCCAGCATGACGGAGAGCTGCTTTTGGAAAATGACCCGGTGACGCATGGGGCATGTGTGACGTGTAAAATTCCGGTAACGGTTCATCCTTAGGACGCAGCTTCCGGCAGAGGCGCAGCGGTTTTCCGAAAGCGCTGCACATTTGTGTGCGGTCAGATCTTGATCTGTGTCCATTTTCCCTGCTTAAACCGTATGGATGCAAAGAGAAAACGGGAGATCTGGTCTGCAAGCACGCCCAGCCAGATACCGACGATGCCAAGGCCGAACACATAGCCGCCCAGCCAGGAAGCCAGGGTGCGGATAAAGGTGACGCTGATGGTAGAGGCGGCCGCCGTGTAGAGTGTGTCCCCCGCGCCGCGCAGGCAGCCCATGTATACCACCTGGCTGATCTGAAAGACGACTACGAAGATGATGACACGCATAATGCCGACGCCGATGGCCACGATATGCGCCTCCTCGAAAAACAGACCCAGCAGCGGTTCGGCGCCGAAGAAGTAGAGTACGGCCAGGACGGCGGAGATGAAGCCGCCGAACATCCGGCAGATGCTGCCGAATTCTTTGGCCATCTTCTCATCACCGGCGCCCAGGCTGCGTCCGATCAGCGCCACCGCGGCAGACTGCAGGCCGTCTCCGAAGGAGAAGGACAGGCCCATGATATTCATGCCTACCTGATGGGCTGCCATGGCGTCGGTCCCCTGTTTGGCGGCCATGATGGCCGTCATCATAAAGCCGATCCTCATCAGGATCTGCTCGAAGAAAACGCTGTAGCCCACATGGATCAGGTTATGTAAGGTTCTGGCCGCCGGCCATATCTTGTTTTTCAGGATATAAGGGATGCTGATAAAGCCGTCGGGTTTCAGGATCGAGAGAACACTCATGACGGAGGCGACAACGGTGCCGAGAACCGTCGCCAGCGCCGCACCGTGGATCCCCAGGGCGGGGAAGCCGAAGTGTCCGCCTATCAGCAGATAGTTGAAGATAATGTTGATGGTATTGGAAGTTACGTTGGTGCGCATGGTGATCTTCGTATTGCCGGCGCCCCTCTGTGCGGAATTGATGCCCATCTGAATACAGTTAAAGATCATACCGCCCATGATGATGCGGAAATAGGCGACCGCGCTGTCATGGGTCTCAGGCGTGGAACCGCAGAGGCGGATGATCGGGCTGGCAAATGTCACCAGCAGGGCGCTTAAGATGACCGACACCACCAGGATAAAGGCGATCGCCGTGCTCAGGATGCGGTTGGCTTCTGCGGGCTTTTCCTCCCCGCGCCGCCTGGCGACCAGAGCCGAGACCGCCACATTGGCGGCAAAGAATACTGATAAGCCCACGAACTTGGGCTGTGTTGTGAGGCCCACGGCGGCCACCGCGTAGGAGCCAAGGGAGCTTACCATCAGCGAGTCCACCAGCCCGGCAAAGGCCACGAAAAAGGACTCCACGATAGACGGCCATGCAATGTTCAGGGTGATGCGGACATTTTCACGACTGTGCTTTGGTTGTTTGAGGGGTTGTTCTTTCTGCATTGTCATTGTGAGATACCTGCCTTGAATTTCTTGATGTGATCGTGGGTTATACGAGTAATTATAGTTATTATATTTCATAAATTTTTCTTTTTCAACACAATAAGGGGAGAATCCTCTTATTTCTGGTAACAGTTCTGCCTTCGGCTTCTCTGTTGCTATTTCTAATCAGTAGAAAAAATTCCTCTTTACTTTAGTGCACTACCATGATAAAATACAATTCGGATTTGCGGTATCACGAAACATACGAAATAAAGACCGCAGACCAGAGGAGGAGAGCTTATGAAAAAGAAATTTGCACTGATGCTGGCGGTATCCATGGCAGTGGGTACGGTATTGACAGGATGCGGCGACGCGGCAGGTAAAGCGGCAGACACACAGGCGAATGAGGCGGAGAGCGCACAGGCAGAAGACGCGGCGCAGGAGGCGGAAACGGGAGCGGCAGAAAACACGGATGCGGCAGCAGAGACAGACGATGCCGGCACAGATGGCACAGCGGCGGCAGACGGCGCTGAGGCTTCTGTAGATACGGGCCTTGTGTATGCGGTAGAGGCAGGTTCTGCAGGGGAAGCGGCGGCGCAGGATAACGGCCTGCAGACGAATGTGGTAGCTTCCCAGGCCGATGCGCTGATGGAGGTTGCGGCCGGCACATCCGATGCGGCGATCATTGATCTGTTGATGGCCGGCGCCATGATCGGGGAAGGCACCAGCTATCCGGGACTGACGCACACGACGGAGCTGACGACGGAGGAATACGGTGTGGGATGCCGTAAGGGTTCTGACCTGGCTTCTTATATCAATGCCGTATTTGGAGAGAGTTATGCCGATGGCAGCATGAAAGAGACGGCAGCGGCCTACGGGGTGCAGGAAGCGCTGGTGGAGCAGGCCGAAGCGGAGTTCACGGCTTCTGCGGAAGACAGCGATGTGGCTTATATTCAGGAAAAAGGAAGCCTGATCGTAGGGATCACGGAGTTTGAGCCGATGGATTATCAGGATGAATCCGGAGAGTGGGTCGGATTTGATGCGGATATGGCCCGCCTGACAGCGGAGAAGCTGGGGGTAGAGGCGCAGTTCGTAGTGATCGACTGGGACAGCAAGATCATGGAGCTGGAATCGAAAAATATTGATGTGGTATGGAATGGCATGACGCTGACCGCAGAGACTACGTCGGCGATGGAATGCACCAACGCTTATTGCAACAATGCGCAGGTCATCGTAGTGCCTGCGGAATAAAGGAGAAATTTTTATGTTTTGGAATGTGACACAGGTTCTGCTGGACGGTCTGCTGACGACGTTTCAGATCTTTCTATTTACATTGTTGTTCTCGCTGCCCTTTGGGCTGGTGCTGGCGTTCGGTTCCATGAGCAGGTGGAGGCCGCTGCGGTATCTGATCCAGGTGCTGGTGTGGATCATCCGCGGCACACCGTTGATGCTGCAGCTGATCATTATTTTCTACGGGCCGGGACTCTGGCTGGGGCACAATATATGGAGCGGCAATGAGAGCGGCCGTATCACGGCTACTGTGGTGGCATTCAGCATCAACTATGCCTGCTACTTCTCTGTGATCTTCCGGGGCGGGATCGAAGGGGTTCCGGCAGGTCAGCGGGAGGCCGGGGAAGTGCTGGGCATGACCAGGAGCCAGATCTTTTTCCGCATTACGCTTTTACAGATGGTAAAAAGGGTGGTGCCGCCGCTGTCCAACGAGGTCATCACGCTGGTCAAGGATACTTCTCTGGCACGGATGATCGCGGCCTATGAGCTGACTTTTGCGGGATATTCCTTTATGAAGAGCAACGGCCTGACGTGGCCGCTGTTCTACACGGGCGTGTTCTATCTGATCTTTGTAGGCGTGCTGACGCTGTTGTTTAACTATATGGAACGGAAGCTGGATTATTTCAGGTAGAATAGAGGAAGGCTGCATGAGACATTTCGTTTTCGGCCTTGCAGGAGCTGCCATATATGGCTTCTGCAAGAGCCGGGAACAGAAATTTGTTATGTCGTTTACTATGAAAGTTTTCGACTTTCACAGCATGGATGGCCATGCGGCCGTCCCGACGGCAGGCTGAGCATGATGTAAGTTTAGTATAGGAATATAGGAAAGGGTGAAAGATCATGGCGATTTTGGAAGTGAGAAATATCGGGAAACAGTTTGACAATACGAAGGTGCTTGACAATGTCAGCTTTTCGCTGGAAGAAGGGAATGCGCTGGCCATCATCGGTTCTTCGGGTTCCGGTAAGACGACGCTTCTGCGGTGTCTGAATTTCCTGGAAACGCCGGATAAGGGTTCCATTACCGTGAAGGGCGAGACACTTTTTGACGCCTCCATGCCGCGCCGGGAACAGGAAAAGGAGCTGCGCACCAAGCGTCTGCATTTCGGGATGGTGTTTCAGTCTTTCAACCTGTTTCCCCAGTATACGGCATTGGAAAATGTTATGCTTTCCGAGAAGCTGTTGGCGAAAGAACAACCCGATTTCAAGCAGAAGAAAAAGGAGATCTATGAACGGATAGAAGAGCATGGAGTGGAGCTGCTTCAGCAGATGGGCCTGGCGGAGCGCATGTCCCATTATCCCCATCAGCTGTCCGGCGGGCAGCAGCAGCGGGTGGCGATCGCCAGGGCGCTTGCGCTGCAGCCGGATATTCTGTGCTTCGACGAACCGACATCAGCGCTGGATCCGGAGCTGACGGGAGAGGTGCTGAAGGTCATCCGCTCCCTTGCAGACCGGAAGACGACCATGATCATCGTCACGCACGAGATGGCCTTTGCCAGAGACGTGTCCGATCAGCTGATTTTCATGGATGAGGGTGTGATCGTGGAGCAGGGCGATCCCAGACAGGTGATCGACCATCCGCAGGAAGAGCGGACGAAACAGTTTTTGACCAGATATGCGCAGGGGTGAAAGTGCTTTTCACCCCTGTTGCCATGTGGCATCTATAGTTAACGACATTAGAAATTTCGTTTTCGGCCTTGCAGGCGCTTCCGTATATGGCTCCTGCAAGAGCCGGAAACAGAAATTTGTTATGTCGTTTACTATATTCGACAGTGTAGTGTGTGTTGGAAAAAGGATGTAGAGTATATCTGTCAACGGACGAGGCATTCCCGAAAAAGGCCGTCCACGGCGATCTGATATTCCGGGATCCGATCGGTTTTGCGGATTTTCTTCAGGTGTTTCTCTACCGTCCGCCGGTCAGGGGCTTCCGGGGACTGCGCGGGAGTGGAAGTCGTAAAGGCCGTGATCATATAGGTCCACAAATCTTTCATCTTAAATAAAACGGGAAGATCGCCGGACATGATCCCGCGGTAATCGTTCAGAATGACGTCATGAAAGGCACGGAGTGTTTCTGCGTCTTGACTGCTGTGGTGACAGTCAGAAGCCGCCTGTCCTGTACCGGACGGGTCTGGCGAAGCTGTCTGTGAAGCGGCGTCCGGGAGGCATCCAGCCTGCAGCTGCCTGGCCAGGGCAGGGTTGCGCAACAGGCCGCGGCCGATCATGATACGATCCATAACAGGAGTGCCGAGGGTAATGTGTGCTGCTTCGCCGGTCCTGTTATTTTTGTTATTCTCATCACGCTGGCCAGGATCGTGGATACAGGCGGCGACGCTGGCCTGTATATCCGACAGACTTTCCGCAGACAGAATATCTCCGTTATAGCAAAGCGCAGTCCCGGCGGAGCGCGCAGATTCGTCAGCCGTATCACGCAGCCGGCACAGAGCCATGGCAAAAGCCTCCGGATGCGGTGCACCCGTATAGAATTCCTGCAGCAGACGGGTATGGACGATCAGTTCCTGCACCGGGTATCTGGTATAGATGTCCAGCAGGCGCTCCCACTCTTTCAGATCCGAGATGCCGAGCCTTGTTTTGATGGAAATCTGCAGGGGACATTTTTCATAAATCTCATAAAGAAAGGCGTCCAGAGCTTCCGGTTCGCCTAAAAATCCGGCTCCCCGCTTCCTGGCGGTGACAGTACCGGAGGGACAGCCCAGATTCAGGTTGACGGTGTCGTACCCGTAAGAGGCAAGCCGGTCCGCAATCTCCAGAAAGTCCGATGCTTTGTTGGTAAGGATCTGCGGCACGAGCGCGACGCCGGCATTGTTTTCCGGGAGTATATCCCTCACCTCCCGGGTGGTCATCTTTTTGCCTGCGATAAAGGGCGTAAAATATTTGTCAATGCCGCCGTAGAAACGTGCGTGCGCCCGGCGGTATATATAGGTAGTGATGCCTTCCATCGGCGCTGCGTAGTATAGCATGTCAGGTGTCCTTTCCTTAGTCCGACTCCATCCGTTCGTCTGGTTTCTATTCTGATCCGGTTCCACTGTTCTCCTCGGTAAAAAGATTATCTCTTGTGAGATTCTGCAGCCACTTCCCGCTTCGGTAGCGTTTGATGACCCAGGGCCATTTCACGAATTCATCGGTGCAGAGCAGGAAATAGACGACTAACACCGGCAGTTTGAATACGAAGGCGGCGATGAAGCCAAGAGGCACCGCATAGCACCACATATCGATCGTATCACAGATCAGTCCGAAGCGTGTATCTCCTCCGGCGCGGAACACACCGGCGATCAGCGTCGTATTCACGGCCGCTCCCATGACATAGTAGCTGTTGATGAGCAGCATGTATTTCAGATAATGCATGGCCGTCTCCGTCAGGGCTGCGAAATGCAGCACAAAGGGGGTAATGGCGAGGATGATGACACCGCCGATGGCGCCGGTGAGGATGGTCAGCCGGATCAGTTTGGAGGCGTATTCTTTCGTGCGCTCCATGTCATTTTCCCCCATTACGTTGCCAAGCAGGATGCCGCCTGCGCTGGCGGTGCCGAAGCACAGCACCGTGCCGAAGTTGCGGACCACCACCACAAGAGAGTTGGCGGCCACCGCGTCCGTGCCCAGATGCCCGAGAATCACGGAATACATGGAGAAGGCCACGCTCCAGGAGATATCGTTTGCCAGGGCCGGCAGCGACAGGTGGATGAAATCTTTCAGCAGCACTTTGTTGCGGATGAACAGGTAAGCCAGGTTTAACTTAAGATCTTTGCTGAACGTGGATACCAGGAAGCAGCCCAGCAGCTCCACGATACGGGAGAGCGCGGTGGCGATGGCCACGCCGGTGGCTCCCAGCTTCGGTGCGCCGAACAGGCCGAAGATAAAGACGGCGTTCAGCAGGATATTCAGTGAAAAGGCGACGATATTCAGCGCCATGGAGATGGTCACCTGTCCGATGCTTCGCAGGATGGATAGATAAACTTCCACGATGGCCCAGCAAAGATAGGTGACGGACATCACCCGCAGATAACCGGCACCGATCTGGATCAGCTCCGCGTCCGTCGTAAAGATGCGCATCATTTTATCCGGTATCAGCAGGGCGCAGCCAGAGAAAGCCAGCGCGATCAGCAGGGAAAAGCGCAGCGCGATCCCTTCGATCACCTGAATTGCCTGCAGATCCTTCCGGCCCCAGTACTGTGCGCTCAATATCGTGGCGCCTGTGCCCAGCCCGTAGAAGACCATAAAGAGAACGCTTGCATAATTGGATGCAAGCGACACGGCCGAGATCGAGGACTGCCCCACATAGTTGAGCATCACTACATCAGCGGAATTGACTGCTGCACTAAGCAGATTCTGGATGATGATCGGCACCACCAGCCGAAAGATCTGGGAATAAAATCTGCTGTTCGAGAACATGCCCCTTGTTTTCATATTCATAGGAAAAACCTCCGTGCTTTTGTGCAATGTTATATAAGAATACTCTCGCGGCGAAGGCTTTGTCAATACTGTTGTATATTTTCTTTATTCCCGCGAACAACGAGCCAGGTGGCTGCTTGCAGCGAGGTCTTTGATTCCGACGGGAAACGAGCAGGAAGCATGCAGAATTCCGCGCGGTATATCAGACAGGGTTTCGTGCGTAATGAGAGGGCGGCATGCCGCATTCTTTCCTGAAATAGCGTGTGAAGTGCGACAGATTCGTGAAACCGGACTGGGCGGCGGCCTGACCTACGGGCATGGCCTCCATACGAAGCAGATATTTGGCGCGTTCCAGCCGGGCTTCCAGCAGTTCCGATTTGGGTGAGCGGTTGAAAAAGAGCTGATAGTAGCTGTAGAACTGGCTGACGCCAAGATTAGTCAGGGCGGCCATGTTCTCGGTATTCCATTCTTTGGTGATATTGGTCAGGATCTCGATCCGTGCCTTGCGGAACTGCTCATAGAGGTCGGCAGGAATGTTGGAACCGTTTGACCAGGTGTGCAGCTGTCTGGAAAAAAGGATAAGCAGCTGGCGCACCAGCATATCCATCTGCTCCGCATAAAAATCCTGTTTCAGTACACTTTCCACATAAATGCTTCTAAGCGCCGTGTTCATGGCTCCCGGGTCGGGCAGATAGACGACCTGGTTGACAGGAAGATCGTATTCTTTCAGAAAATTTCCGCTGTCACATGTAAAGTGAACAAAACTGTTCTTGAAGCGTCTGACCGCCTGATAGATCTGGGCCTCACCCGGTGTGTAGAGCAGGAAGGCGTTCTCTTTCGTGACGATGGTTTCGGCGCCAAACTGTATTTTCATGGGTGTGATCAGGTAGAGGAACAGATAGTCTCCGCTGCCGCAGGGACGGTTGATTATGTCATAGTCGGGATTGGAACGGTTGTAGTCGCAGTAGCCTGGACAGAACATGGGAAGGATTCCTTTCTGGCGGTCATTTATATTTTATGGTATCTAAAATCGGAAAAAAAGTCAAATACAGCGGAAGAAAAGATATAGTATTTTTCTTTTTGTCTGATAGAATGAGGTTATTGAGACAGCGCATTTTGCAGCCGCCATATAAGAATCTGAGAATTTATAAAGGTATGATCAATGAGATATGAGAACGGCAGCCTGCGGAAAGAAGAATATTTTTATTGCAGAATGGAGGAAGTCATGAAGAAAGCACAGGTGATTATCGACAAAGAATATATCGTGAGCAGTATTGATAAAAGAATCTACGGCTCTTTTATTGAACATTTGGGCAGGGCGGTGTATGAGGGCATTTATCAGCCGGAGAGTCCTTTTGCGGACGAACAGGGATTCCGTAAGGATACGCTGGAGCTGGTCAAAGAGTGTAACGTGCCCATCGTGCGTTATCCGGGCGGTAATTTCGTTTCCAGCTACCGGTGGGAAGACGGTGTAGGACCGAAAGAGAAGCGCCCGAGCCAAGTGGATCTCGCATGGCAGGTTGTAGAGACGAATCAGTTCGGACTTAATGAGTTTACTGACTGGGCGAAGAAAGCGGGCACGGAAGTCATGATGGCAGTTAATCTGGGTACCAGAGGAATTCAGGAATCAAAGGAATTGTTGGAATACTGTAATTTCAAGGGCGGCACGCAGATGAGCGACCTGCGCAAAGAGCACGGATACGAGGCTCCGCATAATATTAAGACATGGTGTCTGGGGAATGAGATGGACGGCCCCTGGCAGATTGGTAATAAGACGGCCGTGGAGTACGCGAGGCTGGCTCATGAGACTGGAAAGGCCATGAAGATACTGGATCCTTCCATCGAACTGGTGGCCTGTGGCAGTTCCAATTCTCATATGCCTACCTTCGGAGATTGGGAGGCGACGGTGTTGGATGAGTGCTATGATACGGTGGACTATGTTTCCATGCACCAGTATTACGGCAATGCGGACAATGATTCTGCCAGTTTCCTGGCAAGCAGCGTAGACCTGGATCAATTTATCACCACTGTGGCATCCATCTGCGATTATGTGAAGGGGAAACATCACGGCAGCAAGAATATCAATATCTCGCTGGATGAGTGGAATGTATGGTATCATTCCAATGAGGCGGATAAGAAGCTGGAGAAATGGATCCAGAAGCCTCATCAGCTGGAGGATGTCTATAATTTCGAGGATGCGCTGCTGGTAGGCAGCATGCTGATTACCATGCTCAGACACGCGGACCGTGTAAAGATTGGCTGTCTGGCGCAGCTTGTTAACGTGATCGCGCCGATCATGACTTCCGATACCGGAGCATGGAGACAGACCATATTCTATCCTTATATGCATGCGGCAACGCTGGGACAGGGTACGGTTTTAAATACCATCGTAAAATCTCCGGTTTATGAGGCGAAGAAACACGGCGAAGCGCCTTATCTGGACTGTGTGGTCGTAGACAACGGTGAGAAAGAGGAAGTAGTGATATTTGCGGTTAACAAGGATCTGGAAGAGGACATGGAAGTAACACTGGATCTCAGGCAGTATGCGGGTTATCGGGTGCAGGAACATATCGTGATGCAGCATGACGACCTGAAAGCCGTGAACACGGAAGCAGATCCGGACAATGTTGTTCCGAAATCCTCCGGCAATGCCAGGGTAGAAGATGGCGTGTTAAATGTTGTTTTTGGGAAAACGAGCTGGAATGTGATTCGTCTGGCCAGATAAATGCAGCAGGAAAGCCGATAGCTGGACTGTTGGGATTGGATGTAATTCTTCTTTATCATTATATCATGGAGGAAGACACCCCGTATGCTGATGCGCGGGGTGTTTTTTCTGCAAATTGGGATTGCAGTTTGTAAATGAATGTGCTATGTTGTTGGTGTTTTATACATTCAGGGCAGCCGGATCCATAGGGTGTGTTGAAGGCATAAATTTGTGAATTGGGAAAGGAGTATAATTTTTGTAATGGAAAAAGATATGACAAAAGGCAGTCCACTGCGGCTGATTCTTGGATTTGCAGTTCCGCTTCTGTTCGGTCTGTTGTTCCAGCAGTTCTACAGTATGGTAGATACCATTATTGTCGGGCACTATCTGGGAGTGGATGCACTGGCAGCGGTGGGAGCCACCGGTTCCGTTAATTTCCTGATCATTGGCTTTTGCATGGGGATGTGCAACGGTTTTGCGATCCCGATTGCACAGGAATTCGGTGCGGGACATGAAGAAAATCTGCGCAGATTCGTGGGAAACTGCGTGCGCCTGTCAGTAGGTTTTTCGATGATTATAACAATTGTGGTGGTACTGTTATGCCGCCCGATCCTGCAGCTTATGCGGACGCCGGAGAATATCATTGATGGGTCTTATTTATATATTGTTATTATTTTTGCCGGCATCCCGGTGACGTTTTTGTATAATATGACAGCGGCGATCATCCGCTCCCTGGGGGACAGCAGGACGCCGGTTATTTTCCTGATGTTGTCGGCAGTGATGAATATTTTCCTGGATCTGCTGTGTATCATCGTATTACATATGGGTGTTTCGGGGGCAGCGGCGGCCACAGTGGTTTCACAGGCGGTGGCGGGTTTGTGCTGTCTTATTTACATGAAGAAAAAATATGCCATCCTGAGGCTGGATAGAAACGACTGGCGATGGGACAGAAGCTATGCGTTTAAGCTGTGCAATATGGGAATTCCCATGGGACTGCAGTATTCGATCACGGCGATTGGCAGCGTAGTGCTGCAGAGCGCTGTGAACGGGATCGGTTCCGATGCCGTGGCGGCGGTGACGGCGGGCAGTAAGCTGAGTATGCTGATGGCATGCCCGATTGACGCCATGGGATCTACGATGGCGACTTACGGCGGACAGAATATGGGTGCGGGAAATCTGGAACGTGTGGGCAAAGGGCTGAAAGCATGCACGATCCTGGGACTGGTCTATTCTTTCTTTGCCATGGCGGTGGTCTTCGCGGCGGGACGACAGCTTCTGATGCTGTTTTTGGATGCAGGGGAAGGAGCGGTCCTGGAAGATGCCTGCTTCTATATCCGCAGGAATGTAATCTTCTATTTTCCGCTGGCAATGGTGAATATTGTCCGTTTTCTGATTCAGGGAATGGGATTCAGCAGGCTGGCGGTGTTTGCCGGGGCTTTTGAGATGCTGGCGCGGGGATTGGCCGGATTTGTGCTGGTGCCGCTGTTCGGGTTTTCTGCAGTGTGTTTTGCGAATCCGCTGGCGTGGATTTTCGCAGATCTGTTTTTGATTCCGGCCTTTTTCTTTGTCAGGAAGAAAGCGGAAAGGATGATGCAGACAGGCTGAGCAAGATGGAAGTTTACTATGAAAGTCTTCGACTTTCACAGCATGGATGGCCATGCGGCCCGCCAAGCCACAGACTGAGCAAGATGGAAGTTTACTATGAAAGTCTTCGATTTTCATAGGATGGATGGCCATGTGAGGTTTACTATAAATGCTGCATTTTATGGATTGAGAGATAAGGTGCTTCATGGTAGAATATAGAAAACCAGAGGACAAATGAATGAGGGGAACGGCAACGGAAAACAAACTGTGAAAAGGGAGAGAAACATGGGATATCAGGAGGCTTACGACAAACTGGAGAAATACGGGCAGCTGCATGTCTTACAGTATTATGACGAGCTGAGCGGTTATGAGAAGGAGGCGCTGCTTGAACAGATTATGGGCACGGATCTGTCGGTGTTGGCACAGTGCCTGCATAAGGAGGAGCTGAATCCGCGGGGAGAGATCACGCCCATCGAGGTGATGAAACTTGCGCAGATCGAAGAGAGACGGGAGGAATTCGTGCAGGCCGGGTTGGAAGCCATTCGTGCAGGCAAGGTTGGCGCGGTCATGCTGGCAGGCGGCATGGGTACCAGGCTGGGTGCGGATGTGCCGAAAGGGACATATAATATTGGCCTGACAAAAGAGGTTTACATTTTTCAGAGACAGGTGGAGAACCTGCTGGATGTGGTGCACCAGGCGGAGGCATGGATTCCGTTGTATGTGATGACCAGTGATAAGAATCACGAGGTGACCAAAGCCTTTTTTGAAGAGAAGAACTATTTCGGGTACAATCCGGATTATGTGACTTTCTTCATGCAGGATATGGCGCCGGCGTCGGACTATAACGGCAAAGTATATATGGAAGAGAAATATAAGATGTCCACGTCGCCTAACGGCAATGCCGGCTGGTTCCTGTCGATGATCAAATGGGGTGTGGCGGATCAGGTGAAGGAGGCCGGAATCGAGTGGCTGAATGTGTTTGCGGTGGACAATGTGCTGCAGCGGATTGCCGATCCCTGTTTCGTGGGGGCAACCATCGTCACGGGCAGCGCGTCGGGCGCCAAGGTGGTAAAGAAGAACGCACCTGACGAACGGGTGGGCGCGATCTGCCTGGAAGACGGCAGACCCTCCATCGTGGAGTACTATGATATGACGCATGAGTTGATGGACGCCGTCGATGAAGAAGGAGAACCGGCCTATGATTACGGTGTGATTCTGAATTATCTTTTCCGGCAGAAGGATCTGTGGGAGATCGCGGCGGGACGTCTGCCCCTGCATATCGTGGAGAAGAAGATTCCTTACCTGGACGGTCAGGGAAGGCATGTGAAGCCGGAAGAACCCAACGGTTATAAGTTTGAGCAGCTGGCGCTGGACCTGGTGCATGAGATGGATTCCTGTCTGCCTTATGAGGTGGTGCGGAATCATGAATTTGCGCCGATCAAGAATGAGACGGGAATTGATTCCGTGGAGAGTGCACGGGCGCTTTGCCAGGAGAACGGTATTGAGCTGTGACATATGCTGCGAAGAACGAAGAAGCGAGGACAGCGCGCTGTGTGGGGATGAGGAGGCGGCTGGAAAACAGCTGTGAACATTTTGACAGATTTGAGTAACATTCACCTATTGAATAAACCGACTTTTTAAGTGTACACTATCCTTATAACAGGAAACAGGAAATGCTTTGTGAGTTAACATTTTGGAAGCGCGAATGTCAGGCAGGATGTTTCAGGTGTTCTACGGTTTCACAAGGCGGTATCAAGAAAGGGCGGGTGCAGGGGCTTGCGTCCTCAGCGTAAAACGCTTCGGAATGGAGGAGAAAATGGCAATTTTGGTAACAGGCGGCGCCGGTTATATCGGCTCCCACACAGTGGTAGAATTACAGAATGCGGGCTATGAAGTGGTAGTTGTGGACAATCTGTCAAACTCCAGTGAGAAATCTCTGGAGAGAGTGGAGAAGATCACAGGCAAGCCGGTAAAGTTCTACAAGGCAGATATTCTGGACAGAGAGGCGCTTCAGAAGATCTTTGCGCAGGAGAAGATTGATTCCTGTATTCATTTTGCAGGTTTGAAGGCGGTAGGAGAATCTGTACAGAAGCCATGGGAATATTATGAGAACAATATCGCAGGTACGTTGACACTGGTAGACGTTATGCGTAAGAACGGCGTGAAGAATATTATTTTCTCATCTTCCGCAACGGTATACGGCGATCCGGCTATCATTCCGATCACGGAGGAATGCCCGAAAGGACAGTGCACGAATCCTTACGGCTGGACGAAATCCATGCTGGAGCAGGTGCTTTCCGACATGCAGAAGGCTGACCCGGAATGGAATGTAATTCTGCTTCGGTACTTTAACCCTATCGGTGCACACAAGAGCGGCACCATTGGCGAGAATCCAAACGGTATTCCGAACAACCTGATGCCTTACATCACGCAGGTGGCAGTGGGCAAGCTGAAAGAGCTGGGGGTTTTCGGCAACGATTACGATACCCATGACGGCACAGGCGTCCGTGACTATATCCATGTAGTAGATCTGGCGCTTGGTCATGTGAAGGCGCTTAAGAAGATTGAGGAGAAGGCCGGACTTTGCATCTATAACCTTGGCACAGGAACAGGCTACAGCGTGCTGGATATGGTGAAGAATTTCGAGGAAGCCAACGGCGTTAAGGTTCCGTATGCGATCAAGCCCAGACGTGCGGGGGATATTGCTACCTGCTACTCCAATGCAGATAAGGCGAAGAGAGAGCTTGGCTGGGAAGCGCAGTTCGGTATCAAAGAGATGTGTGCAGACTCCTGGAGATGGCAGAGCAATAATCCTAACGGTTACGATGATTGAGAAAAAAGAAAGGGGCAGCCTTTAGGGCGGCACTCATAAGACAGTACCAGAAATGTTTTCGGGAAACGGCGTAGTTTGCGGGCTATGCCGTTTCTCCATTTTGCAGGTCATTCAGTAAAGACGCAGGGAGTATTCCCACAAGGTCATAGGAAATGTCAATCTGCTGTTCCCTATGCCTGTTCCTGCTCCATAAGGCGTAAAATCTTGTGGGGCAGGCTCCTTTCTCCGTCATAGCTGCCCATAAAGCGGTACAGTGTCCTGTCGGATTTTATTGTTACTTCATGCGTCGGCATAAATCCTGCCTGTTTTGTTGATACGCGTTGCAATCTGATTGACGTTCACTTCAGTTTTCTGAAGTTGCGCCGTATGTCCTTTGACTTCCTGTAAATCGAGCGTGATGATATACTCGTCAATGAGCATTTTCCGAGCGTAGGCAGAGAGAGTGAGCGTCGGTATCTGCTGCATTTTTTCCTCGATCAACGCCCGTTCTTCCCCTGGTACCCGAATAATGATTTGTACGTTTCATTTCCTGTTTTCCATGAGTAGCCCCCTTTCGCTGACAAGACGTTTCCAAGTGGTATTTCTGCAAGCTTTATGATAATTTTTCTTTCGCTGCCTACTACATCAGACAAGGCGATTTTGACGGCGATTTTAGAAAAATTCAGGAAATATTTTTCCTGCTTCCTACTGCGGGGGACTTTCAAAAATGCCAAACATATACTGAAAAAAGTTTCTTTTTTTTAATTTCAGTATGTCAAAGTGCCAATTGACTTTTTAGTATCAGAATGATAATATTTTCACATATCAGCGCAGGAGGGTGAAGGTTGAATAAATTCTCTGATGAGCAATTTATTCAACCAGGAATTTGTGCCGAAGTGTCACAAATTCTGTTGATCGCAGAGCAGAATCTGAAATTCTGCTCGCGTCCTCAGCGTAAAACGCTTCGGCATGGAGGTAAAGATGACAGATAAACTTATGGATTGCATTACCAATCCGGTGAAATGTAAATTGCTTCTTGAAATATATTCAAAAGGAAAAGCAACAGCGAAACATTTAGCCGATACTTATAACGATATTCCGCAAGCTACCCTATACCGGCACCTCAAGAAAATGTTGAGTGACGGCATTTTACAAGTGGTAGAAGAAACACAGGTACGCGGCACAGTAGAAAAAACATATGCACTTGCATACGACATTAACAGCAATATGGAAAATATGGTTGAGGAAAATTCTGGCGAACTTTATATGCAGTATTTCATGCAGTATATCTTCGGATTTGTAAAACAATTCCGCGAATATTGCAAATCTCCGAACATCAACATTAAAAATGATATGTCGGGTTTCTCTCTTTCACACATTTATTTATCAGACGAAGAATTGACTGAACTTATGAAAAAAATTTCAAGTGTAATCCATGCTGCGGACAAAAACGAACCAAAAGCAGGACGGAAATTGCGGACGCTTGGATTAATTGTATCTCCACCCCAAAATTCAAAATAAATAATTTGCCGCTCCCACAAAAAAGGGAGTGGATTTTTCTTGACTTTTTATTATCACTATAATAATATTACCTATATAAGAATATTTAAGCTGCACTATACGCAAAACGAAACCAGAAAAGAGCTTTTCTATGAGCAAAAAGCAAAAGAGCATTATGATTATCCTCACTGTAGTTATGCTGTTTGGCGTATTGGCAGCACTTTTCTTTCTGCCGGACACAATACCACTGCACTTTGGAGCAAAGGGAGCAAGCAGCGTTGCAAGCAAATACTGTTTACTGCTTTTCGTTCCTGTTCCGGCTATCCTGTATTGGGCAATTTGCCGTAAGACGAAATAGCAAGGAGGATATACTATGCAAGCAGTATTAGAAATCAAAAACTTTACAAAAGAATATTCACAAGGGAAAAAAGCCGTTGATAACCTTTCCCTGTCTGTTATGCCCGGAGAAATTCATGCTTTTATTGGGCATAACGGAGCCGGAAAAACAACAACTATTCGAGCTGTCGTCGGTGTTATGGGCTTTAATGAGGGAGAAATTTTGATTAACGGACATTCTGCAAAAATCGAACCTGTTAAATGCAAGCTGCTGACAGCGTATATTCCCGACAACCCGGATTTATACGACTATATAACAGGTATTCAATATCTGAATTATATGGCGGATATGTTTTCCGTAGATAGGAAACACCGAGAGGAACAGATAAAAGAGTATGCAGAACTTTTCGGTATTACTGACAGTTTGGGAAATCTGGTTAGCTCTTATTCCCATGGCATGAAGCAAAAGCTGGCTTTGATTGGAGCTTTTATACATGAACCGAAGCTGCTTGTATTAGACGAACCCTTTGTGGGGCTTGACCCCGAAGCAGCTTTTCATTTGAAACAAATCATGCGGAATTTGTGCAATCAAGGAAGTGCTATATTTTTTTCCACCCATGTTTTGGACGTCGCAGAAAAGCTATGTGATAAGGTTTCTATCATCAAACATGGAAAATTGATTATAAGCGGGAACATGGAGACGGTGCGCGGTTCTGGAAGTCTTGAAGATGTTTTCATGGAGGTTGTAGAAAATGAAAAATAAGTATTTACTTCTTTTGAAAATGCAGCTTTATAATTTGTTTGGCATTAACCGCATACTCCATTCCCACAGCAAAAAAGAAAAACAGCGTAGTATGGCGTTGGGCGGGATTTTCATTCTGGTTATTGGATTGATGATTGCTTACAGTACGATTATCAGCATAAGTTTAGCGAGTATTGGTGCTGTAAATGTTTTGCCGACAATTTCCGCCCTGGTATGCTCTTTGATTACACTGATATTGACTTTTCTAAAAAGTTCCGGTGTACTTATTGGATTGCGCGATTACGATATGATTATGTCGCTTCCAGTGAAAAATTTAGAGGTGGTTTTAAGCCGATTGACAATGGTTTACTTAACGAACCTCTTAATCAGCGTTATTGTAATGCTTCCCTCTGTTGTTATCTTTGGGATAAACTCAGAAGTGGAAATTTCCGGAAGCGCTATATTTCTGCTGTCGATTTTATTTCTGCCTGTAATCCCTATGATTGTTTCTTTGGGGCTTGGTGTTTTGATTTATGCCGTTTCTTCCCGATCAAAACACAAAAATATTCTTTCATTGGTATTAAATACGCTGATCGTATTACTGATTGTGGCAGCCTCTACCAAAGCGCAGAGCATGGACAGTGATGAAATTTTAAATATTGGGATTTTGCTTTCTGACATGGCAAACAAACTCTATCCCCCGGCTGGGCTTATTTCAGAAGCAGTTGAACGGCAAAACTGGCTGTACTTTTTAACTTTTGTTGGAATGTCTGTTTTAATCAGTGTAATTTTTGTAGGGGTAGTGGCTCATTTTTACCAGAAGATGAATACTGCTGCGTTTAGTCATTCTGCTACCAAATTTGAGGGAAAGATTTTACAGGTTTCCTCTCCGATTAAAGCAATGTATAAGCGAGAATTTGACCGATACTTTTCCTGCACAATTTACGCACTTAATTCTTCGATTGGAATGGTGTTGTTATTTGTTGCAGCTTTGCTGCTCCTGTTTATCAGCCCCGAAGCATTAGAACAGCAGAGCAATATAGCCGGTCTTAGTCAAATGCTACGGCAAGTGCTTCCATTGGTTATTTCTGTATTTATTACTATGACCTCTACCGCTTCTGCGTCGTTGTCCTTAGAGGGAAAAAACCGTTGGATAATGTGTTCCGTACCTGTAAGAACCATTGATATATTCAATTCTAAAATAGCGGTCAATTTAACTGTAATCTGTCCCTTTGCGTTGATAAGTGCTGTCCTGTTAGGCTTCAAAATGGGGATTTCACTAAAACAAGCTATTTTATTATGTATTGTTCCAATGATCTATGCTTGTTTCATATCCGTTTTGGGAATGTATATGAATGTAAAATTCCCAAAGTATGACTGGACGAGTGAATATTATGCGGTAAAGGGCGGAGCAATTTCTGTTTTGGCAACAATGGGAGCAGGTATGTCAAGCAGTTTAATTCCCTTGTCTATTTGTATAGTTTTCCAGAATATTAGCAGTTTGATAATGGTAGTTACTTCTATTCTGCTATTGATATTTTCTTTACTACTATATAAACAACTACAACTGTACCAGCTTTATGAAATATGAGAACAGAGTGATTTTTTATTGGCTCAATATTCTTAATATAATAATTTTCTTGATATGATACCCTCAGTGAACAAAGGAATACTGCCCTTGCTTATCCCCGTTCTGATTATGGATATTGTACTTGCAGCAACAACGGCAGTTCATATTCTGCGACACCCATATTATCGTTTTGGTAGCAAAATTATGTGGCTTGTAATCGCCGTTTTGGAAAGCAGAAAATCATTGACAATCTTAATCTGTCTGTTCCAGAGGGAAGTATCTTTGGTTTCATAGGGAAAATGGAGCTGGCAAAACAACGACCATGAAAATGGTATTGGGATTATTACAGCCCGATAATGGAGAAATCCATGTCTGCAATGAGCCTGTTTCCTTTGGACAGACAAGGACAAATCGATATATTGGATATTTGACGGACGTTCCAGAATTTTATAACTATATGACGCCTATACAGTATCTAAAGCTATGCGCAGTAGAAAGGCGTTTTTGAGGAAAAAGGTGTAAATCCCCTGCCGCGCGGAAAGCGCATCCGCAAAGCCGCTTGTATCAATGCTTTTTCAGCCCCTACTGCGTAACAAAGAGCATGAAAAAAGCGGGCAAGAAACGCTTTGTTTCCTGCTCGCCTTTTCTGCGCCCTGTATGGCAGCTACCCTGTTTCAGTTTGTTGGTTGATACTGTTTTATGAGCAGCTACCATTAGGGAGCCCCTTTTCTTTTTGGTTTTTTCTTTTGGATCTGACATTCCGGTGATCTGGTGAAAATATCCTACAATAACTTATTCTGCCATCTGTAACTGTCCTATGTGCTGGATCTCCTCGTTAAGCGCCAGCATTCTGGCATCCAGCTCTGCTACCATCTGGGCGCATTCTACCAGCTCATCCTTGATGTGCTCCGGAGCATTTCCCTCGAATTTGTAGTGGATCTTGTGCTCCAGGCTGGCCCAGAAATCCATGGCGACGGTACGGATCTGTATCTCCACCTTGGTGTCTGCGATGCGGTCTGACAGATATACCGGCACGGTCACCAGCATGTGGTAACTCTTGTAACCGCTGGCTTTCGGATTAACGATGTAGTCTTTGACGGAGATAACCTTGATATCACTCTGATTGCTGATCATCTCCGCGATCTGGTATATGTCCGATGAAAAAGAACATATAACGCGGATGCCTGCTATATCATTGACATAACGGATCATGTTGTTGATGGTTGACTCATAACCATGTTTCTTCAGTTTCTTAACGATGCTCTCTGGCGTCTTGATGCGCGATTTAATGTGTTCAATCGGATTGTATCTGTGTACGTGCTGAAATTCATCATTCAGGATTTCCAGTTTCGTGGAAATCTGCTTTAGTGCCGAATTATAGATCAGCGTCACTTCTTTCCAGCTGTCAATGTCGCCGTCTCGGTCTATTCTTATTTCCATTCATTTCCCCTGGGTCCCGGCAGCAGCCGTGACCTCCTGCCTTTACAAAATATTAAATTCCGGAATGTAATTCATATTCACATTGGTTGGATTTGATTCATTTTAAATTGTATGTTTTACTTGTTTGAATCTCTATCTTCCGCATTGCTTTCTATGAATTATAAACAGTATATCATACATAATAGAAAAAACGTATATTTCATACAAAAACTTCATAAATATTTAATTTCTATTGTATATTTTTACAGTTGTCTTTTGACTTACAGCACAGGAAGCATGGCAATCCTGCCGCGAAGGTCTTTTACGGCAGATCAGCGCGGACGATGGAAAAGGCTGCAAAAGAGTGCTGGCGAGGTCACTACGAAGGGATACATATAGCGGATCAGTACTGCCGGTGACAAGAGCAGAGTCATATAATAACATACCGGAAAAACTGCCGGCAGCAGGAGCAGATACTGTCTTCTGTAAATTACCGCGGCCATGTACAGACACAGAAGCCACCAGTAGAATGCAGGTGCAAACAGGATACGCAGCCCGGGGATGTTCTGATAGCTGTTGTCGGATATGATCCGTTCCATCCATGCGCGCAGCTTTGGCAGGCGGCTCTGCTGCGGGATCTCGAAGCCGGCGGGCATCGTTCGGGTGTCGGTGGACAGATAGCCGAATCCGCTTTCTGATCCCAGACCGTAGATCTGTGCGTGGGATCGGTCTTCCAGGAACCAGTAACCCACGGAAGTATCCAGAAACGCGTCGACATAGATCTGCGGGTGTTTTAGCCCCAGCTGTATCCATGTTCTGATAAAGCCGGCCGGATTGTCATGGATGACCGCCCGGCTCTTGACCGGATCGGCCAGGTAAGGGTTGTAGGCCGCAAAAACCCATTCGGCAGGCAGATACTGATCCAGCTCACGGCGCATATCCTCAGAGAGCGTCTCCTCTGCCCTGACTCTCGTGCGGGCCATCTGCTGCAAAGGGATGCTGAGCATTTCCCGGGGACTGCCGTTTTGGGCATGCAGCGCTGTTTTCAGAGCCGTGCTGCATGCTGCGGCCAGGATAAGAGCCAGGACGGTACAGGTAAGATACCTGCGCCATGAAGCGTCTTTCTGTAACTTATTTCGGCGCAGCAGGAGACACGCCGCAGGAATCGTGAGCAGTAACGCATACAGGGCGTTATTGCGGAACAAAAGCAGCAGGATCGTCCAAAATGTGTAGAGTCCCCATCCTTTTCGTGTCAGACCATTACCGGTGCTGTCAGTCATCTCATAGATGAAGAGGGTGCAGAGCAGCGCCAGTGCGGAGAACAGGACGTCTTTGGTGGTGCTGAGCGCCAGCACCGAATTGGTCGGAAACAGGGCATAGAACAGCAGGAGCATGCACCGCAGTGCGGCAGGGACATTCCTGGCGGCCAGCCGGGCCAGCGTGTAACCAAATACTGTGGACATAAGTAACATCTGCACGATGGAATGGACGGCCATGCCGGCCGGGTAAGAGCCGGGCAGCACATCGCCCAGCCGGAAAAAAGCCCCTAAGAATATGGTATGCAGCAGCGGATGATGGGTGCTGTAATCGTGGGCCAGTACCTGATAAAGCTGCCCCTCCGCGTCATAGGCGAATACGGAAGGATAGTAGGCCAGAAAGACCGGCAGCCAGCATAACAGGATTGTGACGGTGGAAAACAGCCAGATCCGCCATACGCTGCGGTTTGGCCAGGGTTTCTGTGTGGTGTCTCCCCAGTGGGATACGCTCTGGATTCTGCGCCTCTGTCCCGGGTTGTCAGCGGATATGCCGGGTACCGTCTGTTTATTGGCGGCGTGCCTGCGGGTAAAATAGGACTGCATCTGTGTCAGCCAGCGTTCCGGTTTCAGAAATCCCCATAACAGAGGCGCAATGCAGGCGCCCGCAAACACGGCCAGGCACAGGATCTGTAGTAAAAGAACCGGCAGACGTGACAGGCTGCCAAGGGCTGTGCCGTCCCGCCGCATCAGGCAGCCCAGCACATAAGCGGCTGCCAGGGGCATGCCCCACAGCAGGGAATGAATCTTCAGCCGCCGTTCTGACTGCAGCAGAAAACATGTTGTCAGCAGGAAACACAGGATAAAGCCAATGCCATAAAAAAGTACAAGGGCTGTCTTCCCACAGGCCTTCGTCCACGGTTCCAAAGATGCCGCCAAATTTATATTTATGAAGGACAGTGCCAGAGATATGACTGTTTTTATGATTTTTTCGGAATTTTTTTTCATGATGTATCCATACTCGCTTTTCTTATCATTATAAGTGCAGTACGATCTGCTGCCGGTCCGTTTTCAGGCGGCCGGTCAGGGCGGCGCAGGAAATGCCAGGGTTGTTTTCAGTGTATCATTTTATACAGGAAAGAAAAAGCAAAAAGCAGCAGCTTTTTTCGTTTACATTTTCCGGCGGGATTTGTATAGTAATATTATTGTAACAGGCGACATGACAAATATCTGCTTTCGTGTTCTGTGAAAGCCATCTGCGAAGGTTCTGCAGGATCGAAAGAGGAATGGTTGATAAGAGGTGAAGCTATGTTCCGTTTATGGGCTAAAGTATTTGAGGATAATCATTTAATAAAGGACACCGTCATCGAAGATTCCGGCAATGATACCCGGACTCACAAGGTGTTCCACGCGCTGGACGAGGTATGCTGCCGGTTCGATCTGGGCAAACCGATCTGGCTGGATGCCACCATTCGAGATTTTAAACGTCACGATAAGGCCAGATTTACGCAGGACAATTTTATTGAGTCCATCGATTTCGATTATCTGGAGATCCATGTGATAGAGGAAGACTGAAGCTAAAGGGCAATGCTTAAAAAGCTGTAAAAGGGTTCTCGAAAAGTGATCGCGATTTATCCATTTAATTCTTTGATGAAAAATCCT
Organism: uncultured Lachnospiraceae bacterium; assembly: GCA_947576945.1. Taxonomy (GTDB): domain Bacteria; phylum Bacillota; class Clostridia; order Lachnospirales; family Lachnospiraceae; genus UBA3282. The sequence goes on from CANPTH010000019.1 coordinate 56,596, forward strand.
GGGTAGAAATGCATAGAACTATTGACTCTGCATATGATACGTAGTAGTATTGTTATAAATAATATGTAGTAATGAAAACTATGTATAACAATATTGATATTGATTTGTGGAGTTCTGAAGCACGCCTTCACCGTGATGCATGTGATCTGCAGGCATGGCAGGATCTATGCTTTTTATGGGCATTGTGTCTGCGTTGACATAGCGTTGATATGATAAGGACAGAAAGATTGTCCGGGAGATTAAGGTGCGCTGCCAAACGATCCAGGAAGGGAGTTATTTATGCAAATTACAATTCGAGAACCGGGAAGCGCGATCACACATTTTATCGGCATGATGATGGCTATCGCGGCGGCGGCGCCGCTGATGGTGAAGGTGGCGCTTGACGCGGACTTTACGGCGTGTATCGCCATGGCGGTATTTATCGGCAGTATGGTTGCCCTGTACGGGGCAAGTGCCGTCTATCACAGCGTTACCGTGAAAGAGAATATTCTGAAAGCGTTTCGCAAACTGGATCATATGATGATCTTTGTTTTGATTGCAGGCTCCTATACGCCGGTTTGTCTGATCGTTCTTGGCGGCCGGTCAGGCTATACGCTGTTGGCAGTGGTATGGAGCATCGCTTTGGTTGGTATGACGATTAAAGCCTTCTGGATCACCTGTCCAAAATGGTTTTCTTCCACGATCTATATCGCTATGGGATGGGTGTGCCTGGGAGTTTTCGGGACTTTGTGGAATAAGCTGCCGCACAGTGCTTTTCTCTGGCTGCTGGCGGGCGGGATCATCTATACGGCAGGCGGGATCATATACGCGTTAAAGCTGCCGCTCTTCAATTCCAGACATAAATATTTCGGCTCCCATGAGATATTTCATCTGTTTGTGATGGGCGGGAGTATCTGTCACTTTGTATTTATGTACCTTTATGTGGCATAGAGGGTACCTGCTGCTGTTTTTATTCTCTGATGGGCAGTTACTCAGCAGGCTGAGCAGGTTCAGTCAGAATTTGTGATGCTTCGGAATTGAGGAAAAGATGTGTCTGAAGTCTGAAATGAGGAGTGCCCAGACACCTTGCGGCATCTGGGCTATTATGAAAAAAATTTATCTATGTGTGTAATGTTAAACATTACATGTTCCCGCGATTGCTATAGTTAAAGTATACGACAAGAATATGAATAAATTATGAACAACATGTGAAAATACGGTAAATATTTACAAAACAAAAAAGAAATATAAATATATAATGTACGAAATGCATAAAAATACAATAAATATGCATTTCTATTCGACGGAACCCGGGAGATCACCGGCATGCGGATAAGGGACGTGTCCGGGATGAGAAGCGAAGACATGGCCATGCATCATAATGAACAGATGCGGTCATTGGAGCTGACAGCGGGTTTGGGTTGTCAGAAAGCCGGAAAGATGTTAGAATTGAGAAAATGTGATACAGATAACAGCCGAAGGAAAAGGTTGAATAAATTCTCTGATGAGTAATTTAGTGCAACAAACTGAACAGGTTCAGTTAGAATTTGTGAAGCTTCGGAATGGAGGAAAGAATGGATACATTTATCGATAAACTTGCGCAGAAGAGAAATGCGCAGGAGATGATTAAGGCGAACATGACAGCCGAGGCCGCGAAGATGGAACAGCTTCAGAATCAGATGCAGGCGTATGACGGCCTTATGCAGGAAATGCGGAAAGTAAATCTGAAGACTGCCGAGAATGCGGCGGAAGTGCAGAATGTACTGAAGGAATGTATGGACAGGCTGGAAGCCATGCAGTCAGATGACAGCCGGACGGCGGATGATCAGGAGTCGCTGGCTGAGATCAGGAATCTGTTGGAAACGAAATTCCAACAGTCTGATGACTTTATACATAAGGAAAATGTCAGGGTATACCGTAATGTGCAGGCGGTTTTGGTGGAGGAACTTAATAAGCAGACAGAAGAGTTGAAAAATCTTCAGCCGGCGAAAACAGGCAGCAGGGCAATCCTTCCGATCTCCGTGCTGATCCTGCTGGGCGTACTGGCGGATGTGACGCTTCACGTGTTGTCTATGCTTAATTTCAAGTTATTTTAATACAGAGTTTGGAGGAGAATACAGATGGGCAGACAGATGTGGAAACCGGGCAATATGCTGTATCCTTTACCGGCAGTTCTTGTCAGTGTGGCTGACAGGAAAGGGAATTCCAATCTGTTTACGGTGGCGTGGACGGGAACGGTCTGTTCGGATCCGCCTATGGTATCGATTTCTGTGAGACCGGAAAGATACTCGTATCTTATGATAGAAGAGACGGGGGAGTTTGTCGTGAATCTTACGACGGAATCCCTGGCGTATGCAACGGATTACTGCGGAGTCAGGAGCGGCAGAGATATAGACAAATGGCGGGAGATGAAGCTGACGCCTGTTAAGGGTGAGTATGTACAGGCGCCTATGGTGGCCGAGAGTCCTGTCAATCTGGAATGCCGTGTGACACAGAAAATTGAACTTGGCACCCATCATATGTTTCTTGCAAGAGTCGTGGCCGTGCATGTGGATGAGAGGTATCTGGAGGAGAACGGCCGGTTTTGTCTAAGCGATGCAAAACCGTTAGTCTACTCTCACGGCCGGTATTTCGGTATTGGGGAGGAACTGGGAACTTTCGGATATAGTGTCAGAAGTAAGCCGGCCGTGAGGAAGGTACCGGCAATGCGGCAGAAGGCGAAACATGGAAAGGCCGCAGAGGAAGGGCAGAAGGCAAAGAGAAGAAAACCATCGAAAAGGATTCCGGATAAGCGGCAGAGCAGTAAGGTTGAGTAAATTCTCTGATGAGCAATTTGCTCAACAAACTGAACAGGTTCCTTAGAATTTGTGACGCTTCGGAATGGAGAAAAAGATAAATAAAGAGTGTGAAACGGCCGGAAAGTAAAGCGGATGATCAAGGGGTCAGCTGTTGTCTTCCGGCTGTTTTTTGTGTTTTGATTTCTGCTGTGGATGGCTGGCCAGCAGGCTGCCGCGGACAACGGCCCCTGCGCCGTAACGCCTGCGGATGGCGTCCAGCGCCTGATCCAGCTGCTCCCTTTTACGGGGAGAAGAGGGGCCTGCCTGTAAACCTGCCGCGGCCCCGGAGGAAGCAGGTGACGGCAGATCGAATAGAGAAAGCTGTACGGGTTCCCCTTCGGAGACCAGCTTCGAAGAACGAATCCCTAAAAGCCGGGCCGGCGTACCGTCCCAGATCTCATCGAAAAGGGTGCAGGCGGTTTGATAGATGACGTCCGTCTGGCTGGTGGGTGTAAGCAGAGTGGTCTGGTGGGAAACCTTCTTAAAAGTATTATATTTGATTTCCGTACTGATCATGGAAGCGGCCTGTCCGGATTTACGCAGACGTCCTGCCACAGACTCTGCCAGGGAGAGCAGAACCCGGTGGGCAGTCTCTTTGTCTGCAGCATCCTGGCTTAAGGTGGTGGAATTGCCGATTCCTTTCGCTTCTGTCTGCTCTATGGTGACTGTGGAGGCATCGATGCCGTTGGCGTACTCCCAGAGCAGTACGCCGTGGCTTTTCAAATGTGCCATAAGCACATCGCGGTTCGCGCGGGCCAGATCCCCGATGGTCAGAATTTCCAGCTTACGCAGTGTTTCCGCGCTGGAATGACCGCACATATAGAGAGAAGAGACGGGCAGCGGCCACAGCTTATCCGGGATCTCGTGGACATACAGCGTATGTACCAGATTGGGTTTCCTGAAATCAGAGGCCATTTTGGCCAGTACTTTCCGGTTTGAGATACCTACATTGACGGTAAAACCAAGTTCCTCATATACGCGGTTCTTGATTAGATGGGCGGCCTCTTCCGGAGAAGCATACCGTCTATGGATGGGAGTGTAGTCCATGTAACATTCGTCTACGCTTACCTGTTCGATATCCGGACAAAAATCTGACAGAAGTGTCATAAGCTCCTGGCTCCGGCGGCTGTACAGGCTGTGATCCGGCGGCTCCAATGTCAGGCCGGGACATTTGCGCATGGCATTGACGATCGGCTCTCCCGTCACGATTCCGTAGGCTTTGGCCGGGATGGATTTGGCCAGTACAACGCCGTGACGTCTGGCTATATCACCGCCGATAATGGCCGGAATTGTGCGCAGATCCAGGTCTGATCCATTCTGAAGTTTTTCCAGTGCGCTCCAGCTTAAGTAAGCGGAGTTGACGTCTATATGAAAAATGATCCTGTCCATAATCTATCCTTTGTCTGAGAACCGAGTATTGAGGTGCATCTGTTATCCCGCATGGATTTATTGTAACACATTTCCAGGCATTTGCCGCCAATATAATCGAACGTTTGTACTGAAATGGCGGTTTGTCTTGGGATAGAGGAATCTGCCCTTCCGCCGCAGATGGTTTAGAATGGGCGGATTTCGTAACAGGGAAGACGAAGACGGAACTGTTGTGTAAGGATTTTTTCCGGAAATGCATAATACTGAGGGCACTGAAAAAGTCTGATTCTAAGAAAAAAGAATTGGGCTTTTTTC
>CANPTH010000020.1 GCA_947576945.1 uncultured Lachnospiraceae bacterium
AAAGAGGAACTTGGCTCTGTAAAAGAGGAACTTGGCTCTGTAAAAGAGGAACTTGACTCTGTAAAAGAGGAACTTGACTCTGTAAAAGAGGAACTTGGCTCCACGAAAGGAGAAATCAGCTCTATCAAAGGAGAAGTCAGTTCTATCAAAGGAGAAATCAGCTCTATCAAAGGGGAGCTTGTTTCCCTAAGGGCAGACGTCAGCTCTTTAAAAGAAGACATGCAGGATGTCAAAGAACGCGTTAAGAAGATTGAGCTTACACAGGAAAACAAAATTCTGCCCCGCTTAAACACCATCGAAGCATGTTATATATCCACTTTTAACAGATATAAGGAACATGTGGAAACATATGATTCCATGAAACAGGATATCCATGTTATCAAAAAGGTGGTAATGGAACACAGCGAAAGGCTGCAGAAACTGGCATAGCCGTAGAATCCTGGAATACGAATTTTATAAAAGCAAGCCTGCAGCGCCACCGTTAAGCGTGCTTCCTGTACTGCATGGGAGTCATGCCGGTGGCTTTCCGGAAAGCCTGTGAAAAATAGGACTGTGACGAAAAGCCCAGCATGTCAGAGATCTGCGCGATGGAATAGGAAGTGGATTCCAGCAGAGATTTTCCTTCCTGTATTCGTTTCTGTAACAGATAGTTGATGGGAGAGAGGCCTACATATTTCGTAAAAGTGTGCGCCAGATAGTATTTGTTCATATGCGTGAGGGCTGCCAGCGAGTCCAGCGTAATAGTTTCCGAATAGTTTGCATCCAGATAGTTTTTGATCTGGGTGCATTCTCTGTTTAAGAGGCGGCTGTTGTCCGGCACGACGGACAGGCTGCCGCTTCGCAGCATAGAGATCAGCAATACCTCCAGCAGATTCTGGCAGACTGTCTCAAAGTCTTCTTCCTGTCTGGAGACTTCTTCCAGCATAAGGTTCAGACAGGTACAGACGTTGGTTTTGGACACATTATATTTGCTGACTGTTCCGGAAGGCGCCTGCGTGGCTTCGCCGGATCTCGCCGCGGCAATTTTCTCAAAGGCAAAGGACAATCCTTCGATTCCCAGTACGATATAGTCAAGGGGAGCACCCGGCAGGGACTTTTCGGTGTGCCGTATATGCGGGTTGATAATGACCATGTCATTCCTTTTGACAGGGAATTCGGTATCTTCTGCGATGAAAGTGCCCTGTCCGTTCACCACATAAAAAAGCTCGCTGAAAGGGTGGGAATGCAGGATGCTCTGCCAGTCACCCTCGTATTTGGACGTGGAGACATAGAGCAGTCTGGCCTGTCCGAAAGCAGGCGGTTTATCATTATCAATACGGTGTCTTGTATTTCCCATAAAGGCATCCCTTCCCTTTAATTATTATGGCAGACGTAAACAGACATCATGCCTGTGCCGGCGGCAACGGACGGTTTTGTTCGGTTGCTGCAACTATAGCAGATTTTAGATATTTTGTCCAGCAAGATAACTAAAATTTCAAACAATAATCCGATTGATTCCGGTAGCCGGATTCTCTATACTGAACATATAGGACAGCCTGCTTTGGCTTATATGAGCGGCTGCCAACGAAGAGCACAACAAATGGGGAGGGAGCAGGGTATGCTCCGGAATGGAGGAGAAGGATGGAAATGACAGGCAGATTGACACTACCCACAGATGTGGATATGGTAGAGGAAACGATTCGCTTGAAAAATGAACTGGGGGCGGATGCGCTGCGGGACTGCGACGGCACAACGATGCCGGAGGAGCTTTTGAGCCAGGACGGAAAGATCTATGCCACTTATTACACGACCAGAAAAGATAACGACTGGGCGATGCAGAATCCGGAGGAGGTCCAGCAGGAATATCTGATCAGCGACCGCCTGACGGCAAAAGGAACCGAGCTTCGCATCGAGCTTATGAAGGGATTCCATACCCAGCAGCTTAAGGTGAACACCATAGATTCCCCGAAGCGCTGGTGGGAAGTCATCGACAGAACGACCGGGGAAGTGGTGCCCACCGATCAATGGAAGTATGACGAGGCCACAGGAGAAGTGGTGATCGAATCGATCCCCTATCATCAGTACACGGTCAGCTTTCTGGCGTTCCTGATCTGGGATCCGGTACATATGTACAATTTTATCACCAATGACTGGAAGGATGCGCCTCACCAGCTGACTTTTGATGTCAGACAGCCCAAGACCCAGGTTTATGTGAAAGAGAAACTTAAGAAATGGTGTGAAGACAACCCGCATGTGGATGTAGTGCGCTTCACCACCTTTTTCCATCAGTTTACATTGACCTTTGACGACCAGAAGCGGGAGAAATTCGTGGAGTGGTTTGGCTACAGCGCCAGCGTCAGCCCCTATATTCTGGAGCAGTTTGAGAAATGGGCGGGCTATAAGTTCCGTCCGGAATTCATCGTGGATCAGGGATATCACAATTCCATTTTCCGCGTACCATCGAAAGAATTTAGGGACTTTATCGAGTTCCAGCAGATCGAGGTGTCGAAACTGGCGAAGGAACTGGTGGACATTGTGCACAGCTATGGCAAGGAAGCCATGATGTTCCTTGGCGACCACTGGATCGGGACAGAGCCTTTCGGCAAATATTTTGCGAATATCGGTCTGGATGCCGTGGTCGGTTCCGTAGGCGACGGCGTGACGCTGCGGATGATCTCCGATATCAAAGGCGTGAACTATACAGAAGGACGGCTGCTTCCTTATTTCTTCCCGGATGTTTTTACCGAGGGCGGAGACCCCATCGGCGAGGCGCAGGATAATTGGATGAAAGCGAGAAGAGCGATTCTTCGTTCCCCGCTTGACAGGATCGGATACGGCGGCTATCTGAAGCTGGCAGCCAACTGGCCGGGATTTATCGACCAAGTCAGTCAAGTGGTTGGCGAGTTTCGGCAGATTCATGAGAACATGCAGGGAACGCAGGCTTACAGGGCTCCTTTCAAAGTCGCTATCCTGAACTGCTGGGGCAATCTCAGAAGATGGATGGCCAATCAGGTGCACCACGCATTGTGGTACAGAGAGATTTATTCTTATGTGGGCGTGATCGAATGTCTGAGCGGTATGCCCATCGACGTGGAATTTATCACATTCGATCAGATCAGGGAAGGAATCGATCCGGCGATCAAAGTGATCATCAATGCCGGGGACGCTTACACTTCCTGGAGCGGCGCGGAGAACTGGAAGGATGAGCAGGTGGTATGCGCTATCCGCAGATTCGTGGATGAGGGCGGCGGCTTTATCGGTGTGGGTGAACCCAGCGCCTGCCAGTATCAGGGACGGTATTTCCAGTTAAGCGACGTGCTGGGCGTAGACAGAGAGCTGGGCTTTTCCATGAGCACGGATAAGTACAATGAACTGAATCCGGAGCATTTTATTCTGGAGGATACGCCGGGTGAGATCAACTTCGGCGAAGGCAAGAGCCGCATCTATGCCCAGGGCGAACATTACCAGATCCTGAATATGGACGGTAAGTACAGCCGTCTGGTTGTCAACGAGTACGGCAAAGGACGCAGCGTCTACTTCACGGGACTGCCATATTCCCCGCAGAACTGCCGGATCCTGCTGCGCGCTATCTACTATGCGGCACACCAGGAAGCGGAGATGATGAAGTATTATGTGACAAATATGGATACGGAGCTGGCTGTGTTCGAGAAGACAGGCAAAATCGCCGTCATCAATAACTCCAAAGAGCCGAAACAGACCGATCTGTATGTGCATGGCAAGCTGCAGGAGCATCTTGATCTGCAGCCGATGGAGATGCGCTGGGTGGATATCAGGGCCTGATGTGCTGACTCTTTGTGAAAATAAATAATTAGGTATAGATTTTCTACTAAAAACTTGGTAAAATATAACATATAGTTGGATGGGTCGCGGAATAAGTGAATGCGGACTGCAATAGACCTGCCAAGGAAAAGGAGGAATTTTTATGCAGAGTAAAGCTGAAAAAATCAGATCAAAAGATCATCCTGACGTTGCCCTTAAGGTAATCCCGGGACATTTTGTGACACCGAATTCCCATGTAAATTATTTTCTGGATATGACTACCTTGAAGTGCAGGCTCAGTGAGGCATCTGCGGCAGCCAAAGCCCTCAGCGGACAGATTTCGGCGACCACCGTTGTGGATACCATCGTGTGTCTGGACGGTTGCGAGACGATCGGTGCATTTTTGGCAGAAGATTTGACCAGGGCGGGTATTTATTCCATGAACTCCCACAATACGATCTACATCGTAACGCCGGAATACGTGAACTCCGGACACCTTGTTGTCAGGGAGAATATGGTTCCCATGATCCGGGACAAGAACATACTCCTGCTTCTGGCATCCGCGACGACAGGCCAGACCATCGTGAAGGCAGTGCAGGCGCTCAAATATTATGGAGCGAAGTTCAGCGGGATCAGCGCCATCTTCAGCGCGGCCAACAGCGTGCTCGGTATGCCGATCCACTCCCTGTTCACCACGGCGGATATCCCGGAATATAAGACCTACAGTCCGGAAGGCTGCTCCATGTGCAGAGACGGGAAGAAGATCGACGCCTTTGCGAATGCATACGGGTATTCTATCGTAGATTAACCGGAAGAAGATCAGGAAGAACAGGCGGAGCGCTTGGATCCGGGATATCGGCACGGTACGATTGCAACTATCCGGACCCGACAGATTTAAGACTATTGATACAATGATATAAAGAAGAGAGTGAATGGATGAAGGTTCATTTGCTCTCTTCCTTGTCTGCTTTTGAGCAGAATGCCGGTATTAAAAAATAAGGAGTAACGGGCAAATATAAGATGACAACCAAAGGCAAGATTCTGATCGTAAAACTTCATAACAGATTATGTTCTCTGCTGATTCGGGATAACCAGATCCTTTCCATACAGGTGCAGAAGCCAAATGACCATGCGGTAGGTAATATCTATATCGGCAGGGTACAGAACATTTCGGAAAATATCGGGGCGGCTTTTGTGAATCTGGGGCAGGGGTATCTTACCTTTCTGCCGCTTGCGGAGACCGGAAGCGCGGTCGTTACGAACCGCATCTATAGCGGAAAGCTGAAGGTACAGGACGAGATTCTTGTGCAGATTGTCAGAGAACCCATGAAGACCAAGCAGGCCGGTGTGACGGCCAATTTGTCTTTGTCCGGCAATTATGTGGTGGTAAAGAATAACGGCGGTAAGAAAGCGCCCATACAGGTGTCATCCAAACTGAACCGGAAGCAGAAGAACCGGTTTACGGCCCTGGAAGCGCTGCAGGAGATCGGCAGTCACTGTCAGGTGGTGGTCCGCACCAATGCCGGCGGTCTTAAAGAAGAGACGCCGCTGATCGAAGAAGCGGCAGCGCTGGCCGGGAAACTGGCCCATATCATGGAGATTGCGGACAAGCGCACCTGTTACAGCTGTCTGCACACGGCAGCGCCGGATTATCTGCGTTTCATCCAGAATGCCTACACCGCAGAATATGATGAGATCGTGACCGACCTGCCGGAAGTATATGCGATCCTGCAGGAAGAACTGCCGAAGATGTCCCTGTCGGTTCCGGTCCGTCTCTACGAAGACGATCTGCTCCCGCTGTACAAACTGTATGCGGCAGAGACCCGTCTACAGGAACTTCTGGATAAAAAGGTATGGTTGAAATCCGGCGGTTATCTGGTCATAGAGCCTACGGAGGCGCTTGTCTCCATCGACGTCAACACCGGAAAATGTGAGCGGGGACAAGACAAGGAAGCGACCGCCTTTGCGGTCAATCTGGAGGCCGCCGAGATGATCGCCCTGCAGCTGCGGGCGCGCAACCTCTCCGGCATAATCCTCGTTGATTTTATCAACATGAAAGACAAAGACCGGGAACATAACCTGATGGAGCATATGCGCAGCCTGCTGCACAGAGACAGCATTCCCGCCGATGTGGTGGACATGACAGGGCTTGGATTGATGGAGATCACACGCAAGAAGGTGATGCCCAGTCTTGCCGAGCAGATGCGGCAGACCTGATTTGATTTCCACTGCCAGCTGTTGCCAAAACCATATGCGAAAGCCTTTGCAGAGCCGAAAGAGAAATTTTCAGTGTCATGATAGAATATGAATTCGACTGTTAATGCTCTTGTAGCCAGGGAATAAGAAGGAGCATTGTATGGGACGTATTGAAATTTTTGAGATGAAACCTGGATATATTGAAGAGACAAGAAAGATAAGAGTCTATCTTCCGGATAATTATGACAGTACAGCCATAAGCTATCCCGTCGTTTACATGCACGATGCCCAGAATCTTTATGTGGATGAAGACGCTTTCGGTAACTGCTCGTGGGGTGTCAGTAAGACGCTTGAGAGTATGGAAGCATACGGTGGTTTTGACGGACTTATTGTCGTCGGCATTGACAATTGCGGTGAAAGAAGATTTGAAGATTATTCACCCTGGAAGAACACGATCGACCATGCCGGTTTCAGGAAAGAGACCAGAGGCGGTGACGGCGCTCAGTACGCACGATTTATAGTCAATGATCTGAAACCGAAGATCGATCAATGTTATCGAACGCATTCCGATAAAGGCCATACTGCCATCTGCGGCAGTTCCATGGGTGGCCTGATCTCTGCATACATGGCCGCTGCCTGGCCGGAAATCTTTGGCTGTGCCGGAATCTTTTCCATTGCATCCTGGTTTGCCGCCGAAGCGTTTGAGCGGTTTATTATGGACAGTCAGTTCGGAAAAGAACAGCGCTTTTTTATTCAGGTAGGAACCGCAGAGACCGTATGCCCGGAGGAAGCCGATATGCCCCAGTTATTCATTGACATGACAATGAAGTACGTACATATGCTTTTGGAGAAAGGCGTTCCCTATTCTGACATATGCCTTAAACTGGATGCCGGCGGTGAGCATTGTGAGAAGGTCTGGAGAAAATACATGCAGGAATTTTTTGAGTTTTTTACCAGAATGCCATGATTACTTTTCTACTTCCCAGGCCGCTGACCAGTGTGATGTTTAATCTGCCGAAGGACATAACACGAGCAGACTTATTTAAAGAACAGGGAGACGTTTGTGTACAAGGATATTATCCATGAAAATCACAATTGGCAGATGCCCGTACTTCGGGACATGTTGAAGATATCTCCTCCCTTTGCTATAATAAAAAAGACGAAAGAACTGCGCAATGCCGTTTTCTGCATGTGTAGAGACGAATGTCCTGGAAGCTCAGCGTTGGATATAGAAAGAAAGGGTGACAGAATTTCATGGAACTTTTGAAACTGGAAAAAATAAAAGACGGAAGATATCTGAAAAATTATGAACTAACCTACCGGAATAAAGCAGGTAAAGAGAAGAAATATGAGATTGTCAGCCGCAGCGAGATCGCCGGGCCGGAAGCCATCGGCAAACGGGTCAGCGGCGTCTCTATCGTGGCCTATCACGAAGATAAAATGCTGTTGCTTCGGGAATTTCGCATGGGTGTGAACCGCTTTGTGTATAACCTGTGCGCCGGAATGCTGGAAGAAGGTGAATCTTTAGAAGAGTGCATCCAGCGGGAACTCTACGAGGAGACCGGATTATCTGTGGGAAAAATCCGGGCCGTTCTGCCGCCGTCCTTTGCAGCGGTGGCTTTCTCCGACGTGAAAACGCAGATCGCTTTTGTCGAGGTGGACGGGGCTTTCGAAGACCACACCTCCGAGAATGAACAGATTACCGCTGGATTCTATACGAAAGAGCAGGTGCGGGAGCTGTTGGAAACCGAAGAGTTCAGTTCCAGGGCACAGATCGCGGCGTATTTTTTTACCATAGCATAGCAGAGGAGCTTCTTATGAAGAACGTATATGACGGTATTATTGGTGTAGCTATAGGTGACGCGTTAGGTGTACCGGTTGAATTTCAAAGCAGACAGGAATTAGCCCAAAATCCGGTTGTTTCCATGAGAGCATATGGAACCCATCAGCAGGCTGTGGGAACCTGGTCCGACGATACGAGTCTGACATTGGCACTTATGGCCAGCATAGTGGAAAAGCAAAGTCCTGACTATGCGGATATGATGGATAAATTCACTGATTGGCTTATGTATCAGGATTATACTGCATCCGGAGAAGTTTTTGATGTGGGAACTTCAACCAGCAGGGCAATCATGAATTATGGACGTGGGATCAATCCATTAGAATGTGGCGGAATCACAGAATATGAAAACGGTAACGGTTCTTTGATGCGAATTCTTCCACTGGCATACTATCTGGAAAAACAGAACGGAATCACGCTGGAATCTCAGATGGAAATGGTGCATAATGTATCTTCTCTGACGCATCGGCATCCGGTCAGCCTTGTTGGATGCGGCATCTATATCAAGATTGCAATGCTTTTGTTGACAACGAATAATTCCTTACCGATCTGTATAGAGCAGGGTATTAAAGAGGCATTTATCTATTATGACAGTCTGGACTGTCAGGCAACACAGAACTACGGGCGATTGAGAGATGTGCAGCATTTTTCAGAATTGCCAGAAACAGAAATCAAAAGCAGTGGTTATATTGTAGATACATTAGAAGCTGCTCTATGGTGTCTGCTGAATTCTGATTCTTACAAAGAATGTCTTTTAAAAGCTGTAAATCTCGGGGATGATACGGATACTGTGGGTGCTGTCGCCGGAGGGCTGGCTGGTATTTATTACGGAGCGGATACGATACCGGACGAATGGATGACTGTATTAGTCAACAGGAAAATGATAGAAGAACTCTGTGAAAAATTCCAGAAAGTCATATGATTGTCTGTTTCAGCTTTATACATGCAGGCATCTATGAAAAACGCATGATGGAAATCATATATTAAGCAGAATGCTTTGAGAAGAAATATAAGGGGAGTTCATATGAGTAGAGACATTCTTTTTAAGACAGATGACTTTATATTTTCATACAGAGTAGGCGGATTGCTGATCAGAAACGATAAAATACTGCTGCAAAAACCCAGGAATGATTATCACTCGATTATCGGGGGCCATGTATCCTGCTTTGAAACAACTGCTGAAACATTGAAGCGGGAATTTGAAGAAGAAATTCATGCAGAAATAGGAATAGACCGCTTATTTGCTGTCGGCGAAATATTTTTTCACTGGGGACAAAAACCATGTCACCAAATCTGTATGTATTATAAAGTTCATCTGATGAATGAGCAGGATATCCCATTAGACGGGATTTTTCACGGATATGATGTTTTGGATCACGAAAGAATCGATTTGGATTTTTGCTGGATTCCGCTGGAAAGTTTAAAGAATGGATTAAAGGTATATCCACTGGAGTTGATACCTCATATTTTGAATGACAGTGACGAGATCGTACATTTTATCTCGAAATAGAACAGTAATTATTCTGGGAGCAAAAGAAAATGCAAATAATCGAGGTCGTTTATTCACCTCTTTGTGAGGCCACCGGTGCAATGATCGGGAAGCTGAGACAATGGCTTGAAGGAACAGATGTGCAGATCAGGCTGTTTTCATTTGACCACTGCCCGCAGAGATTAAAGAGTAAGTTTAAAAAGGGAGAAAACTGCTTTATTGACATTTTTTATTGTGAAAACAGGATTGATTCTGTTCCGCTGCATTGTGACAGAATATATGAAAGTTTAGGCATTCAGGCATCGGTCAAACAGAAAATTGACAAAGAGGTAATGACATTTCCTGCAATTACAAGCCTGCAGCTGAACAATGCGTTCAGATCCGGAGAAATCTCTTTCCACCCGATCAACCAGGAGAATTACATGGAGGAGATGACAATGTGCCTGTGTAATTACCCGTTTGGAAATCCGCCCGAACAATTTCACAAAGAGTGCATGGCGATAAAATCGCAGATATTTTCCGAAATCTGGAGCAGGGAAAAGACAGCAGGCGTCTATGCAAAATACAAAGATTCCGTCATTGGATTACTGGAAGTAATGCCCCGGGAGATTTTGAAAAAATATGGTTATATGACCGGCACAACAGGAGATGACAGCACATATCTGTCAATCGGCTGTTATGAAGTAGGTTATGGTATTCCACGGATTGATATGATCGATCTGCTGATGCAGCAACTGACAGAAGTATTCCCGCTGTTTAGCCGCAAACGGATTGAAGGAATTGGAATTTATGATTGGGCCGATGGTTTTAATCCATATTGGGTTTATGAAAAATATGGGTTTAAAGAAATGGAGAAATTAGCAGAAAATACAGTCGTAATGTCCAAAACGATAAAATGAGGAGAAACAGGTCTGGCATTATGAAAGGATATGATCACACTCTGATTGCTCCTGATCAGATAACGATTGCAGAATACTACTTTTAAGGACTGTGGAAGCATAGTCCTTAAAGCATTTTATCAGGGAAATATATTATTTTCTGAAAAAACACTTGACTGTAAACCCTGTTTATACCTTATTTTTATGGTCAGAATAGATGCAGTAGAACAATAACGCGGCAAAACCGGATGCGGATAATGCAACTGCAACCAATACCAAAAGGAGACAGACCGAATGAACAGTAAGGAAGTAGAAGAAAAAACAGGATTGGCACGTTCCAACATACGTTTTTATGAAAAGGAAAATCTGATCTCACCGGCAAGAAACGATTCAAACGGTTATCGGGAATATACGGAGCAAGATGTGGAAGATATCAAGAAAATTGCCTGTCTGCGGACGCTTGGCATATCTATTGAGGAGATACGGCAGGTGATAACAGGAGAAAACACATTGTCTGCAGCGCTCAGGAAGCGGAGCAGACAACTGGAGGGCCAGATCACCGAGCTTCACATGGCAAAGGCACTGTGCGATAAGATGCTCACTGACACCAACATATGTTACGAAAAACTGCAGGTAGAGCAGTATGTGACGAAGATACCGGAATATTGGTCCAAACAGGAGAATCAGAAGGTTTTCAAACTGGATTCCGTCAGTTTTCTTTATCTGTGGGGCAGCTTCTTCGTCTGGGGCGCCATCACCGTATTGTGTCTGTTGGTCAGTATATTGTCTTATGGAAAACTGCCGCAGGAGATTCCGGTACAGTGGAGCGGGGACACAGTCGTTTCTCTGGCAGACAGGAAGATTATTTTTGTCTTTCCCGCCGTGTGTATCGTAATCCGTTATCTTGTGAGGCCATTTCTTTATGCGAAAACGCAGATGTTCTATTATTATGGCGAAATACTGGCAGAATATCTGACCAATTATCTGTGCTTTGTCCTGTTGTCTATACAGATATTTACGATCCTGTTTCTCCATGACATAGTCGAAAGCATTCTGTCAGTGCTGATCCTGGATACGGCTGTCCTGATCGGTCTTTTGATCACGGGCTTACTGAAAGACAGACTGAAAGACAGCCGACCGAAAAAAACTTGACAAATCGCAGGTGAAATGCCTATGCTGTATTTGCCGGTGTCCGTTGGTATCCGTTCCTGCCGGGAATGGCGGCGGATTCCGGTAAATATAATGCATTCTCGGAATCGAGGTAAGATAGAGATAAAAGTTTTTTAATCATTGAAGACATCAAAGTCATCGAAATCTTCAAAATCCTCATAGTCGTCTGTATTGTTGTCAGGAAAGAGCCAGAAGTAATCGTCCTTACCGTCTTCTTTGCATTGTGTCTGCCACTGCATCTGACTTTCTGTGTCCATCATGCCGATCAGAGCAGCAAAGAAATCGATATTGTCTTTCTGGTAAGCTCTCAAGGCATAGTCCGCAACGGCTTCCTTTTGTTGCTCGGTCTCCACTTCCCCAATGCACCAGAAGAAGAAATCAATCTTGTCATCTTCAAACATGCGGTCGAGATACTGCATCTTTTCTCGAGTGTCAAGTTCCCGGAAAAGGGAGGTAAAAAGGGACGGATCTTCTTCCGGATAATATTTTGCAGCCAGAGAAGAAAGGGCAGTGTCGCCAACATATTCCATGTTTATAATGACGGCATATTCAGCGTCGTCGGCATTTGTCTGTGCAAACATACGCTCCAGTGCCGCCGTGACGGCGTAAAGAGTCTCTTTATCCGACAGGGCCTGTTCGTATTCGGCCTTATAATAAACCGGCATGTTACTTTGGTCTGACAGAGTGACCGTCATGCTGAGGTAGCCGTTCTGAGACAGCGTCTGCTGACCATAGCCAAGCTCGATGATATAGGGTTTCTGGTAGTATGGCCCCAGAACATTGAAATAATAAGCAGTAAAAGTCTGCTCTTCCAGATCCCTATAGGAGTCCTGAATCTCTTTGGCGGCCTGCAGATAAAGATCCATATCTTCCTGTGTGATCTGTTCTTTATCAAGCAGTGTCCGGCATTGTGATCTTATATGCCTGACAAGGCCGGACATATCTTCTGGTCTGAAAGTGCCGAACGTGGTGTAGCGGTCCTTCCATACAAAAACCAGCTTCCGGTAATCATTTGTAACATTAGAAAGCGGTTTGTCCGAGTCCGTCGCACCGTCCACATAAATATAGTAGATACTGTCGCCATCGTACTGTATGCGGTATTCCGGCGGTGCGGCTGTTGTGGAGCCCGTGTTGTCACTGCTGTCGCCGGCTTTTGCTGTGTCAGTGACGGCGCCGCCGTCCGGCGCTGTGCTGATGTCATCGGCGGGCCGTCCGTTTGGTGCAGCGTAGGCACCCAGGGCTACAGCGCTTCCGATTAAAATACCAGTAATAAACAGTGTGGCATAACGCATCAGTTTAGACATTTTTTTATATTTCATGATCGCATCCAGACGTCCTTTCAATAATTCTTTGCTTTCATTCAGCGTGACGGAAGCCAGGGTATCCTTGTAGGAGCCGTCTCCATCGACGGCGTTTACCAGGGTAGTGCCGTAGGATCTGCGCGCAGCCTCAGGGATAGAAGCAATAACTCTCTCATCACAGGAAAGTTCGCAGAGACGGTTGGTCTCCCGGCACATGAGATAGACAAAGGGGTTGAACCAATGCAGGCATACGGTGATCTGCACCAGCCATTTGTAGAGCATATCCCGCCGCCTGTAATGGGTCAGCTCATGCAGCGCTGTGTAGTAGAAATCACTTTCCGACAGATCTGTATGCGGAAGGATGATACGCGGATGCAGGAAGCCGACCAGAAGCGGTGAAGAGACAAGGCTGTTGATACGCAGATCCACGGGCCCTTTTATCTGATGTTGTTCCATGATAAGGCCGAAGCGTTCCAACAGACTGATATCTTCCAATGGTCTGCTGCCGATGTCAACATATTTGACAAAGCTCTGGTAGACGGTAAGCCTGCGCACGAACAGAAGAAGGGTAACGACCAGCCAGAGGGAAAAGAGGACTCTGCCGATGTTTTCATGGTCTGTCATGGTGTCCGGAAAGAGTGCGGCGGCAGGAGAGTTCTTTTCGGCAGTGGTATTACCGACATCGTGACGGTCCGTGACGGCTGATCCGGTATTCGCTGCGCCGTAAAAGGTTTCTGCCTGTCCCAGAGCAGTTTCAGGACCAGGCAGGTTATCTGTAGAACGCTGTTCCTGTGCAGAAAAAAGGCTTCCCATCAGGCTTGCTTCCGGTGTGACAGGCAAAAGCAGCCGCAGAATCACTACAAGCCAGATATAGTACTGCCAGTTTTTGCTCAAGCGGCCCCTGTACAGGGGCCGCAGCAGGATCAGCAGCAGGATCAGCAGACTACCTGATAAGGAAAGGGATAGGATCAATTTTATAAATTCATTCATGTTTAAGCAATGCTCCTTTCTCGATCTGCAGGATTTTTCCATTATATATCGGGTTTGGCTGTTTCCGAAATGGTCTTCCAGTGCTGCTTAAGATCCTCATAATCCGAGGCAGACAGTAAGTCCTTTTGGATCAGCGTGGATACAAGTCCTTTAAAAATGCGGTTGTAAGTGTACAAAATGTAATCTTTGATATAAAGATAACAAAATGTACGCTTAGTGTCAACAAGTATTTAAAATAGCTTGATGGTTCCGAAGAATAGGATTATGATCAAAAATAAAAAAAGCGCGAACGTGATACCACTACTTTAACAGTATAGTAGGAAACAGATATTCATAACTTCCCGGAATCTCAATGAATGGGATAGCGCCTGAAAATTGATAACTGAATATCGTGCATCAAAAGAAATTAGAAAAAAATGGACATAAACGTTGGACATAGCGAGTACTATGCCTTGAAAAATCTTATGGAATCGTTTAAGATATCAATATTAGGCGACGAATCCCAACCCGGATAAACCGGAAAAGTTTTTTGCATTTGCCCATGTTTCAAGTACAATAAAAAACATTGGAGGATGTGTTCATGTTGCTCACAGATAAATACGCTGACAAGATTTATGGTACAATCAATTTGCTATGACCGCATGATTATCCAGGGATATATCTCCGGATGGAGTCATGCCGAAGGCATGACCGGCTATCTAAACGCCAACTATTATAGTGTAAAGGGTGCAGACAGATGAAAAATGACAGCAGAGGAAGAACTGGACAACGGAAAGAGCAGAAAGAATGGAAAGTGTGGAAAGACGGTAAAAGCTGCAAAAGCAGCAGCAAGAAGCTGGTTTTGCTGGCGACAGCGCTGATGACGGTCTGGATCATGCTGCTTTCAGGTTGTGCAGCTTTTGACGGTACACAAAAGGAGCAGAGCGGTCCACAGAACGGGACTGCTGACAAGAACACAGACCTTACAGGCGGCGGTCAGTCGATCACGGACATAGACAACGGTGGTCAGACATCCGCTGCGGCGTCACAGGATTTGGAAGCTATGACAGAAGGAACCCAAACATCGGCAGGAAGTCAGGATGCTGCCGCAGCAGACGATCAGCCCGGAGATAATAAGGCGCAGACAGAAAGCACAGCCGAACCGGATACCACAGATACAGCAGCGGCCACCGGAACCCTGTATGAACAGTTTTTGAAAAATGAAGTATCGGCAGCTGTCAGCAGCAGTTTTCCGGAAGTGGACTACCCGAATCCCGTGATAGAGAAAGGCAAATCCTATACACTGGCTGAACTTAAGGAGAGGATATCTTCTTATTTTCTGGATCCGGAATTCAGCAATAAGACAGTTTGTGATTATGTACAGTATGCCTACGTGAACAGTGCAGACAGCGCCGGGGCACGGCAGCTTCTTGTCAAATTTGTGGGATTGAATATCTATGCACCGGATGATGACAGCTATGCGGTAGTTGTAATCAGTGAAAACAGCGGACAGTTGTATGTGACCGCAGAGTATGAATGCTGGGCCAGGAGCGCAACTTCTATTTACAGCAACGGAGTGATCGACAGCTACGGCTCCTCCGGCGCAGGAGACCATATGGGCGGAACAGACATACTTATGTCCGACGGGACTGTCGCATCCGTCTACTATGCGAAAGACCTTGCCGGGCAGTGGACCGGCAACGTGAACCAGACCATATATAACGAAGTCTTCGGAATGGATACAGATCCGGGCAATTTTATTGTCGCGATCTGTACAGTGGGCGAAGAAAAATATTACCGCTACGATATGTCTGAATGTACGGAAGAGCAGAAAGCCCTGTGCGAGACCTATGTCAACAGGTGCCGTGACGAGCAGGGGATCGTCTGGATCACAGAGGATGAGGTGCTGGGCGCTGTCAGAGAAAGATGTGCCATCCTGGGGATCAGTTATGAGACCATACAGCAAAAGCCGGAACCTGTCTGGAATAATGTGGAATAAAATTTCCATTTTGGGTTGTGAATTTCAATAATTTTATTGACAAATATCCCCAAACCGGTTATGATACATGAGTATGCCGCGCAGCGAGGTAGAAGTATGCCCATCCGGCGTCACCGAAGCTGGCGAGTAAATGAACTTTTGTTCATGAATAGGAGGTGCCATATGTACGCAATTATCGCAACAGGTGGAAAGCAGTACAAAGTTTCCGAAGGAGATGTCATCAAAGTTGAGAAACTGGATGCCGAAGTAGGAACCGCTGTTACATTTGACCAGGTTATAGCTGTCAGCGATCAGGGACTTAAGGTTGCAGGGGATGTTGAGAACGCAACTGTTACCGGAACCGTTATGGATCAGGGTAAGTACCGCAAAGTGATCGTATACAAGTACAAGAGAAAGACCGGCTATCACAAGAAAAATGGTCACAGACAAGCATACACTCAGGTAAAGATTGACAAAATAAATGCATAATCATCGGCATTGATTTATTTTTTCAGGACATAAGAGTTGTGCGAAGGTGTGAGATGATACAGATCACATTTCATAAGACGAGGACAGGGGACTATCAGGGGTTTACTTGCAGCGGACATGCAGGATATGCCGCTTACGGAGAAGATATCGTATGTGCTGCAGTCTCGGCGCTGGTCATCAATACCATCAATTCTCTGGAGGAGATCACGGGAGAGGAGATGGAGGTTACAGCGGAGGAGAACAGCGGCTTAATCCGGTGTTTTTTTGCCAGACAGCCTCTGAAAGAGACTTCCAGGGTACTTATAGATTCTCTTGTACTCGGTTTGACCCGTATCGAAGAGCAGTACGGGAAGAAACATTGCAGACTGCATTTTAAGGAGGTGTAATACCATGTTGAATATGAACCTTCAGTTTTTTGCACATAAGAAGGGTGTTGGTTCCACTAAGAACGGCAGAGATTCTGAGGCTAAGAGACTCGGCGCCAAGAGAGCTGACGGACAGTTTGTGAAAGCAGGCAATATCTTATACAGACAGCGCGGAACGAAGATTCATCCCGGTGTTAACGTAGGAAGAGGCGGAGATGATACATTATTTGCGCTTGTTGACGGTGTGCTTCGCTTTGAGAGAAGAGGAAGAGACAAGAAACAGGCTTCTGTATATCCTGTAGAGAAATAATAGGATTGATTCAGGCTTCAGGCATTGTCCATCGTTGGCCACAGTGATGGACTGTGTTTGAAGCCTTTTTTCAAGTTAAAGTATTTTAGTGTTCAGGAGAAAACTATGTTTGCAGATCGTGCGAGGATTTTTGTAAAAAGCGGCAAAGGCGGCGATGGCCATGTGTCTTTCCGCAGAGAGAAATATGTGCCAAACGGCGGGCCTGACGGCGGTGACGGCGGCGACGGCGGCAGCGTGTATTTTGTCGTGGACGAGGGACTCAATACCCTCACCGATTTTCGGAATGTGCGCAAATATGCGGCTGGAAACGGTGAGAACGGCAATAAGCGCAACTGCAGCGGCAAGAAAGGCGAAGATATCTTCATCAAAGTGCCGGAAGGCACGGTAGTCAGGGAATTTGAAAGCGGCAAGGTCATAACCGATATGTCCGGAGACAACCGCAGATTTCTGCTGTTAAGCGGCGGCAAAGGCGGCAACGGCAACCAGCACTATGCGACCAGCACCATGCAGGCGCCGAAATACGCACAGCCGGGACAGCCGGCGCAGGAGCTTGAACTGCTTTTGGAGCTGAAGGTGATCGCAGATGTCGGGCTGGTCGGTTTTCCCAATGTAGGGAAGTCCACCCTGCTTTCCAAGGTGACCAATGCGCGGCCGAAGATTGCGAATTATCATTTTACGACCCTGAATCCCAATCTGGGAGTAGTTGATCTGGAAGACGCCAAAGGCTTTGTAATCGCTGATATTCCGGGTCTGATCGAGGGGGCTTCCGAGGGCGTCGGGCTGGGGCACGAATTTCTGCGCCATATAGAACGAACAAAACTGATCCTGCATATTGTTGACGCCGCATCCACGGAAGGACGCGATCCGGTGGAAGATATCTATGCGATCAACAAAGAGCTGGAAGCGTACAATACAGAGATTGCGAAGCGGCCGCAGATCATCGCCGCCAACAAGATTGACATGATCTATGCGGAGGATGATCCGATATCCAGGATCAAAGCAGAATTTGAACCGAAGGGTATTCCGGTCTATGCCATATCTGCCTTCAGCGGACAGGGCCTGCGTGAGCTTCTGTATGATATCAATAACCGTTTGGAACAGATGGACGCAAAGCCGGTGATATTTGAACAGGAATTTTTCCCGGAATATCATTTTGATATGAGCAGCGAGCCCTTCACCGTAGTCTATGACGAGGCGGAAGATGCCTATGTGGTGGAAGGCCCCAGAATCGAGAAAATGCTGTCCTACACGAATCTGGAATCCGAGAAGGGCTTTAAATTCTTCCAGGATTTCCTTAAATCCAACGGCATTCTCGACCAGCTGGAAGCACTCGGCATCGAGGAGGGCGATACGGTGCGGATGTACGGACTTTCCTTTGATTATTACAGGTAATCAGCTTTATTGCATCCGTTATTTAACATTACTTATTTAATAGTAGTATTTGAAATCAGCTATTTGATATTCAGTTATTTGAAATCAGTTGTTTTGTAATAATTATTTCATTGTAAACTTACATCATGCTTAGCCTGCCGTCGGGCCGGCCGCATGGCCATCCATGCTGTGAAAGTCGAAGACTTTCATAGCAACTATTTGATAAATGACAGATTTGAGGTATATTATGACAAGTAAACAGAGAGCCTACTTAAAGAGTCTGGCTAACAATCTAAATCCGGTTTTTCAGGTCGGGAAATCCAGCCTGACACCGGAGTTTACGAAGGGAATAGAAGAAGCCTTCAATACGAGAGAGTTACTCAAGATTGCGGTACTGAAGAACTGTTTTGACGATCCGAACGAGATTGCACAGGTGGTTGCTGAGAGAACACATTCTCAGGTTGTGCAGGTGATTGGCAAGAAGATTATCCTGTACAAACCGGATAAGAAAAATCCGAAGATCATACTGCCGAAAGAAAATGCATGACGTCGGCATAGTAAGGAGGCTGCATTTGAAAAGAGCAGGCATCATGGGCGGAACGTTTAATCCGATCCACAATGGGCATCTGACCCTTGCCGGGAAGGCGAGAGAACAGTTTGCACTGGATGAAATTCTCTTTATGCCCTGCGGGGAGCCTTATATGAAGGCGGCGCAGAGGGTAGAAGCAGCACGGACACGTGCCGAGATGACGGCTCTGGCGATTCAGGATGAACCGTATTTTACCCTGTCCATGATAGAGATCGAGCATTCTGGAAATACTTACACATATGAGACGCTGGATCGCTTGAAACAGGAAAATCCGAATACGGAATATTACTTTATTCTGGGTGCAGACAACCTTTTCCAGATTACAAAATGGGCAAACCCGGAACGTATCTTTGCAAATTGCCGTCTGCTTGCGGCGGTACGGGATGATAAGACCGTTGCAGATATGGAATCGCAGATCAGATATCTGGAACAGACATATCAGGCTGTCATCTTTTTACTGAAAATCGACTGTATGGACATCTCCTCTTCACAGATCCGCCGTAAAGTCGCGGACGGAATCTCCATAGATGCGGATGTCCCTGCATCTGTCAGAGATTATATAGTGGAGAAAGGGTTGTATTTATGAAAGCGATGAACCTTGCGAAACTCAGGAAAGAAATGGAGCAGACGTTGGAGCGCAAGCGTTACGAACATACCCTAGGGGTTGCTTATACGGCTGCGAATCTGGCCATGGTACACGGTGTAGATGTGGAGAAAGCGCTGATCGCAGGCATGCTGCATGACTGTGCCAAATGTATGAGCCATCACAAGCAGATTTCCCTGTGTAGAAAGAACAAGATGATGTTATCCGAGATTGAGACAGAGAACCGTTCCCCGCTGCTTCATGCAAAGGCAGGAAGTTGTCTGGCACGGAAGAAGTATGGAATAACAGACGAAGAGATTCTGCAGGCTATCAGTTATCACACTACCGGCAGACCGCATATGAGTCCATTGGAAAAGGTTATTTATATTGCAGATTATATTGAACCAGGTCGTGAACGGGCCAAACGAAGCTACGCAGATGTTCAAAGTCTGCAGGAAGTACGGAAGACAGCATATCAGGATCTTGACAGGACCCTGTGCAGAATCTTAAGCGATACGCTGGATTATCTTTCCCGCAAGGGCGGTAAGATAGATTCCATGACGCGGGATACTTACGAATACTATTGTCAGATACATCAGTGAAGTAATTGAGAAAGAGAGAATATATAATATGAACAGTAAAGAAATAGCCAGGCTTGCCATCAAGGCTCTGGAAGATAAAAAAGCGGAAGAGATCAAAACGATCGATATCAGTGAGGTCTCTGTTATTGCCGATTATTTTATTATAGCCAATGGAACGAACCACAGCCAGATCCAGGCGCTTTCCGATCATGTGGAGGAAACCCTTGGTAAAGCAGGAGTACCGCTTCGGCAGATAGAGGGCTATCAGAACGCCAACTGGGTGCTGTTGGATTTCCATGATGTGATTATTCATATTTTTGATAAAGAAAACCGTCTTTTCTACGATCTGGAGCGTATCTGGAGAGACGGAAAACAAATAGAATCTCTTTAGCACATCGAAAATCCCGGCACTGTATCCACAACGCCGGGATTTTCTGTAAAATCTGATCAAATCTGGTTTATAGACGGCTGAACCTAACTACGATTCAGCTTCCCTGACATCGCCGCCGGCATACATATAAAATGTAATGATATAAAGACCGGCAATACCTACCAGGGCATAAATAATTCTTGAAAACCATGACATGTTACCAAAGACAAAAGCCACAAGGTCAAAACTGAAAAGACCAATCAGTCCCCAGTTAATGGCACCGATAATGGCAATCGTCAGTGCAAGACAATCCAAACCTTTATTTTTCATAATTACCTCCATTCCGAAGCGTCACAAATTCTGACTGAACCTGTTCAGTTAGTTGAACTAAATTGCTCATCAGAGAATTTATTCAACCTTCCTCCACTCTAAGGCATCTTCTGAAAGTATCTTACAGGCTTTCAGGACGGCCCCAGTGTAAAATAAAGGATTTTACTGTCTATAGCTATAGAGAAAAACCCCAGGTAAAACATAATAGCAACTGCTCGGATTAACCAAACAGTTACTATTATTATGGCAAACTGGTTCATTGCTATACTGGAAAATAAACCAATAGAAACCTATGTCAAAAAATTTCAAATAAGCATATCACTTAATATCCATGGTCAGGGTCGAAGAGTCGGAATGAAAGCAACGCAGCAGGGGATGAAATTGATTCTTTACCGACCATGTGTACCTTTGTCCACTGAGGGTAACAATCAACGATACAATCTGAAAACACCAAAAACCTTCCCCAGAATCTGACAATTCTCTACAATGATGGGATCCATCGAATCATTCTCCGGCTGCAGACGGATATGGCCATTTTCCTTATAAAAGGTCTTAACCGTAGCAGAGTCATCAATCAGTGCAACCACGGTATCTCCGTTATCAGCCGTCTGGCAGCACTTCACAAAAATCTGGTCGCCGTTAAAGATCCCCACATTGATCATGGAATCCCCTTTCACTTTCAAGGCGAAAGATTCACCGCCGGGCACCATATCCGCCGGAACAGGGAAATAACTCTCTATATTCTCTTCCGCCAAAATGGGCTGACCTGCCGCCACCTGTCCAATCACCGGAATCGAAACCATCTCGGTACGTACCATTTGAAAATTATCGTCGCAGATTTCAATCGCGCGCGGTTTCGTAGGGTCACGCCGGATGTAACCGTTCTTCTCCAACGTCTCCAGATGAGAGTGCACGGAAGATGTGGATTTCAGATTCACAGCTTCGCAGATCTCACGGACTGCGGGCGGATAGCCTCTCTTTAAGATCTCATCTTTGATATAATTGAGGATCTGCTGCTGCTTTGCAGTAATCTTACCATATCCCATAAATAATAACCTTATCCTTTCAATTCTAAATATATCAGTCATAGAAAAACTTTATCCATGTTTATCATAGCATATTAAGCATCAGAAAGCAAACGTATATTCAGAATATTTGTTCGATTATTTTGCCTTGCAGTATTGACAGTCGAATATTTGTTCGATATAATATCAACCATAAAGAACATTTGTTCGCAACGTACGTTTGTTGTATATAAGTAACTAAAGAAGGAAATCTGAACACGAAGAAAAACACAGAGTAACGGCTGAGAAAGCAGGTGAAAGTAATGTATGCAGAGAATCTGAAGGTAAACAGATATATGACTACAGAAAATCAAAGGAGTGAGCAGAGAATCATTCAAAACAGAATTCGAAGACAGCAAGAGATGAAGAGGCATCTGCAGATGTTTCTTGTAACGATCTGTCTGATTACTGTATGCTCTTTTACCCTGAGCGCTTTCCGTTCCAATGCAAAGAATGGCCTGAGTACTTCCGATAAGTATTACAAGAGTATCACGATATCCAATCATGATACTCTATGGTCAATCGCTGAACAGTACATGGATGCTGAACATTATGATTCCATTCAGGATTATATTGATGAGGTCAGACAGATGAATTCTCTGACGGGTGACTTCATCCATTACGGAGAGTATCTGGTCATTCCTTATTATAACGCTGCAAGCAGTGTGCATGAATAATCTAACCATACCGCTATCAATAATTATTCCGGAAGACGGGGTCATTGTTCGGGCAGATTCTCACGCAGCTTTACCTGTCGGGCAGCATAGCGGCGTCTGTCATCCTCCAAAGCGGCGTAATGCTTTCTGGTGGTATTGACATCTTTATGCCCAAGCACATCCGCCACCAGATAGATATCTCCGGTTTCTTTATAAAGAGAGGTGCCATAGGTACTTCGAAGCTTATGAGGCGTGATCTTTTTGAGCGTTGTCACGGTAGAAGAATATTTCCTGACCATATTCTCTACAGCACGCACAGACATTCGGCGGTTTTGCAGGGAAAGGAAAAGCGCATTTTCATGTCCGGACTGAGGTATGATATGATGACGTTCTTCAAGATAATTTTGCAACGCATCTTCCACCTCTTCACCAAAATAGATGACAGCCTCATAACCGCCCTTTCGAAGGATACGAATGCCATTGTTTCTGAAATCGACGTCGTTGATATCCAGGCCAACGCACTCCGAGACACGAATGCCTGTCCCCAGCAGGAGCGTGAGAATAGCGACATCTCTTATTTTTGTTGCCTGATGAAAGCGTTTCTGCGCCGTGGTGAGTCCCGTTCCGTCTTCCACCTGATCCAGAAGGATCGCCACTTCAGCCGGGTCAAGACGAATAATTTCTTTTTCATGCAGCTTTGGCAGCGGAACGAGTACAGCCGGATTTTTTTCGATCAGCTCCGCCTGGAAATAGTAATTATAAAAACTTCTGAGGGAAGCCAGTTTTCTCTTTTTGCCCCGTTCATCATTGCTGTATTCCTGGCCGTCTTTCTGATAATAGCTGAGATATTCCATATACTCTTCGATATCTTCTCTGGTGAGCTGCTCCAGCAGGGAGAGTGGAAACTCCCGGATCTCCATGCTTGCCAGGCTCTTGTTATTATCGTGCAGATATTCGAAGAAGACTCTGATATCATAAGCATAGGCCAGCCTTGTTCTTGGCGAGGTATACTCGCTGATACCACGGAAGAACTGTTTGCAGAAGGGCGGAAGCGTCTCCAGCACTTCGCGCATTTTTGCAATATTATCAATACTTTGTTTGGTATGGTAATTGTTGTTTTTTGCATTCATATAAAATACCTTTCTGCCTGTTTGTCATTTACCCGATGGGAGCCCCCATCCATCCAGAGCTTTACTCTGAATTGCAGTAAACATTCTTTCCTTGACGCCTGGGGATTCAAGATTAATCTCACGTACAAGATTCTTGATATATTCCCGTTTTGTATGACCGTCTGCCGGACAGGGACTTTTTACGACAGGAACCTCATACTTATTGACGAAACCAATCACATCCGCCTCGTTCATATAGATCAGGGGCCTTATTACTGTGATATCAGTGCGGTCCAGATAAGTGACAGGACGGAAAGTATGGAATCTGCCTTCATAGACCAAGGACATCATCATTGTTTCCACTACGTCGTCTTTATGGTGGGCATAGGCTACCTTATTACAGCCCATCGCCTTCATGGCATCATTAAGGGCGCCTTTACGCATTTTGGCACACAGGGAACAGGGATTGCTTTCCTGGCGGTCTTCAAATATGATCTTTGCGATATCCGTGTGAATAATATGATACGGTACTTCAAGCGTCTCACACAGCTCGCTTATCTTGTCCAGTTTCAGATTGTCAAATCCCAAATCAACCGTGACAGCACAAAGCTCAAAAGAATGCGGATAGAAGCGCCGCAGTCCCTGCAGGGCATAGAGCAGTGTAAGACTGTCCTTTCCACCGGAAATACCGACTGCGATTTTATCACCGGGCTGTATCATATGATAATCGTCAATAGCCTTACGGGTAAGGCTGTATACTTGTTGTAATTTCATTCCTGTCTCCTGTCATTATGTCCTGTATTCCTGGATCGGTTCAAGGTTGAATAAATTCTCTGATGTAAACATGTTCATTGCTACACATTTCAACAGCTATATTATACAGAATATTTGTTCAGATGACATTAATTTTTTATAAAATCTAATGCAGTTTTTGAAAATAATGGTATACTAGAGATATCTATATTAACGGCAGGGAGTGTATCTACAGGCATGAAATTTAAATTTGACAGGAAATATATCTATTGGGGTATTACGGCATTTCTGGTCATTGCAGCGAGTATTTTTTTCTATTATATTTTATTTCACAGATCCAGCCTTTCCAACGGCCTGCGCACTCTGGTCGGTATCGCCATGCCGATCATTGACGGTTTTGTGCTGGCATATTTGATGACACCGGTTCTCAATAAGATTGAGGGCAGAGTGATAGAACCGCTTTACAAAAGAGCCAAACTGCCGGACAACGCGAAGAGCAGGAAGCGGATTCGTGGTATATCCATGTTGATAACGGTCATTTTGATTATGGTCGTATTCTATGAATTCTTTGGTTTAATTATCCCTGAGGTGGTCCGAAGCATCCAAAGCATCATCTTTCAGCTACCGATTTATCTGAATAACCTGAATCACTGGGCGCTGGGGCTTATGAAGAATAATCCTGACCTGGAGCAGACAGTTAATGAGCTGTTGGTACAGTATTCACCGAAACTTCTGGATTATTTCAACACGAACCTGCTCCCGAATATCAACGGCCTGGTGAAGACTCTGTCCTTAAGTGTGCTTGGCATCTTTAAGGCATTGTGGAATTTCGTGATCGGTTTTATTATATCCATCTATGTTAT
Organism: uncultured Lachnospiraceae bacterium; assembly: GCA_947576945.1. Taxonomy (GTDB): domain Bacteria; phylum Bacillota; class Clostridia; order Lachnospirales; family Lachnospiraceae; genus UBA3282. The sequence goes on from CANPTH010000020.1 coordinate 25,014, forward strand.
GGGCAGTAAAGAGCGGTTTGCCGGACAGGCAAAGAAGATTGCTTATGCCTTGTTTGACCGCAAGACAGGTAATGAAGTAATCTCTAATTTTCGTTTTATCCACGATACGTTTATCGGTTTTATAGGGGGCAAGATTGTAGACTCCATAATTATCGGTATTATCTGTTTTATATGTGCCAGTATCATTGGTACGCCTTACGCCATCCTTGTGAGCGTAATCGTAGGTGTGACAAATGTGATTCCTTTTTTCGGCCCCTGGATTGGCGGAATTCCCAGCGCCCTGCTGGTTCTGATGGTGGATCCGTTGCAGGCATTGTATTTTATCATTCTGATACTCGTCATCCAGCAATTTGACGGCAATATTCTGGGTCCAAAGATTTTAGGGGATTCCACGGGATTATCCGGCTTCTGGGTTATCTTTTCCATTACGATCTTCGGCGGCTTATTCGGTGTTCTTGGCATGGTAGTCGGTGTGCCGATTTTTGCGGTATTTTACGCAGGTGTAAAGGCTGTTGTAAACAGATTGCTGCGCAAAAAAGAACTTCCTACCGATCTACAGCTTTATATGACTGTGGGTGAGATTGACGAGAAGAAGAGTTTTACCGAGTATGTTCCGGCCAAAAAGAAAAAAAAGAAAGAAGAGAGCAGTAACCATGAGATTTCTGATTCAAAGAGTGAGTAATGCAAAGGTATCGGTCGAGGGGTGTACAATCGGTGCAATCAGCCAGGGGCTATGTGTATTTGTTGGGGTCTCTAACACAGATACAAAAGAGATCGCAGATAAGATGATTCGTAAATTGATCAATTTGCGTATTTTCAGTGATGAAAATGATAAAACAAATTTAAATTTATCGTCTGTCAGAGGTGGATTGTTAATTATTTCACAATTTACGTTGTATGCAGATTGCAGGCATGGAAACCGTCCGTCTTTTATCGACTCCGGAAAGCCTGATCTGGCCAAGGAACTTTATGAATATATCATTGAGAAATGCCGTGAATCCGTTCCAAAGGTTGAACATGGTGAATTTGGCGCCGTGATGGAGATTTCCCTTGTCAATGACGGACCGTTTACAATTTGGCTGGATTCAGAGGCGCTGGGATTTTAAAGTATTTTCATGATTGGTTATCCCATTAAATTTGTAGGAGGCAAATAATGTCCGGTGGTATTTTATTTATAACGGTGATCATCATAATCGCAATTTATTTTTACATGCGTCATACGTCCAGGAAACGAAGACGCGCTACAGATGAGATCAATACGGTTCGTCATTACCGGGAAAATTATCTGAACTATGGTTCGGATCGAAAAAGACAGACAAAACAAATTGACAAAAACAACGGCTACCGGACTTATGTGACGAAATATAACAGCAACGAGGATTTCCGGGAACGAAAGGGGTTATGATGGTTTTCTTGCGCAACTATTCGTTAAACTTGTGTTTTGCGAATAGTTGTAGAGAACAAACCTATCTCCTCTTATTCAATTTCAATGCTGTATGACAAAGCAATCCGTATGGCATCTTTTGCACTGACATCATAATATGGAAGGATGCAGATTATGTTCTTAGAGACCAGAAGATTAAATATAAGAAGTATAGAAACATCAGATGAAAATGCATTTATTAAGATGGCTTCTGATGGCAGCTTAACTGAAATTTACGGTGATTGCAGTGAATGTCACAAATGGATGGGGGATTTTATAAGGGAAGCAATGGAACTGGAATCAGAAAATAATCCATATCATGAATATCTGGCATTTGTTATAGAGGATAAGTCAGATCATCAGGTGATCGGTTCTGTAGGAAGTTCGTTTTATGAGGACTTTATGCAAGTTGGTGTTACATACTTCATTGGCGCTGAGTATCGCGGCAACGGATATGCTGCTGAAGCATTACAGTGTTTTACAGAATATATGTTTGCAAAATATGACTTGAAAAAACTTGTTGCTACAGCCAATGTTGAAAATATCGCTTCTTGTAAGACTTTAGAGAAGGCAGGATTTACTGTTATTGTAACTAAGATGTATCAGGATCTATACGACGAACAGGCAGAAATGAGCAATATATATGAATTAATGAAAGCCTGAAAGACCTGGCGTTATAACCTGCGAGTCTGCCCGGTTGAAGAAATACAGGATCACTTCATTGAAAAGGGCAAAAGCATCAATCACTGCTTCTGCCCTTCTACTATTTCGTTATACGTGACCTTACTCTCCGAACTATATACCGCAATACAGAATCTTATCTGTTCTCGAAATCCTCCACAAACTGTGCAATCAGCTTCACAGTCCCGTCTATGCCGAGAACACCGCTGTTGATGGACAGGTCGTAGCTCTCCGAACGTCCCCATTTCTTAGAAGAATAATAATTGTAATAGCTTTGACGCTGCTTATCTTTCTTATTGATCATATCCAGGGCTTTCTGCTCAGTATTAACGTCCTCGTAGCGTTCTATAATGCGCTTCACTCTGCGGTCTTTGTCGGCGAGAATAAAGAGATGCAGGCAGTTCTGATAATCATGCAATGCGTAGTCGGCGCATCTGCCTACGATCACGCAAGGTCCCTCACTGGCAATCTTTTTGATTGTATCAAACTGTGCCAGAAAAACTTTATGACTGATTGGCATATCCACAAAAGAAGAAGAATTATACCCGAAAGAATACGTATCCATAACCAGGTTATAGAGAAATGAATTTGTCGGCCGCTCATCATGGCTCTGGATCATTTCTTCACAGAAACCGCTCTCTTTCGCTGCCCGTGTCAGCAAATCCTTATCATAAAATTTAATCCCGAAATATTCGGCAACTTTCTTTCCAATTTCACGACCGCCGGAACCAAACTGACGACCGATAGTGATAATTGTATTCATAGAACATCATCCTTTCCGCTTTAAAATTTTATAGATACCTTTTGTTCTATGCCATCCATAAAGACACTGCATTTTAAAAAGATAAATATAAATACATTATATACATTTTTTACACAAAAAGCAAACATTCTTTGAATATTTTTGGTGATATTCCTCAAAGCATACGTTCTCTCCTATTGCTGAGATTTACATTAACCGCAATCTCTTAACCGTTTTCTTTCTTATTTTCCTTCCCTGCCCCACAGCACTTTGCCGCCGTCAAACAGCAGAATGACAGCCAGGATGACGATCGGAACAATAATCACATTCTGCAGCACATTAGTGAATACTGCCGTGCCGTCCAGCCCGCCGCCAAGCAACGCCATCATATTGTTCTTAAAGGAGAAGAACAATGATACCAGTGTAGCAGCCGCCATAAAGATGATCGGGATATACAGCATCTTATTATTCTTATTATGCTTCTTTAAGTAAGTGCCGACAGCCAGGAATGCAGGTACTGCCACCAGCTGGTTGCAGGCTCCGAACAGCGGCCACACCTTGGCGTAACCTGCCAGACAGAGTGCAAAACCACAGATCGCCGTGATGATCGTCGCCACATACATGTTGTCGAGTTTCATTTTCTTCCCGGCCTCGGTTCCTGCAAACAGCTCCTGGAACATAAAGCGTCCCAGTCTTGTACCGGTATCCAATGAAGTAAGACAGAAACAGGATACTGCCAGTGAAATGATTGTATAAGTAGCCGACACTGCTGTCTCAGGCATGCCGATCGTTGCAAAGAAACCGGAAATAGCCTGTGCAAATACAACTGTCGGAGATGCAAATCCTGCCGCCGCAAACTGGCCGTCTGTGGTCAGAGTCGCTACTGCGATCAATGAGATCACTGCCAGGACACACTCGATCAGCATGGAGCCATAGCCTACCATCAGGGCATCCTTCTCATTGTCCAGCTGCTTGGAAGTGGTTCCGGAACCAATCAGAGAATGGAAACCGGAGATTGCTCCACAGGCGATGGTGATGAACAGTGTCGGAAACAAATAGCTGTTCCCCACATGTAAACCGATAAAGGCCGGAATCTCTACTGTAGGATGCGCCGCAAAAATACCGATGACTGCAGCGATCATCATGAAGTAAAGCAGGAACGAACTCAAGTAATCTCTGGGCTGCAGCAGGATCCACACCGGTGTCACAGATGCGATCATGATGTAGATAAATACAAATGCCAGCCAGAAATTCTTGGAAAGCACGATCGGGAAAGCCAGACCGATGGCTACGCATGCCGCCAGCAGGATCACACCGATCACGGAAGCTACTACCATCGGCGCATTCTTCCTGTATACGAAGAAACCGAAGGCGATCGCCAGCGGAATGAACAGCAGAGATGCCGTTGCAACGGAACCGTTGGCATCGCTTCCCGTAAAGGAGTTCGCTACAATGTCGGCGAAAGCCGCGATAACAAGTAACAATACCAGCCATGCAAATACGGTGAAAAGGACTCTGCTCTTGCGGCCTATGTTCTCTTCGATTACTTCTCCGAGAGATTTACCTTCATGACGGATTGATACGAAGATGGAACCGAAATCCTGAACGGCGCCGAAGAAAATACCGCCGATCACGATCCACAGAAAGCAGGGAAGCCATCCGAAAAATGCGGCCTGAATCGGGCCGTTAATGGGGCCTGCACCGGCAATGGATGAAAAATGGTGTCCCATCAAAACCGGAGTCTTGGCTGGGCAATAATCGACACCGTCTTCCAGTTCATGGGCCGGTGTCCTGCGTTTGGGGTCGATACCCCAGGTTTTGGCCAGGTATCTGCCGTATGTAAGATAGGCTGCGATGAAGATAGCGATGGCCAGTAAGATTAATACTACTGAGTTCACACTGAATTCCCTCCTGTTTGTATAGATTATTTTGCTCCGGCAAATACTCTCCTGCCATGCATCAGGAAGTCTCCGCCGATTTCTTATATGAAATAGATTTCTCTATCCTATAAGCATCCTTAAATATCCAAGTCAGCCGTTATGGATCTGCTGTCAACTGCGGATAGCAGCGTTGTCGATATTCTGTTCCCGAAAAATATTCTGATACAGATTCGCCGCTTTGCGCCCCACATAATTGGTATAGACTCTCTCGTCCTCCATTGTGGCACACACGATATGGGCCTGGGAGAATCCTCTCACGTTAAAGCGGTAGCACTTCTCAAACCGAAAACGCCTGACTGCCTTCTGCATCTGCTTCGAAAGCGGCCGCTGAACGATAAGACTGATGGTAAGATAGCTGTACATATGCCCCTGCGCCGGAAGCGCCTCTCCTTTGCGGACCAACACCGGCTCCATATAGTTCCTGACAAGGGCCTCCGCTTCTTCGATCAGAGCCTGATCCACCTCCTGTGCCGTAATAAACAGAACATGCTCATAACTGTCTGCCGACCACATATTAGCTTCCCTGACCAGGACATATTTCTCCGTGTGCGAAAAAAAATACCCATACGCCGGGTACTCTTTTCCATGAATCACATATGGCTGATAAAGATCAAATGTACCCGAGTATTTTCGCAACAGTTGATTCAGATAATCAGCGGTCTTCATGATAATACCCCTTTGTATAAAATCAGGTATAGCAACGATCATTACTACCTGTATAAATATTCTTTTCATACTTTACCACATTAATGTGAAAGAATCAATATTTTTTGGATAAAAAAAACACTCAGACATATCCTGCAGTGCTGTGAAATATCTCATTCACGTTCACGCAGACCGTCTGAATGTCCTCAGAGAAACAGCGATGAATGTCTTATAAAATATGCAGCAGATGTTCAAAATATGCAGGAAGCGGCGCCGTCACTTCCACATAACGGCCGTCTGCAGGATGCATAAAACCAAGCGTCATGGCATGCAGGGTCTGTCCTTCCAGATGAAAAGCTTCTTTCCTGCGGCAGTAAACCGTATCGCCCAGCAAAGGATGTCCGACAAAAGCCATATGCACCCGGATCTGATGGGTACGGCCTGTCTCCAGGCGGCATTCGATATAAGTATATTCGCGAAAGCGCTGCAGCACAGTGAAATGTGTGATCGCGGACTTGCCGTTTCGTTCATTGACTGCCATGCGTTTACGCTCCCTGGGATCCCGACCGATGGGAGCATCAATCATACCATTATCCTGTTCAATGACACCATGTACGATGGCCCGATATCGGCGTGTGATCGAATGCTCCTTAAGCTGGTCAGCGATCATTCTGTGAGCCTGGTCGCTTTTACAGATGATCAGAGATCCTGTCGTATCCTGATCGATACGGTGCACGATCCCGGGACGCATTACACCGTTTATTCCGGAAAGATGCCCGCGACAGTGGTACAGAACCGCATTGACCAGCGTACCGCTGTAATGCCCCGGAGCAGGGTGGACAACCATTCCTTTAGGCTTATTGACCACAAGTATATCCTCATCTTCATAAAGAATGGCCAGTGGAATATTCTCCGCCTCGATGGTGGGTTCCACGGCCTCCGGAATAGAAAACTGGATTTCATCGTCCACCCGGAGGCGATAACTTGCCTTCTGCGGTTTCTGATTAACCAATACATGATTCTCTTTGATACATTTCTGGATATAGGAACGGGACAGGTCGGGGAGCGCGCTGCTGATCCACTTGTCCAGCCGCTCCTCATCCTCCTCCAGTCCGATCTGATAAATATACTGTTCCATATAACACTCTTTACTTAACTTTGCTTTCTGAAAATTATATTCTGTACATCGCTTCATTGTTCATTTGCAGAACAGTCTTATTTTAATTCCCGATACCGCTTCTGTTTAAAGCTGATAAAACTCAGATCGCTTTCCTTATAGTAAAACAAAAGCAGAATAACCAGCGCTGCCGTCGACAAAGATACATAAATATCCGCCACATTAAAGATCGGAAAATTAATCAAAACAAAGTAGATAAAGTCCACAACATAATCAAGGCGGATCCGATCGATCATGTTACCGATAGCGCCTGCTGCGATCAAACTCAGCAGTGCATGCAGTATTCCATACTTTTTATCGTCGGGCATTTTATACAGGACATATCCAATTACTCCAAGAATAACAAACGCCACAAAGATAAAAAATGCTTTCTGGTTCTGCAGCATACCGAATGCCGCCCCTTTATTTTCGAGATAATTCAGTTCCAGCACCCCGTTGATAATATTAAATGCCGGTTTATCCTTTAGATGAACCACTGCAAGATTTTTTGTATACTGGTCAAATAAAACCAGAACAATAATTCCTATGAGATCCGTCAGCAGATATAATTTCTTCTTCAAACTCATTCCTTCGCATCCTCGCTGCTGAAATATATTTCCCTGACAGCATTTAAAATATCTTCTTCTGTCACGGTTTTGTCGATAACGGCTTTGCCGACTTTTTTGAGCAGAACAAACTTAATCCGGCCTGCCTCCATCTTCTTATCGGCTTTGGTCAGTCTTACGATTTCTTCCGGATCAATGGAATCAATACTGATCGGCAGATTGAACGGCACAAACATATCCCGCACTTCATAGTATTCCTCCATCGACAGCCAGTTATGCTTCCATGAAATATAAGAGGCCGCCACCATCCCCAGAGCGATACATTCCCCATGAAGCATTTCAAAATGCATGGCCTTTTCGATGGCATGGCCGATGGTGTGTCCGAAATTAAGAAGCGCCCGGTCCCCCTGTTCTCTGGGATCTTTCTCCACCACAAGCTTCTTAACAGTACAGCTGCGCATGATCATTTCTTCCAGAATCGACTCTTCCCGGTCATGTATCTCATACATATGCTCCAAAAGCCATTCGTAGAAATGGGTATCCTTGATCAGACCATGCTTCATTACCTCTGCAAAACCTGCATAAAATTGTCTGTCATCCAATTCCTTCAGGACAGATACATTCATATAGACCAGTTTAGGCATATAAAATGCTCCAACCATATTTTTGTAGCCGTCGAAATCAACGCCTGTTTTGCCGCCGATACTGCTGTCCGACTGTGCAATCAGGGTGGTCGGTATCTGAATAAAATCTATACCTCTCAGATAAGTCGCTGCTGCATAGCCTGTGATATCACCGACAACGCCGCCGCCCAGCGCGATCAACAGATCTTTGCGGTCAAACGCTTCTTCAATCAGCATTCTATAGATCTGCTTTACCGTATCCAGTGTTTTACTGGCTTCTCCTGCCGGAAAAGAATGGAGGATCAGCTTCTGACAATGGTTCTCCAAACTGCTGCGTACCGCATCACCGAACAGCCTCTCCGTACAGGAATCGGCAATGACCGCCACTCGCCTGTTCTCAATATCAAACGCCTGCAGTTCATCTGACAACAGGTCGAAATTATTGGTAAAAACGATATCATAACAGGGCTTCTTCTCGTAGTTGATTGTCATTCGGTTGGCCATTTCTCTATTTCCTTTCTGTTCACAAGCGTAAAGCTGTACACCGCTTGACTTTATTATATATTTTGTATCGCGTAAAGCAACACGCATTACCCGAAGGGCAAAATAAAAACTTCCTGACTACACGCCAGGAAGCCTTCTGCTTTATGTATCTTAGATTCCATTGTTGATCGGCACATCAAACGAACCGGACAGGATTTCCTGGAAATCACCGGAAATATCAACGCTGGCCGGTGTAATTATAAATATATAATGTGAAATTTTCTGTAAATTGCCGGATATCGCAAAACAGGATCCAGACGTAAAGTCTATAATCCTCTGCGCAATATCCACATCCAGCCCTTCCAGATTGAGCACTACCGTTCGGTTAGCCAGAAGAGTCTCCGTAATCTCCCGCGCGTCTTCCACTGTAGTGGGCTTAATGACGCACACTTCCATACCTGTACCTGGCATCTTCTTCGTCTGACGCATCGGCGTTACTTTTGGCGTAGGCTTTCTGACAATTCGCTCTTCATTTGCGTCACTGTCATCCCTCACCGGAGCCGGTTTCTTAACCGGTTCCGGCTCATCATCATAATAGTCGTCATAGTATTCATCTTCTTCATCATTCAATTTCATGGCATTTAAAAACTTATCCATTACACTCATAACAAAACCTCCGATACTTCAATTCACTTCATGTCTATAGCTTCCGTATATTCTATATAAGACATGTTACTATCCAGTCTTTTTCTCAATCTGCAAATTTGTATCGTGACAGTTCAGCCAAGATTGCTTCTCATTTGCCCGGATACTTTAACCATTACGTTTTGCACGGTCAGAACAGTAAATACGCAGACCAACTGAAGTTACTTTATCTCTAAACAGATGTATATTCTCTTTCTCCAAAAATACCGGTTCCGATTCTTATGTATGTTGCACCTTCTGTGATGGCGGTCTCATAATCTCCGGTCATCCCCATAGAAAGTTCCTTCATACAAACATTATCAATGTTTTTATGAATTATGTCAACAGCTATTTGTCTTAACATGGTAAAATACAGTCTATTCTCTTCCGGATTCTCAACATAAGGGGCAATTGTCATAAGCCCCCTGACTGCAATATTGGGCAGCCTGGAAATTTCTTCCACCAAAGCAGCCGCCTCTCTGGCTGTCGTTCCAAATTTACTTGCCTCCTCTGCTACATTGATCTCTATCAGGATTGATACAGTTACATCTTTTTTTACAGCTTCTTTACTGATTTCCTCTGCAAGGCGCAGAGAATCCACGCTGTGGATTAAATACACCTTATCTACAATATATCTGACCTTATTGCGCTGCAGGTGGCCAATCATATGCCATCGGATATCCTTCGGCATATGATCGTATTTCTCTAGCAATTCCTGAACTTTATTCTCGCCGAAATCGCGGCAGCCACAGGCATATGCCTGCTGCAGCATTTCAATCGGTTTGGTTTTGCTGACTGCAATTAATTTAACTTCTTTACGCTTACGGCCGCTCTGATTACAGGCAGATTGAATCCTGTCTTCTACTGCATTTATATTATCCCGAATCATCACAATGCTCCTATTCGTAGATGAAATCATTATCGTTTACCAGCGTTGCATCCAATACAATATGATCATAGACATTCAGGCCATATGCTGTATTGGACTTTACGACAGAGTATTCTTCATTTTGATACAGAATGCTGACCTGTTTAAAATCGGCATATCCTTTGTTAATATTGTATACACCAATCAGAGAACCCGTTTTGCTGACAGCATGCTTTTGGGTAGATTCCGGCTTGATGATATAGTTGCCGGCATGCAGGACACTGTCATCCAGATAGTACTCCGTATCCGTCTCATCATAAATCGTAGTGGCAACAAATTCCGTTGAAGGATTCCCCTCCTCGTCATAGGTCTCGAGAAGAACACCGCTGTTACCGCTGTTGCCGCCTTTTGTCACAAATTCCTTCGGAACAATAAAGAATTCTTTCTCAACAATAGCGGAATTTGGAATCTTAAGTCCCTTCTCCTCTTCCAGCAGAAGCTCTATGTCGATAAAGCGGTCAGTACAGAATGTCACCATGGAGTTTGTAAAAGAAAACTCTACAAAAGTATCCCCGGCCTCATTCTTAAAAGATTCCACCTGTCCCCAGGATGTATATTGATTTTTAAGAAATTTAACTTCCACATATTCCTCTTCTACCAGATGCTCAGCCAATTCTTCGTCTTCCACCATAATAACGATCGACCAGCTTTCATCAGTAGACAGCTTATATGCCGGATCACCACTGGCAAGAAGTTCATTGTTTACGAGATGCTTCTTCTCATATTCCTTCTGATCAAAAATCTCAGATGTCATATCTTCCAATTTTAAATTCTCATAGCCGTCAACAGAATAAGTGACAATGCCGCTTTTGGCAGCATAACAATAATTAACCAATGCAGTACTGGAAGCATCGTTCAGTGAATTGACATTTTCGAGGATATTATAATTGGCAAGTTTCAGTACAGTACCTTCCACACTGTATTTAAAATTGTATACATCGGTAAACTGTTTGCGGTCAAAACGGCTTGTAAAGGCAGTAATCTCCGATTTCAGTTCCGCAAGGTCACTGTCCGACAGGGAATTTTCCCCGCTTTCGTTTGTGTTGATATAATCGGACAGACGGCCGGTCTCATCGATGGTATACACCAGATTCCCAACAGCAACGCGCTCACCTTCTCTTGTAAAGTAATTCACATAGCCGGCTTTGGAACATGGAACGATCTCTTCTCTGCGCAGGGCAATTCCTTTAAAGATACTGTTAGAAGTCAAAGACCCCTCCTGTACATTGTATCCGACTATGTGATCTGTCTTAAAATAATCAATCACGTAGGAAACAATATAGATAAAAATAGCAGCAAAAATAAGCATGCCAATGTTCAAGTTTAAAGGACGTCTGTATTTAGTTACCTTATTTCTGTTATCGGCCAAATAAGCATCTCCTTACATAAAGACATCTCTGCACATAAGCCCATGCCCAAATACATATGAAAAACCTCGGATGCTCCGAGGTTTTTATGGAATTACAAAACTATATGTATGGGATTACAGTGAAACAATAACGCTGGATTTCAAGTTGTCCGGCAACTCGCTTTCATCAACGGAAATACTTAACACAAAATCAACATGGAACTTTGTGCTGATTGTTTCCAGCTTATCGATGGTAGCGCCTATATCACCGTCCTTCAGACAGGCAATCTGTAAGAAACTGTCAAGGTACATATACTGCAGGTCATGATCCTGTGAAATAATACCACAAATAAAACCAATGAATTCATCACTGTTTGATACCAGATAGTCAGGTACGTCAATCAATCTGATCTTATTGTTCAGTTCGAACATATGCTTTCTGCTTTTGTCCAGATAAACAACATTCCCTTCCACATCTTTTATTTCTGTATTTACTTTATCCAATAAGTGTTTGGTCTTTCCTTTTCCCTTTTTTCCCACAATCAACTGAATCATGATGAATCCCTCCTAAAGTAAAATATTGGTATAATTATGATATCACTTCATCTAAACATATTATAAGTGAAAAGAAACAAAAAAACAACTAAAAATATTATTTGATGATGCCAAGCAGATCTGTCATATCCGTATACAGCTGATCCCCGGAAGAATCTTTTAAAATCACAGATATATAAGATGTTCCGTCGCTGCCTTTGGCTAACAGGATCAAACAGCTGCCGGCGGCTGTCGTAGTTCCGGTCTTACCGCCTATGACCGTGACATTGGCGGGCATTTCCCAGGTTCCTCTCAAATATCTGTTTGAATTCTTAATGTCCAGTGTTTTTTCAGCGCCATTTCTGTCGTGATAAGAAGTGGTATAGGTGGCCATCTGTATGATCTGGTTAAACAATTCATATTGCAGAGCTTCCTGAAAGATCAGATACAGATCATAGGCCGTCATATAGTGCCCTTCTTCCGTCAGGCCATTTGGATTGGTAAAATTACAGTTCGTCGCGCCAATACTGGCGGCTTCTTCATTCATTTTGGCCACAAAAGCTTCTACGGAACCTGACACTCCCTCCGCAATCATAACAGCCACATCATTGGCTGACTGCAGTAAAAGTACATGTAAGGCCTGCTCCATTGTCATCTGGTCGCCTGGATTTAATCCACAGAGCGTAGCTCCCGGCTCGGTGATCCTGACATTCTCGGAAGCTGTCAGCATTTGATCCGGGGAACCATATTTGATGGCCACAAGCGCTGTCATGATCTTGGTCAGACTGGCCGGATTAAGCTGTTCATTTACATTTTTGGCATAAATCGTTTCCAGGCTTTTGGTATTAAATAAAGCTGCCGCCCCTACATCCGGAAAAGAGGCTCCTGAGGCAGAGACATCACTCTCGCCGGCAACACAAAGATCGGATGCAAAAGGGGCCAATGTCTCCTGGGCTGACGATGTACCCGCAAGCTGAAAACTGCTGACATTTGTATTCATTTTGTATGCCATATCATATTGGACGCTGCCACAGCCTGTAACTACCATAACTGATCCCACAACCGCCACCAGCAGTCTGTATTTGATCTTTGTCCCTGTGATTCGGCCACAGGATAAAAATTTATTATTTGTACATTTCACGCCACTCTAGGTCTCCTCTTTCGAGCGATTTGATCATTAACTCCGCTGACGCCAGATTTGTTGCCAGTGGAATATTATGTTTATCACACAACACCACCACATTATTGACATCCGGTTCATGTGATTTCGGATAGAGCGGATCACGCAGAAAGATCACAAGGTCGATCTGATTATGTTCAATCTGTGCGCCGATCTGCTGTGCACCGCCTAAATGTCCGGCAAGATACTTGTGAATCGACAGATTCGTTACTTCCTCGATCAGCCGTCCGGTCGTTCCGGTCGCATACAAATCATTTTTGCTTAAAATTCCCCGATAAGCAATGCAGAAATTCTGCATCAGTTTCTTCTTTGCATCGTGCGCAATTAACGCAATGTTCATAATAACACCCTCTTTACTTATATCATTTTTTGCATTGCAGTCGTACATTCAGTACGAACCCCACCCCAATATACAGGCTGACCAGCGAAGTTAATCCATAACTTACAAAAGGCAGTGGAATTCCTGTATTCGGAATCACTCCGGTAGCTACCGAAATATTGATAACACCTTGAAAACCAACCATTGCCGCTACCCCGGCAGCAATAATGGTTCCTGCAAGGTCTTTTGCCCTCCTAGCTACCATAATACATTCAAATGAGATTAAAATCAATAACACAATTACAGTACAGCCGCCTACAAATCCGAATTCTTCCCCAATAACCGCGTAAATAAAGTCAGTTTCAGGCTCTGAAATAAAATTTCCGTTCTTGACGGAACTGATCTCATTTGTTTTATATCCTTTACCATACAACATACCGGAACCGATTGCAATAATAGAATTGGTCTGTTGGTAAGCCGTTGTCTTGGCATACTCTTCCGGGTAGATCCAGGCAAGGATACGCTCCTGCTGAAAACCATTGATAATCTTCTGATCAGGCTGTAAGACCAGCATCAGCAGGATCACAAAGGCAGGGACAGCCACAGCGATCGCGCCGATAACATATTTCCAGCTGATACCTCCGATCAGCAGGATCACGCAGAATAACAGACCGACCATAATGCTGGTGGACATATCCGGCTGCTTGTAGATCAAAGCCACCGGCGGCAGGAAAAGCAGCACACATGTACCGATTGTCTTAATAGAATGCATTTCCTCTTTATGTTTCATAATAAACTGCGCAAAGAATAATAATATCATGATCTTGGCGGTTTCTGAAGGCTGAAACTGAATTCCCATAATAACGACCCATCTTTTTGCGCCGTTTACTTCCACACCGATCAGTTTAACCAGCGCCAGAAGCGCAATATTCAGAAAATAGATCAGCCAATAAAGCTTAAGGAGCACAGAATAATCGAACAAAGAGATGACCAGCATCAAAAAAAGCCCCAATACAAATCCAGCGATCTGTTTGGTCTGCAGAGATTCCGTAGCGGCGCTGCCGATGGCAAGGATACCGATCACAGTAAGCGCCGATACTAAGAAAATCAATTTGAAATCATAATCCCTGATATGATACTGCCGCAGCATATGCCGGTCTTCTCCTTTCTATCCTTCGTTCTTTAACCAGTCCCTGGGGTTAATCATTCTTAAGATCCAGGATTGGTATATTTGCATACAGTGTGGGATTCTTATGCCCACGTCCCTTGTTTCCGGTCTTGGTAATCTGTATCTCCATACTTTTCGTATCAATCTTCATATATTTGGAAATTACCTGGGCGATGTCATTCTTTATCATTTCCATCATCTCCGGAGAACAATTGACCCGGTCGGATATCAACAGGATCTTTAATCTGTCTTTGGCAATTTCTCTGGAACTTTTTCGTTTTAGAATGTTTTTAAACAACTTAATCCCCCCTAACCCTTATGAAAGATACCTGATACCCTGGCCCAGAATGAAACTCCTTTCTCCAGATCGAGAAAGGGCACCTCTCTTCCGAGGATCCTGTAACAGATATTCTGATAGGCTTTGCCCGCCAGTGTATTACTGCCGACCAGTGGTTCCCCCTGATTGGTCGCGATCACCACATTCTCATCGTCAGGAACCATGCCTAACAAAGGCAGGGAAAGGATCTCCACTACGTCTTCGGAAGACATCATGTCTCCTCTTTTAATCATATCGTAGCGGATCCGGTTAATGATCAAATCTATCTTATGTATTTCATTGGCCTCCAGCAGGCCGATAATGCGATCCGCATCCCTGATGGCGGAAACCTCCGGAGTAGTAATGACTAGCGCCCTGTCCGCGCCCGCTATGGCATTCTGAAATCCCTGTTCGATGCCTGCCGGACAATCCAGAATGATATAATCAAACTGGTCTTTCAGGTGACTTACCATTCTGACCATCTGTGTCGGATTGACAGCGCTCTTATCTCTCGTCTGTGCGGATGGAAGCAGAAATAAAGTGGGATACCTTTTGTCCCGGATGATGGCCTGCTTAATGCGGCAATTTCCCTCTACCACGTCTACCAGATTATAGACGATCCGGTTCTCCAGGCCCATAACCACATCCAGATTCCGCAAACCGATATCGGTGTCGATCAGAATTACCTTCTTACCCATAGCGGCGAGACCCGTACCAACGTTTGCGGAAGTAGTGGTCTTGCCTACTCCGCCTTTCCCTGATGTGACGACAATTACTTCACTCATATCTTTTACTGACCTCCTCAATATGATGTATTATCGTCCCCTGAACAAGAGCAGGCCAGGTATAGCTTGCTCTGCAAGAATTTGCTGACAATGCATTCTTGCTGCTGTCCTGCAGTTTCCGGCAGGCATTCATCAATGCCGCGTTCCTGCATCTGCCATAATTCATTATATCGTATACGATATACTACACAGGCAGATTGTTCAGTAATTCTTTGGTAATCGGCTCCATTAGCACTCTTCCGTCTTCCACATAAGCAATCTTTGGCTGAACCTTTGGTCTGATCGACCATTTGCTCTGTTTTTCTGATGTTTTATATTTGAAATCACCGATCTTTAATTTCTCTGGTGACATTTCAAGCGCAACCACAAAGTGGCCTTCTTCTCCGCTTCCTCCGGCATAGGCTTGTCCATAGAGGCCTCCCAGTATGACGATATCCTTATTGGATACAACGCAGGCGCCGGGATATACATCCCCTAAAACAATGACGCTGTTCTCTGTCTCCAGCGTCTGGCCGTCTTTCAACGTCCCTTTATAGAATTGTCCCGCATTCTCCATGGCCTGCTGATGCAGGGATAACTTCTGTAATGCCTTGATATAATTTTTGTCAGTCTCCTCATTCTTGCCGATAATACATACAATATTCAGGGAAGAGTTGGCCGATATCGTATTGACGATCTGTCGTTCTTCAAAATCAGACAATCCCCGCCCCTCAAAGGAGAGTACCATACTTGCATCTTTAAAAAAATGTGCCGACTCTTTGAATTTGAAGGCAATCTCCTGAATCAACTGAGAAAAAGGCATTTCCTCATCCAGCCAGATAGAAAGACCGTTTGGAAAGCTTTTGATAATAACCGGATTTTTCATCGAATTCTCCTCCCTGTATCTATGATCCACCGACATCAATCCTCATTTACCACACCGCCCACCAGGGAGCCTGCAGTTCCTGTGATAATCTCGTCTTCGTCTTTTAACCCATAATAATATGCATAGACGTCCTTGGCGATCTGCGCGCTGTAACTTGAAGTGTAACCGTTAGCCACGCGGACGGTAACGGATATTTCCGGATCCTCATAGGGTGCATAGCTGACAAAAAGCGCATGATTCGGGCGGCTTCTGTCCTCCTGCGCCGTACCAGTTTTGCCGGCCACATTGACATCAAGATCCGCAAAGTAAGCTTTTGCCTCCACTACCCTGCGCATGCCGGTATGAATGGCATCCCAGTAAGCCTGATCCATATCAATATGACTGCGAACCTGTGCCTCGTGCTCAAGAACAAGACCCGTGTTCTGGTTTTCTATTTTATCTATCAATGTTAAATTATAACATGTTCCGCTGTTGGCAACAGTTGTAACATATCGCGCGAGACCTACGGTAGTATAGTTATTCGTGCCATGTCCGATAGCCGAACGAACGGCATCCTCACTGGATATCTCCGGTGTATATTCTTCGATCTCCACACCGGAAGGCTCCGATAATCCAAACAGATCAGCCGCTTTCGCCAGCTTATTGAGCGCAACGTCGTTGTTGTACGTATCGCCCACGATTCCAAGCCGGTAACCGACTTCATAGAAAAAGCCATTACAGGAATGCTGAATACCTCCTGTCACATTCAAAGATCCATGCCCGGAAAGACGCCAGCACTTTGGTGGCGGAGATATCTTCTCGAAGATTCCTGTACAGGAAATCGTATCTGTCAAAGAGATTACACCTTCCGTTAGTCCGGCGGTAGCAGCTACAATTTTAAAGGTTGAACCAGGAGCGGTTCTCTGCTGTGTTGCATAGTTGATAAGCGGAGAAGACAGATCGTCCTGTAAGGCCGCAAAATATGCCGCATCCACACCATTGGCCATCTTATTGTTGTCGTAACTGGGATAAGAAACCAGAGCCAGCACATTACCGGTATTAACGTCGGTGACAACAATAGAGCCTGAATGAGGATCGAGAGCCAGCTGTGCAGGCGTAATGTCCAGATTCTCGATCCGTTTCCGCATGAATACGTAAGCAGTCTCTGCGCCCGATTCAAACTGCTGCAGCTCTTCATCCGGAATCTCCACCAGATTCTGTTCCAACAACAGCTGGCAGATCTGCCTGCCTGTCAATTCATCGTTATTGATCATATAACGGTATATGCGCTTATCAAAGGTAAGATCTTTATCAAGACTGGTAAAAATATATTCAATCAGCTTCTGATAAATCTCAACAGAATCGGAATACCGGGAGTCGATATCTAATTTAGGGACATTGACCCAGTTCCTGGCGATGGTGTAATTCAGATATTCATTTAAACTGATTACCTCATCGGTTGTCCAGGCGATATAGGTTTCATCCTCTTTGTCAACCGCCGACCGCATGATGATGTCGTCATCGTACAGCATCGAAACGATGTAGCTCTCATAATTCTGATACTCTTTGTCTAACATATTATATGGTGTACATGTCTCTTCCAACTCCTCACGAAGCGTTGCGTGAACAAAAGATTTCCTGTCTGTAAACGTCTGATGGACAAGGCGTTCCGTTTCCCTGGCATCCTCCTCTGCAAAATGAGCAGTATCAATAATATTGTTATTGATACATGCAAAATAGACATCATAGATCGGAAGAATGATGTTTCCGCCGCTGCCACCCTCCGGTACATGATATTCCTTAATATTCTCCAGACTCTTAAGCAATATGCTTGCCAGCTTGGATTCCAATATATGATAACATGCCTTCTGCAGGTCGGTGTCCATGGTCAGCCACACATCATTTCCGGCCGAAGGTTCCGTTCTGTCGCTTGTCTCAATCACTTTACCCAGATTGTCCACAAAAACCGTCTCGGATCCCTTATTTCCCTGCAGCTCCATCTCCATGGATGCTTCTATGCCGGATTTTCCTACCGTATCGTTCAGATCATAGGAATCATCCTGCTCCTGCAGCTGTTGCAGCTCTTCCGGATTGATCTTGCCGGTATAGCCGATGATCTGTGCAAAATAGATACTGTCGTTATATTTACGGACAGTACCTTCCGCAATGGAAACACCGTCCAGGACATCTGCATTCTCCATCACCACAGCCACTGTCTCTTCAGACACATTGTTGGCTACCGTGGTGGCAATATAACGCTGGTAGCTGTTGGCGCTCATGGCAAAACGGATAGTAATGATTTTAAGGATTTCTTCTTTCGTATAGCCAAGACCCGCTTCAAAAGTGGAAGAATCATCCGGGTCAGTGTAATTACCGATCCCATACCTGGTGGTACTGCACAGATATGCTATCACTTCATCAGGGGTGGCATTCTTCTCTTTTTCTTTAAAATCGTCATCGTCAATGGTGGCATGACCGTAAACATCCGCCAGAAAACGCAGAAGCTGCGTTCCTTCCACACTGTATCGATAGTTGCCGTTGCTGTCTAACACAATATGAAAATCATTGATGATCTTATCGCCGCAGCGCTCGATCAGGGTGATAAGATGATGGATCGTAGCATTCAACCGGGCATTCTTTTTCCGGCCTGATTCGTATACATCTTCGATTGTGACCGAATAAGCCAGCTCATTATAGGCCAGTAAATTTCCGTTACAATCCAGAATATTGCCCCTGGTGGCCGGAATCGTGCGTTCCCTTGTAATCCTCAATTGAAAATTATTGAAATAGTCTTCTCCCTTAACGATCTGCAGCTGAAAGATCGTATAGATCAGGTATCCGCCCATACCGAATAAAACCAATACGAGTATGAGCAGCCTGGAAGTGATCATATTCAAAAAATTTTCTTTAATGCGTTCCAGTATATGATCAAACAAACTTCTTTCCACTCCTTAGTTCACTGCGCTCCAAACTGGTATTGATCCAGAGAATGAGCGGATACAGGAAAATAGTAACAACAATCGTATAAACAATCTCAGGCAGTATGATATTCAAAAAATAGTACCCGAGATCAAACCGGCTGCGCAGCAAAAACATGATCACATAGCAGATGAATCCATAGAAGAGATCGCTTCCAAGAATAAGCGCAATGGGAAGCTTTATATCCTGCGGATAAAAGATGGTGCAGAATTTGCCATTCATGTAACCAATGTACATGTACAGCAGCCCGTAAAATCCGATAGTATTTCCAAAAAAAATATCTACCAGAAGACCACAGAAAAAACCGATCAAAAGTCCTGTCTTTTCCCCGCGCATAAATCCAAAGGAAGCCGTAAGTACAATCAGCAGGTTCGGCACAATTCCTCCGAACGCCAGGCTGCGGAATACAGTGCACTGCAATAAGAAACATATGAAGATTAAAATGGCCGTGATCAATCCACGTTTTAGTTTCAACTTAATATTCATGTCCCACCTGCAGCATTTCTGCTATTCTTCGATCGTCTGTTTCAGCTGTTTGATGATAAGTACCTCTTCCAAATGCTCAAAGTCCACTGCCGGCGTTATATTGCCGGATTTGGTCAGATTATTGGCGTCCTGATCAATCTTGCTGATATAACCGATCAAAATGCCGGGCAGATACTTATCGCTGATATTGGAAGTGACGATCTTATCCCCTTCTACCACCGCATTGGCGCTGTCAATCAACTGTTCAAATTCTATCACGCCTGTAGCGTAAAGCTTCAGGTTGCCAGATACAATCATGTTATCAGAACTGGACAGGACCATGGCACTGACGTTGGAATCATCCGCAATGATCGCCTTCACCTTCGCCCAATTTGGGCCAACATCCACTATGCGGCCAACCAAACCACTGCCGGCCATCACATTCATATCTACGGCGATACCGTCCTGTTCCCCCTTATTGATTACGAAAGAATAGAACCAGTTCCCGGAATCTCTGGCAATAATGCGCGCCCCGGTCTTCTCATATTCGTCATACTGTGCGTCCAGGCTGTATAATTCTCTCAGATTTGTCAGTTCATACCGATCCTGCTGCAGTCTTGTATTCTCAATGGTCAGTTCATCAACCTGCTGCTTCAGATTCTCATTCTCTGCGATCAGATCCCTGATCTGCACCAGTTCCTCGGAACGATTGGCAAGCCAGCTGCCTACCGCGCTGATTCCTTCCGCGAAGGGGACGATCGTATAGCCTGCGGCCGAACTTAAAGGATCGCTGAACATGGTTGTGTTAAAAGTCAGAAGCACCAGGCCGGTGCAGAGGATTGTTAAAATAAAAAGGAGATATTTACTTGGTAAAGTAAATTTCTCTCCTTTTCTTCTTACGATCGGACTCATTTACTCATTCCTTCTATTGCATATGCTACCGTTTTATAATTATCCTCATTGATAATCTTAGCCAGTCCAAGCGCAACACTGGTCACGGGATTGTCTGTGACATTGACTTTCAGCCCGGTTCCCCTGCTCATAAGCTGTGCCAGTTTGCTTACCTGGGAAGCGCCGCCCGTCAGATAAATTCCATGCCGATAGATGTCTGCCGCAAGTTCCGGCGGTGTGCGCTCCAGAATCACTTTTACATTGTCTATGATCGTATTAAAATGCTCAATAAGACATTCGTCAACTAACTTAGTCGGTATTTCACGCTCAACTGGCAGCCCCGTAACGATATCTCTTCCATAGACCACGGCTCCAGTCTGAGATTCTTCCAGTTCCAGGAGGGAAATTTTCACCACTTCCGCCGTCTTGCCGCCGATAATAAGACTGTACTCCCTGCGTACCGCCGCTTTGATGGCATCATCAAATTTGCGGCCGCCCACCTTGATCAGTTTGCTCAACACGATACCGCCCAGGGACAGAATGGAGATCTCTGTAGTGTCAAATCCCACATTGACCACCAGTACCCCCTGTGAGTTCTTGACATCAATACCGAGACCAAGGCCGTCGGCTACAGCCTTATCCACTACCATGACTTTCCTGGCTTTGACATTGGATTCCTTGATCAGATCTTTAAAAGCGCGTTTCTCCACTTCCGTTACATCCCAGGGAACAGCAATATAATAATCGGCCGGCTTGATATTGCCCTTCATCATATCATTCAGAAAATACTTTACAAGCAGCTCCATATTCTGAATATCGGCTATGACACCGTTGCTCAGAGGATAAGAGATATGAATATTGCCAGGCGCTTTCTCATACATCTCAAATGCAGAATCTCCGTAAGCGAAAAGATTCTTCTTATTTTCGATGGCAATCATATTCTTCTCTACGAAAACCTCATCATCCGCACGGTTGTATATTTTGATGTTACTTGTTCCCAGATCAATTCCAAATGCATTGTTAGCCACTACAGCCATTCCTCTCTTTCCAGTTACTTTGTATTCCAGAATCCGACATTTCTGCCATTAATCCGCTCTCTTTGAAGCTAAAGTATTGATGATCCCCGATAATAATATGATCCAGAAGGGGGATATCCGTCAGCGTTCCGACCTTTCTGATGCGTTCCGTCACCTTGAAGTCATTGTCACTGGGAATCGGATTGCCGCCCGGGTGATTGTGCAGCAGCATGATTCCTGCCGACTGAACCTGCAATGCACTGATAAAAACCTCTCTGGGAGATATCAGGGAAGCATTGACCGTTCCTTTGGAAAGAATGTGTTCTTCGATCAGATGCATGCCGCTGTCCACCAGAAGAAGCATAATATATTCCACATTTTCATGGCGGAACCGTTCCATATAGTAATCGGCTACTGAACCGGGATTCCTAAAGGAGAGCCTGCCTTTTGCCTTAGCCTGTGCCATTCTTGTGCTTAGCTCTGCCACAGTCTTAAGCTGGATCGCTTTCACTTCACCGATGCCGTCGATCTGTCTCAGACTGCCGATCGGGATATGGTACAATCCCGCCAGGCCATTCCCGTAACAGGCGGCTTTCGTCAATACTTCCTCTCCGAGCATGCATGCATTCATACCGCGCGTGCCCGTTCGCAGCAAAATTGCCAGAAGCTCCGAATCTGTCAGAGCCCTGCTTCCATAGGTAAGAAATTTCTCATATGGAAGATTTTGCATTCTGTAATATTCATTGTTCTCAAACTTGCCTGATTTCATGCAACCTCTTTCCCGACAGCTTCTCTCCTTAAACGACGGGACGGTCTGATAACGCCGGAGACCTTTTCCATATGCTGCATACGGCAAACCTTCTATCATGCTGCCTGTCCGACCGTGTCGTGACCGCTATATAAAACGATAAATTATGATTGCCGAAGCTATACCGATTATGCTTGCGATCGTGATCTTGATCGACAGGCCAAATGTAACGCTCAAAATACCGAGATCCAGCACCAATGGAGAAGACAGACCGAATGATTGTCCATAATTCAGCCACGTACTCGGAAAAAGATTCCCGATAAAACCACCTATAACGATCCCTGCCAGAACAAGCAGAAAACAAGCCCAGTTATTCTTGCGCATATGATTCAGGTTCTCCTTTCTCAACGCTCATTTTATCACAACAGGTTTTTTATGTATACAAAAATTGGTAAAAATTATATGAAAAGTTATGGGTATCGTCTGCTGCAGATCACACCTGATTGGCTGTAATGATAACAGGAATTACAAAAGGGTGTGTTAAGCTTTATGAAAATCCGCAGTCACCAGTCCACAATCCAACAGGCTCTGCAGTGTTTTCAAAATTCCCAGTTTGGCATGCGGGAAAGTCAGGCCGCCCTGGAAATAGACTGCATAGGGAGGCTTAATGGGACCGTCCGCGCTCAGCTCTATAGAAGAACCGGATACAAAAGCGCCCGCAGCCATGATCACCTGGGAATCGTAGCCGGGCATATCCCAGGGTTCCGGAGTTACGAAACTATCTACAGAAGCAGCCGCCTGAATCCCCTGACAGAAGGCGATCACTCCCTCGGGAGAACCGAAAGTGACGGCCTGGATGATATCATGTCTGCTTTCCCGTCCGTCCGGCACCACCGAAAAGCCGATCTTTTCGTAGATATTGGCAGCAAAAATGGCGCCTTTCAGGGCACTGGCCGTTACGGTGGGGGCCAGAAACAGACCCTGATAGAAAGAAGACAAAACGCCCAGGGACGCGCCCACCTCTTTCCCCAGTCCCGGGGATGTCAGACGGCAGGCCGCATTCTCCACGCATTCCTTTTTGCCTGCGATATAGCCGCCAATCGGAGCCAGCCCACCGCCAGGATTCTTGATCAGGGAGCCTACCACCATATCTGCACCCACATCGGTGGGTTCGATGGTTTCAACAAATTCTCCATAACAGTTGTCCACCATACAGAGAATATCCGGGCGGATATTCTTGATAAAGCGGATCAGCTCACCAATGCGTGCCACAGAGAGAGTCGGCCTTGTCTGATAACCTTTAGAGCGCTGGATTGTAACCAGTCTGGTCTTCTCCTTTATTGCGTTACGGATGCCTTCGTAGTCAAAAGAACCGTCGGGCAGAAGGTCTACCTGACTGTAAGAAATCCCATATTCTCTTAAAGAACCTCTGGAAGGACGGATCCCGATCACTTCCTCCAGCGTATCATAAGGTTTGCCCACCGGAGATAACAACTCGTCCCCGGGCCTTAAATTGCTCATCAGCGCCAGCGCCAGCGCATGGGTGCCGCAGGTAATCTGCGGCCGCACCAGCGCATCCTCCGTGTGGAAAAGCGCCGCATACACCTGCTCCAGTGTATCCCGGCCCAGATCGTTATAGCCATAACCGGTAGTCCCCAGAAGGCAGGCCTCGCTGACCCGGCATTTCTGCATGGCCAGAGTCACTTTCAACTGATTATACTCCGCTGTCTCGTCAATCTGACGGAAACGCCCCTGCAGGGAAGCAAGGATATCTTCTCCGAAACGAACCACCGGCTCGGATATGCCTAAGTGCGCATATTGGCCGATCAGTGCAGGCGCCGCATCATTATGGCCCTGCTGTTCGTATGTCATTTCCTCTTTAAAATCTGCAGCGGTGATGGGATTGATTGTATTTATCATGGTACAGAATGCCTTTCTTTGTTAATCTCAATAATATTCTTTTCTTTTAGCTGTGTCATAATATATTGCAGAATGCGGTCATCGTCATATCCGTACTCCGGCTTGCTGATCCATAACACATCCCGCTCTCTGCGAAACCAGGTAAGCTGTCTCTTCGCAAAATGCCTGGTATCCCGTTTCAGGGTGTATACGGCCTCTTCCAGAGTACACCTTTTGTCCAGATAGTCCAGGATTTCTTTATAGCCAAGTCCCTGCATGGACACCATATCTCTTGTACAGCCTGCGGCGGCCAATGCAGATACTTCCCCGATCAGCCCCTGATTCAGCATCTGGTCTACTCTCTCGTTGATCCTTTCATAGAGCCGGTCCCTGTCATCGGTCAGCACGAAGTAGGCGAAGTTATAGGGGGAGAGACGTTCCCGCTGCTGCCTGTTGTGCTCCGAAATCTTTGTGCCGGTTTTTTCATAGAATTCGATGGCCCGGATCACGCGCTTGACATTGTGGGCATGGATACTCTCGCAGGATTCCGGGTCGATCTGCCGCAGCCTTTCATAAAGCGCCTCGTTTCCCTGGACAGCAGCCATTGCTTCCAGCCTTAAGCGCAGCGCCATATCCTCATCGTTTTCCGTGAAATCAATATCGTAAAGCAACGCTTGAATATAGAAACCGGTACCGCCTGCCACCACCGGGATGCGGCCGCGAGCGTAGATTCCTTCCATGGCCTTTTTGGCCAGCTGTTGAAAACAGACCACATTGAATTCTTCTTTGGGATCCAACACATCGATCAGATGATGAGGAATGCCGTCCATCTGCTGCTGTGTAATCTTTGCCGAGCCGATATCCATCCGCCGGTAAACCTGCATGGAATCGGCGGATATGATCTCGCCGCCGATCTGCCTGGCAAGTTTTATGGCAAGTTCTGATTTTCCAACGGCCGTCGGTCCGGTAAGGATCACAAGGCCGGGATTTTCTGATGATTGTTTCAACTTACTATCCTCTTGAATTTCTTTTCCAGTTCATATTTGCTCATGGAGATGATGGTCGGCCTGCCATGAGGGCAGTGATAGGGATTGTCCAATGTGAGCAGTTCATCAATTAATTGCTCCGCTTCCTGTCTGCACAGCCTCATATTGCCCTTAACCGCCGCCTTACAGGCCATGGTTGCGATACGGGTTCGAATGCTCTCCGGAGTGCCGGAAGCGGATTCTGCTGCCAGCTGATCCAGTAACTCCTGGAAAAAGGTCTTCTCCTCATAGCCGTACAGATCCATGGGCACGCCCCGGATAGCATATTCACTGCCTCCAAATTCCTCGATCACAAAACCAAGCGCTTCAAAGTCCTCGGCATGCCTGCTGTAACACTCCTGCTCTTTTCCGGTTAAAGTCACCACCAAGGGCGGATTCATAGTCTGTGAGACAATTGCCTGTTCCCGGAACTGCTTCATAAACCGTTCATATTTGATCTTCTCATGTGCTGCATGCTGGTCAATGATCAACAGTCTGTCTTCATAAGAAATCAGCCAGTAAGTATCGAAGATCTGTCCGATCAGTTCAAAATGTTTTCTGGCCGGTTCGGACAGAATCTTATCCGTGAACATTTCCATCTGGACAGGCTGCAGTGACTGTTCCGGTAAAGTAACTGTCTGTTCCGGCCTGCTCACCGAAGCTATTTCAGGCGCCGGATCACCTGCAGGCCGATGGCCTGCAGGCACATTGCCGGCATGATACAGATCAGGAGAACGCACCATACTCTGTTGATGGTTCTCATAGATACGGCTGATAGCATCGGATGCCGCCCTCTGGGGCATTTCTGCAATCCGCTTCTTCTCGAAAGGTTCCGGCATGGACAGGCCAGCGTTCTGCCTGCCGGCGCACAATTCCTCCGATCGGGCTTTCTTCTGTTCCTTTCGTTCTGTCAGGCTGACTTCCGGAATCATCTCCTGTTGGCGGAGCGTATCATGGATGGCTTCTTTTACCGCCTCATAGAAAACCGGTCCGTCAGCGATCCGCACCTCCATCTTCGTGGGATGTACATTGACGTCGATCCGCTTCGTATCAATCTGGAAATGCAGCACGCAGAACGGAAATTTATGCTGCATCAGATATTCCCGGTAGCCTTCCTCGATGGCTTTGCTGATCAGGCTGCTCCTGATATATCTGCCGTTGATATAGAAGATCTCATAATTGCGGTTGGCGCGGTTGATCACCGGTTTTCCCAGAAATCCGCTGACCGTCATGCCATCCCCCTGCCAGGAAAAAGGAAGCAGTTCAGACGCCATATCCTTGCCGTAAATACGATAGATGATCTCGCGCAGTTCGTTATTTCCCGTGGTATAAAACCTGGTCTGTCCGTTCAGAATAAATTTGAAGGAGATCTTCGGGTCAGACAGTGCAAGATGTTCCATCAGATCCGCCACATAGGAGCCTTCCGTCTGCGGCTGCTTTAAGAATTTCTTCCGGGGCGGCGTATTAAAGAAGAGGTTCCGCACCAGGATCGTGGTGCCTTCCGGCGCGCCGATCTCCTCCTGCTCTTTTTCCAGACCGCCCTCGATCACATAGCGGATTCCCGTCAGCTCCTCAGATATCTTGGTAATCAGTTCCACCATGGACACAGCAGCGATACTGGCAAG
Source organism: uncultured Lachnospiraceae bacterium (assembly GCA_947576945.1). Classification (GTDB taxonomy): domain Bacteria; phylum Bacillota; class Clostridia; order Lachnospirales; family Lachnospiraceae; genus UBA3282. The sequence goes on from CANPTH010000020.1 coordinate 52,027, forward strand.
CGCTTCCCCTCGAAACCCAAGACTGACCAAGTCAGTCAAATCGTCCGCCGATGTAATCTTACTGGTAGCATGGCGCAGAAAAGCATTTCTCACCTGAGATTTCTCAATCCCCCCTCCATTGTCCGTAACACGGATCAACGAAGTCCCGCCGTCTTTAATCTCCACCGTAATGGCATCCGCTCCGGCGTCAATGGCATTCTCTACCAGTTCCTTCACCACGCTGGCCGGCCGCTCTACTACTTCACCGGCCGCTATCTTATCTATCGTCTGATGATCCAGAATATTTATCGTAGCCATATTTCCTAACCCTTAATCTTTCTGCCATCGGTTCTTCAACTTCGTCTGCAGCCGGTATAACACATTCAATGCGTCAATAGGTGTCAGATTTCCCACATCGACCTCCTGCAGCTCCCTGATCACGTCTTCATCCCGCACAGTATCGAAGAGCGACATCTGTTCCAGATCCACTTCATCGTATTTCACCGGCTTACGCTTTTCATGCTTGATATTGATCTCAATCTTCTGCACCTTTTCCGTGATATCGTTATCGCTCAGCTGCTGCACGATCTCTTTGGCGCGGTCTATGACCATATCGGGTACGCCTGCCAGCTTTGCCACCTGAATACCGTAGCTCTTATCGGCGCCGCCCCTGACGATTTTGCGCAGGAAGACGATATCGTCACCTTTTTCTTTTACGGCGATGCAGTAATTGTTAACGTTATCCATCTTACCTTCCAGTTCCGTCAGCTCATGGTAATGAGTCGCAAACAATGTTTTTGCCCCCAGGATCTTACGGTTGCTGATATGTTCGATCACCGCCCAGGCGATACTCAAGCCGTCGAATGTGGAAGTGCCGCGCCCGATTTCATCCAACACCAACAGACTGTCGGCGGTGGCGTTGCGCAGGATATTGGCCACTTCGTTCATCTCCACCATAAAGGTGGACTGACCGCTGGACAGGTCATCAGAAGCGCCTACCCGGGTAAAAATACGGTCCACGATACCGATATTAGCCTTCTTCGCAGGCACAAAGGAACCAATCTGGGCCAGAAGCACAATCAACGCCGTCTGCCGCATATAAGTGGATTTACCTGCCATGTTGGGTCCTGTGATCACGGCGATACAGTTCTTCTGGTTGTCCAGATAAGTATCGTTAGAGATAAACATATCGTTACCCGTCATCTGCTCCACGACGGGATGTCTGCCATCCTTGATATCAATGACACCCTTATCGTTAAGAGCCGGGCGCACATATTGATTCCGCTCCGCCACATAAGATAACGCTGACAGAACATCCAGCTTGGCAATGGCCCTGGCCGTCCGCTGAATGCGCTCTACCTCCGCGGCAATGGCGTCTCTGATCTGACAGAAAAGATCGTATTCCAACGAAGAAAGCTTGTCTTCCGCGTTCAGGATCGTATCCTCCAGCTCCTTCAAACGCGGCGTGGTATAGCGCTCCGCGTTGGCCAGCGTCTGTTTGCGCACATAATCTTCCGGCACCAGATCCTTATAGGAATTGGTAACCTCAAAATAGTAGCCGAACACTTTATTGTACTTGATCCGCAGATTTTTGATTCCGGTCCGCTCCCTGTCTTCCTCTTCCAGCGCGGCAAGCCAGTTCTTGCCGTCCCTTTTTGCATTTCTGAGTGCATCAATGTTTTCACTGAAGCCTTCTTTGATCATGCCGCCGTCCCGGATGGAAATGGGCGGTTCCTCCAGGATCGCGTCATCAATCAGATGATAGATATCTTCCAGCGTATCCGTATTGTTTCGTATCTTTGTCAAAAGCCCCGTGTCCAGATCATGCAGCAGTGTTTTGATGGAAGGCAGCATGGCCAGAGAATTGCGAAAGGCAATCAGATCCCTGGGATTGGCTGTCTTATAACTGATCTTGCCCATCAGGCGTTCCAGATCGTAGATCGCATTCAGATACTCGCGCAGCTCATCCCGGTCCACACTCCGCTTACAGAGCATCTCCACCGCATCCAACCGCAGGTTCATCTGTTCTTTGTCAATCAGAGGCTGCTCGATATATTTGCGCAGCAGACGGCCGCCCATGGCAGTTCTTGTGCGATCCAGCACTCCCAGCAGAGAACCTTTCTTCTGTTTCTCACGCAGAGTCTCCGTCAGCTCAAGATTCCGCCTGGTGGCACTGTCCAGCAGCATATACTTACTGATCAGATAGGGATACAGATGTGTAAAATGTGCCAGCGAAGTCTTCTGCGTCTCATACAGATAGGTAAGCAGCGCCCCCGCTGCAATCATGCCGGAAGGAAAATCCTCTATGCCCAGCCCGGACAGAGAATTAACCTTAAAGTGCTTCATCAGATTCTTACGGCTTCCTTCCTCATCGAAATAATGGGAGGCCAGGGAATATACCGTAATTCCCAGGCGGGTTTTCAGATCACCAATATCGTAACCGCTGACCAGGAACTGTTCGTTACAGATGATCTCTGAAGGTCCGTATTTCTGAATTTCATCCTGCAGTCTGCGGATGTCGTCCACCTCTGTCAGATAATAGTCCCCGGTCGTCACATCCGCCATGGAAATGCCCGTCTTACCTGGAGAATATACGATACAGAATATATAATTATTCTTACTTTCGTCCAGTGCCTGCAGGTTCAGATTAGTGCCCGGCGTGACAATCCGGATCACTTCCCGCTTAACAATACCCTTAGCCTGCTTTGGATCTTCCACCTGCTCACAGATCGCCACCTTATACCCTTTCGATACCAGCTTGTTCAGATAGCTCTCCACAGCATGATATGGAACGCCGCACATGGGCGCCCGCTCCTCCTGTCCGCAGTTCTTGCCCGTCAATGTTATCTCCAGCTCCTTCGATGCGGTCAGCGCGTCCTCATAAAACATCTCATAAAAATCGCCCAGGCGATAAAGCAGGATACAATCCTGGTATTCTTTCTTTGTCTCCAGATACTGCTGCATCATTGGTGTAAGTTCTGCCATTTTTTACCTCCATGCCGAAGCAGTTTTTTGCGAAGGCTGCGAGCCAAATCTCAAATTTGGCTCTGCAATCCCGAGTTTGTGGCTCCGGCACAAACTCGCAGTTGAAAAATCAGCACATCAGTGTGATTTTTCAACCTTTCCTCCATGCCGAAGCAGTTTTTGCGAAGGCTGTGATCTATTCAACCTTATCAACCGTCTTTCTATAAAAATCATTTGATAATATTCAGGGAATCTGTTTCCAGCAAGCAGCAGCATACCTGTAAGGCCGTTAAGCGCCAAACCTGTATGCCGTCAGCCTGTCTCCGTATTTTTCCATAATATCAGATATATCTGCCAGGAATCCACAATCACACGATCACATACTACTCAACGACATGTCCCGTATAATAGAATCCATGGCATGCATCCAAAGAAACCTGCACCAGCTGGCCGATCAGGCTTTCGGACGCCGGAAAATGCACCAGCATATTGTTGGACAGACGTCCTGTCATCAGGGAAGCATCCTGCTCGTTCACTTCCTCCACCAGCGCTTCCATCACTTTTCCCTGCAAAAGGGCGGCCCGCTCTTTCGCCGTATCCTGCACTACCTTAAGGAGTTTATCGAATCCTTCCCGAACTACCGTCTCCGGCACCTGATCCTCCATGGCCGCCGCAGGGGTTCCCGTCCGCCTGGAGTAGATAAAAGTAAAGGCATTGTCATACTTAACCTTTCGCACCACGTCGATGGTCTCATCCACGTCGGCGGGGGTTTCTCCCGGGAATCCCACGATGATATCCGTAGTCAGGGCAATGTCCGGCATAGCGGTTCTGATCTTATCCACCAGGGCCAGATACTGCGCCTTCGTATAACGTCTGTTCATGGCCTGCAGGATCCTGTCGGATCCGGCCTGCACGGGCAGGTGCAGATGCCGGCAGATCTTCTTTGACTGTTTCATCACATCAATCAGCTCGTCGGACAGATCTTTCGGATGAGACGTCATGAAACGGATCCTTTTCAATCCTTCAATCTGCTCAACATCGCGCAGAAGCTGTGCAAAAGTGATGGGATTATCCAGATTCTTCCCATAGGAATTGACATTCTGGCCAAGCAGCATAACCTCCACCACACCGTCCGCCACCAGCCTTTCAATTTCCTGCAGGATCTCCTTCGGATCCCGGCTCCGCTCCCGTCCCCGTACATAAGGCACGATGCAGTAACTGCAGAAATTATTGCATCCGAACATGATATTGATCCCCGATTTGTAGGAATATTTACGGCTGACCGGCAGCTCTTCCACAATCTGGTCGGTCTCCTGCCAGATATCCACGATCATCTCCTGATTCTCGAACATGGCCACCAAAAGCTGCGCAAACTTGAAGAGATTGTGGGTACCAAAGATCAGATCCACAAAACGGTAACTTTTACGGATCTTGTCAATGACGGTCTGCTCCTGCATCATACAACCGCAGAGAGCGATCTTAAGATGAGGCCTGTTTCGCTTCATACTGTTTAAAAAGCCCAGTCTGCCGTAAACCCTCTGGTTGGCGTTGTCCCGTACCGTACAGGTATTATAGATGACAAAATCAGCCTCCGATTCCTCATCGGTGGCGCCATAACCAATCTGTGTCAGGATTCCCAACAGCTTCTCGGAATCCCGGGCGTTCATCTGACACCCCATGCACACCGAACACGCATATAACGGACGCCCTAATTCCTCCGACTTCTTTTTTACTATTTCCCGACACTTTTTTATAAAATAATATTGTCGTTCCGGCTCCTGCTCCGGCGGCTGCTTTGTTAGATCCTGCGATTGTATCAATTTTTCTATATCGTCATTATGTCCCATTTTTTCGATCCCTCGTTCCTGATAATATACCCGCCTATTATAGCACAAGAAAAAATGAAAAGCGACTATTTTTTGATAGCCGCCCTTCATCTGTGATATAGTAATTCCTCATTTACTTTAGCCAAAAGAAAGCAATTTATGTATTACGCGCTTTTTATGCGACGTAACGGTTCCCCTGATAATACGCCGCAATCCAACCGGACGGAATTCTGATCCAGATATCCGATCCGTCGCGCTTTACTTCCTGACAAGTTACCTTTGTTCCCTTGTCGATCGCTCCGTCTTTGTCTTTGTCGTTCGCCCTTGCGTTCGCTGTCAATTCCGTGTGCGTCTTTGCTCTGCTCCACGTTCCCGCGTCCGTCCTGACTTTCAATTCGACTGCCAACTGATAAACCTTTCCGACCGTGAATTCCGGCGTATTGTCCGCCTGTCCGGTCTGGACGTCTGACGGAATGGATCCGCCGTTCAGATATGCGTCCCATGCTGTCAGGTTGTGCGCCTGAACCACCCGCATATTATTCTGAACGTATGTCGATGACGTCGCATATCCCGCCGCCTTGATCGCTGTCAGGTACGCTTCCGGCGTCGTCTTGTCCTTTACCGCCTTATATCTCGTATATGCGATAAAGTCATAATATCCTTTGACGCCCTGTTCCATGTCGCCATATGCCCGGAAATTATCGGAAATCGCGGTCAGTGTCCCGACTGTGTATTCTTCCATAGTCCGCATATTGACCGACGCGCCTTTCCATGATCCGCCGCATTTTAACCCGAAATAATTATGATACTTTGCTGCAAGGCTAGAAAGTCCATAACCCGATTCCAGACAAGCCTGCGCGATCGCCCCAGAAACGCATTTATAACCGCGTCCCTTTGCGTATTTGACGATCAGCGGCGCGATCTGCTTAATAAATGCCGCCTGTTGTGCCTGTGTTGCCATATTACGCGCCCCCTGTCTTTTCTGTTGTGATCTCTGTGTTTGCTGTAATTTCCCCGGACGATTCCGCGATCCGAAGTCCCTTGACCGCTGCTTCGATCATGTCGTCGATCAGCTTGTCCGTTAAAGAAATATTTACCGCGATCAGCGCGTTTTTCAACGCTTCCGTAACGATTGCTTTTCGCTCTGCGGGCGGATAACCCCCGAAAACCTGTTGCGCCATATAGACGAACATATCCGCGAACTTCTGCGCCGTCTGAAGCTGTTCTGCCGTCATCTTTGACCGGATAAGCGGGACTAATTCGTTCCGGATCATATAGACCGCAAACGCAACCGCTGCCATTATGACGAGTTTCAAGACGTCAGTTAAAATTTGTTCCATGTTTTCACGCTCCTTTTTTGTTGTGTTGTTTTTGGTTGCATATTATCCAATGGATCCGCCGGATCCTGAATAATCGGAATAATCGTCGCCGCCGGACATTGTGATCTTGTCGTCCTGTCCGTATTTGCGAAGGTTTTCTGCTTTCGCTTTCCAGAAATAAAAGCCGTGTGCGACGCTTGACAGTCCAAACACGGCGGGGATCAGGTACGCAAGCGGGGAAATGTCTTTCAAGATAAAGACGGCGGCAAACGTCAGAATAACCGTCCCGGATGTGATGACGTCCGAAACGATCAATAATTTTTTTGACATTTCCATTTTCTTTTTTACTGTGCGCCGCCTATACCTTGTCAATGTATCGCCCCCGCCACGATCGCCACGATCGCCGTCCCGATCGCTCCCGCAATCGCCCCAAGAATACCGCCGATCAGTGTTTCCCACCGTTTCCCCGGTTTTGATTCGATGTTTTCCAGACGTTTCCCCTGTTTTGACATTTCTTCCGTCATTTGCTGAATGGAAGCGGCGATCCGCTGAATTTCTAATGTCAATTTGTTAAATTCATTCAGGGATTTTTCGGCGATTGTAATTCTTTTGTTCTGCCGTTCGTTTTCGTCTTTCAGTCTTTGGTTTTCTGTGTCCATGCGGCGGGCGAATTCCTCATGTTCCCGGCGTGTGATATAGTCCGGGTATGCTCTTTTTCTACTCCGCATTTTTCCTTCTCCTTTCTTTGTTTTTCCCTTTATGCGCCCATGATACAAAACAAAACCCCGACGAAGTGACTAAATTCAGCCACCCCGCCGGGGATATTCAGGAAAAAATCCGGAAGCCGGATCCGCTTCCGGCAATTTTACGCGGCGTCCTCTGCCGCCTGTTCGTCCAGAACCTCCGCCACAACTTCCTGCAGATTGAACATTTTCGGAACCTGTTCGCGCGTGTATGTCCCATTCTGAACCAGATTAACCCATACTTTTACAATTCCGCTTTCCTTGTCAAATTTCATCCCTTGCGCCCCCTCTCTACATCATAAGTCCGGAAACGATGATCGTCAGTTCCGCGACGGACTGTTGTGCCGCCTGAAGCTGTGCTTTCAAATTCCGGTTTTCTGCTTCCTGCTCTGTCATTTCCCGGAACGCGAACCGGGTTCCGCCGTCCCACGGGTACGAACAAACTAATTTCATGTTATAGTACGTCGTCCCGTTGATCGTAACCTCCGACAAATTTTCGTCCGTGAACGTCCCGTCAGGAACCGGATTCCCGCTTTCGTATGTCGTCCCGTTCATTACTCCGTTTAACTCTGTGCCGTCTTTCAGCCGGATCGATACGTTCGGGAAAATCGTATCGTTTGAATTCTCCGCGATAGTTTTTGTGCTTTTTGCCATTGTTGCCGCTCCTTTCTTTTCTGATTTCTTCTGAAAATAATTCGTTGAAAAGTTTATCCATATTTCGCATAGTGCGGTATGAATCAAAATGTTTTATATGCCCTTTCCATGAATTATAGGCTTGTTGGACGTCTGCGAACACGATCGCGCCTTCGTCCAGTTTCCGGCGTAATGCTTTCAGCTTCCGCCGCTCTCTGGTAATTGTGCCACGATCCGGGCGCATTACGACGCGCCCGGTTTCTGTCATGTGTGTTTTTGCTTTTAAAAACTTGAATTCGTCCGATAATTTGACAATCCGTGTCTTTTTCTCGTTTAGTTCGATTCCGATATCCGCATACATCCTCCGGATCTGTTCCAGACATTCCTTCAAATAGTCCCGGCTTTCATGTATCAGATAAAAGTCATCCATGTAACGCCCGTAACCCTTGATCTTTAACTGTTCCTTGATATAGTGATCGATTCGGTTCGGATAAAATACGGCGGTCATTTGCGAAACCTGTGATCCTAACCCTAACGACTTGACGCCGAACGCGTCTATAAAATCCATTGTCAGATCCACAATGTCCGGATCATATCCGAATATCTTTGAATACTCCCGGAACACGACGTCGTGATCGACCGAATCAAAATATGAATGTAAATCGCCCATAAGGATATAGCCGTCGTTTGATCCATGCGCCCGATAATATTTCCATAAGTGAACCTTTAATCGCTTTAATGCAAAATGCGTTCCCCTGTCTTTCAGGGACGCCGCGTTGTCATAGATCAGCTTCGGGCGCAATACCGGAACCAGAATCAGATCATTTTCCGCCCTGTGGACGACGCGTTCGTTTATGTGTATCGAACGAATGACCCGGCGTTTCCCGCGTTCGCATACTGTGAACTGGACGAAGCCGTCGGACATTCTGTCCCGGCTTTCCAGTCTTTCCTTCGTGATCCTGATCCGCTCTATCCTGTCTAAATAATATGCC
>CANPTH010000021.1 GCA_947576945.1 uncultured Lachnospiraceae bacterium
CCGCAGTGCTGGCATTTGATCTCCAGGACAGTCCACTCCGTCTCCGTCCCCTCATTATCCCAAATGCACCGCCTGCATTTTGGGGGCATCTGATCACTTCCATCAGCAAACAATACTCCTGTTACCTTATATTTTCATTTACATCGCTCTAACACATATTTATACTCACTTTGCATTCAAATATATCCTGGCTTCATAGGGATGCAAAACAATTGTATGATCTGTATTTTTATAATTACTGATAAGAAGTTTCATAGATGAGTCAGGTTCTTCCAGTGAACACTTTACCGTCTGATCATAAAAATTACAGATAACAAGAAGCTGTGAACTCTCATCCTCTCTGACATAAGCAAATATATTCTCATCATCCATGAGCAGCATCTGAAAATCCCCTTCGACAAATACAGGATATTTCTTGCGTAAACGGATCAATTCTTTATAACAGCCAAAAATGGAATCTTCATCTCCTATCTGCTGTGATGCGTTTATTTCTTTATAATTTGGATTGACTTTCATCCAAGGCTTCCCGTCCGTAAATCCTGCATTTTCCCCATCATTCCACTGCATTGGCGTTCTTGCATTGTCCCGGCTCATGGCATGAACAGAACGCATGATTTCATCTTCCTTGTAACCGTTTTCAAAACGTTCTTTATACAGATTCAACGTTTCAATGTCCCGGTATTCTTCTATTCCGTATGCCGCATTCGTCATTCCAAGTTCTTCACCCTGATATATATATGGCGTTCCCTGCATTCCGTGCAATAGAATTGCCAGCATTTTTGCCGATTCTACCCTGTACTGCTTATCATTTCCCCAACGGGATACAATCCGCGGAAGGTCATGGTTATTTAAAAACAGGCTGTTCCACCCTTTTTTATGTAACCTCATCTGCCATTTGGACAGGACTTTCTTTAGCTCAATAAAATCAAGTGGTGCCAGATCCCATTTGGATTTTCCTTCCTGTCGATCCAGGCACATATGTTCAAACTGAAACACCATAGAAAACTCGCTTCCATCAGGATTGCTGTAAAGCTCTGCGATTTCCGGAGTGGCACCCCATGTTTCCCCAACAGTAAGGTAATTTCCCTTTTGGAATGTTTCCTTGCTCAATTCCCTGATATAGTTATGGAGATTCGCCCCGTTTTTCAGAACCATCTTATCCGGCTCTTTTGCAATTTTATCAATTACATCCAGCCGAAATCCACTTATCCCTTTTTCCATCCACCACTGGATCATCTTATAAATCTCCTTACGCACCGCAGGATTATCCCAATTTAAGTCTGGCTGCTTAACGGAAAACTGGTGAAGATAGCACTGACCTGCTTCTGGCATCCACTCCCATGCCGAACCGCCAAAACATGACTTGAGTTCATTTGGCGGCTCCTGCGCCGTCCCATCTCTCCATACATAGTAATCATGATAGGGATTCTCCTTGTTTTTTCTCGCCTCCATAAACCACCGATGTTCATCTGAGGTATGGTTCAGCACCAGATCCATAACGATTTTTATTCCATATTGCCCTGCTGTCTGGATAAGTTCTTCCATATCTTCCATGGTTCCAAACATCGGATCTATGTCCTGATAATCCGAGATATCATAGCCGTTATCATCCTGTGGTGAACGGTAAACAGGCGACAGCCAGATCACGTCAATGCCAAGTTCTGATAAATACTCCAGTCTCTTTATGATCCCCGGAATATCCCCTATTCCATCCCCATTGCTGTCCTGAAAACTTCTGGGATATATCTGATATACTACCGACTTTTTCCACCAGTCTCTTTCATCATCAAACAGATCACAAGCTGTTTGGTCTGCTGCTCCAACGTTTAATCCCCGCTATGTTTCCAGCCAGCTTCTTTTTCTCATCCAATCTGCCCTGTCTGCCGATCATAATCCGCTGTGCCTGAGGACTTCCCGCGCCGTGGAGGGATTCCGTCCGGTAACCTACTGCTGCCGTTCCCAGGGTCATGTTTTCGATTAACCGCAGGATCTTCATCCTGTCCATCACATCAACCCTGGAACTGCCCTTAAAATACTTTCTGCACAGAGCGCCCACCTCCGGAGAGTTGAAATCTTTTTCCGAAGGCATGGTCACCATCAGCCCGCCTGCAATGTCCTCCGCCAGTCTTGCGATCTCATAGGGAAATCTTGTCACATTCTGTTTGCACACATTGGCAAGCAGATTGTCGATCTGATAGTTTCCCGATTCCGTGGCCTTCCCCTCTGCCGAACAGGCAATGCCGCAGCAGTACATGGTTTCATTCAAATGCATCATTTCGATCAGCTTATCTTTAATATGAGCCGCCTTCTCGACCCCATTGAATTCTGCAACCAGTGCGGCGGCGCCGATCAGCACATCTCCCACACCGGTTTTACAGCCGCCGTAACTCTGTCGGTGATAACCGGCAAAACGTTCTACCATAATTCCCGCAAATTCATACTCTTCACAAAGGAAAACTCTCTCCCAGGGAACAAAAACCCGGTCGAAGACCACGAGCGCCTCCTGGCCTCCAAACTTGCAGTTCCCACAATCCATACAGCCCCCTTCTTCCAGTTTTCTGGTGTCGCAGGACTGCCGTCCGTAGATCATGGTAATGCCCTTGGCATCTGAGGGAACCGCAAAGGATACCGCATAAGCCTTATCCTCTTCCCGCATGGCTATGGTTGGCATGATCAGCTGCTCATGGGAATTCACCGCCCCGGTCTGATGCGCCTTTGCGCCGGTCACCACGATCCCATCCTGTCTTTTCTCAACAATATGCAGATACAGATCCGGATCTTCCTGCCTGCCGGGGGAAAGTCCTCTGTCTCCTTTAGGATCGGTCATAGCTCCGTCTATGGTCAGATCTTTCTCCTGTACATATTTCATGTACTCACGGAATCTCTGATGGTAAACGGTTCCATACTTCCGGTCAACCTCAAATGTGGTGGAATATATGGCATTGAAAGCGTCCATACCCACGCAGCGCTGGAAACATGCTCCAGTCTTCTCTCCCAGGAGCCTTTGCATTTTCACCTTGTTTACCAGATCCTCTGTACTCTGATGAATGTGGCAGAACCGGTTGACCCTCTCCCCGGTCAGATTCGAGACCGCAGTCATGATCTCCTGATATTCCGGGTTCTGCGCCAGTGCATACGTCATCGCCACAGAATTGATAGACGGTCTGATCACGGGATGATCTACGAAATTTTCAACCCTCTCCCCGAACAGATAAACTACAGTTTTCAATTTTCTCAGACTTTCAATATACTCTTGTGCCGTCATGAAACCCATATGTATCTCCTTCTTTCCTGAATCTTATTCTCCCTAAATGCACATCTCCGGGCCATAAATCATATTTCTCTCCGTTCCGAAGCGGCCCCGGCTGCCGTTAACCTGCTATGCAAAATTACAGTATCTGGCCATGGAAACATCCTGAAATCCTAATTCTTCTGCTCTGGTTTTCTCACCGCAAGCCACCCTGCATACCAGATCAAATAATTCTCTCCCTGCTTCTTCCAGATCTTTCCCACTGGTGAGTACCGCACTGCAGTCAAAATCCATATTGTCCTTCATCTTTACCGCCGTCTCTTCATTTGCGGTTAGTTTGATCACGGGAAGGATTCCCGAACCAGTAGGCGTACCGTGACCGGTCGTGAACACCACGGCATGCGCGCCGGCGGCCGCCATTCCCACGATAGATGCTACGTCCTGCCCGGGCGTATCCATTACTACAAGTCCTTTTTGGGTAAAAAGCTCCCCATATCCTACTACTTCGCGGATCATAGAACGTCCTGCCTTGTGAATGCAGCCCAGAGACTTCTCCTCCAGAGTCGTGATCCCCCCTGCGATATTGCCGGGCGTAGGATTTCCGCTTCTCGGGTTTTCCCCGACCCGCAGAAAATCCATCTCGAAATTTTTGATCGTGTCAAGCAGCTTCCTCCTTACTCCTTCATTCTCACACCGGGCCGCAAGGATCCGCTCCGCTCCGATCATCTCCGGCGTCTCCGAGAGGATCACGGTACCGCCTTCCCTTACCACCAGATCGCTGCAGCATCCCACCACCGGGTTCGCCGCCAGTCCCGAAGTAGGGTCGGAGCCTCCGCATTCCGTCCCCAGGATCAGTTCCGAAACAGGAGCTTCCTCCAGGGTAAGACGGTCGGCCTCTTTTCGCATGGCTTCCGCAGATCTGACAATATGGTTTACCGTATGCAGACTGCCGCCTTCCTCCCGGATCACAAGAACCTCCAGAGGTTTACAGGTTTTTCTCCTGATCTCCTCGGCGAGAAGAGATGCCTGCACCACCTCGCACCCATTTCCTACGAGAATCGTCCCATAGACATTGGGGTTCGCCGCAAGCCCTGACAACGTCTCTAACGTCACCTTCAGATCTCTCCTGCTTAAGGAACATCCACCCTGATTTGCCACATAGACGGCTCCTTCCACGTTCTGGGCCGCAAACCGGGCCGTCTCGCTTGCACAGAGAGAGCAGGGAAGAATCAGCACGTGGTTTCTGATCCCGAACCTTCCATCCGGCCTCCTGTACCCTTTCACTTTCCTCATATGGTTTCCTCCCGTTCCTGTCTGGTATCCGCCATACAGGAGCTTTGCAGATTATGTACATGCACCCATCCGCCTGCCGAAATATGCGATACGGCTTCTCCTATCTCATCTCCGTATTTGCGGATCTTCCTACCCTTTCCGATATCCTGCACTGCGACCTTATGATACTGCGGAATATCCTCTATGGCCTCCACCTGAGTCAATCTGCCTTTTCTGATATATGTGACCGATTCTCCCGCCTTCACCGGCAGGGTAAGTGTCACCACATGATCCGACTCATGTATCAGAATTCCATTTATTTTCATACCCCTCTTCCTCTGTCTTTCACTGCCGTCACACAGGTATTTTACTTCCTGCCAAGTTCTTTGTATCTTCGATACCGTTCCATAGCATCCTTACCGGCCTGTTCAAATAATTCTTCTGCCAGAAGGGGATCCTTCTTCGCCAGAGAGGAGAAGCGGACTTCACTCATAAGAAACTCCCTGAAGTCGGACTTCGGTTCTCCCGAATCCAGGATAAAAGGATTCTCTCCCCGCTCTTTTCTTCTCGGATCATAGCGATACAGATTCCAGTATCCTGCCTCCACAGCATTCTTCTGCTGTTTCCCGGTACATCCCATACCGGCTTTGATCCCGTGATTGATGCAGGGTGCATATCCGATGATCAGCGAAGGCCCCGGATAGCTCTCAGCTTCCTGGATCGCCCGCAGCGCCTGAGAAGGATTTGCATTCATAGCGATCTGCGCCACATACACATTACCGTACTGCATGGCCATCATTCCCAGCTCCTTCTTCCTTCCCCGCTTTCCGGATGCGGAAAACTTCGCGATAGCCGCCTTTGGCGTAGACTTGGAGGACTGTCCGCCCGTATTGGAATAAACCTCCGTGTCAAAGACCATCACGTTGATATCCTCCCCGGTGGAAAGTACGTGATCCAGGCCTCCATATCCGATATCATACGCCCATCCGTCCCCTCCGAAAATCCAGTTGGACCGCTTGATGAGATAATCCTTTCTCTGATAAACAGCTTCCACTCCACAGACATCACGGTTATGATACAGACATCTGCTTAACGCATCCGTACGCTCCCTTGTTCCCTCTGAAAGAGCAAACCCCGACAGCCAGCTTCGGATCGTCTCCGCCAGTTCCGCTTTCTCTCCTTCGGCTCCGACGACAGAAATTCCTTTGAGTATCTCTGCAAGCTGCTCCCTGATTTCCTCCCGCACTGCCTGGTAGCCAAGACACATTCCGAGACCATACTCCGCATTGTCCTCAAACAGCGAGAAGCCCCAGGCCGGTCCATGCCCTTTCTCATCCTTCCTGTACGGAACCGCCGGCGCGCTGCCACCCCAAACCGTGGCACATCCCGCCGAATTGGAGACCATCATCCGGTCACCGTAAAGCTGGGTGATCAGCCTTGCATAAGGTGTCTCCCCACACCCGGCGCAGGCGCCTGAAAATTCAAAATAAGCCGGCAGGAATTGGCTCTCCTTCAAGTTACACTTCTCTCTTCTGATCTCTCCTTCGTCTTTCCGCTCTGTGATCCAGTCCCAGGACTTCCGCTCTTCTTCCGTTCTCCGTTCCAGCGGCGCCATCTCCAAAGCCGCTCCCTTTGCCGGACAGGCATGCAGACAGTTTCCACAACCCGTACAGTCAAGCGGAGAGAATCCCATGTAAAAATATTTATCCTGATACCCCTTTGCAGGTCTTGCCTGACTTCTCACCTTTGCAGGCGCCTGCTCGAGTTCCTTCGCTGTTATAAGCTGCGGCCTGAAAACACCGTGCGGACACACAAGTGAACATTGATTACACTGCAGGCAATGATCCGGATTCCAGTCCGGGACTTCAAGGGCAATGCCTCTCTTCTCATATTGGGTAGTTCCCGTAGGGAAAGTACCATCCTCCATTCCTTCAAATGCACTGACAGGAATCTCATCCCCCTTTTGTCTGTTCATGGGAATCATGATCTGATTAACAAAAAAGTCAAGCGACTCAGAACCCGTTGAAATCTGCTCGTTCTGCTCCTGTTCGTTTCCTGACAGCGATGCCTCGAGCATCGCCGTGTCCACTTTATGGATCTGTCCGGCAGCATTGTCGATTGCCGCATAATTCCTGTCAATGACCTGCTGCCCCTGGCGCCCATAGTTCTTCTGCACCTCCTGTTTCAGGTAAGAAACAGCCTGATCCTGCGGGATAATGCCGGACAGAGCGAAAAAGGCAGTCTGCATGATCATATTAATCCTTTTTCCCAGCCCCAGCTCTTCCCCAAGCTTCGCCGCATTGATCGTATAGAAACGAATCTTCTTCTCAAGAATCTCTTTCTTCATCGCCACAGGAAGATGCGTACACAGCTGCGTATCATCCCAGATACAGTTCAGAAGAAAAATCCCGTTATCCTTGATCCCTTCCAGCAAATCATAACCGCCCACATAAGCCTGATTGTGACAGGCGATATAATCCGCATGGTGGATCAAATAGGAAGAACGAACAGGGCTGTCGCCAAACCGCAGATGGGAAATGGTTATTCCTCCGGATTTCTTGGAATCATAGGCAAAATATGCCTGCACATACTTATCCGTATGGTTGCCGATGATCTTCACTGCTGATTTATTGGCGCCCACGGTTCCGTCCGATCCAAGTCCCCAGAATTTGCAGTTCACCATGCCCTTCGGCGCTGTGTCCGGGAAGTCCTCCTCCACCGGAAGGGACAGATTCGTAACGTCATCCAGAATCCCCACGGTAAACCCGTTTAAAGGATTTTCCTGCTCAGCATTTTTCAAGACAGCCGCCACATCCTTTGGTCCAAAGTCCTTGGATGCAAGCCCATACCGTCCGCCAATGATCAAAGGCTGCTTCCCGCTATGATAAAATGCCGCGCATACTTCCTGGTACAGAGGTTCGCCATCCGCTCCCGGTTCCTTCGTGCGGTCGAGCACCACAATTCTTTCCGTGCTTTCAGGAAACGCCGCAAGGAACGCTTCCGCATCAAAGGGACGGAACAAACGTACCTGCACCAGACCGTATTTCTCTTCCCTGCTGTTTAAATAATCCAACGTCTCCTTGATCACTTCACAGGAAGATCCCATTGCCGTCAGAACGACGGAGGGATTCTTCGCTCCATAATAATCAAACAGATGATAAGATCTTCCGGTATGCTCCCCGATCCTGTCCATATACTGCTGTACGATCCCAGGAAGCCTTACATAAAATTTATTTACCGCCTCCCGCTCCTGGAAGAAAATATCAGGATTCTGAGTCGTTCCCCTAAGGACCGGATGATCCGGATTCAGCGCTCTGCCCCGGAACGCGCTCACCGCTTCATAATCCACCAGTTCCTTGATTGTTTCTTCCTCTATGATCTCTATTTTCTGAATTTCATGAGAAGTCCGAAAACCGTCAAAAAAGTGTACAAAGGGAATTCTTGACGAAATTGCGGACAAATGTGCAATACATCCAAGATCCATACACTCCTGTACCGTACCGGAGGAAAGCAGGGCTGCTCCCGTCTGCCGGATACTCATCACATCCTGGTGATCCCCGAAAATGCTCAGGGCATTACTGGCCAGGGATCTGGCGCTCACATGGAACACCCCCGGAAGCAGTTCCCCCGCAATCTTATAAAGATTGGGTATCATCAGCAAAAGACCCTGGGAGGATGTATAGGTCGTTGACAGCGCTCCGGCCTGAAGGCTCCCGTGGAGCGTACCTGCCGCTCCACCCTCCGACTGCATCTCCATCAGTTTTGCCGGTTTGCCAAAAATATTCTTCTTTCCCTTTGCTGCCCATTCGTCAACTGCCTCCGCCATAGGCGACGAAGGCGTAATGGGATAAATGGCCGCCACCTCCGTGAAATAGTAAGAGGCCATGGCTGCGGCCGTGTTTCCATCCATTGTCTCTTTTCTGCTCTCTCGTATCATATCGTTCCTTCCTTTTATACCTTTCCTCTGTCCTGTTCAAAAACGATCCTCCCGGAATAAGAGGGAAATTCCCTGATGGCATCTTCAAATTCATCCAGCTTCCTTTTCTTTGCAATAAAACCGTTCAGATCGATCTTTCCCGTCTTCAGGATATTCATGACCTCCTGCCAGGTCTCATACATACGTCTTCCAAAGATTCCTGTGACGATCAGTTCTTTGTATACCACACCGTACATAAAGTTCTGATATGTTAACGGCTTCTCTACCATGCCCACATGGACAATGGTTCCCGCGATCCGCACCGCTTCTACTTCCTGATTGATCACTCTCTCGTTTCCTGTAAAATCGATCACCGCGTCGACACCGTATCCGTCCGTCTCTCTCTTTATGACCTGAACCAGATCCTCTTTCATGCCGTTGATCAGTACGTCTGCCCCTCTTCTTTGGCTCTCCTCCAGTTTCTCATCGCTGATATCTACCGCAAAAAGCCTGGTACATCCCAGATATCTGGCGATCTCTACGGCCATCTGCCCGATCGTCCCTACTCCGGCTATAAGCAGAGACTTTCCGGAAGGATTGGCCTTCGACACGGCATGCATCGCAGTGGCGAAAGGTTCCAGGATCGCTCCTTCCGCAAAGGACAGCCTGTCCGGAAGCTTGATCAGGGCTTTCTCATGTAAGGCAATATATTCCGCGAAACAGCCGTTCACCGTTCTTCCCAATACCCCCATATGATTGCCGCAGATATGCTGATTGCCGGTCCTGCAGGTCTCACACCAGCCGCAGGGAATATGGGTCTCCCCGGCAACTCTGTCGCCTTCCTCATAACCCCGGACAGATTCCCCCACTTTCACTATAGTTCCCGCAAACTCATGCCCCATAACAAAAGGCAGATCATAGTTTGCCTTCTGCACAAGCGGCGTCCACTCATACACATCCACATCCGATCTGCACAGAGCCGATGCCTCCACTTTGATCAAAACCTGATCTTTTCCGATTTCCGGAACCGGCATATCCACCAGGCTAAATCCTGCTTCCGGTTTGTCCTTTAAAATTGCTTTCATATTTTCCTCCATTCCGAAGCGTTTTACGCTTTCTATGCCTCAATGTTCATCATACCCACGAACCACACAGCATGTGCATAGTCCTGACCTCCGGTTATTTCTACGGTACGAGAAGCGAATACATCGCTGCCTCGTCCGTCTCGCGATTCGCAGCAAGCAGCCTGACTTCCTTATTCTCCCGAAACACCATGCAGTTGGCCGCCCCGGCTCCTTTGTCGATAAGGCTTTCCGTATACTCACCCTTCTTCTCGTCATAGCTGATGGCAATCAGTTCCCTCTCACCACCTCTTCCTCCGAGAAAAACGAAAACTCTGTCCTCAATCGTCTCTCCCCATATGGCATGTGCAAAAGGAAGCTTCTTTTCCCGTTCATATATTTTGACAAAACTTCCGTTCTCTTCTTTCCTGAAGATCTTTACGTCTTCCCCGTGAAAGGGAGTCAGAACCAGAAGTTCCTTCTCCCCGTCCCCGTCAAGATCCTGATACAGCATATCACTGACAGGCACATCAAGAATCCGTTCACAGCTCCACTCTCCACAAGAATCCTCCGGTGGAAAGATTGTATATACCCCGTTGTCAGTTCCCACTACAGCATAGCTGCCTTCTGTATCCTGATTGATACAAAACCCATGGTTCTTATACAAGCCGTTGCATATAGGCTGCATCTGCAGCGGATGCAGCCTGTCATACTGGAAAATATTCTCCGGAAGCGGCGCTGTCCACACCCTGCCCGGGCAGGTCCAATCTCCTTCAAAAGCACTCGCAGATTTCAGCGTGGCGGCAACCAGATGCTTTTTTCCCTTTCTTTCCACGATCCCGAAACGATGTACAAAGGGAAGCTCACACAACGTCTCACAGACCCATCTGCCATCCATTCGGTAATAATATACAAGCTTCCCTCCAGCTGCATTGTCCGGGGAGAAAAATCCCTGGGTTGCCAGGAGAACGGGCTGTGGTGCATCCGGAAGCTGCAGCAGCGTCATCACGCCGCCCGGCCCCCTCCAGAGTGTTTCCACCAGATTCCCCTGCAGATCATAAGCGTTGCAGGGACCTTTTCCTTCCGCCGAACACAACAGACGGCGTTCCCCATCATAAATAAATTCCGTCACCGCATAACATTTGTCAATTCGATCTATGATCCTTTTTTCTGCTTTCATTCCACACACACTCTTTCCCTGTCATACTCTTTATATGCATCAACCTTGCTCTGGGAATGACACCCCGACACAAATTCATTCGTCAGAAATGCCGTCACCAGCTTTTTGTTTCACATACTCTTCCCAGCATGTTTTGGGATGCTCGGAAGTATCAATCCTGTAGGGTTCCAGTATCTTTTTTAATTTAAAGGCCCAGTCCTGATCTTTGGGGCAGGCAGGAAGCGGAATCATTCCCACGCAGTTCACACACAATTGTGTCTCTTCCTGAAAAGTTCCGCTGCAGGGATCAAACCAGCTGAACAGGAATCTCTCATAAGGACGCAGGCCCCTGAGCGCCGTTCTCGGGCAGTCCTTTTCCATATATCCCATGATCAGATCCCGTTCAGGAGTTGCTGATGCGAATGCCCAGCCTCTGTATCCGTAAGGATCTCCCGCTTTGTTCGGCGTCACCAGATCCGCACAGGGAACCAGTTCCTGGTATCTTGTTCCCTCAGACAGCAGGAAATCCCTCACATAACGAACCTGATAACTTACCGGAAAGGTCATCGTATCCCAGATATGATAGCGTGCCCCTTCCTCTATATTTGCGCCCCAGCATCCCTCGAATCCCGCCAGAACGCCTCCATAAGCGCCGCTCAGCACACTGCCGTAATACCCGGACCGGCAGTTATAATGATCCTCCGGACTGTCAGCAGTCAATGTTCCCGGTTCCGTCACCGTATTCCCATTCTCATCAATCCTCATGGCAGATTCCGGATATCCTGAATAATAAGGCTCTCCGTTAATTGCCGGACAGGCGGGCGTGGCGTGAAAAATATCCGTCAGATACCAGTAATTCTCGTGCTCTCTCCAGTTCCCGGTCTGGTGCAGCGTCAACCAATGCTGTTCCCTTTCCCCGCCAAAATTAATCAGAGTGCTGGGCGAGGGATTGGTGCCCAGAAGCGTACCAAAGGGTGGTCTTCCATATGTATCAATCAGTAGATTGATGGGTTCATTAAACTCCCGGCTGTCTATGGTATTCATTTTCACATCGAAATGTATTGGGCTGAAGATGCAGTTATTTGCCTGATAGCGTGCAAAAATATATTGCACATAACGCGTATAGACAATCGGCCAATCATAATAATATTTCCAGGTCCTGGAACAGTCCCGCCGCAGCACCTCCATAAATACCGTGATCCCCTGCCTGTTGAGCCAATCTATTTTCTTGTCCAGAACCTTGAAATATTCTGGATTGATCCTGTCATAATCCGGCACCACCTGCTCGTACCCTTCCACTTTCCCCGGGAAAAAGAAAGGGCGGCCGCCTTCGTTGTGCATTGCCTTACAGGACGCAGTGCCCTTCCTCGCGCCCCGCCTGGTGGCGCCGTCAATGGTCCAGGCATTTCTGATGGTAGTTTCATGGTCGTCATCCAGCATAAGCCATGCATCCTGCCCGTCATCCGCCCAGGTAGGGAAAGATGCGATCATACCCACGGTATTAAACCCCTGGCGGAGCCTTTGCCTTGCCATATCCTTCATATTCATATCCCGGCCGACCGGATGTTCCTCCTCCCCTTCCTCCCAGGGATACCGATAACTTGCAAGCCCCCACCAGGTATCCCCGACCATCACATAGGGAGTTCCATCCGCATATTCCATGGCATGCCCGTTCTCACTGGCTCTTACGATCCCTCTGCGGGTCGGTACCTGCCGCTTTTCCTCCTCGGTCCACTCCACTCCCACAAATGCTCCCGTGATCCCCGAAAGTCCCCTGTCATTCACATTGGCGCCGGTTACGTATGTCCAAAGCCCCTGCCGCACAGCTGTCACTCTGATCCGAAAAATATTGCCGCCATCCCAGAAACCGAAACACTTTTTGTCAAATCCTGGTCCTTTCAAATGCACCCACACACAGACATCCCTGTAACAGTTCTCATATTCCTTTTCCGCAGTGAGAACGATCTCAAATGGTTCCCACAAACGGATAGCCGTACTATACATCCCTCACTCCCCCTTATCTCCAAATGCTTTCCGCTTCTTTACAGGCAGCATTAAAATACCAGTCTTCTCTTCCCCTGCTGATGATCTCAACCGAACAGATCTCGACCTTTTGCAGCAGCTCTTCTCTATTCAGTCCCTGATAATACGCACGAGCATTCTCTATCCCAAAACTGCCTCCTTCCTGGCAAAAAAGAGGATGTTTATCTCCGTAAAGAGGACTCATTTTATCCTTCATCACACAGTTTGCCAAATGTATATGAGAGATCCACGGCTTTAACAGAAGAAAACTTTCTTCCAGATTCTCACCGAGCTGCAAAAAGTGGCTGGTATCAAAAGTGATTCCTACATTTCGAAAATCGCTGCCTGTGAAGATCTCATGAACAAACATACTCTCCCCCACCGCAAGATACGGTTCTGTCTTCACCGGAAAGGGTTCCAGGCAGATCTGAAGTCCGCTTCCCTCAACGTACCGGTCAAGCTCACCAAGAGATCCTCGCATACATTCTGCAATCTGTTCCCGGCATCCTGTCTCTTCCCAGTCCGGTCCGCTGGCGATCACGATCCTGGAGCACCCCATACGGTTCGCATGATCCATATGACGTTTACACATTTCCACACTCTTTTGGCGGACACGCCCACTCTTTGCTGTAAGATCGATCCCATCGCGCTTAACCGGCAGGCCACCCAGATACACTGCCGTAATACCGGTATCAGTCAGCGTCTTCTGTATAGCAGCCTCCTCTCCCGGCGAACCCTCATAATAAATCTCAACACATTGAAACAATTCCAGATCTTTTACCTTCCTGATCAACCCTGCCATCAACTTACTGTCCGTTATGGCGTCCGGATAGATGGTTGAGAGACATATTCCGTGTTTCATGTCTATACCCCCATTTTTTAACTTCCTGTAACAAAACTTTATGACCTGCCGGAACACTCTTTAAGAAGGAGCGCTCCCTGCAGGCCACAAGATCAGGTTCTCCCACATTCCGGGAACATTATTTCATTCTTTCCAACGTTTCGTCATGTGCAAATCCTAAATTGTTATAATGCTCTGTCCGAACAGCAATATCATCCTCCAGCTGCATCTTTGCAAACATCATCACTTCTTCCGCACGGTCTCTGGGAATGACCAGTACACCGTCATCATCCGCGCAGACAATGTCACCCGGTTTCACGGTTACACCCGCACAATTTACAGGAATGTTCAGATCACCCGGTTCCACTCTTCCATAAGCATGGGTAAAGGTTCTTTTCGTACAGAATACAGGTGCATTTTCCAGGTTTGCCTCATAGGAATCTCTGCATCCGCCATCCAGAACAACTCCTTCGATTCCCCGCTCCATCATGGTCATTGCGATCTCAGATCCCCAAAGACCGCCTCTTATGCCTTCCATATCCACTACAATGACCGTATCCTTTGCCCGTTCAGGCGTAATCTGACTGACAAAATTATAGATCTGGCCGCAGGCCTTCCCCAGTTCTTCCTTCCATTCTTCTACAGTCGTGCATACGTTCACTGCGTCCGACTTTGGCAGCAGCTTGATGGTGTAGGCAAATCCCTTAAATTCAATACCGGGCCGCAAAGGACGCATAGCCTCATTCATGGTTCCCTTATCCACCAGCCCGATGGCATCCATCCCATCGGAGAGATCGGAACACCTGTACTTTCTGATTTCCTGAATCAATTCTGCATCTGTCATCATTTGTCTTTCCTCCATACATGTATTATTGTTTTCTATTATCAATTATAAAGACTTTCTCTTTCCATAGCCTTTCTCATTACGATCGTAATCAGCATCGCAAGGATGAACAACACTACCGCTATCACATTACCATATCCAAGATTGAAGTTCTGGAATGCATTTACAAACAGATGCATAGGCAGCACCTCTGTGGAATGGTTAGGTCCGCCAGCTGTCATGACATAGATCAGGTCAAAGGAGCGGAGCGCACCGATCGTCTGCAGGATGATCACCATTTTCGTAATGTCCCAGGACATGGGAATGACCATGGTCTTTATCATTTTCCAGCCTGTTGCCCCGTCCAGCCTCGCACTTTCTATTACCTCGGACGGGATATTCATAAACCCTGAATTGAACAGGATTACCTGTACCCCCAGTCCGCACCAGATCTGCGCAAAGATCACCGCTCCCAGCGCAAGCTTCGGATCCGCGATCGGCGATATGTAATACTGTCCCAGCCCAATAGCCTCCATGAACGGCTTTAAGATCCCCATGCTCGGGCTGTAAATATAGCTCCAGATAAAGCCGGTGGCAACAGACGGCAATACATTGGGGACAAACAGCAGGATCTTGTAGATTCGGTATCCTCTGGGCTGCAGATACACAAGATAGCCATAAAAGAATCCAAGAATCACCTGAAAGATCGTGGTGAAAATAATAAATATAAATGAAATTTTCATGGACTTCCAGAAAAGCCGGGCTTTCAATACGCTGATATAATTTTCTATTCCCACAAAATGACTGCTGTGCAATGTGTCGGATTTCTGCATACTCATCCATATAGCGCTGATGATCGGGTAGATTACCCACATCAGATACACAATCAGGGCCGGTAAGATAAATAATATGATCGTCAATCTGCTTTTCTTTGTAATTTTCATTTCACATCCCCCGCCTTATCCTTTGATCGCGCCAGCTATCATACCCTTTTCTATCTTTTCCTGTGCAAATGCATAGAATAGAACAGCAGGTATGATGGAGATCATAATGCCGGCCGCCAGCTGCGTGTATTCCGAGTTATACTCCGTAATAAATCCCATCAGTCCGTTAGGCAAAGTCTTTTTGGACGGCGTGCTGATCAGCAGCATGGAGATCAACAGCTCGTTCCAGGAAGAGAGGACGGTCAGGATAGAGATCGTTACGATACCATCTTTGGACAGAGGGACAATAATCTTAAAAAAGATATTCGCCGTCGAGCATCCGTCGATAACGGCACACTCCTCCAGTTCCCTTGGCAGAGCGGACATAAATCCTTCCAGAATAAAAATGGAAATGGGAATTCTGAACGCACCATATACAAGTCCAAGCACTTCCAGACTGTTATTCAGCTTCATATTTCCCACCATGGTATAGATCGGAATCACGGTGGAATGAATCGGGATCATCATTCCTGCGATAAAGAATAGATACAGTAATTTATTTCCCCTGAACCGAAACCGGGATACCACATAGCTTACCGGTGTCGCCAGAACAACCGTCAGCAGGATCGCCGTCGCCGTTGCTCTCACACTGTTCCACATATAGGTCGGGATACGCGATCCCGTCCAGGCTGTTATGTAGTTGGAATATTCCCAGATCTTTGGCAGTCCCCAGGTATTTTTTGCAAGATCGGCCCGTGACTTAAAGGATGTAAAAAACAACCACATAAGAGGGAGTATGACAAGCACTGCAGCAATCGTCAAAGCAAGATAGATCAATACTTTCTGTTTCTTATTTCCAAGCATTTTACACCTCTTTTTACGGGTACCGGCCGCCTGACGGCCGGTACTTCTCTGTAATATCAGCAATTACTGTGCTTCCAGTGAGGCTGCATAATCCTCCGCCGCCTTCTGTACTTCGTCAACTGCCTGTCTGGCATCCAGCTCTTTCGTTATAATACCGGGAAAAGCCGTCTGCTTGATTGCCAGATCCACCGCCGGAGGAGCAATACCATCCATAGAAGGAATATAACTGTCTGCAGAATGAAATGCCTCGATCATCTTATTCATAATCTCAGAACATGTAGACTTATCATATTCTGCTACACCGGGATATACCTGGCCGCCCTTTTCCATGATCGGAATCCCGAAATCAGGAGAGCAGATCGATTTTGCAAGCTCAATACAAAGTTTCTCTTTTTCCGGTTCGTTACCTGCCTTTACCATCACACCAATGAAACAACCGCCCACTCTTGTATCGGGATTTCCATCCGGGCAGTCCGTCATTGCCGGCCAGTCAAGCCTGTCCAGCTTCTCCAGGAATTCGGCTCCGCCTGCGCTCTCGAAATTGCCCACCTTCCATGCACCTTCATAATACATGGCCGCTTCCTCATTTGCGAACATCTGATCTGCCTCAGTCGCGCTCATTCCCATCACGCCGTTGGGGAACGCTCCCGCATCCACCATCTCCTTGAATTTCGCAACTGCCGTAGGGAATCCGGTAGATTCGTTATTCCAGTTTGTCATATCCTCTCCATAGCAAAGGCTCTTGAAATTATCGAGTCCTGTTGCTCTTACCAGAAATGCAGAGGCCATCCACGCGAACCTGCTGTCCTTACCGCCTGTAACAATAGGCGTGATTCCCGCTTCCTTGATCTTAGGGATCAGCGTCATAAATTCATCCCAGGTCTTCGGTGCAGTCCAACCATGCTCCTCAAACATGGCCTTGTTATAGTAGAGTCCATCAATACTCGCTTCCAGCGGCGCCAGAAGGATCTTGCCGTCCGGCTCTGTCAAAGCATCAAAGACAGGATCCGCAAACCATGCGTGCCAATCGGGATCTTCTTCCACGATGCCGGACCAGTCAATGATCAGTCCGTCTTTAATAAATTCCCTTGCGTAGCTCTGCGGACACCAGGACACGTCCGGCATATCCCCTGACGCCGCCTGAACCGTCAGTTTGGTGCGCAGGTCTGCCGTGGAGAGCGCGTCATGCTCGATCACTACGCCCGGATGTTCTTCTTCAAACTTCGCGATCAGATTCTCGATCTCCTCCTGAACCACCGATCCCTGGGTCCATGTGGTGGAGAGCTTGATCTCGATCGTTTCTCCCGAGCCTTTCGTATCACCTGCCGCAGATTCTGCCGCAGCAGTTTCCGCATCCGCGCTTTCCTGTACTTCGCTATCCTGCGTCTCTGCTTTTTCTTTTGGTGCGTTCCCGCATCCTGTCAGCAAGGTAGATGCTGTCAATGCTCCCGTCAGTGATATTGCGAGCAGTTTCTTTAAACTTTCTTTCCTCATTGCCTCTCCTCCTTCTCCACGATCATGCCGATATTGTTTTCATTTTTTTCTCTGCACAGTGATACGCCTTTCAGCTCCACCAGAGAGATTTCTCCCAGATAAAGGACTTTGGTTCCCGGTTCTAAATGTCCCGTATAAGATTGTTCCACATCTGAGACGACCATATGAAAATGCGCTTTTCCATCCAGTACCACTCCCTGGAGGGACGCAAGTTCCATCGGTTTTTCCAACGTGACAAATTCATCCTCGGGTTCTCTTCCCATTCCCACCACGCGATGAAGTACCACCTTTTGCAGGGAACCGATCGCACTCGTCAGAAGAGCATTTCTGATTCCGCTTTTTCGCAGTTCCTGCTCTATGGTCTCAAGCAGCAGATCATCCCTTTCCAGATTGAGGATCATTACCCTTCCCAGTTCATACCCCATGTACTTTTTCATGTATCCCTTCCTTTCTTTAAATTAAGTATTTGTATTTCATGTGACAAGTATAACAAAACAAGAGAGCCGCTTGAAGCAACTCTCTTGTTATTTTGTACACTATTTTAATTAAATACGATCCACTTATATACTATATGCACATTCCGACTTTTTATACATGTAATATTTTCAGAAAACAGTAATTATTTATAGATAAGCGGTCATGGCCTGGCGTAAACCCTATTTTTGTTCCATATACTCCTTGGGCGTGCACCCCGTATATTTCTTAAACACCTTAGCAAAATAACCTGCATTCTCATATTTCAGCTGAAACGCTACCTCGTAGACTTTAAGCCGCTGTTTCATCAGAAGTTTTCTTGCTTCCTCAATCTTTATCTTATTGATGTAATTGGCAACTCCGATGGACTCATATTTGGAAAAAGTCGCGCTCAGATAACCTGCGCTGATAAAGAGGGCCTGGGAAATCTCTTTCAGGCTGATATTCTCATATACATGTTCTCTGATATACTTTTTCGCCTCCCGCACGATCCTTTCCTGCTCATTATCGCTCTGACCCGCAAAAAATGTTTTCACATCCTCCGTATAACGGTCAAAAACCTCCGTGATCTCCGAAATGGTGTCAGAATGGTACAACCGCTTCATATAGTCGTTGATGTTCACGCCCTTATAACGGTTCCCCCAATTCTGCTTTAAGTATTCCTCCAAAAGGCACATAAATCTGGCGCATTGGGACGCGGCATTGTCAAGCCTGCCCCCATTTTCCTTGATATCCTCCACGACCTGGCCGGCCACCTGTTCCAGTTCCTCCAGATGCAGCGTCTCGCAGATCGACGCAAGCTTCTCAGCGCTGAACACATCGCCGGAGACGCCTCTCCTCGAAAGTGTTTCGGTCTCAGGCGTATCCTCGAAGAAACTGACCTTTCCATATCCCTCCACTGCCAGATGATCCTGCACTCTTTTGGCCTGAAGATACGCTTCCTTATAGTTTTCATATCCCGTTACTTTACCGCTGATTCCTATAGAGGCCCGAATGTTACTGTACTGCATCAGCACATCGATGATTGCTTCCGCCATCATATTGGCATCGTCTTTCGCATTCTCCCGATCCTGGTCATAGCACACGATCAGGAATCTTCCGTTGCCCCACTCAATGCAGCAGGATTCGAAAAACTCCCTGCAGATGTCCTCGATCAGATTCCGTATGGTATCCAGATAGATTTTCTTTTCCGCTTCCTCCTTTGTACCGATCACATGCTGCGCATTGGTCACAATATAAATAATGCGCACCGGCCTGTCTTCCCATTCCGGATCAATCCCATCGCTCTCCATGTGTACCAGGCTGCCGAGAACCGCCTTTTTTAAAAAAGCCTTCCTCAGCTCCTGTGTCTCCCACACGGAGCGCTCTCTCTTGTGGCCTGCTTCCCCTCCTCTCTTTCCCAGCTCCTCTCTCACCGTCTCCAGCATTTCACGAAGCATTTCGCTGTTTAACTTCAATTTCAGCAGATAATCACGTGCTCCGAGCTGCATCGCTCTCTTTACAAGCTCAAACTGGTCATAACTGCTAAGGACGATAAAGACCGGCTGCAGATCGCTTTCCTTCACTTTCTGCATCATCTCGATTCCATCCATCTCCGGCATAGTGATATCCGTTATCACAAGATCAGGCTTTGTCTGTAGGATCAGTTCCAGGCCCTCGCATCCATTGGAAGCTTCCCCCTCGATCTCAAATTCCTCCTTCTCCCAGTCCAGCATAGAGCGCAGCCCTACCTTCACCAATGTCTCGTCATCTATAAAAACCACTTTAAACAATGTCCTCACCCCTTTTTGATTCAAACGGCAGCAGCACGCTCACGACCGTATATCTGTCCGGCTCACTCTCATAGGACAGACCGTATTCGGTACCATACAGGATCTGTATCCTTTCCTGAATGTTTTTGACACCGATCTTGTTATATTGTATCTTACTCTCCGGATTCGTCCGAAACAGCTGACTGATCTCTTCCTCAGTCATACCGATACCGTTATCTCGGATCAGGATCAGAAGATTATCTCCTTCTCTCCTGGCGCCAATCTGTATGATCTCCATCCCCTTCTTTCTCTCAAAGCCGTGCAGGATCGCATTTTCCACAAGCGGCTGCAGCAGAAATTTGATAATCAAAGCGTTCTCGCATCCGGGTTCTATTTGGTACTCCGTGCGGATCAATCCCTTCTTTCTGATCTTCTGCAGATAAACATACCGTTCCAACAGCTCAAATTCCTTCCGTATGGTAATCTTGTCATCCACGCCTTTGGAGACTTCCTTCAGCAGTTCGCCAAAGCTCTCCACCATAGTGTAAATGCTGTCCGCCCCCTGGAGCTGTGCCATAATCTTGATGGAATTCAGTACATTGTACACGAAATGAGGGTTGATCTGGCTCTGCAGCGTCTTGTACTCCAATTCTTTCTTAAGCGCTTCCTCCCTTCTCATCTGCTCCATAAGAGAGTTCACACTCTTAGAAAGCCTGTTGATCCCTTTTCCAAGAGTTCCGATCTCATCATCCCCCTCCAGCGACTCGTCCACCGAAAAGTCGCCGGTTGCTATGATCTTCATTCTTCTCGTTATATTGGAGATCGGTTTCATCAGGATATTAGAGAGAAGGCTTGTCAGCACGAATATCACCACAAGTATGATGATGATCATCATAACGGTGGATTTCAGCAGTATCTCACTCTGATTCCTGAAGACCCGGTTATTGATCAGCTGTATGATCATAAAACCCGAATATTCTGAATGATCCTTTACAACAAACCATTTCTGATCATTATAATTTATCTCCCTCTCATCTCCCCAGGAATCCAGAAGCCCCGCCACATTCGTGCCGGAAAGCCCGGGATTGCTGCTGTAAATGCAGTTTCTGTCACGATCACAGATGATCAGAATGTCATCACTGGAGAGTTCATAATCTTTCACCACATCCTCGATGATAGAAGGAGATACAGAGATAAACATCCATCCCACGTTCCGGCCTGTATAATTAAGTATCAGTTTTCTCACAACAGGAAGCTGATATTTGTCCTGTATGACCGGAGAGTCATGCCCGATCATCGGCAGCCATTCCAGATGGTCGTTATTCCTGTTTTCCTGAAACCAGCCTGTCTGCGTAAGCTCGTCTATATTAATATAATCCGCATCCAGCCCATATTTTATAGCCCTTCCATTATTCCCCTTTATGACAATACCGTTTATATATTTTGAAATGATATCATTATCCAGATAAAGCGAAATATTATTGATCGCGTTGACCAGATCACGGTCCAGACTATAATAAGACTTCCTGGAATCATACTCTCTTGTCAGAATCTTGGTAATCTGGTCATCCCAGTATATTTTGTCCGAAAATTCCTCGCACCTGATCAGCATCCTGTTAATATTGCTCTGAATATAGTCAATGTTGGAACTGACATTTTCAATGATCTGATTTTCCTGCAGACGATAATTCGTATTATAATAATAGGCACAGATTATAACAGCCACAGATAAAAAAGCGACTGAAAAATAAGCGATCAGTTTTCCTTTTATCGTTTTCAACATATACTTACCCCAAAGCGCTCCTCCAGATTCCGAATAAATATTTTTACCATCATATCACAAAAGTTTCAAATACTCCAAATATCTTTTTGCAGCTCCCCTCGCACAAAATGCACTTCACACACTTCCCAATTAACTTTCTCAGATATGCTGTTATCATGTAACATTGAGAGTATCTGCACTGCTACATGATAACGGCTTCATAAGTCAAATATCCATGCAGGCATGGCTGCTTGGCTCGTTGCTTCGCGGGAATAAATATGAGGCTGCTACAAAAAACTGACAATTTCTACAATATATGGTACAGATGTTTCGTCATGCACAATCACATATCATACGAACGTCAAATTTCGTAGCAGCCTCAAAATATACTCTTTTTATATCTGATCCGTCACAATAAAGCCTGCGTCTCCACTGTCACTTTGATCTATTTGGTTTTTACACTAATGCAATCCCAGATCCTCTCCCGCGATCGTCCCGATCCCGTTCTGCTCCAGAACTGCCGTCAGCCCGTCCGAATCCGCCACGCGGAAGATCATGCAGGCCTGCCCGTCCTTCTGCCCAAAAACAGAATACATATACTCCACATCGATCTCGGCGCCGGAAATCACACTGAGTACTTTGCTCAGCCCGCCGGGCGTATCCGGAACGGCCACGCCAACCACAGGTGTCATGGTCAGGATAAAGCCTTTTTCCAGAAGAATCGAGGATGCTTTCGCAGCATCATCCACGATCAGCCGCAATACGCCGTAATCCGTCGTCTCCGCGATATTGATAGCCCTCATATTCACCTGATTCTGCGAGAGAATCCCGGTGATATCCGCCAGCTGTCCTGCTTTGTTCTCCAAAAATACAGAAATTTGAGGTATTGTCATAATTTTCTCCATTTCTGCGCTGCTTTTGTCTCAACTATGTTGAGACGTCGCATTAAACGAGTTTGTGGCAAGCAACGCGCAGACACAAATCTCGCGATTGAAAATTTTAATTTTCAATCTTTCCTCCATTCCGAAGCGTTTTACTCTGAGGCCGCGAGCAGAATTTCAAATTCTGCTCTGCGATCAATAGAATTTGTGACGCTTCTGCACAAATTCCTGGTTGAATAAATTGCTCATCAGAGAATTTATTCAACCTTATAACCTTGTTCCTTTCTTCAATTCTACTTATATCAGATCTTACGCTTATCAATCACGCGCACTGCCTTGCCTTCGCTTCTCGTAATGGACTTTGGAGCCACCAGCCGCACTTTCGCATAGATGCCCAGCATCGCCTTCAAGGCAGATACAAGGCTCTTCTCCATCGCTGTGATCTTACCCAGGTTATCGGAGAAGTTCTCCGGTGTCATCTCCACCATCACCTCGATGGTATCGGAATTGTTGACGCGGTCCACGATGATCTGATAGTTAGCCGGATAGCCCTGCTCCAGAAGCACCGTCTCGATCTGGGACGGGAAGACATTCACGCCCTTGACGATCAGCATATCATCGCTTCTGCCCATCGGCTTGCTCATCTTCACATGGGTACGTCCGCAGGAACATTTCTTTCTTGTCAACACGCAGATGTCTCTGGTACGGTAACGCAGCAGCGGAAAAGCCTCTTTCGTGATCGAGGTAAACACCAGTTCGCCTTTACTGCCCTCCGGCAGAACCTCACCCGTATCCGGATCGATGATCTCCGCAATAAAGTGGTCTTCATTGATATGCATACCGGTCTGCTCGCTGCACTCGAAGGCCACACCGGGACCGCTTGTCTCTGTAAGACCATAGATATCGTAGGCCCTGATGCGCAGTTTATTCTGAATATCCTGCCGCATCTCCTCGCTCCATGCCTCCGCGCCGAAGATACCTGCTTTCAACTTGATCTGATCCTGCAGCCCTCTCTCATGAATGCTCTCCGCCAGGAAAGCGGCATAGGAAGGCGTACAGCACAGGATCGTAGAACCCAGATCCACCATAAACTGCAGCTGTCTGTCCGTGTTTCCGGAAGACATGGGCAATGTCAGACAGCCTACCTTATGGCTGCCGCCGTTTAAGCCCGGTCCTCCTGTGAAAAGGCCATAGCCGTAACTTACATGGCACACATCCTCTTCCGTGCCGCCTGCCGCCATGATCGCCCGGGCGCAGCAGTCCTCCCACAGATCAATATCATGCTGGGTATAAAAAGCCACCACCCGGCGTCCCGTAGTCCCCGAAGTAGACTGAATACGCACACAGTCCTTGAGGGGCTTTGCCAG
Source organism: uncultured Lachnospiraceae bacterium (assembly GCA_947576945.1). Lineage (GTDB taxonomy): Bacteria > Bacillota > Clostridia > Lachnospirales > Lachnospiraceae > UBA3282. The sequence goes on from CANPTH010000021.1 coordinate 23,861, forward strand.
CAGCCCGTAAGGATACGCTTCCCTTAAATCGTCCTTGGTCAGAAAAGGCAGCTTGTGCAGATCCGCCACGCTCTGAATATCCTCGGGCGTAACTCCCTTCTCCTCCATTTTCGCGCGGTAGTAAGGCACATTGTCCCACACGTGGCGCACCTGCTTTACCAGCCGCTCATTCTGCCACGCAAGAACCTGCTCCCTGTCCGCAGTTTCAATATCCTGTTGGTAATACCGTTCCATTTTTTCCATCTCCTCCTCTACACTGCTGAAATCTGTCTTCTCAATATTTATGACACTGATAACCATGTATATCGCAGGCCTGCCTGCTATACTGCTTAAACAGAAAATTCGGAAGTTCCTGATTTTTCAATCTATGCACTCCGCCCCAGTTCAAACGCTTTCTTATTTAATTCCAGAAATTTCGACGGCACGCTGTGCTCAATGGCATCCATCCACTCCTCGTCGGTAAAATCAAAGTGCTTCGCAAGTCTGCCCATCAGTACAAGATTCACTGCCTTGCTGCTCCCTGCCTTTTCCGCCAGAGACAACGCATCCAGCGCGTCCACCTGGATGTCAAGGGCCGCCATCTTTTCCACCAGATTCTCCGGATAGGCAGCCATCCCCGCGATCACCGGCATCGGATTAATCTGCTGGCTGTTAACAATGATTCTGCCGCCCGGCTTTACATATTCCGTATAGCGGGCCGCCTCCAGAAGTTCAAAAGAAAGAACGCAGTCCGCCTGTCCCTTGTCGATAATGGGGGAACAGACTCTGTCTCCCCAGCGCACATAGGTAACAACGCTTCCACCCCGCTGGCTCATACCATGCACTTCGCTCACCTTCACGTCAAATCCCTTCCCCAGGATCAGACGCCCCAGGAGTTTACTTGCAAGCAGTGTGCCCTGTCCGCCTACTCCCACGATCATAATATTCTTTGTTTCCATATTTCCCTCCATTCCGAAGCGCTTTATTCAGCCTTGCCCAGCGCGTCAAATTTACACAACTGTTCACAGACGCCGCAGCCAACACAGAGCGTCGCATCGATCTTAGCCTTGCCGTTCACCATGCTGATAGCCGGACAGCCGATCTTCATACAGGCTTTACAGCCCTTACACTTCTCTGTATCGGAACAGATGGGACCGGGATGCTTCACATACTTAAGCAGCGCACAGGGACGACGGGAAATGATGACCGAAGGCTCTTTTGCCGCCAGCTCTTCTGTTATCACTGCCTGACAGATCTCCATATCGTAAGGATCCACCACCCTTACCCGCTTGATCCCCACGGCATGGCACAGACTTTCCAGATCGATCTTCGCACAGGGATCCCCTTTCAGGTTATAGCCCGTGGTAGGGTTCTGCTGATGCCCTGTCATACCCGTAATGGAGTTGTCCAGTATGATCACCGTAGAATTCGATTCATTATACGCAATGTTGATCAGCCCCGTAACACCGGAGTGCATGAACGTGGAATCCCCGATGACCGCCACCGTCCTGCCTGCGCTCTCCCCGTCTCCTGCTTTCACAAATCCATGCAGTCCGGAAACAGAAGCTCCCATACAGATCGTCGTGTCGATGGCTCCCAGGGGCTGCACGGCTCCCAGCGTATAGCAGCCAATATCTCCCAGCACCGTGAGATTCATCTTTTTCAGAACATAGAAAATACTGCGGTGCGGACAGCCGGCGCACATCACGGGCGGTCTGGCCGGAATGTCTTCATCAAGCGCCGCTCCCGCCTGTACGTTCCCGCCCAGCTTCTCCTTCACCAGATTCTGACTCAGTTCACCGATATTGGAGAACAGCTCTTTGCCGGACACCGCAAGCCCCAGACTTCTGCAGTGGGACTCGATAAAGCCGTCCAGCTCCTCCACCACCACAAGCCGCTCTACAGCAGCCGCAAACTCCCTGATCTTCTGCTCCGGCATGGGCCAGATCATGCCCAGCTTCAATACCGGATAGGTATCCCCGAAGGCCTCCTTCACATACTGATAACAGGTGGAGGAGGTAATGATGCCGCAGGACGGATCGCCGCCCGTCTCGATGCGGTTGATCTCTGTCGTCTCCGCCCAGGCTGTCAGCGCCTTTGTACGCGCCTCCACTTCCGGATGACGCTTCTTGGCGTTGGCCGGCATCATAATGTATTTGCCCGGGTTCTTCTCATATTTTTTCTGCGCCGGAAGCACCCTTTCCCCCGTCTCCACCACGCTCTGCGAATGGCTGACGCGGGTGCACATCTTAAGCAGTACCGCCGTATCGAATTCTTCCGAAAGCTCATAGGCAAGTTTCGCAAAGGCAAGCGCTTCCGCGGAATCGGAAGGCTCCAGCATGGGAATCCTGGACGCCTGCGCATAATGTCTGGAATCCTGTTCGTTCTGGGAACTGTGCATGCCGGCGTCATCCGCCACGCCGATCACCAATCCGGCATTCACCCCCGTATAAGATATGGTAAAAAGCGGATCCGCCGCCACGTTAAGGCCTACATGCTTCATGGCACAGAAGCTTCTCTTTCCGGAAAGACATGCACCAAACGCTGCCTCAAGCGCCACCTTCTCATTGGGCGCCCACTCTGCGTACAACTCCTCATACTTCGCCGCACACTCCGTGATCTCCGTGCTGGGCGTTCCCGGATAGCTGGATACGAAGCTGCAGCCTCCTTCATAAAGACCTCTGGCAACCGCCTCGTTGCCGAGCATCAGTGATTTCATATATCCTTTTCCTCCTTCATCGTTTTCCCTAATCTTGATCTCCGATGGAGTCTTTCACAGAAACCGTCACCTTCTTCTCATAGCAGGAGAAGATCTTCTCCAGCCTTTTTCCTGCAGGCGCTTTCGTCACCACACTCACCACCGGCACGATCACAAGCCCGGCCAGCATACAGAAGGCGCCGGCATTGATGGGCGACTGCAGAAGCGCCGGAAAGCTCGACCGGAAAAAGATGTTCGCCAGCATCACCACTGTGGAGAACAAAAAGCTCACCCAGCAGGCTGCCTTCGTGGTCCGCTTCCAATACAGGCCGTAAAGGAAGGGAGCCAGAAAAGCTCCGGCCAGCGCGCCCCAGCTCACACCCATGAGCTGTGCAATAAACGTGACGTTGGAACGGTACTGGATCAGCGCCAGCACTACGGAGATCGCGATAAAGACCACCAGCAGCGCCCGCATCCATTTCACCTGTTCCTTCTCATCCATCTCTTTCATAATATTACCTTTAATGAAATCCAGCGTCAAGGTAGAACTGGATGCCAAAACAAGGGAAGAAAGCGTGGACATGGAGGCCGAAAGCACCAGAATAACCACCACCGCGATCAGGATCGTCGGCAGCCCTGACAGCATCGTCGGCACCACCGAGTCATACCCGTTGGCCGCAATATCGATCTTATCGTCAAACAGCCGCCCGAAGCCGCCCAGGAAATAGCAGCCGCCCGCCACGATCGCCGCAAAAACAGTGGAGATAATCATGCCTTTGTTGATCGCACTCTCGCTTTTGATGGCATAGAACTTCTGTACCATCTGCGGCAGTCCCCAGGTGCCCAGACTGGTAAGGATTACCACCCCCAGAAGGCCCACCGGATCCGGCCCGAAGAAGGAGTTGAACACCCCCGGCGCCGCCGACACCGACTCGTCACTGACAGCCGCCAGCGCATCAAGCGCCGCCAGAAAACCGCCCTGGCCGTTTAATACCGCCGCCACCACAGCCACGATGCCGAAGATCATAATGATACCCTGTATAAAATCGTTGATGGCGGTAGCCATATAGCCGCCGGCTATGACATAAATGCCGGTGAGCACTGCCATCACGATCACGCACACGCTGTAGTCGATATCGAAAGCCATCCCGAACAGACGGCTCAGTCCGTTATAGAGACTGGCCGTATAGGGAATCAGAAAGATAAAGATAATGGCCGAAGCCGCCAGTTTTAAAGGCTTACTCTCAAACCGTTCTCCGAAAAACTGCGGCATGGTGGCGCTGTCTAAATGCTGTGTCATAATACGGGTACGGCGTCCTAACACCGCCCAGGCAAGCAGGGACCCGAGGAACGCGTTCCCCAGTCCCGCCCAGGTAGCGGCGATTCCGTATTTCCAGCCAAACTGCCCCGCATAACCCACGAAGACCACCGCCGAGAAATAGCTTGTCCCATAGGCAAAAGCAGTCAGCCACGGCCCCACACTCCTGCCACCCAGCACAAATCCATTCACATCGGTGGCATGTTTCCGGCAGTAAAGTCCGATTCCGATCATGACACCGAAAAAGATGATGAGCATCACTGATTTAATCGCAAGATCCATTTTCTTTGTCTCCCTCCGCTTGTTACATGATTGCGCTTCCGGGATAGTTTATCCCTCTGCTTCCTTAATTCCTGATCTGGGCCTCCACCAGGCTGCCGTGACAGTACCGTTCCCGCAGCACCGGCTTCTCGATCTTACCCGTAGGATTCCGCGGCACCTCGTCGAAGATGATCTTCTTCGGCCGCTTATATCTGGGCAGTTCCCTGCAGAATTCCATGATCTCCTCTTCCGTACAGGAGACATCCTCCTTCAGTCCGATTACCGCCGCCGCAATCTCACCCAGTCTCGCATCCGGCAGTCCGATCACCGCCACATCCTTGATTTTATCGTTTCTGCGCAGGAAGTCTTCGATCTGCACCGGATACAGGTTCTCACCGCCGGAGATGATCACATCCTTCTTCCGGTCCACCAGATAGATAAAACCATCCTCATCCATACGCGCCATATCGCCTGTGTAGAGCCAGCCGTCCTTCAAAACCTCATCGGTGGCCTCAGGATTCTTATAATAACAGAGCATGACACCCGGTCCATGAACGATCAACTCACCCACATCGCCTTGGGCGCTCTCCCGGCCCTGCTCGTCTACGATCTTTGCTTCCCAGTGATACCCCGGCTTTCCGATGGCACCTACTTTATGTATGTTTTCCACGCCCAGATGCACACAGCCAGGCCCGATGGATTCACTCAGCCCATAATTGGTATCGTACTGATGGTGCGGGAAATGCTTCTTCCAACGCTGAATCAGACTGGGCGGCACGGGCTGTGCCCCGATATGCATCAGCCGCCACTGCTCCAACAGATAATGTTCCATCTCCACCTTGCCGGAGTCGATGGCATCCAGAAGATCCTGTGCCCAGGGCACCAGCAGCCACACGATGGTACATTTCTCTTCTGTCACCGCCCGCAGGATCCACTCCGGCTTCACGCCCCGTAGAAGCACTGCCTTGCCGGCCGTGAGCAGGGAGCCGAACCAGTGCATTTTCGCCCCGGTATGATAAAGCGGCGGAATACAGAGGAACACATCCTCCTTCCGCTGCCCATGATGATTCTGTTCCGTCTCGCAGGAAGAACGCAGCGCCCTGTGATCATGCAGGATCGCCTTCGGAAACCCGGTGGTCCCGGAAGAAAAATAGATGGCCGCATAATCCGTCTCCTGAAGCGCCACCGGCGGTGCGCTGGAAGAACAGAATCCCATCAGCTTTAAACAGTCTTCTGTATAGGAAGGCCCCTCCGAACCCGGGAAAAACATCGTCTTAATCCCCGGCAGATCCTTCGCGATCGTGTCCATACGGCTGATAAACTCCGATCCAAACACCAGCGCCTCCACATCCGCCAGCTCCAGACAGTATTTGATCTCTTCCGCCGAATAACGGAAATTCAGGGGTACGGCCACGCCGCCCGCCTTCAATATTCCAAAATAGATGGGCAGCCATTCCAGACAGTTCATCATCAGAATACCCACCTTCGTCTCCCGCTCCATGCCGCGGCTTAAGAGCAGATTTGCGAATCGGTTGGCCCGCCTGTCAAAATCCGCCCAGCTCAACTCCCGGCGGTAAGGAGCGCCGTTTTCCGCGCTCTCGATCAGACTCGCTTCCCGCCAGGTTACCGCACTGTCCCGCTCCTGGGAGGGATTCAGCTCCACCAATGCCGTATCTGAACCGTACAGGCGCGCGTTGCGCTCCAAAAACTCCGTGATCACCATGATAGAGTTCCTCCTTTTCATATCCCATGATACATATCACTCGCTATTTACCGTTTATTAAATATCATTCGCTACACTTCTATCATTTCATATCAGTTGCTATGCATTTATTTTTTCATATCAGTTGCTATGTATCTATTATTTCATATCAGCCGCCATTTATCTATATACCTCATATCAATCGCAACTCATCTATCACTTCATATCGACTAGTTAAGCCGATATCCAACGTCTGCCATTTTATGTTTCTCCTGAAGACCGTTGCGTCTAGAACCGAGCGATAATATAACCGTTCATCGTGGCATGTGCCACATAAGTTCCCAGTTCATCCCTCACGTCCACCGCATAGAACGCCGTAGTATTCCCTTCTCTCAGGCAGGAGGCCTCTGCGATCAGACGGCTGCCCTTCGCCGGTGCGAGGAAAGTAATGGATACCTGCTGACTGACCGTTTTCTTTTCGGAATACCCATTAGATGCGATGGCGCAGGTAAAATCCGCCAGCGTAAAGATTGCGCCGCCCATGGGTACATTATTTTCATTCATATGTTTCTCCTCTAAAGTCAGAGAACAGACCGCCTTCCCCGGCTCTGCACAGTCTATGACAATCCCTGCAGCCTCCGTCGCAAAACGATCCTTCTTAAAACGGTTTCGAATCTCCTCCAATGCTGACATGAACATTCCCCTTTCCTGTTATTCTTTCTGGTTCATAAAAACCGCCTTTCACACTTTAGCACTTTTAATCGCTAAAGTCAAGAGGGATTTGCGATTGTCCGCTTCCTGAAAATCAAAAAGGAGAGCCTATACCAGACTCTCCCCAACTCTCTGCTTTGCTGTTCTTCTGTCCTGTCCAATGCTCTGAGAACCAGCTTCACGCCATAGTACAGTCTCTCCACAGGCCAGTGATTCCTGCACCAGGATAATCCTCTGGTTCCGCGACCCCCGAAACTGCAGGCTGATGTCTTTCTGCTCCAGAATAAATTCTCCATCCACCAACACATCGATACAGGCCAGGAATTCCTTCATATCCTCCCACTGTCTACAGAAGCGTTTCAAAATATCCGTTTCAAAACAATATCCCGTATAACACCAGATATCTTTCTCCGGATATATATCTCTCACCTTTTTTAGAAAAGGCAGCAGTCTGCACCAGTTCGCATACTCCATCGGCTCCCCGCCAAGGATCGTCAATCCTGCAATATATCCCGGCTCCAAAAAGGTTAACAGCCGCTCCTCCGTCCCTTCATCAAAAGGCGCTCCGTAATCGAAATCCCATGTCATCTCATTAAAGCATCCTGCACAGTGGTGCGTGCACCCGCTGACAAAAAGCGTCACCCGTACTCCCGGTCCGTTGGCAATATCACAATTCCTGATCTCCGAGTAGTTCATAGGTGCAGCACCCGCTCTTTGATCTCCTGCGTGCGCCCCTGATTCCAGAACTGCGTTCCGATATAACCGCAGGTACGTCTTGCCACATTCATTTTGTTCTGGTCTGTATTTCCGCAATTAGGACATTTCCAGACAAGTTTACCGTCCTTGTCCGTGACAATCCGGATCTCCCCGTGATAATCACATTGCTGACAGTAATCACTCTTCGTGTTCAGCTCCGCATACATAATATTATCGTAAATATACTGCATTACGGAAAGGACAGCCTCCAGATTATTCTCCATATTGGGCACTTCTACATAACTGATGGCCCCACCCGGCGACAATTCCTGGAACTGAGATTCAAATTTCAACTTATCGAAAGCATTGATCTCCTCCGTTACATGCACATGATAGCTGTTGGTAATATAGTTCCTGTCCGTCACACCCTCGATTACGCCAAAACGATTCTGCAGGCATTTCGCAAACTTATAAGTCGTTGACTCCAGCGGCGTACCATACAAACTGAAATCAATATTTGTCTCTTCCCGCCATTCTTTGCAGGCATTGTTCAGATACCGCATGACTTTAAGAGCAAATGGCGTTGCCTCCGGATCCGTATGGCTCTTCCCGGTCATATAGCGGACACACTCACACAAACCGGCATAGCCCAGCGAAATGGTAGAATAGCCGCCATAGAGAAGCTTATCGATCTTCTCTCCCTTCTTAAGCCGTGCCAGCGCCCCGTTCTGCCAGAGAATCGGCGCCACATCAGAAGGCGTGCCTTTTAAGCGTTTGTGACGGCACATAAGAGCACGCCGGCAAAGCTCCAGCCGCTCATCCATAATCTCCCAGAACTTCTTCAGATCTTTTCCGGAAGAACAGGCCACATCCACCAGATTCAGCGTCACCACTCCCTGATTAAACCGACCATAGAATTTCGGTTGATCATTCTCATCATGATAGACAGTCAGAAAAGACCTGCATCCCATACAGGTATAGCAGTTGCCGTCTTTCAATTTCTTCATGATCTTCTCCGAGATATAGTCCGGCACCATTCTTTTCGCGGTACATTGTGCCGCCAGCTTTGTCAGGTACCAGTATTTTGCACCTTCCCGAACATTATCCTCCTCCAGCACATAGATCAGCTTCGGAAAAGCCGGTGTAATATAAACGCCCTTTTCATTTTTAACCCCCTGGATCCGCTGCACCAGCATCTCCTCTATGATCATCGCCAGATCGTCCCTGAGCCTGCCTGCCGGCACCTCATCAATATACATAAATACCGTAATAAAAGGCGCCTGTCCATTGGTGGTCATCAAGGTGATAACCTGATACTGTATGATCTGTACGCCTCGTTTGATCTCGTCTCTCACCCGGCTCTCTGCGATCTGATTGACCTGTTCTTCAGAGACCGCAATTCCGGCTTCCTCCATCTCTCTTCTGACTTCGCGGCGAAATTTCTCGCGGCTCACCTGCACAAAAGGCGCCAGATGGGAAAGCGAAATGCTCTGTCCCCCATACTGACAGCTGGCAATCTGGGCGATACTCTGCGTGGCCACATTACAGGCCGTGGAAAAGCTCTTAGGCGTATCTATCATGGTCTCGCTGACCACCGTACCGTTCTGCAGCATATCCTCCAGATTAACGAGACAGCAATTATGCATATGCTGGGCAAAATAATCTGCGTCATGAAAATGGATGATCCCTTTCTCATGAGCCTCCACGATATCCGGCGGCAGCAGAAAACGTCTCGTAATATCCTTGCTCACCTCTCCTGCCATATAGTCCCGCTGCACACTGTTGACCGTCGGATTTTTATTGGAATTTTCCTGTTTCACTTCCTCATTGTTACACTCCAGCAGACTTAAGATCTGTTCGTCCGTGGAGTTTGATTTCCTGACAAGCGCTCTTTTATATCGATAAGTAATATAATTCCTGGCCATTGTGTAAGCGCGGTATTTCATCAACTGATTCTCTACCATATCCTGAATCTCTTCCACGCTGGGAGAACGCTTCATGTCCTCGCAGTTTGCAGCCACCACCTCGGCAATCTCATCGATCTCTTTCTCTGTCAGCTTCTCCTCTGTCTTTACACTGTTATTCGCCTTACAGATCGCCGCTATGATCTTCTCCAAGTCAAATGCCACTTCTGCGCCGCTTCTCTTAATGATCTTCATTTACGAAACCCCACCCATTTTCCTTTCCATCACTGCAGCTGTATAAGCCACATGATATATAACACAAAATATATGGCACAAACGCATTGCGCATACTATATATTGTATCATTGTTTTCTATGCTGTCAAGGTATTGTATGCTGTTTTATCAATTTTATATATGACCTGAAACAATTCAACCTGGCAATCCATTAACCGACGCAATCTTCCTGCCTTATTAACAATGCCCCAGCCTGTCCCGACGGTCAAATCCGATCCTGACCGCTTCCGCTCTCTCTTCCAGATATGCCAGCACTTCCCTGGCATTGACTTCCCGCTCCATCCGCAATTTATGAAGCCCGCCATCCGCAGCCTTCAACATTAAATAAAATTCTTTCAGTAGAAATTCTCCACTCTCACCACTTTCTTCCCGCAGATATGCCTGCCGCAGTTCTCCGTAAGATATATACCTGATCCTGATAAAATAGCGATAGAACAGATGAACCTCCCCCAATCTGACTTCACCCAGACGTTTGGCCGATTTATATTCCTGTTTTAAATTTTCCTGCTCTTCCTGAATCTGCCCCAGACATACGTATTTCATATCATTTCCTATTCCTGTCAAATCTGCTTCCCATTCCCCTGGGTACCTTTTTATAAAGAAAAAGACAGCTCCTTACTTTTACATAAGTGCTGTCTCTTTAAGCTGGAAAAGGGACTTGAACCCTCGACCTACTGATTACGAATCAGTTGCGCTACCGACTGCGCTATTCCAGCGTACTCCTGCAACAAAAACTATTATACTGGCTTATCGCCTTTTTTGCAAGATAAATTTTAATTATTTTTGCAAATCCTGTAACATTTCAGCTTACAGCTCTCCAATCAGGGAACCTGTTCATTCCATACCATCTGAAACGAAGGAGAACTTCCCGGTTCCAATAATTCTTCCATAACCCTCTGTTGGCAAGGGGTATATACCCCTTGCCATCAAAGTCACTGCAAATATATATCACTGATTAATTAAGTGCATCAACAAGTTTCTTAAGAGCTGCCAATGCCTCATCCGGAAGCTTGTCATAGCCTTCCTTCTTCGTAGCGAAATCTTCTACAGCTTTCACACGGGTCTCCATAGCGCTCTTCAGCTGTGCCTTATAATCAGCATCGCCAAGATCAGCATTGAAGTTCTTAAAGCCTTCTGTCTGGCCATCCCATGTGTTCATGATCTCGATATCTTCGAAAGGTCCCCACTGTGTGAAGGAAGCTTTGCCCTCTACGATCGTCTCCAGGATACCAAGGGTATCAGCAGGTTTAACCTTCTCGCCCATGAAATCACCTGTATTAACGATATAGCATGCTACGTTCTTCTCTTCTACCAGCTTCTTGAACTTATCATAGTCATTAACCAGCGGATAGGTTCTGAACGGGTTAGCATAAGGAACGATACGGATTGCATTCAGGTCTGTGCCTGCTGCAACACGCTCTGCAGTAGAAGTCTTGGTTGCCAGAGTTGCGCCCATAACGGATGCAAGTGCAGCGCCTTTCAGCTTCACTACCGGCGGGATTGTAGGATCCTTCATGATCCAGAAGATTGCGTTAACAGGAGCATCAATCTTATCTACACGGTTAGGAGACCACAATTTGGACTTGATCGCACGGCCGTTACCATTTCTGATATCTTCTGTAACAAGCTGGATCTTACCTTCGCTGTCCATGGTGCAGGAGCAGTTCTGAGCGGATAACAGATACTCGTTATCAGGACATCCTGTCGGGTAATCTGCTGTCTTATCGAAATAAGTAGGCTCAAGCGCTACAGATGCACAGGTATCTGTGTTGATGATGAACGCATCATCATGAAGAACCTTGATCTCGTACTTGCCGCCATGCTTTGCATGTGTCAAAGTGGACTTACCGGAACCTGACAGACCGTATACGGATGCAACGAACTTGGAACCATCTTTCAGCAGATACTCCTTCTGTCCGCCGTGGCAGGATGCATAACCGTTTCTGTTAGCAAGCGCCCATGCCATAGTCAAGGTACCCTTCTTGTGCTCACCGAAATACTTCATGCCAAGGATTGCTGCACAGTTCTCATTGGTATCGAAATAGCACAGTGTCAGCGGATCGCTTAAGCAGCTGTAGTCTACATCGGGTGCCTCGTGAGGAGCCCACTGAGGATCGGAGAAGATATAAATGTCAGGCTCGTTGCCGTCGCCTACAGGTTTGGATTTCTTGTACATCTTAACGTACTCGTCAGACATATACTGGAAGTTGATCATCCAGTTGTAAAGCAGGTTCTCCTCTCCTTCCGGAATAAGAAGATGTGCCTTAGCCATGAATTCAGGATCCAGACCAACAAAACACTCTGCGTGGTACATTGTCTTCCAACGTGTCTCATAGATCGCATCCATAACAACCTTGTCAAGCTTGCCCGCATCTACACCAGGCTCACCTTTGATACGGCGTGCTGCTGCATAACGGCCTGTAACTGCACCATCATTGAACAACAGAACCTTAGCGTCAGCAGGAAGACCAAAGGTCTCGCCATCCTTAACCGGCATATCTGTTACAACAGTACCCGGGGAATTCTTAGCCAGTTCATAAGCTTCTCTCAATGTGTTAACCTTAACTACGTTGTTTCCATAGAAAGCTGCCTCGATAATAGAACGGGTCTTGGAAAAACCAACCTTGCCGGCACCGATCTCGGAAACGGGATAATACGCTTTTGTTGCCATATTATATTCTCCTCCTTAAAAATTGTATTATTGAACGGAAGACACTTGTTCTCCCGTTGCCCTCTTTCTATGTACAGGATGCCCGTACACCGTTCTCATTATCTCAAAACCGCCTCTAAAAGTCAATATTGAAATCCATTTACAGGAAATTTTACGTAACAGTTCAGCCTGCGGCTTCACTGTCACGCGTGGTTACCATGTAACCACAATGCACACAAAATGCATAACTCACAAAATCGCATACAGAGCGATTTTACTCGCGGAATAGTGCATGGCTGAACTGTTACAATTTTACCGGCAATTCAGCCCAGGGCTCTGCGCTTGCCGCAAAAGTACTTTGATGAAAAACTGTGAAGAAATGTAAAATTTTTGTTAACTTAACGTTTTTTCTTGTGCCGCTCTTTTTTTTCATGCTATTATAGAATAGATGTGAAACAAATATTTGCGAAAGGAGGTACACATCATGGATACTCAAAACAATTTTTCCGAAATTACCCCCGAGATTATTCGACTTGCAGGTATGAGTGAGCAAGCCGGTATTATAGATACCGATTTATTTACGAAATACGATGTTAAGCGTGGTCTTCGTGACCTGAACGGTAAGGGCGTCCTTGCCGGCCTCACCAACATCTCCGACGTGCGTGCCAGTAAAATCGTAGACGGCGTACAGGTTCCCACACACGGCCGCCTCTTCTACCGCGGCTACGATGTCAAGGATCTGGTAGATGGTTTTGCAGGTGAGAACCGCTTCGGTTTTGAAGAAGTGACTTACCTGCTTCTCTTTGATAAGCTGCCCGACAGGAAGGAACTGGCAGAGTTTACGAAGCTTCTCTCCGGCTATCGTTCCCTTCCCACCAGTTTCGTGCGCGACATTATTATGAAAGCGCCCAGCAATGATATGATGAATACGCTTGCCAGAAGCGTACTCACACTTTATTCCTATGATGACAGAGCCGACGACACTTCGCTGCCCAACGTGCTCCGGCAATGCCTGCAGCTGATCGCACTGTTCCCAATGCTTTCCATCTATGGTTATCAGGCATACAGTCACTATCACAACGGTGAAAGCCTGTACATACATCAACCGCAGTCCGAATTATCCACGGCAGAGAATATCCTCCATATTCTGCGCCCTGACAGCAATTATACACCTTTGGAGGCCAAAATCCTGGATATCGCTCTGATCCTGCATATGGAGCACGGCGGTGGTAACAATTCCAGCTTTACCACTCATGTAGTCACTTCCTCCTTAACAGACACCTACTCTGTCATTGCCGCAGCAATTGGTTCCCTGAAGGGTCCCCGGCATGGCGGCGCCAATATTAAGGTTGTACAGATGTTTGCGGAGATGAAGCGCAGAATCTCCGATTGGAGCAACGAAGGAGAAGTTGCCGACTATCTTTTGAAGCTGCTGCACAAAGATGCTTTTGACCATGCAGGCCTGATCTATGGTGTCGGACACGCTGTCTACTCCAAGTCGGATCCCCGTGCCGTCATCTTCAAGTCCTTCGTGGAGAAGCTTTCCGAAGAAAAGGGGCTGCATGACGAATTCGCCCTCTATTCCATGGTGGAACGTCTTGCTCCTGAAATTATCTCCAAAGAGCGTCCGATCTACAAGGGCGTCAGCGTAAATGTAGACTTCTATTCCGGATTCGTATATGATATGCTGAATCTTCCGATTGAACTCTATACGCCTATCTTCGCCATCGCCAGGATGGTCGGCTGGAGCGCACACCGTATGGAGGAGCTTGCCAACAACGGCAAGATTATCAGACCTGCATACAAGACCGTATGTACCGATCGAGATTATGTTAAAATTGACAAAAGAGATGCCTGACCGGCATCTCTTTCTCTGCTCTTTCTCTCTGATTTCATAATTCTATTTCTTCCTGCTATTCTTCTCCTGTACCTTTATGTACCTTTTCTGCCCACGCAGATAGGCGGCTGTATAGACGGCGATAGCCGCCAGGATCACGATAATACCGACCCATGTCAACGCTCCTGAACGAATATAGTAATCATTTACAAGATGAATGATGCTGGCGATCACAATCATCACACCCGCCACAAGCATCCGCTTGTACATATAATCGATAAATCCAAGTTTGTCTTTAATACTGCTTTCACTCACATCCTTGGCCAGCATGACATTACTCACAATATTTCCATTCTTTTTGGCCATGACTGCCATATAAATCAAGTAAACGCCACTGCCAAAGAACAGAATATCTATCATTCCACCTACGCCAGCTCCCATTCTATTCCTCCATTCTCCAGACAGCTTCGATCCTGCTTAGCAATGTCTGCGGATCAAACGGCTTTCTTATGAAATCCACCGCTCCCAGTGCAAAACTTTTCTCTTCATCCTCCTGCTCCGCCGCCGTCAGAAGAATCACAGGAATCTTTGCCAGGTGGGGTTTCTTCTGTATATGCTCCATCACCTCATAGCCATTCATCTTACGCAGATAAATATCCAGAAGAATCAGATCCGGAATCTGGTCTTCCAGATACCGAAGCGCTTCCTCTCCTGATTTTACCATCGTCACATTATATTTATCATGCAGGATAAGTTCTTCGCATTTAAGATTGGTTGATACGTCATCAACTAACAAAATGTGTTTCATATCTATGCATCGACTCCCAAAAATTTTTTCACGGTTTCCTTCATCTCAGTCTTATCACATACAATGTCATGGACTACCGGCGCCGTCCTGATCTCTGTAATGGCATTCGGCACATCCACATTACCGATTCTGGACAGCTCATCCACCAGCTCAAAATCAGACATTGTATTATAATTACTGTCGATCGCGTTCATTACATTTCTCGTGAACTTAAAAGGACTTGCTGTGGACGCAATCAGTGTCACCGCCTCATCCTTCGTATCAGCCACATACTTCCGATAAACTGCACTGGCTACCGCAGTATGCGTGTCCAATATATAACCGGTATTCTCATACATCTCTCTGATCCGCACCGCCGTCTCTTCCTCACTGGCAAAGCTGCCATAGAAATCTCCAAGCTGTTCCCGCATCTGCTCCGTGATCTCATAGACACCCGTCTGCAGCAGCGAATTCATCAATTCTGCATTCTTCCCCGCATCCTCTCCTGTAATACGGTAGATCAGCCGCTCTAAGTTGCTGGAAATCAGAATATCCATAGACGGAGAACTGGTCAGTACAAATTCTCTGTTGCGGTCATACTTCCCGGTTGTAAAGAAATCATATAAAACCTTATTCTCATTGGAGGCGCAGATCAGCTTCCCGATCGGGACTCCCATCTGCTTCGCATAGAATGCCGCCAGAATATTGCCGAAATTACCGGTAGGCACTACAACATTCATCCGTTCACCCTCTGCCAGCTTGTCCTCCTCCAAAAGCTTTACATACCCATACACATAATAGACTATCTGCGGTATAAGCCGTCCTATGTTGATCGAATTAGCCGAGGAGAACTGCAGGCCGGCCGCCGCCATCTCTTCCGCCAGCTTTCTGTCATTAAACAACGCTTTAACACCTGACTGTGCATCGTCAAAATTACCATGGATGCCGACCACCAGAGTATTATCTCCCTTCTGAGTCACCATCTGCTTCTCCTGAATGGGACTCACGCCGTTCTTCGGATAGAACACTATAATCTTCGTTCCCTCCACCCCGGCGAAGCCTGCCAGCGCTGCCTTCCCGGTATCGCCGGAAGTAGCTGTCAGAATCACGATCTCATTCTTCACCTGATTCTTCTTCGCAGCAGTGATCATCAGATGCGGCAGTATCGACAACGCCATATCCTTAAAAGCGATCGTCGCACCATGAAACAACTCCATATAATATGTACCTTCCGCCTCCACGATCGGTGCAATCACTTCCGTATCAAACTTCGAATCATACGCCTGTGCGATACAGCTTCGCAATTCTGCTTCCGTAAAATCCGTCAGAAATAACCTCATAACCTCATAGGCAACCTCCTGATAGGTTCTGCCTGCCAGATCTCGAAGCGAACAGGTAAGCTCTGGAATATGATCCGGCACAAACAACCCGCCGTCATCCGCCAGTCCCTTTAAAATTGCCTGAGAAGCCGTGATCTTCTTCTCATCGTTTCTCGTACTGCTGTATAATATTCCCATTTATCTGACCATGCCTTTCAAACATTTTATGCTCCGTGCCAATTATTGTAACATACAATCTCCTGTTGCGCAACTTTTATACGTGATACCATTAAAGCTCTTCTGACAGATCTGTCTGTACTGCCGGCTTTTTACAACCATCTATCCTGGGACAATGCATCGGTATCCGTCTACTGGAAAAACTCATGATGTCCATAGGCAAACAGTTTTGTCAAATGACGGTCGAACCACTGCATCCTATCGGAATCCACTTTCTCCCGTGCACAGAAATACAGTGCACCCTGTGAAATATCTTCACCGTACAGAGCACGCTCCACCGCCGCCACGGTATCCTCACTGACATGAACGCTCTGAAATCTTCCGTCCACGGTAGGCGAGAACTGCGCGACGCCCTGCTCTCTCTGCATCACGACCTCCAACACCGTATCCGGAAAAAGATCGCTGTTCACTCTGTTTAAAACCACATTCGCCACCAGAAGCTTCCCATCCTGATCTTCTCCGCCTGCCTCTGCTTCCACAATACGATGAAGGGCATCCAGATCCTTGTCCGATAATTGATACTGCATCGTCTGTTCCAGCACTTCATAATCCACGACTCTCTGTCCCGATGAAACCGTGGAGATCATCTCCATAAAGCTCTGTTTATCCTCTGTCATGCTTTCACTCAGATATTCCATCTGAAAAGCAGGCTTGGCCGCAATTCGATTAATCTTAAGTTCCCTGACACATACGCATGAAGAAATGAGCACCATGCCCGCCAGAATGAATCTTGTTATATATTCCCTGTACATTTTCCCTCCATCCTGCATTGTCACCATTTGCATCCAATGTCAGGCTCTGCACAGACTCTCTGTGAAGAGCCCGCACAAACGCCGCATGTTTCTGCTGCAGTCACAAATGTTACAAAAATCTGATGAATTTGAAATTGTTATTAACAATCTTTAATATTTTATACAGGAAACAGGAAAAATATTTCTGAATTTGTTTTTTTTCTCAAAAATGGTACAATTATCGTAAAGGAGGATGACCTATGAGACAGCAGCTACCCGGCGTTTATACGGCAAAACGTAAAGACGGAACCGTATACTACCGCGCTTCATTAACTTATCGCAATAAGCACATCAGTCTGGGCAGTTACGACAATCCGCACGATGCTCATCAGGCATATGCACTGGCCGGCGTCCTTCTGGAAGATCGTACCCTTTCTCTAAACAGTTATGGCAGTGAATCCATGCTGCCTTTCTGCAAATGGGTCAGTCTGCTCAACTTTCGGGACAACTCCATCTACTTTGCCACACCGATCTATGTACGATCCCACTTTTTTTATTACTATTTTACGCCGTCGGATTTTTTTATTTTCGATCTGGATGATCTGTTCTACTATTCCACCAGGAAGATTTCCCGCAGAGGAGGCCATTATTTCGTAGCAGACTATGGCATGCAGGTAAATATCATGACTCGTTACGGCATTAGAAATTATGCTGTAGAGGGCAGGGATTATCGTTTTATCAATGGAAACAATCAGGATCTGCGCTATGAGAATATAGAGATCATCAACCGATATAACGGTGTACAGGCAATCACACACAATGGTCTTCTGCGCTATCAGGTCAAAATACACGTAAAGGGGAATATCAACGTAGGAATCTACAATTCAGAAACAGAGGCGGCGATTGCCTACAATAAAGCCATTGATCTGCTCAAAAAGGCCGGCGTAAGCAAGGCCTACACCCCCAATTATCTGGAAGGAGTGTCTCCTGCCGCTTACGCCGACCTGTATGATACTGTTAAAATCTCTCCCGTAATCCTCCATTACCGCTGCGAATAACCGACAAAACTGATATTCAGATTGGCATCGCCGGTCACACCGTTCACAACACCTTCCGTGGAATACTGCCACATGGTAAACTGATAAGGATAATCCGGCAGTTCCTGCTCCTGTGCAAGCCACACATCATAGCTTTGCAGCCTGGCAAGATCTACCTCTTTGATCAGCCATTCTTTGTCACCATAAAGCATGGGCACATAGCCCGCTGTCTTTACTCCTTCCAGAAAAGAAGTCGCAATATTGGTTTTCTCATCCTTACTCAGGCTGTCTATTCTTGCCGCATCATTGGCTACAAATTCCATATCAAAGGCGATTGGGTATTTCACATTTGCTCTGTATGGCTCCAGATTCTGAATGACGAAGTTCAGTTCCTGAACAGCTTCCTCCTGTGAAATGGCCTGAGAATAGAAATAAACACCCACATCCAGACCAGCCGCCACAGCGCCTTCTATATTTTGCTTGAAATTCTCATCCAGGGTAATCTGCCCCGTACCATAACCACGGCCGCCCAGGCGGATCATCACATAATCGACACCCGCCGCCTTCATGCTGGTGAAATTGACATCGCCGTTTTGTTTGGAAATATCTACACCCACGTAGGAAATCTTTTTACCGTTTTCCATATAGCGCTTTAATCCGGCCTTATCTTCCATTTTCGTCAGATCATAGGTGTTTTTCTTAAGATATGGATTGAGTGTCACCCACTCTTCCGTCCCGTCTCTGTTCGTAACCTGTGTATGCTTACCATCCGTGGCCGGATCGTTCTTCGCCTGCTCCTGCTGCGCCGCTTCGCTTAACTTCTTCCGCTCTTTCTCTTCTTCCTCCACTTTTTTTGCCTTTTCCGTGAAAGTGGATTTCTCAGGCTTTACCGTTTCTTCCTGAAAGTTCCCCGGTTCCGACTCCGCTTCCTCCACCGGATACATATCCCAGAAATCCAGATCCTCGGCGCGCAGTTTTTTCTCCGGCTCTTCCGGCAGCTGAGCTTCAGACTCTACAGCCGCCATCTCTTCCTTCTGCTGCAGTTCCTTCAGATAGTCACTGCCGCCATTCTTCTTATCATTGCTCTTCAATACTGCAAATAAAAGAATCAGTACGAAGACGGATACACCGGCTACCATATAAGCCACAGGAAGACCTGTTCCTACGGATTCGTCATCTCCTGGTAATTTCATATTTCCCTCCATTCCGAAGCAGTTCTTTTGCGAAGGCCGCGAGCCAAATTTTAAATTTGGCTCTGCGATCTCGAGTTTGTGGCTCCGGCACAAACTCGCCCCTCCATTCCGAAGCGCTTTGTGCTGAGGATGCAATACCTGTTACACCTGCACTTCTCCTGCCAGAACCTTCTTATAGTCCTCCAGATTCTTCTGCAGCAGTGTCGGCGTATCTAATCCATACGGACATTTGCTCTTACACTGATCGCAATGGATGCAATTCTCGATCTTCCTCATCTTCTCCTGTCCCGCCGGACTTAAATGGCTTTCGGATGGTGAGCGCCGCAGGAGCAGAGACATTCTCGCACAATTATTGATCTCGATCCCTGCCGGACATGGCATGCAGTAACCGCAGCCTCTGCAGAAATCCCCCAAAAGCTCTTCTCTGTCACGGCGAATCACCTCCGACAGCTCTTTGGTCATAACAGGCGGCGTCTGAATATAAGACAGAAATTCATTCAGCTCGGCCTCTCTTTGCACACCCCAGATCGGAAGCACATTATCATACTGCGCAAGAAAGGCATACGCGGCCGCCGAATTATTGATCAGCCCTCCTGACAGCGCCTTCATGGCAATAAATCCCATATCTGCCTTCCTGCATTTCTCGACCAGTTCGATATCTTTATCAGTCGCAAGGTAGCAGAAAGGAAACTGCAGTGTTTCATACAGTCCACTGTCAATCGCCTCATGCGCCACAGCCAGACGATGATTCGTGATACCGATGTGCCTGATTTTTCCCTGCGCCTTAGCTTCCATTGCCGCATCATACAATCCGCTGTCATCTCCTGGTTTCGGACAGAACGCCGGATTGTGGAACTGATACAAGTCAATATACCCTGTCTGCAGCTGCTGCAGGCTGCTCTCCAGATCCTTCCGGAAATCTTCCGCATTCTGCGCCCCTGTCTTCGTCGCAATAAATATTTTATCACGCATCCCCGCAAAGGCAAGCCCTATTTTGTGCTCACTGTCCGTATACCATCGCGCCGTATCAAAAAAAGTAATACCGTTATTATATGCTTTTCTCAGCAGATATACCGCTTCTTCATCAGAAATTCTCTGAATGGGCAGAGCGCCAAATCCGTTTTTATCTGCCGTGATCCCAGTCTTACCAAGTGTCACAGTACTCATTTTCTGTCCCTCTCTTTCTCTCAAACCGTGAAACTGACGCCGCTATGCACCGCGCAGTATCAGACAATCACTTTCTTCGGACACTTCTCCTTACATGCACCGCAGCCCGTACACTTATCCTGATCTATAACAGCATGAAAATCTTCTATCGTTATCGCATCCGCCGGACAGTTTCTCTTACACAGCTGGCATGCAATACATCCTACGTCACAAGCCTTAATCGTAGCCGGTCCCTTTTCTCTGGAACTGCATGCCACTATATGCTTTGCATCGTATGGAATCAACGTAATCAGATTCTTTGGACATACGGCAATACATTTACCACAGGCCTTGCACGCTTCCTTATCAACTACTGCAACCCCATTCACCACATGGATCGCATCGAAAGGACAGACCTTAACACAGCTTCCGAAGCCAAGACAGCCGTCATTACAGGTTTTCGGTCCGCCGTTTGGCACAAACGACAACATGCGGCAATCCTCGATACCACTGTAATCATAATCCATTCTCGTACGTTCCCTGTCGCCCTGGCATCGCACAAAAGCTACCTGACGTGTACTGTCTCCTGCTTCTACTCCCATGATCTGTGCGATCTGGCTGCCAACCTTCTCACCGCCTACCGGACAGGCATTGACAGGCGCCTCACCCTTCGCGATGGCTGCTGCCAGCCCGGAACAGCCGGCATATCCGCATCCGCCGCAGTTATTACCCGGAAGCACGCCCAGTACGGCCTCTTCCTTCTCATCTACTTCCACTTTAAACTTAATACCGGCAACGCCCAGAAACAATCCGACAAACAATCCAACTGCCCCCACGATCGCCGTTGCCATTAAGATTCCGGTCATACTCATACTCTGTCATCCCTTCTTTACAGAACAGTTCTTCCTGTACACCCTGCTCTAAAATTTATATCCTATAGTTACAGTAAACGCCATAACAAATTTCTGTTTCCGGCTCTTGCAGCAGCCATATACGGTAGCTCCTGCAAGGCTGAAAACGAAATTTCTAATATCGTTAACTATAGCGACATTGGAAATTTCGTTTACTATAATTATAACAGCCCCGAAAAACCACAGAAAGCGATGGCCATCAATCCTGCCGTAACAAGAACGATCGGCATGCCCTGAAAAGATTCCGGTATATCATTATACTTCAATTTCTCTCTGATACCCGCCAGGATCACGATTGATACTGTAAATCCCGCCGCTGTAGCAAATCCATTCACGATTCCGGTCAAAATCCCGTACTCCTTCTGTACGTTGGTAAGCGCCACGCCAAGCACGGCACAGTTGGTCGTGATCAACGGTAAATACACCCCCAGTGACTGGTACAGAGCCGGCATGAATTTCTTAAGAAACATCTCCACAAACTGTACCAATGCTGCTATGACAAGGATAAACACGATGGTCTGCAGATACTTAAGATCCAAAGGTTCCAGAATATATTGATAGATTGCCCCTGTCACAGCAGAAGCCAGCGTAATAACAAAGATGACTGCCACTCCCATGCCTGTGGCCGTATCCGTCTTCTTCGATACGCCAAGAAACGGGCATAAACCCAAAAACTGGCTCAACACAACGTTATTCACTAAAGAGGATGCAATTAAAATCACCAGCAGTTCCTTAACCATTCTTCTCCCCCTCCTTTATCTGCCCGCCGTTCGTACCGCCTGCTTTCTCGTCATATAATCTGTGCGCACAACCGGCATCAGCACAGTTCATACAGTCATTTCCACATCCCGACTGTATCCTGGACATATCCTTTCCTTTCTTCTCCCCGTTGATCTTCACCTTATTCTGGATCGCAGTCAGAAGCGCCAGCACAAAGAATGCTCCCGGCGCCATGATGAAAATACTGACAGGAACAAAGCTGTCCGGCATCACATGAATGCCGAAGATCTCGCCCGCTCCAAGAAGCTCACGAACCGCTCCGATACAGGTCAGTGCCACGGAAAAGCCCAGTCCCATACCGATTCCGTCAAACAGGGATGGCAGTACCGGATTCTTATAGGCGTAAGCTTCCGCACGCCCTAATATAATACAGTTTACAACGATCAGCGGAATATAAATCCCCAATGCATCGTACAAAAAGGGGATGTAGCCCTGCAGCAGCAGCTCTACCACCGTAACGAATGATGCAATGATAACAATAAATGCCGGAATACGCACCTTATCCGGTATGATATTGCGCAGCAGCGAGATAAACACATTACTGAGCGCAAGTACCACCATGGTGGTAAGCCCCATACCAAGACCATTGACCGCCGATGTGGTGACAGCCAGTGTCGGACACATGCCCAGCATCAGCACAAAGGTTGGATTCTCCTTCACAATACCGTTTACAAGACGTTCTTTTGCACTATTCATTCTCACTACCCCCTCCCAATTCTGTCTGGAAATAGTAAAGCCCCGCATTGACTCCATTAGTCACTGCATGTGTCGTAATGGTAGCTCCCGAGATCGCATCGATCTGGTTCTCTGAAGTCGCACCATTCTTTGTATATTCGAATTTGTCTGTCTGCTTCCCGGCAAACTGCGGTTTTAATACGTCTTCCGCACGCATACCCAGACCGGCTGTCTCCGCAATATCCAGAATCGACATGCCGTTCACCGTGCCGTCCAGGCGCACCCCGATCGCAAACTGGATATCACCCCCATATCCTTCCTTTGTTGTCACGGTGATCACATACCCCAGCAGACTGCCGGAGGCATCCAAAGCACTCATCACTTCATCAATATGCTCCTGACCGTAACCCTCTGCTTCCCACAAAGAAGCATCCGGCTGATTTATAGAAAGCTGTTCGAAAGAAGCTGCATCCTGAAACACTTCCTGACATGCCTCCTGTTTCTTCCTGGCATTCTGTTCCTCGATAGGCGCTTTCGTAATCTGATATATAAATCCCAGGATCAGACCGGCCACCAGCGTGATCACAAGTATAATGCCCGTATTCTTCATCATCTCTTTCATGCCCGCACCCCTCCTTTACCAAATGCTGTCGGACGAGTGATCTTCTCTATCAGCGGTACCAGCAGGTTGCCGATAATAATCGCATAAGATACCCCCTCGGAAGATGGCCCGAAAATACGGAAAATTCCCGTTAAGACTCCCAACAGAATCCCAAACAGATACTGTCCATTCTTCGTAATCGGCCTGGTCACATAGTCCGTCGCCATGAAGAACGCTCCCAGCATCAGTCCGCCACCGGCCAGATGCGCCGAAATATATGCCCAATCGAACCCGTGTCTGCCGAAAACACTGACAAAGATTACAAAACTCACTATGTAGCTTCCGGGAATGCGCAAATCTATGATACCCATCAAAATCAGGATACAGGCGCCGATCAGAATCGCAATCATGGAAGTTTCTCCGATTGTTCCCGCTGTCCTTCCGATCACCATATCCAGAATATTGACTGCCTCTCCGCTCTTTAAGGAAGCTAACGGCGTGGCGCCTGCGTAAGCGTCACAGTCAAAATTCGTCATAATCGAGGTAAAAGAGATCAACAGGAAACATCTGCCTCCCAACGCCGGGTTCATGAAATTCTGTCCCAAACCGCCAAACAGCATTTTCACTACCAGAATCGCGAACACCCCACCTACTGCCCCGATCCACCAGGGAGCAGATGCCGGCAGGTTCATCGCTAACAGAAGACCGGTCACTACCGCCGAATAATCCCCTATTGTTACTTTTCTCTTACATAATTTTTCAAAAACAAATTCCGTTAACACTGTGGATGCCACAGTCACCAGAATCAAGATCAGTGCATCCAGTCCAAAATTATAAATCCCAAATCCGGCAGCAGGAAGAAGCGCGATCACTACTGTCAACATAATATTGCTCGTGTCGGTCTTGGATCTGACATGCGGATTGGACGATACTTTCATTAAATCGCTCATCTCTTAACTATGTACTCCTTTCTTCCTTACTTCTTTTTCTTCTTGGCAAGCTGCATCTTACGCATGGATTTGATAGACTGCGTCAGGGAACGCTTCGCCGGACAGACAAAACTACAGCAGCCGCACTCGCAGCACTCCATTCCGTCATAGGAAAGGAATTCTTCTTCATCATAGTGCTCTGCAAAATCCGCCAGTTTACTGGGTACAAGGCGGCTGGGACATGCTTCCACGCAACGCCCGCAGTTAATACAGGCACTGGGTTCCATACGGGACACATCATCTTCTGTCAGGCACAGAAGCGCCGAAGCCGTCTTCGTTGTGGGCACATTCAAGTCGAAAATACCAAATCCCATCATGGGGCCGCCGGAAATAATCTTCACCGGTTCCTGTTTGAATCCGCCTGCTTCCTCAATCAATTCATGATAATTCGTACCGATGCGCACGATAAAATTCCGCGGATCAGCCACCGCATCACCGGTTACTGTCACAATACGGTTCATCAATGGCTTACCTTCATAGACAGCATGATATACGGCCACGATCGTGTCCACATTGTTGACCACGCACCCGGCATCCGCCGGAAGCATCGAAGAATTGATCGATCTGCCGGTCGTCGCATAGATAATCTGTCTCTCCGCTCCCTGGGGGTATTTAGTTCTCAACGCTTTGACACTGATACGCAATTCATCCTTCGTCAGATTTTTCAAAAGCTCTATGCAATCCGGCTTATTATCTTCCACTGCTAGTATGGCTCTGGCGTTCTCAAAGAGTTTCAGATAAACCCTGATCCCATCTACCAGCTTCTCCGGTTCCTCCAACATTCTCCGATAGTCAGAAGTCAGATAAGGTTCACACTCGGCACAGTTCGCGATTACATACTCTATCTTCTCCGGCTCCTTGGGTGAAAGCTTGATGAAAGTCGGGAAACCGGCACCCCCCATACCTACGATGCCTGCTTCTTTGATCCGTTCGATAATCTCCTCCCTGGTCATCTCCTCCAGAGGTTTGACCGCCGGATAATCCACTTCTTCATACAACCCGTCATTCTCCACTATAATGCTCATCACATTATCACCGGTAACTACGCGTCTGGGTTCAATCGCCTTGACAGTCCCTGAAACGGTAGCATAGACAGGCGCCGACACGAATCCACCGGCTTCTGCGATCTTCTGTCCCGTCAGCACATGCTCTCCCTTCTCTACGATCGGCCTGGCCGGCGCACCGATGTGCTGTGACAGCGGATATACCAGATCCCCCTTCGGCAATACCGCCTTAATGGGCTTATCCTTAGACAATTCTTTGCCATCATAAGGATGTATCCCGCCCTTAAATGTTAACTTTGCCATTCTTTGCCCCTCTTTCTTATTCATAGTAAGCTTACATCTTACGGCCAAACTGCCGGATTGGCAGCCGCATGACGTACGGCTGTCCCTGTCGTAAAAGCCATAGTTTTTACGATTAACAGCCCACTCTATAAATATACTATTTTTCGACGAAAAAAACTACTGTTGTTTCAAAAAATATGTTAGTATATACCTAAGTTAACGTAATGGATTAGATTCCCTTCCTGTTACAGGTATCCAAACATCCTGAACCACTCCGCGATGTTTTGGCCATGCGGCCCGCCAGGCGGCAGGCTGAGCATGGTGGGGGATACTATAAGTTATTTAAATAAGGAGACCAATATGCGGACAAATAACCAAGCATTCAAAAATTTCACAATACAGTATCCTGTGGAACAGATTGCGCCTCTGGATAAAGTATTGTTTGTCGATATTGAAACTACCGGATTTACTGCCAAAAGCTCTCATCTCTATCTGATCGGAGCCGCTTTCTATCAGGCCGGGTACTGGCGCATCAGGCAATGGTTCGCTGACAAACCGGAGGAAGAAGTCCTCCTGTTAAAAGAATTTTTTACATTTGCATCACAATACACGCACCTGATCCATTTTAACGGCAATAACTTTGATCTTCCTTATCTGATCCAGAAGTGCGGACAATATCAGCTGCCCTACACTTTTGACGGTTTTGAAGGCATTGATCTCTATCGACGGGTGGTCCCTTACAAATTTTTCCTGCACACACCCAACTGTAAGCAGAAAACACTGGAAGAACTGCTGGGTGTCAACCGGGAAGATCTCTACAACGGCAGGGAACTGATCAGCCTGTATCATGAATATATAGCTGCTCCTCAGGAAGATGCGTGCCATTTCCTGCTTCTTCATAATATGGACGACATGAAAGGTATGCTGCAGATCCTTCCTCTGCTTGCATTCTATGACCTGTTCAACTGCCCTGTCAAAGCCAGAAAAGTACAGGCCAACAGTTTTGTAGATTATCACGGACACGACAGGAAAGAACTTCTGATGAAATTAGAACTGCCCAATCCCCTGCCGCTCACAATATCCACGCTGTCCAACAGCTGCTATTTCAGCGGAGAAGGCGCAGAAGGCATCCTGAAAGTCCCGCTTTATGAAGAGGAAATGAAATACTTCTATTTTAACTATAAAGATTACTACTATCTGCCTGCCGAAGACACTGCACTACATAAGTCAGTCTCCTCCTTCGTAGATAAAGAACACCGCATTCAGGCTAATGCCGCCAACTGCTATACCCGCAAGTATGCCGTCTATCTGCCACAATGGGATGTGTTTGCCGAACCATTTTTCAAACGGGATTATAAGAGTAAAGAGCTTTTCTTCGAGCTTACTGACGAGTTAAAGACAGATCGCATCTTTTTCTCGCGCTATGCACAGTACCTGCTTCGAAAAATGGCCAAAACCTACTGATTCTTTCTATGCCGGCCAAAAGCCAAAAGCGCTTCCAGCAAGGAAACTGCCGGAAGCGCTTTTCTTCTCTCCAAACATCCAGAATAGACTTTTACAACTCTAATTTATTGAAAAAATCAAAGCAGTCAAACGTTGCGAAATAATCCTTCGCTGTCTCGGCACGCCGAATCAGTTCCACACTGCCGTCCTCTCTCAAAAGCAGTTCCGCCGACTTCAACTTTCCGTTGTAATTATATCCCATCGCGAAACCATGTGCTCCTGTATCATGAATGACCAGATAATCTCCCTTCTCGATCTCCGGCAGCATTCTGTCGATCGCAAACTTATCATTATTTTCACATAAAGAACCTGCTATATCATATCTGTGATCACAGACCGCATCCTCTTTCCCCAGCACAGTGATATGATGATACGCCCCATACATCGCCGGACGCATCAGATTAACGGCACATGCATCCACGCCAATATACTCTTTGTGGATATGTTTCTCGTGAATCGCCTGCGTCACCAGTATGCCATACGGACCCGTCATAAAACGTCCCATCTCCGTATAAATGGCAACGTCACCTAATCCCGCCGGAACAAGTACTTCTTCATATACCTGCCTTACCCCTTCACCGATCACACGGATATCATTTCCTTCCTGCTCTGGCATATAGGGAATCCCCACTCCGCCTGACAGATTGATAAAGCTAAGCGTAACACCAACCTTTTCCCTGATCTGAACAGCCAGTTCAAACAGCTGCTTCGCCAGCTGCGGATAATATTCATTCGTCACCGTATTGCTGGCCAGAAAAGCATGCATGCCAAAACGCTTAACGCCCTTTTCTTTTAAGATTCTGTAACCCTCAAACAGCTGCTCCCGCGTAAATCCATATTTGGAATCGCCGGGGTTGTCCATAATCCCGTTACTCATCTGGAACACCCCGCCCGGATTATAACGACAGCTCATAGTCTCCGGAAGATATCCCAACACTTTCTCCACAAATTCAATATGCGTGATATCATCCAGATTAATGATCCCACCCACTTTAGCACAATATGCATAATCTTCCGCCGGCGTATCATTAGAAGAAAACATGATCTCATGACCGTTGATGCCCACCGCTTCACTCAGCATCAATTCCGTGAGAGATGAACAGTCACATCCAATGCCGTACTCATGCAGGATCTGTATCAAAAAGGGATTCGGACACGCCTTAACTGCAAAATACTCTTTAAATCCCTTATTCCACGCAAAGGCCTCCTGCACAGCCTTCGCATTTTCCCTGATCCCTTTTTCGTCATACAGATAAAAGGGTGTCGGATATTTCTTAACGATCTCCTCTATCTGCTGCTTTGTCACAAATGGTAGTTTACTCATTACGCTCAAGGTTCCTTTCGTTTCTTTTCATAACTCCCCAGTCATGTTCTTTCCTATCCCCCGGCGCATCATCAAAACATCTTACCAAAAAACCTATATATCCTCAATCTGCCAGTCAATCGGTGTTACACCGTTCGCTTTCAGAAATTCATTACACTGACTGAAATGCCTGCATCCAAAAAATCCACGATATGCCGACAATGGACTCGGATGCGGCGCCTTTAAGATCAAATGTCGTGGATTAGTCAACATGGGAATCTTACTTTGTGCCGGACGCCCCCAAAGCAGATAGACAACGGGCCTGTCCTGTGCATTTACTGCCTGGATGACTGCATCCGTAAACTGTTCCCAGCCCTTCCCCTGATGAGAATTTGCCTGATGCGCCCGTACAGTCAGCACCGTGTTCAACAAAAGCACGCCCTGATCCGCCCATTTTTTCAGATAACCGTTATTCGGAATCGAACATCCCAGATCATCCTGCAATTCTTTATAGATGTTCTGCAGCGACGGTGGTATTTCTTTCTGGTCCTGTGGAACAGAAAAACTCATTCCATGAGCCTGATGCTCATTATGATACGGATCCTGTCCCAGCAGAAGTACCTTTACTTCATTCAATGGAGTAAAATGAAACGCATTGAATATCTCTTCCGATGGCGGGTAGATTACCCGCATGCTGTACTCTTCCCTGACAAATTTGTACAACTGCCTGTAGTAATCTTTGTGAAATTCCGGATCCAACACTGTTGCCCAATCATTACTTAACATTGCCATATTCTTGTCTCCCAATCATCTATATTCTGACAGGAATTCCTTTCTCTTTCAGGAAATACTTTAAATCCCTGATCTCCAGCTCTTTAAAATGAAACAATGAAGCTGCCAGGGCCGCGTCTGCACCCCCCTCGGCAAATGCCTCATAAAAATGTTCCATAGTGCCTGCACCACCGGAAGCAATCACCGGAACAGATACACTGTCAGCGATCGCTCTGGTCAATTCCAGATCATATCCTGCCTTCGTCCCATCACCGTCCATACTGGTCAGAAGAATCTCCCCGGCGCCAAGCCTGTCCACCTGCATGGCCCATTCCACGGCATCAATTCCCATATCTACACGGCCGCCATTCTTATAGATGTTCCAGCCGCTTCCATCTGACCGTCGCTTTGCATCGATGGCGGCTACAACACACTGACTGCCGAATTTATCTGCCGCATCGGAGATCAGACGAGGATTCATAATGGCCGCGGAATTTACCGACACCTTATCGGCGCCTTCCCGCAGGATCGCCCTGAAATCCTCCACCGTACGAATCCCGCCTCCCACCGTAAAAGGAATGAAGACTCTCTCAGCGACTCTGCGAACCATTTCCACCGCTGTCGCCCTTGCATCGGAAGAAGCTGTAATATCCAAAAAAACCAGTTCATCCGCTCCCGATCTGTCATAGGCTGCCCCAACCTCAGCCGGGTCTCCGGCGTCCTTGAAATTTATAAAATTTACCCCTTTGACAACCCTGCCGTTCTTTACATCCAGGCAGGGAATAATTCTTTTCGTATGCATATATTTCCACCAACTTTTGCAGATTTCCAGTGCACCGTAACCGCCTTAAACTCTGGTAATGTGCATGAAATTTCTGAGGATGCGCATTCCCACATCAGAACTTTTCTCCGGATGGAACTGACAGGCGAATACATTTCCCCGCTCCACGGAAGCATGTATGCATGCTGCATATTCCGTCGTAGCCATAACAGTCTCTGGCTCATCTGCCTGCAGATAATAGGAATGTACAAAATACACATAGGATTCTTCCTGTATCCCTTCGAACAGGCGTCCGGCTTTCGGATATCGCAGGGAATTCCATCCGATATGCGGGATCTTTAACCCAGCCTCTTCCGGCAGCCGTATAATCCTTCCCGGCAGAATCCCCAGCCCTTCCACGCCTTCACTTTCCTCACTGCTCTCAAATAACAACTGCAGTCCAAGACAAATCCCCAGAAAAGGAATATTTCGACTGACAGCCTCCCTGATCACATCGGTCAACCCATATTTATGGAGCTTTCCCATCGCATCCCCGAAAGATCCTACTCCCGGAAGTATAATATGATCCGCAGAAAGAATCTCCTGCCTCTGCCTCGTCACCTTAACGCATCCGCCCAGCGACACGATGGCCTTTTCCACACTCCTGATATTACCTGCATCATAATCAATTACTGCAACCATCCTGAAACCTCTGCTCTTACAAATCACCTTCTGTATCCGGTTCTGAGGTATCTGAATTGTCGATTCTTTCAATGATCTCCTCTTCTTCCGGTAATATATCCTGCTTAACCTTCGGCTGCTCCGGTTCTGACTCTTCAACAGCCGTACCGTTAATGAGTCCGTACAATATCTCAGAATACGTCAGATCATCATCCGATGCCAGAATCTCCATCGCAGCTGCCTCCGATATACCATAATTTCCTGACAACTGTGCCAGAATCTGCGCATAGATGCCATCCACTTCATCGGATACTCCATATTGCTGCGCCTCCACCCGGAACAGCTGATAGCGCTCCACACCTTCCAGCAGCGCATTCAGCGCCTCCGTCTCCATGCCCAGTTTACTGTAGTTCTCATAAGACCGAAGCTTTGCCCTTACCTGCAATATAATGTTGCTCTTCTGCAGCAGTTCCGTCTCCTCTTCGTTCAGCTCCTTGCCATAAAGAAGATCATACACCTTCTCATACTGTTTTTCTTCATATCTCTCACGTGCTTCCTGCTTCTGCATATATTCAGGAATAAACATATTCACCACAATGATAGATGCCGCCACGGAAGTACAGAACAATACTACAAATATGATCTTGGTTCTGGAAATCCTCTTCTCCGGTACTTTCGGTTCCTCTGCTTTGGGCTTTTTCTCCTTCTTAGGTTTCTTAGGCTTCGGAGGTTTTTTCTCTTTTGCTTTCTTCTTAGAATCCTTCTCTTCCTTTTTCTTCTTTTTCTTTTCCTTTTTCTTCGCTTTCTTCTTATCCTCGGCGTTCAATTCATCCAACAATTCTCTGTTTTCGTCAGATAAAGTGCCGAGGAGCGCTCCATCATCAGCTCCATCTGCATTTTTATCCGAAAGATCTTCCTCATCCTCAAGCAGGAATTCCAAAAATCTTCCAAAAGCGCCCTGCTTCTTTGGCATGTCATTCCCTTCCTTTGCCGCTTCATCCTTTGCTTTTTTCTCTCTGCTCTTTTTTTCTTTCCTTTTACGTTTTTCCTTTTTCTTAGACGGTTTCTCCTCTTCCTCTTTCGGCACGATCTCCCGGATCCTGGACTCCTCACCCTCCGCTGTCTCTTCCTGTCCCCAGAAATCAAAATCGTCGTTATTTTCCTCTGCTTCCTCCAGCGGATTATCCAGAAGAGCCATCATATCATCGTCTTCCATCAACCCATTGTCTGCTTTCTGCAGCAAATCGTTGATCTCCGAAAGATCTTCATCCTGTCCTATGCCTGCCAAAAGCTCGGCCAGCCCCTCGTCATCTTCTCCCGGTTCTTCCAGTGCAAAATCATCTCCCAATAATCGGTCAATGTCCTCCTCTGACATGGTTTCTGCCGGTTCAATATCCGCATCTTCCAATTCCAACGCAGTCAGATCATCCGGCATCTCCTCCAGCATAGAATCTCCAACCGCCATTTCCTCCGGCATTTCATTATCTTCTGCCGGCAGGTCACTTTCAGGACTCTCTTCCTCCATCTGCACTTCATCCATCACTGTTTCCTCAGACAGATCATTTCCTTCCAGTCCCCAATCCTCTAATTCAAAGTTCTCATCCTGATCCATCTCTTCCGGCAGAATATCCTCTTCCAGATTCCAATCATCCAAAGCACCGCTTTCATCCTGCATTGACTCTTTCATGTCACTATCCTCTTCCAAGCCCCAATCATCACTTTCCGCTTCCTCTAATGTTTCCGATTTATTCGCCAAAAGTTCGTCTTCCAATGTCCGGTTCTCCACTTCAAATTCATCTTCTATTTCCAGTTCATCTGGTAAATCTGTCTCTCTTTGTACCTCTGCCTCCGAAAATACTGACTCATCTATCAGCTCATCTTCCAATAGATTATCCTCTTCTGACAGTCCCTCTACCGCCAAGGCTTCTTCCAACGGATCTTCTTCCAGAAGATTTGCTTCTTCTAATGCCCAATCTTCCAATCCTAATCCATCTCGTATCATTGACTCTTCCGGAAGATTCTCTTCCTCCAGCGCCAAATCGTCCAAAGCAAATTCCTCTGATAGATTTTCTTCTTCCAGTGCCCACTCGTCCAATGCGGATACTTCCGTTACTTCTGACTCGTCCAACAGATTTTCTTCTTCCAATGCCCATTCGTCTGTCTCGAACACTTCCTGCTCATCTGTCTCTTCCTGCAGATTTCCTTCTTCCAGCGCCCACTCACTTATTTCAGACACTCCCGGCTCTTCTACCTCTTCCTGCAGATCTTCTTCCAACGCCCACTCCTCTATTTCAAGCGCTTCCTGTCCATCTGCCCCTTCCTCCAATGTCAGTGCCCACTCCTCTATTTTCTGCATTTCCTGCTCTTCTGTTTCTTCCTGCAGATCTTCTTCCAGTGTCCACTCTTCTATTTCAAGCGTTTCTTCTCTTTCCGGCTGTTCTGGCATACTTTCCTCACCCAGAATCCACCCGTCTGCTTCAAACGCATCTTCTCTTTCCGACTCTTCATCCCCAGCCGACACCCTGTTGTCTGACTTACGCTGTCCCGTCACATTGTCTATGTAATCCACATTGAAATCTGATACTGACATGATCTGTCCATCCGATTTCTCTTCGTGCTCCGGCAAACTATCCTGATCATGAATTTCCTCTTCCGGTTCAGCATTTCCTGTTGCCAGATCCATACCCATGGAAGCAAACATCTCATCGATTTCATCCGCACTCATGGCCTTATTGGCTTCTGCCGACTCCATGCTTTCCTGCTGCTCTTCCGACACAGAACTGCTCTCAGAAATCTCCCTGTTATCAGGCATATCTCCAATAGACGCAAACAGAACTTCAGGAGAGTCTTGTTCCTTTTTCTGCGGCTCCGTCTCCACTTTACTCTCGCCCGCCAGCAAATTTTTCAAAAGATTGTCTAAATATTCTTCGCTTGAACTCATAATTTCTCTCCAAAAAATTTTTCTGTCTCATTTTAACACATACTGCTTCATTACACAAATCTCTTTTAGCCCAACTATTGTTAAAATGCTCTCAACCTATAAACTCTATCGCATCTGCCTGAATTCCTGTTCCCCGGTCACTTATTTCTTCTCCTACCTGATGCAGCTTCGAATGAATCCGATATAAAAATGACTTTTGATTATAATAAACTATCTTCTCGAAGGGGAATCTGATAACCGTAGGATACTCCATGCCAACGCCCAATTCCAACACACACAGTTCTCGGTTTATAATCCCCTGCAGCCACTTCGTATATCTTTCCCAGCTGTCTGAATACCCCTCTTCTGCATACTTCGTAACACCCAGCTGGTTAAAACGCTGTTTGCTTCCACAATGAGTACAGACAGGCTCATGCAAATCTTTGATCGAAATTTCTTTCCTGTAATATTGCATGACAGCATCATAGCTCTCTTCTGGAATATCGCTTAGAATATGGCAACAGTTCTGATCACACTGCATTTTCCGAAAACCGCCGCAAGGTGTTACAATTCTGCTCTCATCATACCCTGCCGTATAAATGTAATCATCCATACACAAAGATACAATAAAATAGTCTTTGTCTTTAAGCAGCTCTCCTAAGTTATCATATGCTGTTTTCCATTTATTCTGCTTATTTCCGGCTAATACCATTTTCTGTAGAAAAGGTACGATCCAAATATATTCCTCGCGGCCGCCAATCTCTTTCTCGATCTCCTGATAGCGGCAATCCTCCAATAATGTGCTCCAATCAAATTGGAATTCTTCTCCCAATCCAACAAGAACCTTCTCAGCCTTATTGATATTGTCAAACAGCAGTTCTCTCCCATCCTTCATCTGTCATCGACCACCCTCGTACCAAATAAAAGCCGGGAATTTCCCAGCCTTTATTTCCCTATAAATATTTTGATTTATCATAAATCAGTTCAAAACCAAATCATCCACTACACGTACCAGGTTTCCTATTTCCGGTTTTGAAAGCTGTGCATTAGCGCCAAGCGATGCACCCTTTCTCTTCATTTCTTCATTTACCAGCGAAGAAAATATAACCACGGGAATGTCTTTCGTCTCTTCGTCCGACTTAATAAGCTTCGTGAGTCTGTGTCCGTCCATCAGCGGCATTTCAATATCCGTTATGACGCACTGTACATGCTGTTTCAGGGTTCCTTCCCTCTTACACTCCTGAATGACATCATATGCCTGCTGACCATTCTCCGTATGGATCAAGTTGACATACCCTGCCTTATGTAAGGAATCAACAATTAACTTATTCAACAACGGGGAATCCTCAGCAACTAAAATAGGCACATCTATTCTATGTCTCTCGCCCAGCTCTTCTATATCTGTCATCTTAAGTCCGGTTTCCGGATTAATATCAGTAACGATCTTCTCGAAATCGAGAACTATGATCAGACGCTCATCAAACTTAATGATTCCTGTCGATACGCCTTCTTCTGTAGTAGATACAGCGGCACCCGGCTTAATAATATCCCTCCATGAAACCCTGTGTATACCAATAACAGAATCAACATGAAACGCAATATCCAACTTATTAAAGTTTGTAATTATAAACAATCCTCCCGGCTCTGAAGTACCACGCTGCAGACAATTCTTAAGATCAATTGCCGTGATCATTGTATCACGCGGCATAAAAATACCTTCAATACTGGGATGTGCATTCGGTACCGGCGTTACATCTTCGTAGGTAATGATCTCTTTGATCTTAGCAACATTAATTCCGTACGCATTACCATCCAGCCTAAATTCAAGTACCTCCAGCTCATTAGTTCCATTTTCAAGCAGAATCTTCGTATCCATGTAATCCACCTCACGTTATTGTTATATATTTAGATAATACATTCTAAATCTATCCAATTGCAAGTACATTTTTCATTTCCATAACACAAAATCTACTGCAATCACAAATTCTATCCTATTATACCACAAAAAAAATAAAAAAAAAACACTATTTGCATTTTTTCGCAAATAGTGTAAACAACTCTTTTTATCAGACGTACCCTCAAAACCGAACCTGATGATCTTCCTGCAATGATTTTTCCTATCCTTTGACCTGATCCTTCCGGACCAACTCTTATCTACTTTGGTTAAGCCCTCGACCGATT
>CANPTH010000022.1 GCA_947576945.1 uncultured Lachnospiraceae bacterium
AGGCAACGGACTCTGACTCCGTCATTTCAAGGTTCGAATCCTTGTAGCCCAGTTTGATGACCCGGTGAAAAGGCTTCACCGGGTTTTTAGTGTCCTGCGATCCCGCAGGGCATCAGACCGGCAGCGCGGCAATCTGCGCGACATTCGATTCGCACGGTCTTTGGCAGTATGCGCAAGCCTGCCTTCAGCTGGTTTTGAGCACGGCGTTTGGTTCATGGCTTGCGGGAATCAAGACGCAGAGAGATTTGACAGGGGAAAAGGTTATGTATACATTTGACAGCAGAGTAAGATACAGTGAAGTCGGCACGGACGGCAATCTGACGCTGACCGCGCTTCTGGAATATTTTCAGGACTGCTCCACATTTCATTCGGAGGATATCGGTCTTGGCACGGAGTACCTGAGGGAGCTGAATCAGGTGTGGATGTTGTCTGCGTGGCAGATCTGCGTTAACAGGTATCCGCATCTGTGTGAGCGTATTGTGATCGGAACGGCGCCTTATGGATTTAAGGGGTTTGTCGGGTATCGTAATTTTGTGATGAAGACCCGGGAAGGTGAGGTGCTTTCCTATGCCAATACCATCTGGAGTCTGATGGATCTGGGGAAGATGGCGCCGGCC
The DNA here is from genome assembly GCA_947576945.1 of uncultured Lachnospiraceae bacterium. Taxonomy (GTDB): domain Bacteria; phylum Bacillota; class Clostridia; order Lachnospirales; family Lachnospiraceae; genus UBA3282. The sequence goes on from CANPTH010000022.1 coordinate 618, forward strand.
AGACCAAGCGAGAAGATGCTGGCAGGTTATGTATTGGAAGAAAAATATCCTATGGAGTATGCGCCGCGCAAGATTCATGTACCGGCGGAGGGCAGGCTCATGGAGCCGTTTGCGGTGAAAGAACATCATCTGGATACAAACAATCATGTCAATAACGGGCAGTATGTGCAGATGGCGACGGAGTATGTGCCGAAGGATTTCTTCGTGGAGCAGCTGCGGGTGGAGTATAAGAGCCAGGCGGTGCTGGGCGACAGGATCTGCCCGGTGGTGTCGGTGGATGAGAGGAATAAACTGTATACTGTATCACTGAATAAAGAAGACGGCAGGCCGTATTGTATTGTGGAACTGAGGTAAGTGTTCAGCCGGCAGTGTCAGTTCTGCGCATCTGCGGCGTTGACAGCGCCGGAAGCCTGTTACCGGAAGCAAAGAGCCAGGTGCAGAAAGAGAGGAACTTATGATTAAACTGGGAGAAATCCAGAAGTTACAGATATTGAAAAAAGTAGACTTTGGTGTCTATCTCTGGGATGGGGAAGACGAGGCGGAGAGGGTGCTGCTTCCGAAGAAACAGATGCCAGAGCAGGCGCAGGTCGGCGATTCGGTGGAAGTGTTCATCTATCGTGATTCCAAGGACCGGCTGATTGCGACCACAGGCCGGCCGCAGCTGACGCTTCACGGTGTCGCACGGCTTAGAGTGGCGCAGGTTGGGAAGATCGGCGCCTTTCTGGACTGGGGTCTGGAGAAGGATCTGCTGCTTCCGTTCAAGGAACAGACGAGAAAGGTGTCTGCGGGGGAGGAGTGCCTGGCGGCGCTCTATATAGACAAGAGCAGCAGACTCTGTGCGACGATGAACGTGTATCCTTATCTGGACACGGCCAGCCCTTATCAGAAGGATGACAGAGTCAGAGGCACGGTCTATGAGATCAGCAGAAACTTCGGCGCCTTTGTGGCGGTGGATGATAAATATTCAGGATTAATCCCCCAGCGGGAACTGTACGGTCCGGTTCAGATCGGTGATGTGGTTGATGCCCGTGTCACGGAAGTGAAGGAGGATGGAAAGCTTACTTTGAGTATTCGGGAAAAGGCTTATCTGCAGATTGAGAAGGATGCCTGCAGGGTGCTGGAGATCATGGAGAGCTTTGACGGCGTGCTGCCTTTTACGGATAAAGCTTCCCCGGAAGTGATCAAACGGGAGATGCAGATGAGCAAGAACGAATTCAAACGCGCAGTAGGTCATCTGCTGAAGGCGGGGAAAATACAGATCACGGAGCGGGCGATCCGCCTCCAATAATAAAAATCCCATACGTAACTGTCCATGTCGGGAATGACCGGAAAGCAGTTATGTATGGGACTTTTCATTGTGGAACCCGAATGGGATTCAATCGGACTGCGATTATACCCGAATATCAATATTGGCACCGATATTGGGGTTGACAGACAATTCCATGCCGGCAGTGTCCATCATTTCCGTGATCTGATCGCCCATGGAGGAAACCTGATCCAGCGATTTGCCAAGCATCGCTACGCCGTATGCGTTTTGCGTGCTGATTGCTGACATTGCAATAGATAATCCTGCTATATCCATGATCTCACTTCACCTCCTGTATTATATATCGTTTTCCGGAGAAGATTTCTTTAATTGTATCATCAATTGTTTTCTATTTTTCCTTTAATTTTTCCCTTTGTGTAAATTGTCTAAACATTAAGAACAGGAAAATAATTCCTTTTCCCTATAAAATACACAAAAAATTCATGAATGGAGGTAGATTTTTTTGTAGATATAGATTAAAATGGAAACTGGACGTTGTATTTTGGTGAATTTAGCAGGTTTCGTTTTGTGTAATTTGCTATAGGAATGACAAGGGGTGGGGTATGATTTCAAATCAGATTTTACAGAGTACGATTGAAGGGTTGAAATCGATTGCGAGGGTTGAGCTGTGCGTTGTGGATGTCGATGGGAAGGCGGTAGCCATGACGGAGGAGAATATGGAGAAGTGTGGTAAACCGGCGGCAGAGTTTGCCAGGTCTCCTGCTGATTCGCAGGAGATACAGGGATATCAGTATTTTAAGATATTTGACGAGCAGCAGCTGGAATATGTCCTGATCGCAGGAGGGATCGGCGAGGATGTGTATATGGTGGGCAAGATGGTTGCCTTCCAGATCCAGAATCTGCTGGTTGCATACAAGGAGCGGTTCGATAAGGATAATTTTATCAAGAACCTGCTGCTGGATAATCTGCTTCTGGTGGATATCTACAGTCGTGCCAAGAAGTTACATATTCAGACAGAGGCGAAGCGAGTTGCTTTGATCATAGAGACAGATAATGCCAGGGACAGCAACGTGCTTGAGACGATGCGGACTTTCTCCGGCAGCAACAGCAGGGATTTCGTTACGGCTGTGGATGAGAGCAATGTGATTGTGGTCAAAGATCTGTCAGAGGGAGACGGCGCTAAGGAGATTGACAAGGCGGCTACGGCAATCGCTGCTTTTCTGGAAAAAGAGAATTTCCAGAATGTCAGGATTGCCTATGGAACGACGGTAGGAGAGATCAAAGATGTGAGCCGTTCCTTCAAGGAAGCGAAGATGGCGCTTGACGTGGGCAAGATATTCTTTGGAGACAGAGATGTTATCGCGTACAGTGAGCTTGGAATCGGACGGTTGATTTATCAGCTGCCTATTCCGCTGTGCAAGATGTTCATTAAAGAAATATTCGACGGCAAAAGCCCGGATGATTTTGATGAGGAGACACTGACGACGATCAATAAATTCTTTGAGAATTCCCTGAATGTCTCTGAGACTTCCAGGCAGTTATTCATCCACAGAAATACGCTGGTGTATCGTCTGGATAAACTGCAGAAGAGTACAGGGCTTGACCTGAGGGTGTTCGAAGATGCGATTACCTTTAAGATTGCGCTGATGGTTGTTAAATACATGAAGTATATGGAAAGTTTTGAGTACTAGATCCAAGGGTCTGTAAGCCGTGAGGCGGGCGTCTGTGCCGCGGCCCGGCGTACAGGCTGATCATGCGGCGATCGATAAATATTAATATAAGAAAACGGAAGTGGTGAACAGCGTGGCAGAGAAACGGAGAAAGAAAAGTACGGCACCGTCAAATGAAATTATTACCCTGATGAATGTGTGTAAAGCATATTCTACGGGAGCACCGGCGCTTAAGGATGTAAACCTGCGTATCAACAGAGGAGAGTTTGTATTTATTGTGGGCGACAGTGGATCGGGGAAATCCACCCTGATCAAGCTGCTCCTTCGTGAATTGACGATAACAAGCGGTTATATCAATGTCATGGGATATGATCTGTCGAAGATTAAACACAGGAAAATACCGAAATTCAGGAGAAATCTGGGTGTTGTATTCCAGGATTTCAGACTTTTGAAAGACAGAAACGTATACGATAACGTAGCTTTTGCACAGCGGATTATCCAGAAATCCAACAAGGAGATCAAGAAGAACGTGCCCAGTATTCTGGCAATCGTGGGGCTGGCCGGGAAATATAAGGCGAAACCTAAGCAGCTGTCCGGCGGTGAACAACAGAGAGTTGCCCTGGCGAGAGCGTTAGTCAATAAACCGACCGTTCTGCTGGCGGACGAGCCGACAGGAAATCTGGATCCGAAGAATTCCTGGGAGATCATGAAGCTGCTGGAACAGATCAATGAAGGAGGAACCACTGTCATTGTGGTGACCCACAACAGAGAGATTGTGAATGCGATGCAGAAGAGGGTTATCACATTGAAGAAAGGCGTAATTGTAAGCGACGAGGAAAAGGGAGGATACATCGATGAGGATTAGCAGCTTTTTCTATACGCTCAGACAGGGCATCCGTAATCTTTTCCGCAATAAGTGGTTTACACTGGCATCGATTGCGACAATCAGCGCCTGTCTGTTTCTGTTCGGATTGTTTTATGCGATTGTCGTAAATTTCCAGCATATTGTGCGGTCGGCGGAGGAAGGAGTCTCTGTGACGGTGTTCTTTGATGAAGGGATTGAGGATATCAGAATCCAGGAGATCGGGGAATCGATCAGGAGACGGCCGGAAGTGGCCAATATCATCTTTATCTCTGCTGAGGAGGCATGGGAGTCTTTCAAGAAAGACTATTTGGGGGAATATGCGGACGGCTTTACTGAGAATCCGCTGGCTGATTCTGCGAATTATGAGATTTATCTGAATGACGTATCGATGCAGTCGGCGCTTGTCACTTATCTGGAGGCCACGGATGGAGTGAGAATGGTCAATCGTTCGGAATTGGCAGCGACAACACTGACGGGCGTTAACGCCTTGATTGCGTATGTGTCGGTGGGGATCATTGCTATTTTGTTTGCGGTTTCCGTCTTTCTGATCAGTAATACGGTGACGATAGGTATTTCCGTGCGTAAGGAAGAAATTAATATCATGAAATACATAGGAGCGACGGATTTCTTTGTCAGATCTCCTTTTGTGATCGAGGGTATGATGATCGGTGCGATTGGTGCGGCAATTCCATTGGGAGTCATCTATACATTATACAATGTTGTACTGGAATATGTGCTGGTCAGATTTCCCATGCTGGCAGACCTGCTCAGTTTTCTGACTGTGGAGGAGATCTTTCATGTGCTTATCCCGGTATCGCTTGGCATTGGTGTAGGGATTGGTTTTCTGGGCAGTATTGTTACTGTGAGAAAGCACTTGAGAGTTTGATCCGTCCTGCAGAATCTGGAGGCAGAGATCAGTGGCATACCGTTAGCGACTATGGTTTTCCTGTAAGAGGAATAAGAATATATGAAGAATTGGAAAAGGGCAGCAGGTCTGCTGCTTAGTGCAATTATTATATTTGCATATTCGGGGCCGGCGAAGGCTGCGTTGACGAATGACAGTATCCGTGAGAAGGAGGCTGAGATCAAGGCGGCGAAGCAGGAGGTTTCCGGACTGAAATCCAGTAAGACCGATATTGAGCGTCTGAAAAAGGAACTTGAGCAGTCTAAGAATGATCTGACGACTTATGTAGCACAGCTTGACCAACAATTAAGCGGTATACAGGAGAAGATCGGGCAATATAATACAATGATAACTGAAAAAGAAGAAGAGATTGAAATCACTGCCGCAGAATTGGAAGAGGCCGTAAGAATACAGGAAGAGCAGTATGCCGCCATGAAGAAGCGCATCAAGTTTATGTATGAGAAAGGGGATACCTTTTATCTGGAACTGCTCCTGACATCGGGCGGCTTTGCCGATATGACGAATAAAGCAGACTATATAGAAGCTTTGTCGCGGTATGACAGAAACAAGCTGGAAGAGTATATTGATACGATAGAGCTGGTTAAACTGTGTAAAGAGGAACTGGAAGCAGAGCGTGAGGTGCTAAATGAAGCAAAGCTGGCAGTAGAGGAAGAGGAAGCCAATATCAGTGCATTGATTGATCAAAAGGAGGAACAGATTCTGTCTGTGACTTCCGATATTTCCACGAAAGAGGCGGCGATCAGGGAGTATGAGGAAATGATCGCGCAGGAGAATGCGGAGATCGCGGCGTTAGAGAAGGCGGTAGCGGAGGAAAGAGCAAGACTGGAGGCAGAGAATGCAAAAGCGCGGGTATATAACGGCGGTATGTTTGCATGGCCCTGTCCAGGCTATACGAGAATATCAGATGAATATGGCAACCGAATGCATCCGATCCTGGGAATAGAGAAGTTTCATAACGGATTGGATATGGCGGCGCCGGGAGGAACAGCGATTCTGGCGGCTTATGACGGAGATGTGGTTGGAGCGGCATACAATAGCTCTATGGGGAATTATATTATGATTGATCATGGAAGCGGATTGTATACGATCTACATGCACTGCTCGGCTTTGTATGTATCTAAGGGGCAGTCTGTCACAAAAGGACAGAAGATTGCTGCAGTGGGGAGCACAGGACGTTCCACGGGTAACCATCTCCATTTCAGTGTGCGCCAGAATGGAAATTATGTAAGTCCCTGGAATTATTTGAAATAGTATAAACAGGGCGCTCTTCGTATGTTTTTGTGCGTCTGTGAGACAGAAGCATGGCGGTCGACGTGAAGAGATGTTTGTTTTACTTAGATAAGGAACGGAGATGAAGTATTTTGAGTCAAAACGGAGATAACAATTACTATGATCAGGATTACGGAAGAGGACCTTATCAGCAGTCTTATCCGCCGATGCCGCCTGCAGGAGGTAATAACCATAAGGGCAGCGGGAATTTTCTGCTGGGCCTGCTGGCTGGTGTTCTGATCACGGCAATGGTAGGAGGCTGTACGTATGTAGGAGTCAGAGTGTATCTGCTGGCAACCGGTAAAGCAGCCAGGATCACGGCAGGTTCCGGCAGTACGGCGGACAGTCTGGTAAATGACGAGACGGTCAGGAAGTTAGAGGCGCTTGAGGAAGTCATTGAAGAATACTATTACAAAGAGGAAGATATCAATACCGATACCATGGTCGAGGGGTTGTACTCCGGGCTGGTGGATTCTTTGGGAGACCCTTATTCCGTATATTATAATGAGGAAGAATGGCAGGATCTGATGGAATCAACGGAGGGGATATACTATGGAATAGGAGCTTATCTGAGTCTGGATCTGGCGACGGGACTTGCACGGATTGCCGGTGTTATTCCGGGTACGCCGGCGGAGGAAGCAGGACTGCGGGAGAATGATATTATCTACATGGTGGATGAGGAGCAGATACAGGGGCTGGAACTTACAGAGATTGTGGCGAAAGTTAAGGGAGAAGAGGGCACGAAGGTGCATCTGACCATTTACAGGGATGGAGAGTCAGATTATCTGGAAATTGATGTTACGAGGAAGAAGATAGAATCTCCTACGGTCAACTATGAGATGTATGATAATGGCATAGGCTATATTCAGATCAGAGAGTTTGACGAGGTGACAACGGATCAGTTCACAGAGGCATTGGCAGTGATTAAGGGTTCGAAAGCCAAAGGACTGATATTGGATCTGCGCGGGAATCCGGGCGGCAGCCTTCCGGTGGTGGTGGACATCGCCAGAGCGATTCTTCCGAAAGGCCTGATCGTGTATACGGAGGATAAATACGGAGAGCGCGAAGAGTACAGCTGTGACGGTAAGAAAGAATTAAAGATTCCGCTCGTTGTGCTGGTAAACGGTAATTCTGCCAGTGCGTCAGAGATTCTTGCGGGAGCGATTAAAGATTATGGCATTGGTACGCTGATCGGTACGACGACGTTCGGAAAAGGAATTGTGCAGAGAGTGCTTCCGCTGACGGACGGTACCGCGCTTAAGCTGACGGTCAGTTCTTATTTTACGCCTAAGGGGAATAATATCCACGGTACGGGCATTGAGCCGGATATCGAATGTGAGCTTGACGGTGAGAGTTATTATGAAGACGGTGTGGATAATCAGCTGGAGCGCGCAAAGGAAGAGATTGAGAAAATGATCAGGTAACGGTTGGTCAGACCGCGCGGGTGATGATGTGACCGCGTGAACTGTGTTTTTGCTGGCGCCCAAATGCGGCGGTATTTGGCTTATGAGTTGAATGAAAGAAGAATACCCTGCAGAATTACTGTATGGCAGATAGATGCGCAGACAGTTTACTGCAGGGTATTTTTGGTATATCAGGGATTTTGACAGGACAAAACAAGAGGAGGAAAAGTATATGAATATTGTATTATTGTCTGGAGGTTCCGGCAAGCGTTTGTGGCCGCTTTCCAATGATACCAGGTCAAAACAGTTTATCAAGATATTTAAGACAGGAGAGGACGAATACGAGTCCATGGTGCAGCGGGTCTACCGTCAGATCCTGTCTGTGGACGAGCAGGCGGAAGTGACGATCGCCACGTCTAAGTCTCAGGTCTCTGCGATTCATAATCAGCTGGGGGAACATGTGGGAATCAGCGTAGAACCCTGCCGCAGGGATACATTTCCGGCTATCGCACTGGCGGCGGCCTATCTGCATGATGTGAGGGGCGTACGGGAAGAAGATGCGGTGGTAGTATGTCCGGTGGATCCTTATGTGGAAAAGGATTATTTTGAAGCTTTACAGCAGCTTGGCAGCCGCGCGCTGATGAGTGAGGCGAATCTGGTGCTGATGGGAATAGAGCCTACTTATCCCAGTGCCAAATACGGTTATATCATCCCTGAGGACACGAATACGGTCAGCAGAGTTTCTGTGTTCAAAGAGAAACCGACGGAAGAGGCAGCAAAGGATTATATTGCCCGGGGTGCGCTCTGGAATGGCGGTGTGTTCGCTTTCCGGCTGGGATACGTGCTGCAGCGTGCGCATGAGCTGATCGCATTCAACGGGTATCAGGACCTGTTTGATAAATATGATACTCTGACTAAGATCAGCTTTGACTATGCGGTGGTTGAACATGAGACGCAGATTGAGGTAATGCGCTTTGCAGGCATGTGGAAGGATATGGGGACGTGGAATACGCTGACGGAGGCGATGGAGAGCAGCAGTATCGGCAAGGCCATTCTGAACGAGCGGTGTGAGAACGTGCATGTGGTAAATGAACTGAACGTACCGGTGCTCTGTATGGGAATCAAGGATGCTGTGGTGGCGGCCAGCCCGGAGGGAATTCTTGTATCGGATAAGAATCAGTCCAGTTATATCAAACCTTTCGTGGATAAGATCGACCAGCAGATCATGTTTGCGGAGAAGTCCTGGGGCAGCTTTCAGGTCATCGACATCGAGGAAGGGAGCATGACCATCAAAGTGACGCTGAATCCTGGTCATGGCATGAATTATCACAGCCATGCACTGCGGGACGAGGTGTGGACGGTGATAGACGGAAAAGGCAGGACGATCGTGGACGGTGAGATGCGCCAGGTCGGCCCGGGCGATGTGATCAGGATGCCGGCAGGCGTGGCGCATACGATCCTGGCAGAGACCAGGCTGCATGTGATCGAGGTGCAGGTGGGGACGGAGATCAGCGTGCATGATAAGAAGAAGTTCAAGATGCCGCAGGCAGCAGAGCGGATTGGGAATTGAGCCAATAAATAATTTAGGGTTAAAATGTAATCTTATCGGTGAGAGGGAAAAGGGAAATGAGACAGCAGAAAAGATTGAAACGAGTAAAACGTAGTTTGGCGACAGCATTGTTTTGCGTGAGTATATTGATTGCCGACATTGAAGCTGTTATGCCGGTATTTGCGCAGGAACGCGGCCAGAATAGTTTGGAATTTAGTACAGGAGAGATTCTTGATGAGGGCGATAGAGTAAATGGTACGGCAGAATCTGAACAGATAGAAGAGAATTCTGACGCGACGGATTCTGGACGTCTGAGTGAAGCTGGCGATGTGCTGGGGGAAGAGCAGAAAGAAGGGATTGGGCAGGTGCAGGATTCAGTTAAGGAAGATTCTGACCGTGAAGTGCAACAACCAGGAGAAGAGCAGGAGAAATATGAAGAACAGACCCCGCTTCAGGGAGAAGATTCAGATGAAGTCAGCGAATCCAACAAAGAGGAAGATATAGAAGATTCTGATGTTGATGAAGAGTCTGAGGGAAATGTAAATGATGAAATAGCAGATGACGAGGTTGAAGATTCGGAAACTTCGGAGGCGGAAGAGGTACCGAATGCAGAAGAAACAGAGTCTGTGTCAGAGAATGATCTGCAGGAAGACAGCAGAATGAGTGCGCTGTTGGAGAACGCACCAGCGATTGCAAGCGGCAGGTATGAGGATGTTATATGGGTTATCAATGCAGATGGAAAATTGACAGTGGAAGGAAACGGAGAATTTGCCGCATCGCCTACGGTCGTCAGTCCCTACAGAGCACCGTGGTCTGAGAAGGCATCGGAGATTAAAACAGCACAGATTAATGTAACAGGGCTGACAGACGCTTCATACATGTTTTATAAATGTACCAATTTGACCAGTGTTGATCTCAGTAGACTGGATACTGATACGATTGTCAATATGGAAGGTATGTTCCATTTTTGCACTAAGCTGGAAAGTATAGACTTAAGTAACTTTCATACCAGCCAAGTGACGAATATGTCTGATATGTTTGCTACTTGTACTAATCTGCGGAGTATTGATGTAAGCGGCTTTGATACGAGCCGGGTGACGGATACTTCCGGTATGTTTTCTACGTGCGGAAAACTGGAAGAATTGAATGTAAGCGGCTTTGATACTTCACGTGTAGAGAATATGGCAAAAATGTTTTCTGTTTGTGACAGCTTGACAAGCCTTGACGTCAGTGGATTCAATACATCCAGTGTAACAGACATGTCAGGAATGTTTGCAGGTAATGGATTGACCAGTCTTGATGTCAGTGGGTTTGACACGAGCAATGTAACCACTATGTATAGTATGTTTGCGGGTAGCAGCAATTTGACCAGTCTGGACATCAGCAATTTTGATACCAGCAAAGTTACAAATATGAATGGCATGTTCAGCCAGTGCAGAAGTCTGACAAACCTGGATCTGAGTAACTTTGATACCAGTGAGGTTAAGGCTACCAGGCAGAATACTGCAGTTATGGAGGGGATGTTTAGTCAGTGTACAAACTTGACCAGTCTGGATCTTAGCAGTTTCGACGTGACAAATGTAGATTCGTTGAGATCGATGTTTTCGGGCTGTTCTAATCTGCGCCATTTGGATTTGAGTAACTTTAACTGCATTAATGTCACAAATGCAATACAGATGTTTACATCATGTGATAACCTGACGTCGCTTTATACACCATATAATATAAGCAGTTCAGTAAGTATCACGCTGCCGAAGGCCAAGGATGATGATGTATGGTATCGTACTTTGGGTGGAACCAGTACAGAGATTACGACATTACCGCAGGAGCTGAATTACAGTATTCTGGTTATGAGGAATGATATGCCGGATGCCGAAACACGTCTTACTGCAAAAAAGGGAAAGACACAGTATGCATGCGGTGAGCAGATTGATCTGAATGATCTGATCGTAACCTATTATGGGAGTGATGGAAGTGTTAAGAAACTGGCAGCTGGAGAATATACAACTAATATAGCAGAGATTGATATATTTACTCCAGGTGAGAAGACATTGATTGTAACGTATGAGAAAGGTGGAGAGAAGCTGAATGCAAATGTGACGTTGACAATGTCCTGCATACTTTCAGCAACTACTGTTTCGGTTGTTTTGCCGACGGAAGATAAATATGATTATACTTACAGCGGCCAGCCGAAGACCCCGGCACCTGCAGTTTATTACATGAGAAAAAATGAAGATAATACAGAAACTTCTGTCCAGCTTTTGGAGGGAACAGACTACAGTCTGACTTATCAGAATAATATCAATGCATACGAGCAGCTACAGTCAGATATGACAGATACCGGGGCGGCGGCATTTGCATCTTCGGCGGCACCGACGGTCATTATTAAAGGGACAGGGAGTTACAGTGGAACAGTCATCAAGAACTTTATGATCAAAAAAGCTTCTGCCCCTGCGACAGAGACACTGGATATTTCTGCCTCGCAGTGTATGCAGGAGAAGCCGGATCGTACGGTAGATTTTTCCGGATGCTTTGCGGCTTATGGAGAAAAGATTGGTTACGAGATTATAGCAGTGAAGGATGAGCAGAATATTTTTTCCAGAATACCTGTTACGTCGGATATCAGGAATGGAAACCTTACATATGGAACGAACGCTTCCCGGGAGAATGATACGGCATCTATTACAGTCCGCGTTTCTTTTGTCAATTATGGTGATGCGGAGTTGATTGTAAGAATTACTATGACAGCGAAAAAGGCAGTGACCATTTCAGGGATCAGTATGTCAAAGGAATTTGTGTACAATGGCGAGGCAGCAGGCTATGATGGTACGGCTTCCGTTATTGGGGCAGATGGCACAGATCTGACCGGGAAAACTGAACTTATCTATCGATACAAGGGAACCATGGCAGATGGTACCTCCTATCCGGTAATAGATAAGGCAGAGAATTTGGATGATGATCTGGGGACAGAAGTGGCACCGGTCAATGCGGGCCGCTATATTCTTAGTGTGGCGGTGAGTGAAGAAAATTCTGATTATACAGGAAGTGTGGAATATCCATTTACAATAGTACCGGCAACGGCAGTTGTCAAGGCGAAGGATATGACCATCCTGGTACAGGAAAATGACGCGGAACAGCTTCCGTCATATCAATATGAAGTGACAGGGTTAATGCCCGGTGACATGCTGATCAAGGAGCCGATATTTGCGGTGACTGATGTTGAGGGGAATCCGGTTACCAAAATAGACAGAACAAAGGAAGGCATCTATCATATTATACCTTCTGGCGCCAATGCAGGAATGAATTATGATCTTGGATACGAAAAAGGGGTTCTTACCGTAACTGAGGAAAGGGTAACTTATTCTGTCAGATTTGATTGCATGGGGCATGGTGATAACTTTGTGAAAGACGGCATCAAAGCTGGCAGTCTTCTGAATCTTTCAGATTTTACAGCGGAAGAGCGAGTGCCGCAAGCGGAAGGATATTTGTTTGCAGGCTGGTATAAGGACAGGACTTTTGGTAAGGGAAAAGAGTGGAACTTCGATGAGGATACGGTACAGGCTGATATAACATTGTATGCATGTTGGCTTACTGAGGGATTAGGGTCTGGCAATGGCCTGAAGCTGTGTGTGCAGGAAATCCCGGATCTGACCTATACGGGAGGTGCGCAAAAACCGGCAGTAACTGTATATGACAGCGATGGCATGACACTTCTCAAAGCTGGAAAAGACTATACGATCAAATATATTCGTAATAGTGAGGCGGTGGCGGTAGAACAAGATGGAAGTCCGGTATTTGCAGGGGGCACTGCAAAGGTCACGAATCCTGGAAAAGTCGATGAGAAGATAACAGATGTTACAGGACATTTTACTAAAGAGTGTCCGTATGTGGTCATTACAGGGAAAGGTAACTATGCAGAGACGATCTATAGAAATTTTCAGATTCTTCCGACAGATATTTCCGCGGGGAATACTATAGAGAATACAAATGACAGTGACAATACCCAGCTTGCGGCGGGATTTACCTTGAAATACATGGATCAGTATGAAGCAAAGGCGAATAAGTCTGCGAAGATTGTCAGCTCATTCAAATATAAAAAGGCATTGAAGGAAAACAGGGATTTTGTGATCAGCGTACAGAATGAAGCTGGGGAAGATGTTGCATTGAATCAGGGCAAATTACCATTAAATACAGGCACTTATACGTTAACTCTTTCAGGAAAAGGCAATTTTACTGGTACGGTTAAGCGGAATCTGTACGTGGCCGAGAAACAGAAGCTGATGAAGAATGCATCGGTTGTTTATGCTAAGTCAGTTAAGGCAGAGGGAAGAGAGGCGCTTCTCAAAGGAATTGAACAGTCGGATGTCAAGGTTAAGATTGCTGGAAGAGAGGTTTCGGCGTACGATTATGATATTGACTATGCAGATACTAATCATGCGATTGGAACGGCAACCATGACTTTAACGGGAAAGAATGGATATGTTGGATCGAAAAGCGTTACATTTAAGATTGTCGGTACGACTTTTGATTCGAAAACGGTCGCGGTAAAGGCTTATGACAAAAACCGACCGGATGAAAATGACTGGAAGTCTGTTATGTCTTATACAGGTAAAGCGGTAACCCAAAATAAGGTCACGCTGACGACAAAGGTGACTCAGAATAATCAGACAGAGAAGGAACTTGCTTACGGAGAGGATTATACTATTACCTATAAAAACAATATAAAAAGGGGTACTGCGACAATGACCTTTACAGCGAATCCGAAATCCGGATTCAGTGGCAGCTTTAAGAAAAGTTTTAAGATTGGTGCACAGAATCTTTCTGCAGAGATGTTTGAAAAGGAATTGCCCAATGGGGAGGTGGAAAAGAGAAATCTCACTGTTATAAGCAAAGATGAAAGTAAAAACGATACGATTGTCAAATGGGATGAGGACGCAGCGTATGCAAAGAGCGGCGCATTGCTTTCTTTTTCACTTCGAAATGAGGAAGGCATTGTGTTAAAACAAGGAAAAGATTATACAGTAACTTACAGATATAATAAGACAGTAACCAAGGAAAATGGAGATACATCCGTTACATTGACGGGCAGTCAACAGCCGGTTATGATTGTTAAGGGAAAAGGAAATTATACAGGTACATTGACGGTTCAGTTCCAGATCGTTCCTGCATCCATAGGTTCTGATGTTCTAAATGTAACAGCGGCACAAGTACAGAAGAAAGACGAAATAAAATTAAAGGATTTCAAGTTGAAGGTCATGGATGGAAAAAATGTTTTGAAAGAAGGAAAGGATTATGTGATTGATGATACAGCCTGTACGCCGGAGATCATAAAAGCATATGCAGATTCTTTGGGCACTGCAGTGATTGTGCCGGAGCCTAAGGTGATATTGAGAGGGATAGGAAGTTATGGTCTGAAAGAAGACATACGGGAGATATCACTTGGTGATTATATTTATGTTTCTAAGTTGACTGTGAAAAATTTAAAAGTAGAAGTGACTGGCAGCAAAATCTATACAGGGCAGAACATAGAGCCAGAAGTGGAAGTAATTTACTATGCAGGCGGTGACGCTGCAAATCCGAATGCCATGGGAGAGAAGTTGACAGAAGGCAGAGATTACAGAATAACGTATGGAAGTAAGAATATTTCTGCCGGCAAGAAGAAGGGCAGTGTTACAGTTACGGGAGCAGGAATTTATGGTGGAAGTGTTACAGTTAAATTCGATATTGAGAAAAAGCCTATTTACTAGCAGGTAGGATATCTCACAAAGGGTTATTCTTCAAAGGCAAAAGAAAGGAATCAAACAGGCATCCTGTTCAGGAACGACTTATGAAATTATTGCGGACTATTTTTATTCCCGACCACAAATTCTATAGAAAGGTACTTCTGCTGGCGCTCCCGATCTCTCTCCAGAGCCTGATCACCATTGGCGTCAACATGCTGGATACGATCATGGTGGGGACGCTGGGAGAGCAGGAGTTGTCGGCTACGTCGCTGGCCAATCAGTTTATCAATATCTATCATATTTTCTGCATGGGGCTGGGTATGGGGGCATCGGTGCTGGTGTCCCGTTATTGGGGTATGAAGGAGACTGAGCCGGAGAAATCCGCCCTTGCACTGAAAAAGACGATCTGCCTTATGGTACGATTGACCGTAGGGCTTGCTCTTTTGTTTGCAGTGGCTACCCTGATGATTCCCTCCGTGATCATGCGGATGTATACGGCGGATACGACGATCATCGCTATGGGAGCGGTCTATTTCCGGTATTCGGTCATTACATATTTCTTCCTGGGCCTTTCTCTGGTCTGTACGATCGCACTGCGCAGTGTGGGACAGGTGAAGATGCCGCTGTATGTATCGATGGGAGCCTTTTTCGTGAACCTGGGAGCCAACTATGCTTTTATATTTGGTAAATTCGGGATGCCGAGAATGGAGATTGCCGGTGCGGCTATCGGAACGCTGATTGCCCGGCTGTTTGAGGCGGGGATGATCTGCGGCTATCTCTTTTTCAGAGATCAGAAGATACATTTCCGGCTGGGAGACCTTTTCATACAGACTAAAGACCTGTTGGGAGAATACATCCGCATCAGTATTCCGGTGTTGATCAGTGACGGTATTCTGGCCATCGGCAATAACACGGTGGCCATGGTCATTGGGCGCCTGGGAGTAGCCTTCGTGGCAGCCAACGCGATCACCAGCGTTACCCAGCAGATGAGTAATGTGCTGACACAGGGCGTATCACAGTCGGGCGCCATCGTGACGGGCCAGACTTTAGGAGAAGGTAACCGCGAGAAAGCGCAGCAGCAAGGCTATGCATTTCTCGGGCTGGGTATCTGCCTCGGATTGTTTGCGGGCAGTGTGATCCTGTTGATCAGCCGGCCGATTATCGGCGCTTACAATGTATCAGCAGAGACGGCTGTGATCGCGCAGCAGCTGATGAATGCCATCAGCTTTATCATGATCTTCCAGTCTGCCAACAGTATCATGACCAAAGGGGTGCTGCGGGGCGGCGGCGACACGAAGATGCTTATGCTGGCCGACAATATTTTTCTCTGGGTGCTTTCAATCCCCCTGGGACTGCTGGCAGGATTTGTGTTTCATGTGCCGGCTTTCTGGATCTATACGGCGTTAAAATTTGATCAGATTGCGAAGGCGGTATGGTGTGTGTTCCGGCTTCGCGGCGGCAAGTGGATCAAGAAGATTACTACCGGAGCGGTGTAGATATGGTAAATGTCTGCTGTTCTGCTGAGTGTACTGGGCTTATCCCTATCGAATACAGGAATAAGATCAGGAAATGTTTTGACACGGAGTTAAATTGGGAAAAAGAAGATAATTGTGCCGGGGAAAAGGCAGGGCACAGAGATCAGAAGAAAGAGTAGGAGGACAGGAAATATGGCTTTGGCAACAATCAACTTTTTTTCGAAATGTTTAATGCGCACGGTAACCATAAATGCAGTGGTGCCGGTGGATAAGATAACGTTTCCGGGGATGCCCGTGCGGGAAAAGAAGCCCTTTAAGACTTTGTATCTGCTGCATGGGATTTTCGGGAATTATACGGATTGGGTGGATGGTACGCGGATTGCCCGATGGGCGCAGGATCGTAATCTTGTTGTGATCATGCCTTCCGGTGACAATCATTTCTATGTGGACTGTAAGGATACCGGGGAGATGTACGGCGAATTTATAGGCAAGGAGCTGGTTGAAGTGACGAGGGACATGTTTCCCCTGTCCCGTAAGAGGGAAGACACTTATATCGCCGGCCTGTCTATGGGAGGTTATGGCGCTGTGCGCAACGGTTTGAAATACTGGGAGACTTTCAGTCATATCGGAGCGTTGTCTGCCGGTTACATTCTGGACAGAGTGCTCAATTCGACAGAGGATGATCCCATGCCGACTCATCGTAGAAGCTTCTACAGCCATATATTTGGAAATCTGGCGGAGCTGGTCGGAAGTGACATGGATTATAAGGCACTGATCCTGCGTCTGAAAGAGCAGAAGGCGGAGATTCCCAGAATCTATATGGCATGTGGTTCGGAAGATTTCCTGTTGGAAACAAATCGCGATTATCATGCGTTCCTGGAAGAGAACGGTGTGGACGTAAGCTATGAGGAAGGCCCGGGAAGCCATGAGTGGGATTTCTGGGACAGATACATACTTAAGCTGCTTTCGTGGCTGCCGTTGGAGACAGCCACGGAAGGGGTCAGCAGCGGGAATGTAAAATAAACCTGCGTTGCTATGGAGTTATGCCTTTTTGGCATTGTAGATCTGCGCCAGAATATCTTTCAATACCAGAAAGGCATCTTCATCGCCATATCCGTATGTTTGTTTCAGATCGGTAAGCATTTCCTGCAGTTTCGTGGTATATACCCCGGTTTTGACTTCCTGCTTATAGGAGGCCAGAACGGGGTATTTTTTTGCCCACATCTGAGTCCAGTCAATCTTCTGCTGGGTCTCTTCACTCGTGCGTTCGATGACTTCCTCGATCTCCTTCACCTTGATATCAAAGTCTACCAATTCATCCAGGGTCACGTGATATAAGACGGATAATTTCCTGGACTGGCGGATGTCCGGGAGCGTTTCGTCAAGCTCCCACTTGGAGATGGTCTGCCGGCTGACGCCGAGCTTTTCGGCCACCTCTTCCTGCGATAGACCGCTTTTCCTGCGGGCGTTGAATAAGCTGTTTCCTAAACTCATGTCTGCTGCCTCCTTCGTCTCTGTATATTTGACTGTCCTCCGTCTCTTTGGCGATAGGGAATCGCTGCGGAGGTGTTGTCTGTAGGTACAGTATAAAGGATAACCGGACAGAAATACACCAATCATTCTGTACAATATCGCCCGTTTTCCTGCCATGTTTTCCTCGCTTGTTCAGTTTGTTGAGCCAAATTGCTCATCAGAGAATTTATTATCGGTTCAACGTGCGCTGCAGCGGGGGCAGGGCATGGTGAGTAGAAATCTGCAGGCGGCTGGGGCTGCACAGTAAAAGATATTGTAATGATATTGCAGGGAATGATATAATTTCAGCAGGGAAAAGTAATAGTATAAAACGTTTTGAAGTGGAGAAATTTATGGAATATCTGAAGGTGATGCTGGTAGATGATGAAGATCTGGTGATAGAGGATATCCAGGCGCTGATCGATTGGGAAGCACATGGTTTTCGGGTCGTGGGCTTTGCTTATAATGGCAGGCAGGCACAGCGGCTGGTGGAAGAAGTGCAGCCGGATATCATATTTATGGATGTGTCTCTTCCGGATCTGGATGGGATTTCTCTGTCCCGGAAGCTGCAGGAGCGGCTGCCGGAGGTGGTCATTATAATCCTGAGCGGATATATGGATTTTAAGTATGCACAGGGGGCAGTTGAGATCGGGGCGCTTTCCTATATCGTAAAGCATCAGGTTACGCCTGAAAGCCTTCTGTCTACGTTGTCGGACGCCCGGGAGACGATCGAGAAGAAGAAATTCTCCCGGCTGATAGAGAGCAGGTTTTTCCTGCGCAGTGTTCTGGAACAGGGAATCTCTTATCATGACGGGATGGAGGAGGCGCTGTCCGTTTATCAGGATCCGTTTCTGCTGTTGCGTCTGACTCCGGTAACGCCCTGGTATGGTGTGCGGGCAGAGGAGAAGGAAAGCCTGATATTGCAGGCGCATATGTCTCCTCTATTACAGATCCAAACAGAGGATTTCCGGATTCTGGATATCCTTATCTATCATGCGGACATTCTGGTGTTCCTGGGACCTCGGCCGTCCGCCAGGCCTGGCAAGCGCTATCTGGGCAGTTTGAGCGGCGCCGTACGGGCGCTTAGAGAGGAACTGGAGAGACAGACCAAGCAGACTTTTGTGGCTGTCTATCTGGATCATGAGACGGTCTTATCTAATCTGTATGCGGATCAGCTCCTTCTGGAAAATGCCAGGGAGATGTATCGGTTACGTGAGGGAGAGACGCTGTTGTGCATCAGGAACGGCAAAGCGCCGGGAGGTGACGAATCGGGGGCGGGGGATTCGGATCTGCGTTTTGCAGGACAGATGAGGAAATCATGTGAGAACCCGCAGGATCTTCATTTTTTTGACAGAGAGTATTTTCTGGAACATTATGAGGAGTTTCAGGAGAAACTTACCGATTGTATGAAGAGACTGGCCGATGAGGAGGATGTGACGGGTTTCCTGAACTGCTGCAGGAAAACGCTGGAATTATTGTCCGGATTTCCGGAATGGGATCAGGAAGAGAATACCCTGGGATGTTATGCAGGGCAGATCGCGGCGGAAGTGCTGCGCAGGAGCGGGGCGTGTCATGCGGCCTGCAGGCAGCGGCAGCAATATGCGCCGTCCACGAATTATATGCTTCAATATATCAGGGATAACTATTCCGGTTCCCCGTCCCTGGCGGAAGCGGCGGAGCATCTGCAGAGCAATCCTATGTATCTGGGACAGAAGTTCAAGAAGGATACCGGAAAGACATTTCATAACGCATTGAATGAATATCGCATCGACAGGGCAAGGCAGCTGCTTGATACTACGAATCTGCGTATTTTTGAGATATCGGAGAAGGTGGGGATCGGCAACAGCCAGTATTTCAGCAAGATATTTAAGGAGATCACGGGGCTTACGCCGAATGAATATAAGACGGCATCTTATGCGGTATCCAGGAGGAAATTATGAGGCGGTTTTTGCAAAAGAAATGTGCGGCGGGAAGAAAGAACTCTCTGTCACATGGATTGAAATTCCGGATCTTCAGCCGTCTGGTGATCGTGGTCTCTCTCATCCTGCTGATCCTGTCGATGGCTTTGTTTGTGGTGATCACCAGTGTGCTGCGGTTTTCGCTGGAGAGCAGAGGCAAGGATGATATTCAGTTTCTTGCGTACCTTTTGAATGATGCATTGAGCAATGCCATAGCGGCGGGAAAAACGCTGGCGATCCATCCGGAAGTACAGGAGCTTCTGAAACAGGAGTACAACCGGGACGAGCCGGAGGATGCCTTTGCCATACGGGCTATCATGAACAGTATTGAGAAGAGCGTGCTGCTCCAGGATTACGTACAGAGTTTCTGTGTCGTATCTGCATCACATCAGGGATATTGGAGTATCAGTCCCAACAGCGATGATTTCCTGGAATGGTTTGAGGGAGAAGTCCTGGATGGGTCAACAGTGGAGGACTTCCGGGGATTTACGGATATCTATGTCTTCCCGGCGTCGATCCATAGCGCAAAGCCGGTGCGGCTGATCAGTTATGTATGTCCGATGAATGTGATCGTGTCCAATGACAGGATCGTTACGGCGTATCTGGTGATCAACCTGAATTTTGACCAGCTGATCACCAGTGTAAAGAATAAGACTGACTTTTTCAATCAGATAGCGATTTTGAATTTCGACAGAGACCTGATCTGGCTTTCAGCAGGGGAGATCGATGAATATAAGGAGGAGTTTGCGCAGATGACAAGCTCCTTTGGCAGGAATGAGGGGAATTATTATTTCTCTTACCGCCTGTTTTCGGCGGGCTGGTATCTGCTGGCCACGGCGGATATTTCACATATGTATGATTTCATGCAGCCGAGTTATCTGCTGCTGGGATTTCTGGTGATCGCGTCGGTGATCATTCTGCTGGGATGCCTGTATCCGCTGCTGAACAAGATCACCAGGCAGATTCAGGACTTAAGCGGTGCCATCGATCAGGTGAGACAGGGAAATCTTGATACTGTTATCGATCTGGATGAGGCGAAGGAGCTGAAGAATATTTCCGACGGGTTCAACCTGATGACGAAATCCATAAAGGAACATATCAGGAAATCAGTGGAGGAAACAGAACGTTCTCAGCAGCTGGCATTTGAACTGCTGCTGGCGAAGATCAACCCGCATTTCATCTATAATACTTTAAATTCCATTATCTATCTGGCAAGGAAACGGCAGCATGAGGATATTGTCCGGATGACGAGCGCTTTCATATGGCTGTTACAGGACAGTATCCATCTGGGAGAATCTACGCTCTACGCCAGGGTCGGCAACGAATTGGAAGTGATCCGGCAGTATATCATCATCCAGAAATACCGCTACAGGGAACGGTTTGATTTCGTCCTTTCCTGCGACGAAGGATTAGAGGAATGCTATATCCCGCGCAATATTCTGCAGCCGCTGGTGGAGAATTCTTTGATACATGGAATCTGTACAGATGATAAAAAGGGCACGATACGGTTGGAGATGAAGAAGGAAGAGGATTGCCTGATCGTCCTGCTGGAGGATGATGGGGTGGGCATGGAACAGGATTACGCATGCCGGCTTCTGGATTCGTCAACGGTAAAGGACGCGGACCGAAGAGCCCGCGTCCGTCCGATCGGAATCAATAATATCGCAGAACGATTAGAATATCTGTTTCATGATCGGCATGCATTTTATATTCAGAGCAGCCCGGGAGCCGGAACCCGGATAACGATTCAGATTCCGTTGGTCTCCCGGACGGAAACCGAGGAACCGTTCACGGAGATGGAGTGAGCGGATGCCGGTGCGCCGTATACCTGCACGCAGAGCGGCGTCTGCTTCAGGCGGTCAGGGATCTGGGCCTGCAGCCGGATCTCATTGCCGTCGATCTGCATCTGTGTGACCTGGATTCCCCAGAGGCCAAGGGCCTTTTTCTCTTTCACATCCACGTTGATCAGTCCCAGTCTGGGCTCCAGATATTCTGCGGCGGTGAGGATGATCCCTCCGCCCCAGAGCAGACTGGAATCATACTGCATACCCTCATACCCGCAATGTGCCCAGTTTTCATAAGGAAGATTCTGGAATCCTCCGTGCATGGCAGCTACGGAGCGCTCCAGGTATTCCCATCTGCCTGTATCCATATAAGCTTCATAGAGCAGGATAGCGCATAGCGCCTCTCTGGCGTCGTTCCACTCGTTGTCCGTGTTTTGAACGGTGAATCCGCCGAAGGTGTCGATCTGGATGCCCGGATGGTTCCAGATCTGCTGGGTGAGGAGCAGGTAATCGAGTACTTCCTCTGCCCCGGCGAGATGTTCCGGCTTACGGGTCATCCGATAACGCTTCAGGTAGGCGAAGGCCGCAAAGATCTGGGACAGATTACATTGCGGATACTGGGCGGTGATCCCGTCGTAGAAAGCGAAGGATTTCTTCGCGCAGGAGAGGAAAGTCTCCAGGTCATACCAACGCTGTCTGGGCCGTACCTGAGTTTCGATAAAGTCTATGGCCAGCATACCGCTTTCGACGAAATCTTTTCTGCCGGTCAGCTCGCCCAATTCCAGAAGGAAGATGGCGCTGGCAGCGGTCTCTGCATTGAAGTCACGGAACTGCAGCCGGCTGGGTTCGCCTTCGGTGTTGAACCAGGAAGGGATACATCCATCTTTATGCTGCACGCCCGTAAGAAATTCCGCATAAGGGATACAGAGTTCCAGGATGTCGGTCTTTCTTTCCGGGAACACGCGCTGTGCCCAGAGGGTCAGGAGCCATGCGGTATAGGACATCTGCAGGGTATGGAATTCTTTATAATATCCGGCCCAGCCGTCATCGCGCAGCCACGTTTCGGCGCCGTCTTCTTCCAGATAGCAGATAACGGGAAACATGCCTTTGGTGCGGGGAGCTGACAGGATCAGATCCAGGATCTGCCCGGCCCTCAGGAGCCATTCCGGATTGTTGTTTTTCCTGCCATAGCGGTACATGCCATAGCCGGTGACCAGTTCCTGCAGCCAGCAGGCGAACCAGGCATCATGTTTGTAATCTGTACGGCTGAACCATTCTCCCTGTCTTCGTCCCGTGACGGCGCCCACGGTCTTTCCGTCCTTTTCATAGGTATAGAAGTCTGCCTTCGTCTGTTTGTCCCAGATCTCCTTTTCCCACTGCTGCAACGTGAAGACGCCGGGGAATCGTACGTTTTCATAGAGGTCGTGGCAGGTGTCTTCCCGATAGGTGTGGTATCTTTGCCAGAGGTAACGCAGGGCATCCCGGTACCCAAGACGCTCCGGCGCTTCTTTGACCAGAAGGGAATAGCAGTAGCAGCAGCTTTCTCCTTCGTTCAGATGGATCTGTACGAAGGCGCGGTCGCTTCCGCGTACGATATGGGTATGGCCTGCTTCGCAGGGCTGATCCGGATCTACCCCTTTGATGCCGATTCCGCCAAAGGAAAACCAGGGGTGTGTATTCTCTGTTACGTTCAGATCCATGCCCAGAGGAAGACGGTTAAGATCCTGTGCCGTGACGCCTTCCAGGCCGGCGATCAGGCCGGCGAACACGCTGCCCTGCTGGAACATGACAACAGGCGTGCGGAAGTTGTAATGGGATACGATATCCATGGGTACGGTCTTGATCCGCTGACTCCACACGAAGTCTAAGGGTCCGTCCAGGGGAGTATCCGTCTCCCGTTTGGGTATCTTGTAGTCCCACTTATCCTCGATTGCGCGGAAGTTCAGCTTCTTCTTGGCGGTT
This sequence comes from uncultured Lachnospiraceae bacterium, assembly GCA_947576945.1. Lineage (GTDB taxonomy): Bacteria > Bacillota > Clostridia > Lachnospirales > Lachnospiraceae > UBA3282. The sequence continues at coordinate 23,980 of CANPTH010000022.1, forward strand.
GTGGTCACACGGAAATGCAGTGTGTGCGGACAGGAATCTTTCATAACGGTTCCGCCTGTCTGCATGCAGTCTGTCAGACTGATCTCCCGAATGCGGGTATAGTCAGGATGTTCTATGCGGACACGGAGGATGCCGTTCTCCACGGCGGCCTCTTCCACGACTTCAGATTCCTGATAGTAGACGGCGTAAAGCCGCTCATCCTGCAGTGCAGTCACATGGGGGAAGGACTCCAGAACCAGCGTCTCACCGCCGCCGGAGATGAGATAGATCTTCTCCTGATAGGTTTCCTGATCCGTGAGGGCTTCCAGTCTGATGTGATGATCTTGAAGTATCTTTGCCATAGGTAAATTCCTCTCTTTCTGTCGTCGGATGACGGCCTATCTTTGTGTCGTTATGCGGTAGGAGCCGCTTCCAAGATGCAGGACGGTACCGATGCCGGTAACTTTTTCCTGATCGGTGTGATACGCTGCGCCGTTCCTGTGGATCTCTTTTAAGCTGCCGCATTTTTCGGGTATCTGTACTTCTGCCTGCGTGTTGAAGGGAATCTCTACTTCCAGACTGAATGCTGTCTCCGTCTTTGTCCAGGAAACAGAAACGGCTCCGTTTAAGATATCCATGCCGGCTTTTGCGTGTCCCATTTTGTTCGGGACGCAGGGAGCGATCAGCAGTTTCTGAATGCCCTCCTCATCCATGGAGATGTGAATCCCGCCCAGATATTTGTAGAACCAGACGCAGGCTGCTGCCAGCATAGGCTGGTTTCTGGAATTCATGATGTTGTTGTCTCTGTCCGCTTCCCAGCGCTCCCAGATGGTGGTGGCTCCCTTGTCCAGCATGTATCCGAAGCTGGGAGAAGTCTTCTGCATCATGAGTTCGTAGACGGTGTCTTCCTGTCCATTGCGGCAGAGCGCTTCCACCAGGGCTTTGGTGCCCATATTTCCGGTGGTCATGTGATGGTCGTGGTCGCGAACGTTTGCCACGATATTTTCCACGATGCCCGCGATGTCTTCTGCGGATGCCAGTCCAAGATCTATGGAAAGGGCATTGGCGCTTTGGCTGCCCTGATCATACTGTCTTGTATCCGGGTGGAAGAAGCGGGTGTTGTATTTCCTGCGCACCTCTTCCATAAGAGAAGTGAGATAGGAGACATCCTTTCTGCCCAGTATCCCGGCCATTTCCCGAAGCTGGGAAAGGGAAAGATAGAGGTATGCCGTGGAGACCAGTGCAGCGGTCACGTGCATGGATACGGCGCCGGCGCCGTAAGGATCCGGATAACATTCTTCCTGCGGACAGGCCCACTCACCGAATCCGGTACGGGAGATGATAAGGTCTTCTGTCTCCTGCAGCAGGACATGGATATACTTCATAAGATTGTCGTAGGATTCCTCTATAAGCCGCTTGTTGCCGTAAGTCCTGTACATCAACAGGACCAGGCTGACAGGTGTGTTGACCTGAGGGTCGCAGGGACGGCGCCCCCAGCGGAAAGGAGCGGTGTCTGCGAAGTATCCGTCCTGATTCTGGGTATCCTGGATGTCTCTCGCCCATTTCTCGAAGAAGCTTGCCATGTCATAATGATATGTGCAGCCTTCCGCGCGGGAGGTCATGTCTGTGGTCCAGCCATGCCGTTCGTCTCTCTGGGCGCAGTCCGTAGGGATTCCCATCAGGTTGCAGGCGTCGGTATGTCTCATGACCTGAGCCAGCTGATTGAAGAAGGCGTTGTCGGATTGAAACCATGCATTTTCATGCAGATCCGTATGTATGAACTCGGCTGACAAGTCGTGCAGCGTTGCCTCTCCCTGTGTCTGGACGGTGAAGTAGCGGAACCCGTGGTAAGTGAATCTGGGTGCATATTCCTCCATATCCCGGTCGCCGCGCAGGATATAGCTGTCCTGACAGCGGGCAAGACGAAGGGCGGTACGGTCCAGGGCGCCTTCCTTTGTCAATTCTTCTGCGAAGGTCAGCGTAATCTTAGCGCCGGCATTTCCGGAGACTTTAATGCGGATCCAGCCGGTCTGGTTACGTCCGACGTCATAGAGCAGGCTGCCGTCATCCAGTTTTCCGATACAGGAAGGCGTCGAGTGCTCTACGATCCGGATTGGAGGAAGCAGTGCGCCTGTCTTGACACCGCCCGGGTTTTCCACTACGGTGGCCAGGATCCAGCCGTTCGGCCGTTGGTGCTCCTGCAGGAAGCGGGGCTCATAGGCGGGTGTGTCCCAGCCGTCTTTTTCCAGCCGGGCATCGTAGTCTTCTCCGTCGTAGATACTGTTATACAGGATGGGGCCCCTGGCAACACACCAGCCGATTCCCCAGTCGGTAAATTCTTCCTGACGGCTGCCATCCTCATACTCGATATTGAGCTGTACCAGTACCTTGGGCTGTCCGGCCCATCCGGCGCCCAGCACGAGACCGATCACGTTGTCTTCGGGCAGCAGATCTTCGGTCACGTCATAGGTGGTATAGAGGACTGTCTTCGCGCAGTCGGTGGGAGCCGGATCTAAGAGATGGTCGCCGATCCGGTGGCCGTTCAGACGCAGTTCATGGTATCCCAGACAGCAAACGTAAGCTCTTGCCCGGACGATTCTTTTCTGCTGACAGGAGAAGGAGTAGCGCATCAGGAGGCCGTTGCCGATCAGGCCGCCCAGAAAGCTCATCCAGTTTCCTTTCCAGTCACGATCATCAAGCAGGCCCATTTCAAACCAGGCTGGTTCGCTGAAGGGAGAGAATTCTCCCGACTGATCCTGAATGCGGACCATCCAGTAGATCCGTTCACCGCTCTTTAGAGCAGCGCCCTGGTAGGGGATTGCATAAGAACGGCGGTTCTTTACTATGCCCGAATCCCAGCGGTCATAGATTCCTTCCGATAGAAGGGATTCCTCGGAGGAAGCCACGATCTGCCAGGCTTGCTGCCAGCCGCTTTCCGGGGCGGCTTCTTCCCGGACCTGCCAGCTGAGGAGCGGCTGGCTTTTCTGTACTCCCAAAGGGTTTTTCTCATATTCGCAACGTAGATTTTCAGGAATATGGCTGTTCATATTGTGTACCTCTCTTTCGATTTTTGCGGATAACCGTATTATCCATAGTAAACTCCATGATTCCGCTCCGCGGAATCTCAAAATCCAAAGACAAGCAAGCTTGTCTGGGAGAATGCCGCTTGGCGGCCGCCTGGCCATCCATGCTATGGAAGCCTCTGGATTTCATAATAATGTCATTATCTATCCCTGCGAATGGTGCGGCAATGGAACAGAGTATAGTTTTTGTGCATCTTTTATAGAAATACGGATGTCTACTTATATTAACAGCAGAATTAATGTGCGTAAAAACTATAAAAATAGTGTATTTTGCAAAAAGAATATAAATATTGCACAAAATATATAGTTTGCATAATTGTCTTGTATCTGCCAATGCTTTATGATGATAAACGTAACAACAAAGCCTGAGGCTGAATTGTTATTGCTGAGTAAATATAACCGAAAACAAAGCAAAAGGAAGAGGAGGAAAGATTGAAAATTAAAATTTTCAATCGCGAGATTTGTGTCTGCGCGTTGCTTGCCACAAACTCGTTTAATGCGACGTCTCAACATAGTTGAGACAAAAGCAGCGCAGAAATGGAGGAAGCTATGAAGTACAAAAAAGCGAAAAGATTGTTATCTTTGGGAGTTATGACGGTATTAGCGCTGTCTTTGCTGGCGGGCTGCGGCGGTGATTCCGGTACGAAGCCGGAAACGACAGAAGGAAGTACTGAGGAAGTGCAGGACGCGCAGAAAACCTCAGATGTATCTGACAGCGCAGGTGGAGATGCGGAAACGATCACCATGTGGGGTTGGAATGCGGGCGATATAGAGAAGATCTTTGCGGCCTATAAGGAGAAGACAGGGGCTAATGTGGAACTGGAGTATGTGACGGTGCAGCAGGAAGAGTCGTTCCAGAAGCTGCAGACCACGATCAGTGCGGGCCTGGATCTGCCTGATATTGTGCCCAGTGAAGTGGGGCAGCGGGGAACGATGCTGTCGCTGGATATCTGGGAAGATTTAAGCCAGGATCCTTACAATTTCGATACAAGCTGGATCTTCCCCTATCAGGTGCCGCTTTGCAGCAATGAAAGGGGTGAACTGGTAGCGCTTCCCTGGGATGTGAGTACGGCGGCGCTTGCATATAAGAGACCGCTTGCGCTGGAATATCTGGGAACAGAAGATCCGGACGAGCTTAGCGCTATGTTCCCGGACTGGGAGACTTTCATGGAAAAGGGAATTGAGGTCAAGGAGGCGAGCGGCGGCAAGATCTTCATGTTTGCCAGCCTGACCAACGTAAAGCAGATTATGGACGGTCAGAATCCGCAGCCGATCGTGCAGGACGGCACGTTGGATATGACTTCGATCAAAGAGACTCTCGGCTGGATGATCAAATTCAGAGATGCGGGAATCGTGGACAATATCCTGGAGACATCAACGGCTTACAGCGCCTCTTATGCAGATGACCTCCATATATTCTATCCTTGTGCAGGATGGTCACCCACTTACGTGATCCAGCCCAATGATCCGGAAGGGCAGGGGAAATGGGGCTTGATGGTTCCGCCGCAGGGATGTTTCAGCTGGGGCGGCTCTGCATTCATGATTCCCAGAGATGCCAAGAATAAAAAGGCGGCTTATGATTTTGTTTCCTGGTTGGATTCGGAAGAAGGCACCAGATCTCAGCGTGATGTAGTCGGCTACAATATTTCCAATGTGGAACCGTACAAGGACGCAGAATTTGCGGCGCTCTACGACGACTGGTTTGGCGAGCAGAATATCGGTGAGCTGTTGTTCCAGAAAGCCATGGAGAATATCGAAGTAAGGCCCGTGAGCACCTATGATGCAACGATCACGGAAGTCTGGTCGATGGTGACAGAGGCGGTCAACAGTGATAAGAGCATTGACTTTGAAAGTGCATGCAGCATGTTCGAAGAAGAGATGTACACACTGGCGCCGGAGTTAAGAAAATAACAGGAAGTTTCAGTAAGGTGTCTGCTGGCCGTATGGTACGGCAGACATCTTGCAGATAGGAGTGTATATGTCGAAAATAGGACCGCAGACACAAGGCGGAAAGGGATTGAAGCGAAAGCTGAAAGGGCGTATGATCTGGCCGTATATATTCATCCTTCCCTTTTTCATTATCTATATTGCTTTTAATTGTTATCCGCTCATCTATACCTTTATCATCAGCCTGAATGACTGGGACGGATTTTCTCAGCCGGTCAGTGTGGGATTGGCCAACTATAAGAATATCTTTACGGAGGATCCCTACTTCCTGAAGTCGATCGGAAATACACTGTTCTTCATGGCTTTTGATATCCCGATCGTGATCATATGCGGCCTGATCCTGGCATCGGTGTTCAACAGCAGGAAATTAAAAGGAGCCGGTTTCTTCCGGACAGCAGTCTTCCTGCCTTACATAACGATTCCGGTGGCGATAGGTGTTCTGTTCTGCCTGTTGTTTGACTGGAATTCCGGAACGGTCAATCTGATCCTGGCTAAACTCGGGTTGATAGAGGAACATATCAACTTCCTGGGCGTGCCCAGGCTGGCACGGATGATCGTGGTCATGATGATCTGCTGGAAGTACATCGGATATCATATGATATTCTTCAATGCAGGAATCTCCGGGATATCCGTTGAATTGTACGAGGCGGCGGATGTGGATGGAGCCAGTGCGTTTGTGAAATTCACCAGGATCACGATACCGCTGCTTAAACCGATCATAGAATATCTGGTCATCATGAATATCATCTGGGGCTTCCAGCTGTTTGATGAACCGAAAGTGCTGTTCAGTTCCTGGACTTCTTCTTCCGGAGGAAGCGGACTGATGGGCGGCCCGTTGAAGTCCTGCCTGACAGCTATCTGGTATATCTATGACACTTCCTTCGGCTCCCAGATGCGGTACGGTAAGGGAGCGGCGGCAGCCTACGGGACGTTCCTGTTTATCCTGATCTTTTCTTTGGCAGCATTTGTAGTCATGAAGATCATCGGAAGAAAGAGTGGGGAAGATTAGGCTGAAAAATCAAAGATTTTACAGCTTTCTATTTAAGCAGTATCACAAGCAGGCTTGTGATATGCAAGGGGTTAGTGTGAAAAATCCATATGCGACAGATTTTTCACACACAAATTTGTGCTTGCGCCCAAATTTGCCGACTGAGCAAGAATGAGGGGTTAATATGACGAAGAAAAAATTTTATAAGATTGTTTTATTTCTGATCATGATACTGATCGCATTGATCTGCCTGCTTCCTTTTTATTTTATGCTCATCATGAGTACTCAATATACAGAGGATATTTATAAGGGGATCACTTTTTTGCCGGGCCGTTATCTGCTGGAGAACCTGAAGACGGTGATGAATGCCCATTTTGAGGTGTATTACAAGAACAGCCTGATTGTGGCTGCATCGGCGACGGCGCTTTCCCTGATCGTCAGTACAATGTGCGGCTTTTCTTTTGCCATGTATAATTTCAAGGGATCAAAGTTCCTGTTCGCGTTCGTCCTGGTGACGATGATGATCCCTACGCAGCTTGGTCTGGTGGCTTTCGTAGTAGAGATGAAGGCGATCGGATGGATGAATACGCTTTTGCCGCTGATCGTCCCGCCGGCAGCCACGGGATTCGGCGTGTACTGGATGAAAAACTTTATCGGGAGTAATTTCCCGAAGGAACTGATGGATAGTGCGAGGATTGACGGCGCCAGTGAACCGGGGATATTATTTTCGATTGCGGTGCCCTGTATCAAACCGGCGATCGCGTCTCTGGGATTGATGAACTTCGTGACCAACTGGAATTCTTTCCTGGTTCCGCTCATTGTCCTGAACAAATCGGAGACATATACGGTACCGATCGGCATCATCAATTTGAATTCCGCGTACCGGAATGACCTGGCGGCTAAGATCACGGCGCTTTCTATAGGGATCATTCCGTTGTTGATCTTGTTCCTGCTGACGGCAAAGACGTTTATCAGCGGAATTACTATGGGGGCAGTGAAAGAATAAGAGGGCGCTTCGGAATGGAGGAGAAAATGGAAAAATATTTTAAGAACCCTATCCTGTCGGGATTTTATCCGGATCCATCGATATGCAGGGTGGGAGAGGATTACTATTTGACAACATCTTCTTTTGTGTATTACCCGGGGCTGCCGATCTTCCACAGCAAAGATCTGGTGAACTGGGAACAGATCGGGCATGGGATCTCACGGCCGGATCAGTTAGACTATAAGAATTGTGAGACGTCGCTGGGATTATGGGCGCCTACGATCCGTTATCATCAGGGGGTCTGGTATCTCATCAATACCTTTGTTTCCGGAGGGCGGGAAGCGAAGCGGGAGAACTTCGTTCTGACGGCCAAGCGGCCGGAGGGGCCATGGAGCGATCCGGTCTTCATCGAGGGTGCGGACGGCATTGACCCCAGTCTTTTTTTCGATGAGGACGGCAGAATGTGGTACACGGGGAACTTTATCGTGCAAGAGCCTCTGTATGAAGGACACCATGGCATTTATCTTTGTGAACTGGATCCGGATTCCTTCCAGATCATCGGGGAACGCCGCGTGATCTGGGACGGTGCGCTGACCCGCAGCCATTGGATCGAGGCGCCGCATTTGTATAAGAAGGGCGGATATTATTATCTGATGGTGGCGGAGGGCGGGACTTTTGTCGATCACAGCGTGATGATGGCCAGAGCCGAATCCGTGGAAGGGCCGTATGAACCCTGCCCGCGCAACCCGATCCTGACGCACAGGCATATGTCTATGGAAGCGCCTGTTTCCGTGGTCGGGCATGGAGATCTGTTCGAGACGCAGGACGGAGAATGGTGGATGGTCGTCCTGGGTATCCGCACTTATCAGAAAACGCATTTCAATACAGGAAGAGAAACTTTCCTGGTGCCGATGCGCTGGGAAGAAGACGGCTGGCCTATGGTGGATAACGAGGAAGGCCGGGTGAGGGTCTGGGAACGTCGGCCAAACCTGCAGGAGAACAAAGCGCTCCCGGTATGTGGCGCGGATCAGTTTGAGGGAGAACAGTTAGCCTGGTGCTGGAATACCATTCATCCGCCCGTAGAACCCTTCTATTCTCTGACAGAAAGGGAGAGCTGTCTGCGCCTGCACCTGCTTCCGCAGACGATGGAGGAGATCTGCTGTCCTGCTTTTGTGGGAAGACGGCAGCAGCATAAGAGCTTTCTGGCAAAGACGGCGATGGATTTTGCGCCGGAGAACGAGAAGGAAGAATGCGGGCTGGCGCTGGTACAGGATGACAGATATCATTACCTCTTCTTGTGTGGAGGAACAGAGAAGGGAACACAGGGCGGACGGATGCTGCGGCTTTATCGGTGCGAAGGCAACGGCAGGAAGCTTGTTGAAGAACGAAAGATCGAGTCCGGGCGTATTTATCTGACAGTATTCTGCACGGGAGAGACCTATCGGTTTTATTACGGATTCCGTGAAGACCAGATGGAATCTTTCGGCGGGGAACAGGAGGCCGCGCTGCTCAGTTCGGATGTGAACGAAGGGTTTACGGGAGCATATCTGGGGATGTATGGTACGTCCAACGGCGCGGCAACAGAAGGATACGGAGATTTTGACTGGTTTGTTTATCAAGGATAGATCCAGATAGAAATATACAGTGGATTTACGAAAAAAGCAGAGATATGATGCCCTGCTCTTTTGTCATATAGGAAATTTCTACGGATTTCCTATATGACAAAAGCAATTATCGCACTGTGGCGGAACAATATTTTATATTTAGAAGATGCTAAACTAGTTTATTTTTATTGATATTATTCACAAAAAGACATATTTAATTTAGGATTATGTAACAAAAAGAGTTTAAGCATGCAAAATAGTGTTGAAAAAGGCAAAAGGAATGTTATAATGAATAATATAGTGATTTGTTAAAAATGATGGATGAAGCACCTTATAAAGTCTGATAAAACATATTAAATGTGTATAAAATGTTAAAAATAGAAAAAGGATCATAAGAATAAAGATAATTTGCTGTAAAAATATCTGACGAAGATCATGCGGGACAATTATCAGGCCCGCATACTTATTACCCATAATATTTAGAAAAATCTAAATTTATTTGGTAATATGAAAAGGTGAATGGAGACAGTCCATCTTTGGGAACAAGTACGTGGAACTTTTCAAAGAAAGTCTGTGTCTGGAAAGAGATGAGATGCAGGTAAGAGAAATAACATAGGCACAACGGACGTGCACCCTGTAAGAGAGGAGGGGAGTTTCCCCTCCCTCAATTTCAACTAATGTATACTTTTATAAAAAAAACTTTGGAAATATGTAAAAAAGGGTGTTATGATAGAAAAGAGATAGGAGAACAGTATGAGTGAGAGTGGATTAAAATGGAACGAACCCTGGATTGTGCAGCGTGCCGACCCATATGTATACCGCCATACGGACGGCACATACTATTTTACCGCTTCCGTTCCGGCTTATGACAGTATCGTGCTGCGCCATGCGGACACGCTGGCGGGGCTGGCAGAGGCGGAAGAGACGGTGGTATGGAGAAAACATAAAAGCGGTCCTATGAGCGAGCATGTCTGGGCTCCGGAACTGCATTTTCTGGACGGGAAGTGGTATCTTTATTTTGCGGCCGGTGAGGCGGAAGATATCTGGGAGATCAGGCCTTATGTGCTGGAATGCGGGGACGTGGACCCGATTACGGGACGATGGACCGAGAAGGGGAAGATGCAGTGTGCCGATGAGGATCCGTTTTCCTTCCGGGGATTCTCTCTGGATGCAACGGTCTTTGAGAATAAGGGCGAATATTACTATGTATGGGCGGAAAAGGTCGGTGTCGGTAAGCAGATTTCCAACCTGTATATTGCCCGGATGGAGAGCCCCTGGAAATTGCAGACCGTGCAGGTGCTTCTGACGACGCCGGACTATGATTGGGAGCGAGTGGGATTCTGGGTGAATGAGGGGCCTGCAGTGGTGAAACGGGACGGGAAGATCTTCCTTACCTATTCTGCCAGTGAGACGGGGACAGCGTATTGCATAGGAATGTTGACGGCGGATGAGGATACCGATCTTCTTGACCCGCTTTCCTGGAAGAAGGAGCGCCATCCGGTGCTGACCAGTGAGGAACGGAAGGGAATCTACGGGCCTGGCCATAATTCTTTTACCACGGATGAAGACGGCAATACGGTGATGGTGTACCATGCCAGAACGGAGAGTGAGATCGTAGGAAATCCGCTCTATAATCCGAACCGGCATGCCATGCTGATGAAAGTGAAATGGGATGCTAAGGGAAGGCCGGTATTTTCCTTTGAGTAGGACGGGATGTGAGAAGAGGGCCTGAAAGTGATACAGCGATGGATTGCCCGCCGGATATGGAGGGGGAGGTAAATGAATAGTACTTTAGATGTATCTAAAACATGGGGGGGGGAATTCCAAGATGATGTATATCAAGAATCTGGAAGACGGGGTGGAGCTGTTCAAGGCTCTGGGGTCTGAACTGCGGGTGAACATTATCCGTCTTCTGCTTAAAAATAGAGAGATGAATATGAATGAAATTGCCACCAGCCTGAACATTACCAGCGGTGCACTTACCAGCCATATCAAGAAGCTGGAGGATGTAGGATTAATCCAGGTGCGCGTTGATGTTGGCGGACACGGCAACCAGAAGATCTTTCGGGTGGCGCAGGAGCGGCTGTTGGTGGACATTGTACCCGCGGAGGAAGAGAGCAATGTGGGCTTTTATGAGGCGGAGGTGCCTGTGGGGCAGTACAGCAATTACAGTGTGTACCCGACCTGCGGTATTGCCACGACTTCGTCATTGATCGGAGAGGTGGATGATTCCCGCTATTTTGCCCACCCCGACCGAATCAATGCTGGTATCTTATGGTTTACCAAAGGATATGTGGAGTATCTGATCCCCAATGTACTGCCGGTGGCGCAGAAGATCGACGAAATCACTTTTTCTATGGAACTTTCCAGTGAAGCGCCCGGTGTCAACAGTAACTGGCCGTCGGATATCTCTTTCTGCCTGAACGATGAGTCCATCGGGATTTGGACTTCGCCGGGGGACTTCGGGGATGTGCGCGGCATCTTTACACCGGACTGGTGGTTTCCGAACTGGAACCAGTACGGACTGTTAAAGATGCTGGTCATCAACAGACAGGGAACGTTTATAGACGGATTGAAAATATCGGATGTCTCATTGGAACATTTCGGGCTGGATTATAAGAGTACGATCCGGCTGAAAATGGAAGTGCGGGAAGACGCGGTGCATGTGGGCGGGATGACCCTGTTTGGAAGCGGATTCGGTAACTACGGGCAGGGCATCCGGGTGCGGATGCGCTACAGCCCGATGGACGGATGCAAAGGTAATTGAGAGAGAAAGAAAAGAACAGCGGTTTGTGCGGTCAGGCGTAAACTGCTGTTCTTTTTGCGAAGCAGATTTACTTTCTTAGAGGTAACCGAAAGGTTCCTTCGCGTCGATAAAGGTGATCGGGAAGTCCGAAAATCTTTCCTGCAGCCATTTTTCCATATATTTCATGCCAAATTCCTCGCTTCTCTCATGTCCGAGAGTAAGCATTCCCTTGTTGAAGCCCATCTGGTAAGCGTCATTCAGATAAGCGCAGATGGTCCACTCCGTGATATCGCCCACCACCATCAGATCCAGTCTGTCGCGTTCCATCACCTGCATAGGCATCACTTCCACGCCCAGACCCAGGCTTCCGCCGCCTACCAGGATACCGACCCTGCGCACCTTCATGTCGGGAGAACCGATGATCTGGATCGTATCCATATGAAAGATGTCTTTAAATTCTCCGGCAAGCTTTTGCAGTGTGGTCTCGGGAATTTCATAGATCCAGGGCTGAGGTTCATCTTTTTGCAGATACTTGCGCCAGCCAAGTTCTTCAATCAGCCCTTCATAGATGTAATCGACATCGGAACCCATATGCATATGGTCGTGGAGCCGCCAGATGGTGATGTTATGTTCTTCCAGATATTTTTTCTTCGCCAGATAGATGCTGTCGTTTTCGCACCAGTCGGTCTTGTCCAGCCCGTTAAACCAGGTGGGTTCATGGGTGATGATGAAGTTCCGGCCTTGCTTTACTGCTTCCTGGATCACATCAAAAGTGGCCATGAAGGTGGTCGCCACCCCGGTAACTTCCTGATCGGGACTGCCGATAGAGATGATGTCACAGGTGGGTTCAATCTTTGCCCCGCCGCACATATCCATGAGTATCTTGTCAATTACCTGCTGTACCGTCCATTTTTTCATAAGTCGAACCTCTCCTTTATGCAATCGTTTTCACTGAGTTTATGTTATTATTTTAGCAGAAAATTTTTCGGACAGCTCCTTTTTGCAGCCCTTTTTTCCATACTTCATCCTTTTTTGTTTTATGGTTTTGTATACGGGAAAAGATCCTTGAAACAGAACGTGATTTTTGCAGAAATAAATCGTGATCAGGGTTGTCGTTCTTTTGCCGCATTCGTTGACTTATCGAGGTTGGTTCCTATATAATTTATGTAGCTTTATCGTACCGGATGCTTTCTGCCGAAGCAGCGGACTGTGTTCGTTTTCTGATGAGGAGAACCGTTATGGAAGAGATCCGTTTTGAATCTGACTGCAATACAACTATTCCCCATTTTCACAGTGAGATGGAAATCTTATACGTACTGTCCGGCCGGATTGCCATTATCGGTTCCGGCTATAATTACGTGCTTGAGCCGGAAGACTTTATTGTTCTGAATCCTTACGAGCATCATGAACTGTATGCGGAGGCAGGCTGTCACACCGTTTCCGCATATATTTCTCCGGATCTGTTTCAGCAGTCAGGGCTGGGCCGTGTTGCCTGCTGCAGCAGAGATGTTTCCGGACAGACAGACTATGCGGCCCTGATCCGGGTCAGGCTGGCCATGCTGTTTAAATATCATCTCGAGCAGCCGTCCCCCTCCAGGCAGCTCTATGTCCTGAGCCAGCTATTTGGGCTGCTTGCCATATTGAAAGCGCAGTTTGAGACGCCGGGCGGTCAGTTTCCGGTACTCGGGAGGGATGCGGACCGTATGCAGGAGGTGCTGACTTATCTGAGTATGCATTTTCACGAAGCTATTACGATGCAGGAGGTGGCGGATCGGGTCTACCTCTCCAAGAGCCACCTTTCCCGGGAGTTTCAGAAGCACATGGGAATCTCCTTTTCCGATTATCTGCGTAAGCTTCGTTTAAACCGTGTCGCTTATCTTCTGGCCCGCAGTGAAAAGACGATCACCGAGATTGCACTGGACAGCGGATTTTCCAATATCAATACCATGATCATCAATTTCCATGAGGAATATGGTGAAACGCCGGGTGTCTATCACAGGAAATATTATCGGAAGGATGTGCATCCTGTCAGCGTCTCTGCAGCTGATGAACAGCAGGAACAGCCTTCAGCGGCTATCATCTCTTATATGAATCTGCTGAAACATGCTGCGGCGGAGGAGGTGCTGCGGCCGTTGGATAAGAAACAGCAGGAAACCGTCTCCGTGCAGGCGAGCCTTCTTGAGAATGCAGGGCTGCTTTCGCTATGCCATAATGACACCATCAGCATCGGCTGGGCCAGTTCCCTGATGAGCAAATCCCTCCATATAGTGCTGCGGCGCGCCGTCAGAGAGGTGGGATTCCGTTATATTCGGTTTCACGGCATTCTGGATGATGCCATGGATCTGTATCATGAACGGGAAGACGGAACGCCCTGGCTGAGTTTTACTTATATGGATATTGTTCTGGATGAGATCCTGGATCTGGGCCTGAAACCTTTCTTTGAATTCAGCTACATGCCCCGCAGGCTGGCGGAGCATACGAATAATATTTTCGGCGTCTCCTGCATAGCGATGCCCGGTACTCCGGAGAATCTGGCGAAATGGGAGTTCCTGGTGGAGACGGTAATGATGCACCTTCTGGAGCGGTATGGGCATGAGGAGGTACAGCAGTGGCGTTTTGCGCCGATCAACGGTTTGTATATTTCCTATGGAGTGTTTACGGCCGATCAATATCTTGCCTATTATGAAAAGACTTTTCGCGGAATACGTCGTTTCCTGCCGGAGGCGCCCATATACGGGTTCGGGCTGGACACCGGATTTCTGGTGCTGGACGGGCCGGCGCTGCTGGATCAGCTGTTAGCGTATTGCCGTGTGCATGACTGCCTGCCGGATACGTTTACGTTCCAGTGCTTCGGCTGCGACTATTCCAGAATTCCCCGGAGCAGAACTGAGGACAGCATTTCTTCCGAGGCGGACAGGATGACCGGAGAGCCGGCCGCCGTCAGTACGGATCGGAATGTCATAAGGCATGAGATTGCACGATGCAGGGAGGCCCTGCAAAGGCATGGGCTGGGAGCGCGCGCGCTCCACGTATGCGAATGGAATTCTACCATCTGGCAGAATGATCTGGGAAATGACACCTGTTTCAAGGCGGCTTTTATCGTCAAAAATATTCTGGAAAACTGTGAGGATGTGACGGGAATCTCCTATACCCATCTGACAGATCTCTCAGACCGCCGTGTTATCAACTCCAGCATTTATCATGGCGGCTATGGTCTGCTCACCTACAATGGTATTCCTAAGGCCGGCTACTTTGCCTATCAGCTGTTAACTATGCTGCAGCAGGAAAAAGGGATCGTGGCGGCCAGAGGTGAAGGGTATCTGGTCTCCCGCTCGGCAGATCACAAGAGGATCCAGATAGTCCTATACCATTACTGCCATTATGATATGGCAAATCATATAGACAGGATGCTTTCTGTAGAAGAACAGCGTTCGGTGGACCGCTATTTTGGATTTGAACAAAAAGGAGCCAAGAGCTTCCGGCTTACGTTGACGGATCTGCAGGAGGGTACATATCTGAAACGGACCTTTGCCATCAACCGGGAACATGGGAGCAGCTATGATACCTGGATACATCTGGGGGCGCCGGAATTCAGAGGACAGCAGCAGGCGGAATATCTGAATAATATCAGTAGTTTTCAGATTCATTATGAACCGCTTCATATTACGGATTCTGGGGAATGGACATTTTCCGCCGTACTGGATGAACATGAAGTACGGCTGGTTCTGATCGACAGAAAATAATCATCACGATTTTTTAACTTACAAATCACGATTTGTTTCGCGGCATGGCAATACAAATCGTGTTTTTATTTACATTAGAAATCATTCGGTATGGACTGCCTGTTCAGGCGGATAGGCAGGACGGAACCGTTTCGATATAATGTTTTTCATAATCAGCTGTGAGTTCCTGATCGGGAGGAGATACCTGTAACGGGGTATTTAAGAATTCAATGGTTACATGGAGGAAAATATCAGGAAAGGAGATTTCACATGGAAGTAAAGGAATGGACTTATGAGGAAATTCCGGAATTTACAGAGGAAGTGGAGGGAGCGCATGTCATTTCCACTACGGGGGAGGAAATGGGCGTCACCTATATTCCCGACGTAGAATATGCCGAGATAGACGGCGTTAAGCTTCACCTGCAGATCTTACAGCCGTTTACCCGCAATCAGCCCGAGATGGTCTGTCCCTGTGTTGTTTTCGTACAGGGTTCTGCGTGGATGCAGCAGGATGTCTATGCACAGATTCCCAGAGCCTCCAAACTGGCGGAACGAGGGTATGTGACGGCGGTCGTGGAGTACCGTCATTCAGGAATAGCGCCTTTTCCAGCGCAGATCATGGATGCCAGAAATGCAGTGCGATTCCTGCGGGCCAATGCCGGACAGTATCATATTAACCCGGATCAGATTGTCGTTTCCGGCGACTCATCGGGCGGTCATACGGCGATGTTTGCGGGTATGATCCATGATGATGCCGAACATAATCTCTATCCGGGGGTTACTGCGGATGTAAAAGGGATCGTCAACTTCTACGGCAGTACCAGCGTGATGGCGGAGGACTCTAATCCGATTCAGGTACTGCATTGTCAGCCGGACAGCCCGGAAGGCATGGTGATGGGACATGTAGACCTGCGGGACCATCCGGAATTGAAACGGAAGCTTTCCGTGGAATGTAATATCACGGAGGATACCGTGATACCACCCACCCTTATCCTGCACGGTACCAAGGACCGTCTGGTCAACTGTGAGGGCAGCGTGGTCTTGTACCGTCAGATGAAAAAGTGCGGTAAGGAGGTACAGTTGTATCTGATCAAGGGCGCCGACCACGGCGGAGCGGAGTTCTGGACCGTGGAAACGCTTGATATTATCGACGGATTTATCCGGGGCTGTCTTGAACGGCCTGCGGCAGTGAATTAAGCGTATATCCGTCGTATGCGGCCGGCCGTTGCGGCGGCTGTATTACAATGAAGAGAGGGAAAGATTATGTCAAAAGAAGCAAATAAGATAAGTTTAGTTGAAAAGATCCTGTACGGATCCGGCGACGTTGGCCTGAATGCGATGTACACGCTCTTCAGTTCTTACGTGCTGTTTTTCTATACGGACGTTATATTTATGAATGCCGCCCTGATCGGCGCCGTGATCATGGTTTCCAAGATCTTTGACGGCTTCTCCGATCTGATCGCCGGGCAGCTGATTGATACCCGCAAATCCAAAAGAGGACATTGTATTCCTGTCCTCCTGAAATGGACGCTGCCGATGGTTGCATCTGTAGTCCTGGTATTCCTGGTGCCCGATTCTACCGTGGCCATCCGTGTCGCCTATATTTTTGTTACTTACAACCTGTTTAATACCGTTCTTTATACTTACGTTTGTATGGCGCACAGTTCTCTGGCCACCTATGTTACCAATAATTCTGAGGATCGTTCTCAGATGCTGATCTTCAAAATGTTGTTCGCCGCGCTGACACAGACGATCATGGCGAGTGTTATGATGCCGATGGTCAACTTCTTCGGCGGCCAGCAGATGCAGAGCGCCTGGATCAAATCCATTCTGGTATTCGGTATCGTCGGAATCATTCCGCTGGCGCTTAACATCCTGTTCGTCAAAGAGCGGATTGACAATGATGCGCCGCCGGAAAATATCGTACAGGGCGTCAAATGTGCTTTCGTCAATAAGTACTGGTGGATGGCGTTTGTGATCAATCTCTGTGCAAACTTTATCCTGACTTTTAACCTGTCCGTATCCGTATATTATCTGAACACGGTTATGGAGAATATGGGACTGATGGGCACCTTCGTTGCCTGTTCCAATATGCCGGGCGTAGTTCTGTGTATTGTCTGCCCGTTCCTGTTAAGGAAGTTTACGAAACGTCAGATGGTGCTGTTCGGCGCCGTCTGCATGATCGTTGCCCAGGTGGTCTTCATCGCGGCGCCTGCTACGGTTCCGGTGCTGTTTGCCACGGCGCTCCTGCGCGGTATCGGCATGGGATTCGCTATGGGTATGGCGGGCGCTCTGATCGGAGATACGATTGACTATGGCGAGTGGAAGACCGGTACCCGTGTACAGTCCGTTCTGTTCTCGGCCAGTTCCGTAGGCGCTAAAGTGGGCCAGGGCGCAATGACGGCGTTGTTCGGTTTCGTTCTCACAGCCATCGGTTATAACGGGCAGGCAGCCGTACAGACGGCACAGGCGGTTTCCGGTATTAACGGTTTCTTCAAATACGGTCCGCTGGTGATCGCCGTCATTCTGCTGATCGATACCTGGTTTCTGGATGTGGAGACTAAGAATCCACAGTATATCAAAGAGCTTGAAGCACGCAAGGCGAAAGCAGGGATCTAATCGTTCCGGTCAGG
Source organism: uncultured Lachnospiraceae bacterium (assembly GCA_947576945.1). Classification (GTDB taxonomy): domain Bacteria; phylum Bacillota; class Clostridia; order Lachnospirales; family Lachnospiraceae; genus UBA3282. Next base: position 41,667 of record CANPTH010000022.1, read on the forward strand.
ATCCTGGCTGCGTGTATGATAAAAAGTGTAAGGCGAAGGCAGGGAGTAATCCCTGTCTTCTTGTTGTATAGATCAGGGTGTCGAAAGGCGCTCCAGCTGCGGCCGCTGTTGTAACGTCAGGCATCACCACATACCTCATGGCGCCCATATAATCGGGAATAGAATATTATAAAGAAAACAGTAGGAAAAAAGTGACTTTTATGGTATTATTACACTTATCTGATTACTCTCAGTGAACAAAGGGGAATTTAGTATAACCCACGGTAGTTATCCATACCTTTCACCTGTCTGAATTTCTATCTGTCGCGTCAGTTTCAATCGACGATGCTGTCGGCATTGCCTTATTCAGCCGCGTTGCAGATGAAAATTTATCCTGTGCGTAAGAGAGTGTGGGCGGCGTGGCTTATACTGGTACGAATCATTAATATATATAGTAGAGAATGGAGGACACTGATATGAAGTTAGCGTACGGCAGCAGTAAGAAAGGCGATGTATCAGAAGCCTTAAGAACTATAACAGAGCCTGCGGCCCTGCTTTTTTCTGTTGCGAAGGAAGAAATGCTTGAGCGTGCGGCTGCTGAGATTGAGAAGGCGTTTCCCGGTGTGGCGTCGATAGGCGGAGTCGGGCAGGCATATATTGACAAGGAATTTTTTGACGCGGGCATTACTGTTATTGCGATGAAAGAAAATATCAAGGTTGTGGCAGATGTTCTGGAGCATGCATCCGTTATGCCGATCAAATATATCAGACGCCTGGAGAATGCGGTAAGAGCAGTAGGGGGTGAGAAAGGGAGAACGGCGTGTTTTGACATCTGTTCTGCGGGGGCGGACGTCCGTGCCGTCACTACGCTGTCCGATTATCTGTGCCGTCTGGGATATGACCTTGCGGGCGGTACGAGCAATTCGTCGTCGGTTGCCTGTAACGGAAAGGTATATCAGGACGCCTGTGCCTTTTTCATTTTTAAGAATCTGAATGGAAAGATAAAGTCATATAAGGAAAATATTTACATACATCCGCAGGGCAGTGAGAAGCAGTTTATGGTGACAGAGGCGGATCCTAAGAAGTATAAGATCCGTACACTGGAGAATAAGTCTGCCGAGAAAGTGTACACCTCCGAGCTGGGGATCAGCAGAGACAAGATTACAACACAGACATTCAAGAATCCGTTTGGCCATGTATGTGGTTCCGACACTTATATTGTGTCCATCAAAGATGTGGAATCTGATGGGAGCATTATCACTTTCCGGCCTGCAAACAAGATGGATTTTCTCACGATCTTAAGTATGGGTGATTACAGAGAGGTGGTACAGGATACGATCTCCAGGATCAAGAGCGATCTTGGCCGCGCTTCGGCGGTGCTGTCTGTCAACTGCCTGTTCCGGTATATCATGTTTAACGATGAACATTACTGGGACAGTTATCTGGCGGAGATGTGCCGCAGCTTTTCTCATGCGGGTATGGTTGGTGTCGGAGAACATTACAATACACAGTTCGTTAACCAGACAATGTGCTGTCTGGCATTTGAATAGGAGGTGGCAGGCGTGTTTAAATTGTTTGGAAACGCTGGAAAAACAGAGAAAGAAAAGGCTTCCGCATCTGTCACGGCGGCGGAGAAAAGGGCGGAATTTGACAAGCATCCGCTGGATTATGCGTTGTCAAGTGTGTACAGGGTTGTGAATGAGCTGGCGGAGGATGTGTTTCTGACTACACAGAAGATGCGCTATGCAACGGAACGTCTTTCAGGATTGAAGGAAGATATGGTCGGGCCGCAGGGCGAGGTGAGCGCACTGGAGGACGGATTTCGGGATATCACAGCAGCGGCGGATCATTTCAGTGATGTGGAGATGGAGATTGACGCGTCTGTTTCTGAAGCGCAGCAGCAAATGGAGCGCCTGAAAGAGGATTCTAATTCGCTGCAGGACAATTTCAGGAATATGTCCAAGACGTTTGATATGCTGCAGGATTCTCTGGATAAGATCAGGAACAGCCTGACCGGGATCAGGGCCGTTGCCGACCAGACGAATCTTCTGGCGTTAAACGCCAGCATTGAGGCGGCAAGAGCCGGTGAACAGGGCAGAGGCTTCGCGGTTGTCGCGGAAGAAGTGGGCAATCTTGCGAAGACAAGCCGGGATATGGTCGAAGGCATTCACGCGAGTATTGTGGAGGTAGAGCGTCAGAGCAATGAGCTGAACAAATTTATTCAGGCATCCGATGAAGCGATGCTCCGCAATATCGAGAGCATAGAACAGACAGGAAAATATTTTGATGATGTGAAGAGAAGCGCGGCCGGCACAGACGAGGTACGGGAAGCGATCGAAAGTGCAGTGGAGAGAAACCGCACTTATGTGCAGACGGTTCAGGATTCTCTGGTGGGGACGGCCGGAGTGTACAGCGACATCATCGACAAGATGGATATCGATGACAGTAAGAAAGGGGTACTGATCGAGACCTTTCAGAATATCATTGAGCAGGCAATCGCCGTGGTGGCGGAGTTGCCGTGAGGTGAGGAACAGAGACATCAGAAGCATTCCGCGGTGGGAGTGCTTCTGTTTTATTATAGGGTGGAACTGCCGGTTTCGGATCCTGCGGTACGTTACAGATGCATACGTCAGAATGAGACGGTGAATTATTGCCTAAGGCATTTCAGGATCGGCTCAATATATTTCTGGTTCGAAATATCGTAGGACGCAGAGATCATGCGGATCATTTCCAGATCCGACTCGGTTTTGTTCTTTTTTAAATGCAGCGTTTTTAAGAACAGTTTCATCATAAGCTTTGACGACGTGGACATTTTTTCGTAATTTAGTCCGCCAGGACAGTAGAACACGCTGACCTTCCTGAATTGCTCTTCTGTAAAATTCTGCCTGAGAGCCGGACCGATTTCCGGGTTTTCGAGCGGACTCGCGCCAACGCAGAATATGATCAGCTTCTTATCCGCCCATCGGTTCATATTATCCTTGAACCAATTCAGCCTGCTGATGCTGCCTGCACAGGCCCAGCCTCCAAAGATAATCGCATCATAGACGGTTAAGTCTTTCTTTTGGGCCACCGATAATTCCATGAGATCGGTTTCGGCTGCTGTTGAAATCCATTCGGCATACCGCTTTGTAAATCCTGTTTTCGAATTGAATATAACCACTGTTTTCATGCGTGTGAACTCCTTTTTCTCTCTATTTTTCTACATGTCAAAGAGCTTTGCGCGTTCTTCTGTCAAAGGAAGGTATATTAGACGGTTTTACATCTGGCGGTCTTTTGCTCCAGATTCTCAATTCCGGTATACAGCTTCGACATAAGAGCAAAAAGCGTTTCGATCTCCTGATCCGTATAGACCTCGAAAAGATACTTTAACTGTTCCTGATATTCAGAGAAATCGTTCTGAAAATAGGCATTTACCTTTTCCGTGGGATAAATGCACATGGCACGCGGATCCAGAGGACTCTGCCGTATGGTAATGAAGCCCTTTTTTTGCAGGACATCGGCCAGCTTCTTAATATTCTGCCGGGAGCAGCCCAGTAAATTTCCCAGATGCGTAAAGGTTAACGGTTCTTCTGACTGCCGGACGATTGACAACAACATAAACTGTTTTAAAGATATCTGTGGGATGTTTTTGTCAAAAAGTGTCTGTAATCTGTTTCCGGCAATAAATAAAGTGCTGAAAACAGCTTTCATCTGGTTTTCGGCAGTGTCGGAAAATTTTGTAATCAGATCGTCTATGTGCATGGAACTCCCTCTAATTAGTAACTTGTTGCATGTATGTATTATAGCAGTGAAGAGACTACTGGTCAAGAATGGTTTAAGGATTGAGCGTGAACAGTAAACAGTCTTCCAGGTTACAGAACAAATGTTCTGCAAACCGCTGTACAAATCTATATCCTTGTGCTATAATCAAGACTACATTTGCACAGAATGGACAGTGTATAGTTGATGAGTGTCCGGGCAGCTGCATTGTTTGAGAAATTGTCCATTATTCGGCAGAGGCTTTTAATAATGATTGTATTGATTCATAAAGGAGGAACTTTCATGGATCATTTTGAATTGGTATCAGAATATAAGCCAACGGGTGATCAGCCGCAGGCCATAGAAGCCCTGGTCAATGGTTTCAGGGAAGGCAACCAGTTCCAGACTTTACTGGGAGTTACGGGATCAGGTAAGACCTTTACCATGGCAAATATTATACAGGCATTAAACAAACCGACGTTGATCATTGCGCACAATAAGACGCTTGCCGGACAGCTGTACGGCGAGTTTAAGGAATTTTTCCCCAATAATGCGGTAGAATACTTTGTAAGTTACTATGACTATTACCAGCCGGAGGCCTACGTGCCGTCCACAGATACCTATATCGCGAAGGACTCTTCCATCAATGACGAGATCGACAAGCTGCGCCTTTCGGCCACGGCGTCTTTGACAGAGCGGCGGGATGTTGTGGTGGTGGCCAGTGTGTCCTGTATCTATGGCCTGGGAAGCCCGGAAGAGTATGCGGGTATGAGTATGTCCCTGCGGCCCGGTATGCAGCGGGACCGCGACGAGGTGATCCGGGGATTGATCGAGATGCAGTATGACCGCAATGATATGGATCTGGATCGGTGCTGCTTTCGGGTGCGCGGGGATGTGGTGGAGGTCTATCCGGCGCAGGGCGGTGAGCATCTGATCCGTATTGAGTTTTTCGGGGATGAGATAGACCGGATTGCACAGACGGACCCGTTGACGGGACAGGTACATGCCACATTAGAGCATGTAATGATCTATCCGGCTTCTCATTATGTAGTGCCTCAGGAGAAGATCAATACTGCCTGTGTAGAGATCGAGAAGGAACTGACGGAGCGGGTGAAATACTTTAAGAGTGAGGACAAGCTGCTGGAGGCGCAGCGCATCTCGGAGCGGACGAACTTCGATATCGAGATGCTGCGGGAGACCGGATTCTGCTCCGGTATCGAGAATTATTCCCGCCACCTCAACGGCATGGCGGAAGGTGAGCCGCCTTTTACCCTGATGGATTATTTTAAGGATGACTTCCTTATTATTATAGACGAGTCTCATATGACGATTCCTCAGATCAGGGGAATGTATGCGGGGGACAGATCGCGGAAGAATACGCTGGTGGACTATGGATTCCGGCTCCCCTCGGCGCTGGACAACAGGCCGTTGAACTTCGCTGAGTTTGAACAGCACATTGATCAGATGCTGTTTGTGTCCGCAACGCCCTCAGATTATGAGTCATCCCATGAACTGTTCCGCACGGAGCAAATCATCCGTCCTACCGGTTTGCTGGATCCGGAAGTGGATGTGCGGCCGGTGGAAGGGCAGATTGATGATCTGATCTCGGAGGTCAACAGGGAAGTGGCGGACCATCATAAGATTCTGGTGACCACACTGACTAAACGGATGGCGGAGGACCTGACAGCTTATATGAGTGATGTGGGAATCCGTGTGAAGTATCTGCACTCGGATATTGATACTTTGGAACGGGCAGAGATCATTCGGGACATGCGTCTGGATGTGTTCGACGTGCTGGTGGGAATCAACCTGCTGCGTGAGGGTCTGGATATTCCAGAGATTTCGCTGGTGGCGATTCTGGATGCGGATAAGGAAGGATTTCTGCGTTCCGAGACATCCCTGATCCAGACCATCGGGCGTGCGGCGCGTAACGCGGAAGGACATGTTATCATGTATGCGGATAATATGACGGACTCCATGCATGCTGCCATCACGGAGACGAACCGCAGACGGGAGATCCAGCAGCGTTATAATCAGGAACACGGCATTACACCTCAGACGATCAGGAAAGCGGTACGCGATCTGATCAGTATTTCCCGGACGATCGCCAAAGAAGAGCGGAAGTTCGAGAAGGATCCGGAATCCATGAGCAGGCAGGAACTGGAGAAGCTGATCAAGGATGTGGAGAAGCAGATGAAGAAGGCGGCAGCGGATCTGAACTTCGAGGCGGCAGCGGAGCTGCGTGACAGGATGGTGGAATTGAAAGGGAAACTGCGGGATTTTGACAAAGAGTAGTGTGAGCATGCGGCCCGCCAGGCAGCAGGCTGAGCAGGATGGTATTTTACTATAGAATACTAATAAAGACACAAACTCGTTTATGCGCAAAAAGCAGCGCAGAAATGGGGGAAAATATGTACAGAGACAGAAAAGATGGAGGGAAGATTGAAAAATCACACTGATGAGCTGATTTTTCAATCCAGAGTTTGTGCCGAAGCGTCCCAAACTCTTTGATCGCAGCGCAGAATTTGAGATTCTGCACGCGTTCCTCAGCAAAAACGCTTCGGAATGGAGGGAATTATGGCAGACACAGTAAAGATGCGACCTCGGGAATACATTAAAATCCGGGGTGCGAATGAACATAATCTGAAATCACTGGATGTGGATATTCCACGTAATGAATTTGTGGTGCTTACAGGGCTGTCCGGATCCGGGAAGTCCTCACTTGCCTTTGATACTATTTATGCGGAGGGGCAGAGAAGATATATGGAGTCTCTGTCCTCTTATGCAAGACAGTTTCTGGGCCAGATGGAGAAGCCGAATGTGGAGCGGATTGAGGGACTGTCGCCGGCGATTTCCATTGATCAGAAATCAACCAACAGGAACCCTCGTTCTACGGTGGGAACGGTGACGGAGATTTACGACTATTTCAGGTTGTTATATGCCAGGATCGGCATTCCCCATTGTCCGAAGTGCGGCAGGGAGATCAGACGGCAGACGGTGGATCAGATTGTGGATCAGATCCTGGGACTCCCGCAGGGAACCAGGATACAGCTTCTGGCGCCGGTGGTGCGGGGAAGAAAGGGGGAACATGCCAAGGTATTCGACCGTGCAAAACGCAGCGGCTATGTGCGCGTGCGCGTAGACGGGAATCTGTATGAGTTGTCGGAAGAGATCAAATTGGAGAAGAATATCAAACATAACATAGAGATCGTAGTGGACCGTCTGGTAGTCAAGGAGGGGATTGAGAGACGTCTGACTGACTCCATCGAGAGTGTATTTGCATTGGCGGAAGGGTTGATGATACTGGATGTGATCGACGGTGAGCCAATCAATTTCAGCCAGAGCTTTGCCTGTCCGGACTGTGGGATCAGTATCAGTGAGATCGAACCGAGAAGTTTTTCCTTTAACAATCCCTTCGGGGCCTGTCCGGAATGCTTCGGACTGGGATATAAGATGGAATTTGACCTGGAGCTGATGATACCGGACAGGAGTCTCAGCCTGAATGAGGGCGCCATTGCCGTGATGGGATGGCAGTCCAGCAAGGACAAGGGCAGTTTTACCAATGCGCTGCTGCAGGCGCTGGCCAAAGAGTATAAATTCAGCATGGATACGCCTTTTGAGGAACTGTCGCAGAAGGCGCAGGATGCGATCTGCTATGGCACGGACGGTAAGAAGGTGGACGTCTACTATGAAGGGCAGCGGGGGAAGGGCGTTTATCCCATTGCCTTCGAGGGCCTGATCAAAAATATGGAACGGAAATACCGGGAGACGGGTTCGGACATGATCAAACAGGAGTATGAGTCCTTCATGCGTATCACCCCCTGTAAGGAATGCGGCGGCATGCGCCTGAAAAAGGAATCGCTGGCTGTGACCGTCTGTGATAAGAATATTTATGAGATTACATCCATGTCCATCACGAAGCTGCATGCCTTTATCGGGGATATGGAACTGACACAGCAGCAACAGCTGATTGGCAGAAGGATTCTGAAAGAGATCCGGGCCAGAGTCGGGTTCCTGATGGAGGTCGGGCTGGATTATCTGTCTTTGTCAAGAGCCACAGGATCGCTCTCCGGCGGTGAAGCGCAGCGCATCCGTCTGGCGACCCAGATCGGTTCCGGACTGGTGGGCGTATGTTATATTCTGGATGAACCCAGTATCGGCCTGCATCAGCGGGACAATGACAAGCTGATCGCCGCCCTTAAGAATCTGAAGGATATGGGCAATACGCTGCTGGTGGTGGAGCATGACGAGGATACCATGTTTGCGGCGGACCATATCGTGGATATCGGGCCGGGGGCAGGATCCCATGGCGGCAAGGTGGTGGCGCAGGGGACGGCAGAAGAGATCATGCAGGTGGAAGAATCCGTTACGGGACAATATCTGAGCGGCAGACTGCGGATTCCCGTGCCGGAGAAGAGAAGAAAAGCTACAGGATATTTGAAGATAAAGGGCGCCCAGGAGAACAATTTAAAGAAGATAGACGTGAAGATCCCGCTGGGGATCATGACTTGTGTGACGGGTGTATCTGGTTCCGGCAAGAGTTCGCTGATCAACGAGATTCTTTACAAGCATCTTGCACGGGACTTAAACAGGGCGCGATGTGTGCCCGGCAGGCATACGGGGATCGAGGGAATTGACCAGCTGGATAAGGTGATCGACATCGACCAGTCGCCCATCGGCAGGACACCCCGTTCAAATCCGGCGACCTATACGGGGGTATTCGATCAGATCAGGGATCTGTTCGCTTCTACCCAGGACGCCAAGGCCAGAGGCTACAGCAAGGGCAGGTTCAGTTTCAATGTGAAGGGCGGCAGATGCGAAGCCTGCGGCGGTGACGGCATCATCAAGATCGAGATGCATTTCCTGCCGGATGTCTATGTGCCGTGCGAGGTATGCGGCGGCAGGCGTTACAACCGTGAGACGCTGGAAGTAAAATATAAAGGTAAGAATATCTATGATGTGCTGGACATGACGGTGGAGGAGGCGATGCCCTTTTTCGAGAATCTGCCATCTATCCGCAGGAAGATCGAGACGCTTTATGATGTGGGATTATCCTATGTGAAGCTGGGACAGCCCTCTACGACGCTGTCCGGCGGTGAGGCACAGCGGATCAAGCTGGCCACGGAATTGAGCAAACGCAGTACGGGCAAGACCATCTATATTCTGGACGAGCCTACCACGGGTCTGCATTTTGCGGATGTACACAAACTGGTGGATATTCTGCACAAGCTGGCGGAAGGCGGCAATACGGTGGTAGTCATCGAGCATAATCTGGATGTGATTAAGACGGCGGACTATATCATAGATATGGGTCCGGAAGGCGGCGAGGGAGGCGGTACCGTGATCGCTGAGGGCACGCCGGAGAAGGTGGCGGAGAATCCGGTATCCTATACCGGCGTCTATATTAAGAAGATGCTATCCTCACTGAACAAAGGTACACACGGCCGGTAAAGAATCAATTTCATCCCCTGCTGCGTTGCTTTCTTTCCGACTCTTCGACCCTGACCATGGATATCTGAGTGATTTGAACGGCTGGAAACAGCTGCGAATGCCGTGAAACGGCGGAAATATGACACGAATTATATCCGGACCGTCTTCACGGCATTACGCAGACAGACGATATAATAAATACAGCCAATGTTACCGCATAATGCTTGGCGGCGGGTTACATGGAAGGCTGCATTGGAAAGTCTGAGTAAAGCGGGAGGTGTCTCTATGAATATCGGTATGCATGGATTTGGCAGTTCTGTTTTCGGCAGCGGTATGTTATTCGGCGGCAGCGGTCTGAAAAGCACACAGCAGAAGATGGAGCGGCAGGAAGAACGGGACAGACAGGTTGCCTTCTTTGAGAACCAGAAGGAAAACCTGAAGAACATAAAATGTGAGACGGTGGAGGAAATTGCCAGGAAGCTGGAAATGTTCCACTCTTATGAGGATCAGATCAAGGCGGCGAAGGCGGCTTATAATAACGAACAGATGATGCATATGATGGACGAGTCGCAGGAGATCGGGGAGAAGATCGCTGAGGCAGTGGAGAAGAGCAAACCCAAGACGCCGGAAGAGAGAATGGAAGATCTTGTGGAAGAGGTGACCGGTACGGAGAGCGGCGGTATTCTGGAAGAACTGGACGAAGTGATGGAAGAAGCGCTGGAGCTGCAGGAAGAAATGCAGGATGTCCTCCAGGAGGAAATGCAGCCGGATGATCTGCAGGCGGTGACGGAGAATCTGCCGGAAACAGATGAAGTTCAGGAAGCTTTGGAAGAGGTTCCATCTTCGGCAGCGGAATTTGAGTCAGAAGCGGTACAGCATCCGGAGGCGGAATTTGCGCCGGAGGACATACGCAGGCCGGGTGAAGAAGTGACGGCGGAAGAACTGCAGAAAGCTGCTGCATTGTATCGGCCGTTTGATATTAAGGTGTGAGAAGGCTGATCCGGGAATATTTTCCATAGGCGGACGCTTAAGAAACTCAGGTGATGAACCGATAAAAATATTATGGAGCACGGATGCTGAAAACAGGACGGAAGGAGCCGTTCTGTTTTTGGTGCTTTTTTAATTTTTAAAATTTTTTAAAAAATCTATAAAAGCCTTTGAAAAACCATTTCTTTAGGTTATAATATATCCAGCATATTGCGCTTTTTAAAGAATTTCAATATAATCAGACAGTCAGTCGGCGGCCGGCAGGATAGAGAGATACCTGCCTGGTTAGTCAGGATGTTGGTTTATTTTGACAGCAATTGGAAATTATTATAGAGAGATCACGAGAAAGGGGATCAAAGGGAATGCAGTATACAGACATCGGAATTGATTTGGGAACAGCCAGCATACTGGTCTACATCAGGGGCAAGGGCGTTGTATTGAAAGAACCCTCTGTTGTAGCTTTTGATAGAGATACGAACAAAATTAAGGCCATCGGTGAGGATGCGAGGCTGATGCTGGGAAGAACGCCAGGGAATATTGTGGCGGTAAGGCCGCTGCGTCAGGGTGTTATCTCGGATTATCAGGTGACAGAGAAGATGATGAAGTATTTTATCCAGAAAGCTCTGGGTAAGAAGACGTTTCGCAAGCCACGGATTGCCGTATGTGTACCCAGCGGCGTTACGGAAGTGGAGAAGAAGGCGGTTGAGGATGCTACGTATCAGGCAGGAGCCAGAGAGGTTTCCATTATTGAGGAACCCATTGCGGCAGCGATCGGAGCAGGGATTGATATCTCTAAACCATGCGGTAATATGATCGTGGATATCGGCGGCGGCACTTCCGATATTGCAGTAATTTCGCTGGGCGGCACAGTAGTCAGCGCTTCCATTAAGATTGCGGGAGACGATTTCGATGAAGCCATTGTGCGTTACATGCGTAAGAAACATAATCTGCTGATCGGTGAACGGACGGCAGAGGATTTGAAGATAAAGATCGGTTCCGCTTTTAAGCGGCCGGAAGTGGACTATATGGATGTCAGAGGGCGTAATCTTGTGACCGGGCTGCCTCGTACCGTGAAGGTGTCCTCGGAAGAGACGGAGGAAGCTTTACACGAGACAACCGTGCAGATTGTGGAGACAATCCACAGTGTTTTAGAGAAAACACCGCCCGAGCTGGCGGCAGATATTGCAGACAGAGGAATCGTGCTTACGGGAGGCGGAAGCCTGCTGCGCGGGCTGGAGGATCTGATTGCATCCCACACCGGCATCAACACGATGACGGCAGAGGACCCGATGACGGCAGTTGCTGTCGGAACCGGCAAGTATGTGGAGTTCCTTGCAGGGTATCGTGAAGATTAAAGCGGCGGTTTAACATCTGCTGTTATGGCAGAGGAATTTTTGATCAGGAGTACAGACTCCCCATGATTACAGTGTCGGCGTGTATGTGTCATGTACACATAATGCCAGGACGAAACTGAGAAGGAAAGAGAGGCAGAATATCAATGCTGAAAGGACTCTATACGGCATACACAGGAATGATCAATGAACAGCACAGAATGGATGTTATGACCAATAACCTGGCCAATGCCAATACCAACGCTTATAAGAAAGAGGGATCTACCAGTCAGGCTTTTGACACTGTACTGGCTTATAAGATCAAAGATATGTCGGAGCCGGGGAATCTGCCGAGAAATCTTTCCACCAGCAAGGTTTATGATGAAGGCCTGGTGGATGATCCGAATAAATGGTCGTCCAGAACCGGTATGAGTATGGGCGTGAAGGTCGGAGAGAACTATACGGATTACTCCGAGGGGCCGATGAAGGTAACTGACAATAAGTTTGATTTTGCTTTAGCAGGGCCGGGATTCTTCCTGATAGAGTATACGAACAAGGCGGATGTGACCTCTGTGAAATATACGAGGGACGGTAATTTTACCATGAATGCGCAGGGATATCTCGTGACGCAGGACGGGGATTTTGTTCTGGATGAGAATCGGCGCCGGATCAGGCTGGATCCCAATGACAGCCAGATCGGAACTAACACAAACGGAGATATCTATCAGGACGGCAATCTGGTGGCGACGATAGGTGTGGTGGATTTTGAGGATTATGACAGTTTGGAGCATTTTGGGGAGAACCTGTACCAGATCACACCCAGTGACGAGATGAAGAGCGCTGAATCCGCTTATAGCAAAGCCAGAACCTACACGGCGCTGGCCGAGAGGGCATTGAATGCTGCCAGAGCCGGCGGCGCGGAGGATCTTGAGGAGCTGGAGGCAGCGGTACGTGCGGCGCAGCAGCGTGAAGAAGCGGCGCTGCAGAATCTGGAAGCGGCACGGGAAGGCGATACGACAGCGGCAAGGAGACTGGAGCAGGAATCTGTTGCAACGGTGAGAAACGGTGTTCTTGAATTATCGAATATGTCGATTGTGACAGAGATGGTGAATATGATCGCTATTCAGAGACAATATGAGAGTAATCAGAAGGTTATAACGACATATGATGAATCTCTTGATATAGCAGTGAATCAGTTAGGCAGATTATAAGAGGCGTAAAGATTGAAGATCAGGGCTTTCAATCACGGGATTTGTGTCTGGGCGCTGCTTGCCGCAGATCCGTCATACGCAGTCCATATGGAATTGAGAATAAAGCAGCGCAGAAATGGAGAAGATTATGGTTAGGAGTTTGTGGTCGGCAGCGACCGGAATGAATGCACAGCAGACGAATGTAGATACGATTGCCAATAATCTGGCGAACGTCAATTCAGCAGGTTATAGAGCGCAGGTGGCACAGTTTAAGTCACTTCTGTATCAGAATCTGCGTTCCGTTACGACAACGGCGAACGGAGATCCGAAGCCTACCAGTTCACAGGTCGGTCTGGGTGTGCGGGTTGCTTCTCTCAATTCTATTTTTACACAGGGAAGTCTGCTGGATGCACAGAGCAATACTGCATTTGCGATAGACGGCGACGGTTTCTTCGGAGTGCGTGGCGAAGACGGTGAGACCTATTATACCAGAAATGGTGACTTTACATGGGCGTTAGGCACGAACGGCGGTATGATGCTGACGAATGCGGATGGACTTCCGGTTATGGATTCCAGAGGACGTGCGATTTCCCTGCCGCGTACTTACATAGCGAATAAGCTGTCCATTACGGAGGACGGACAGATCTGCTATCCTGACGACAGGAATAACCCACAGCCTATTGGTGTACAGATCGGAACTTTCCAGTTCAGTAATCCGGGTGGATTAAACAGAGTGGGAAGCACCTTATTTGCAGCGACGGATGCAAGCGGCCGTGCGATCAATGAAGACACCAATCCGGATGTGAACAAGAGCAGGATCGTGCAGGGGTATCTGGAGGGTTCCAATGTGCAGGTGGCCAACGAGATGGTTAATCTGATCGTGGCGCAGCGCGCTTATGAGATGAACTCCAAGGCGATCACGACGTCCGATTCCATGATGGAAGTGGCTAACAATCTGAAGCGTTAGTCTGGTTTAAGCGTTAGCCGGACCGGCCGGTCAGCCAGTGGCATGGTCAGAGCCGGCGCCGCGGCTTGAACAGGCGCTTTCAGACTATATTTTAAAGGATAGAGAACAGAACGGTTCGTGCGTCCGATAGGGATCAGGAAAGCACGTACAGAGAGAAGGGATGATATATGGCGATGGATTTAACCGGACTTGGAGCATATACGGACTACATGACCGACGTGAACAGGGTAAATACGGAGAATCTGCAGAAGAAGCTGGAGAATACCGCCAATACCGCACAGGTAGAAGAGACAGAGAATGAAGCGCTGCTGGATGCCTGTAAGCAGTTTGAGGCATATCTCTGGGAGCAGATCTATAAGGAGATGGATAAGTCGACGAAGATATTCAGCGACGACGAAGATGAGGACGGTTATGCCTCTAATATGGTGGATTATTTCAGTGAGACGGTTGTCCAGCAGATTTCTTCACAGACTGCTGCAGAGCAGTCCAATTCTCTGGCACATATGTTATATGAGCAGGCGAAACGCAACTATAATATGTAATAGAATTTAATGGGTAACGGGCTGCCGATAAGGCAGCCTGTTTGTTTAGGGGAAATTTACAGCAGATGGATGTGATCAAGGGATTTGTGGAACATATTATATACCGTAATACAGAGAACGGTTATACGGTTCTGAACCTGCTTGCCGGAGAAGATGAAATTACCTGCGTCGGTTTCTTTGCGACGATGGACCAGGGAGAGACGATAGAGGCGGAGGGTAATTTTACCACGCATGCTGTATACGGTGAACAGTTTAAGATAGAACACTATAAGATTGTGCCGCCGGACGATGTGGTCAGCATAGAGCGTTATCTGGGATCAGGGGCTGTCAAAGGTGTGGGAGAGGCTCTGGCGGCCAGGATCGTGAAACGATTCGGCACAGACACTTACAGGATTATCGAAGAAGAGCCGGAACGGCTGGCGGAGATTAAAGGGATCAGTGAACGCAAGGCAAGAGAAATTGCGGCGGCGTTATATGAGAAACGGGATGCCAGAGAAGCGATGTCTTATCTGCAGAAATACGGAATATCCAATACGCTTGCTTTTCGTATTTATGAGACCTATGGCACGAGACTTTATGGGATCCTTAAGGAAAATCCATATCAGCTTGCAGAGGATATCCAGGGGATAGGATTTAAAATTGCGGATGAGATTGCTGCCAGAATCGGAATACATACGGATTCGGATTATCGGATCAGGAGCGGGATTCTTTATACTTTGATGCTGGCAGGTACAGAAGGACACTGCTATCTGCCGAAAGGCATTCTTCTGCGGAAGACGGGGGAACTGCTGGGGTTGGAGCCTGATGCGATGGAGCCGCATCTGGCCAATCTGGCCATGGATAAGAAGCTGGTTATGAAAATGCCGGCTCCGGAAGAAAACGGGACGGAATGCAGGATTTATGCGGCATCTTATTATTACGCGGAGCTTAACTGCGCCAGGATGCTGCATGATCTTAACGTGTCGGCAGAGGAGGAACAGCTTCTGCCGGCGCAGGAGTCAGGACTTGCGTCGAAGATCGACCGGCTGGCCGGAGAACTGAATCTGGAGCTGGATGAGCTGCAGAGAAAGTCGGTGCTGGAAAGCGTGAAGAATGGTATTTTCATTCTGTCCGGCGGCCCGGGAACGGGCAAAACAACTACAATTAATGTGATTATACGCTATTTTCTGGCGGAAGGAATGGATATCTATCTGGCGGCTCCGACGGGCAGGGCAGCAAAAAGGATGACGGAAGCGACCGGATATGAGTCAAGAACGATCCACAGGATGCTGGAGCTGAACGGTGAAGCGGCCGGTGAGACCAGGGCGGCCAGGTTTGAGCGGAATGAGAGCAATCCGCTGGAAGCCGATGTGATCATAGTCGATGAGATGTCGATGGTGGATATTTTCCTTTTTCAGGCGCTGTTGAAGGCGGTGCTGGTGGGAACAAGGCTGATCCTGGTGGGAGACGTCAATCAGCTCCCATCAGTAGGGCCGGGACAGGTATTGCAGGATATCATGAGCAGTGAGAGATTTCCCATGGTGGTGCTGGAGAAAATATTCCGGCAGGCGGGGGAGAGCGATATCGTCTGGAATGCGCATCGTATCCATGCGGGAGAGCGGCTGTCCCTGGATAATAAAAGCCGGGATTTCTTTTTTCTGGAAAGAAATGACACCAATGTAATTTATAAGCATATGATACAGTTGATCACGGAAAAACTTCCGGCCTATGTAGGAGCACAGCCTTACGATATACAGGTGCTGACACCGATGCGAAAGGGACAGCTTGGGGTGGAGACGCTGAACGGTATTCTTCAGAGATACCTAAATCCTGCCTCGGAAGATAAGAAGGAATGTACGGCGGGGGAAACCGTTTTCAGGGAGCACGACAAGGTGATGCAGATCAAGAACAATTATCAGCTGGAGTGGGAGGTTGTCAGCAAATACGGGATACCTGTCGACAAAGGAACCGGTATCTTTAACGGTGATATCGGGATCATACAACAGATCAATGAGTATGCGCACGAGATCGTGGTGGAATATGATGAGCACAGAAGAGTGACTTATCCTTATGCACAGCTGGATGAGATTGAGCTGGCCTATGCGGTGACCATTCATAAATCACAGGGCAGCGAGTATCCGGCAGTAGTCATGCCGATCCTGTCTGGACCGAGGATGCTGTTTAACAGAAACCTGCTCTACACGGGAGTGACCCGGGCTAAAAACTGCGTCACAATCCTGGGCAGCAGCCGCAGTATACAGGAAATGATCGACAACGATCACCAGAACAGGCGCTATACCGGCCTGGCGGACCGCATTCGGGAATTGATCATGTAAAGATAAGGAGAACTATGATAAAAAAATTTCCGGGGATATTGACAGATATCTTCTATCCGCGCAGATGTCCCGTCTGTGACAGGGCAGTCAGGCCCTTCGGAGGTCTGATCTGTGAGACCTGTATGTCAGAATTTGTATATGTAAAGCAGCCCTATTGTTTAAAGTGCGGGAAGGAGCTTACGGAAGAAACAGAAGAGTACTGCGGAGACTGCGTACGCCGCAGGCATCTGTTCGACTGCGGCCGTGCACTGTATGTCTATAAAAGCGTGTCAGATTCCATATACCGTTTTAAGTACAGGGGCAGGCAGGAATATGGAGCATACTTTGCGGAATGTATGAGAGAGCAGCTGGGCAGCTGGATTACACAGCGCAGACCGGATGCGTTCGTTCCGGTACCGATCCATGCGGCGAAGCGGCGGGTGAGAGGATATGATCAGGCGCAGGTGCTGGCAAGGGAGCTGGGCAGGCGTATGGGCATTCCGGTGGAGGATGAGCTTGTCAGAAGAGTCCGCAGGACAGTCCCCATGAAAGATTTACCATTGGCCGAGAGACAAAATAATTTGAAAAGGGCTTTCAAAATCTGCCGGAATGATGTAAAATTAGATACGGTTATCATTATTGACGATATCTATACGACGGGCAGTACCATTGATGCAGTGAGTTATGAACTGCGCAGAGCAGGAGTAAAGCGGATTTATTTTGTAACGCTTGCGGTGGGGAACGGCATATAGAGTCGGTCAGATGCAGCTGATTTGCTATATATTTACATCAATAACTACAGGAGGATGATACCATGAATGCAAGAAACTGCAGAAAATGCGGAAGACTTTTTAATTATGTAGCAGGACCGCCGATCTGTATGGCGTGTAGAGAAGCGCTGGAAGCGAAGTTCCAGGAAGTAAAGAAATATATTCAGGATAACAGACATGCGACCATTCCACAGGTTTCGGAGGCATGTGACGTGACTACCAATCAGATCCAGCAATGGCTGAGGGAGGAACGCCTGCAGCTTGGGGAAGGTTCGGGAATTACACTTTTCTGTGAGAACTGTAACGCGGCTATCGTGACCGGGCGTTTTTGCGAGAAGTGTAAGAACAGTATGGCGGATAAATTAAGCAGCAGCATCCATAAGCCGGAAGCTCCGAAGCCCCAGTCCAAGAAGAAGGATCCGAAAGACAACCCTAAGATGCGTTTCCTGGGTTAGGAGACATCTATGTTGAATGAAGAAAGAATAATCCTGATGACGAAAATGGCGTCATACGAGGCGAACGAGGGGAAGAAGAATGTTGCCATCGGAAGCTATTTTCGTGGTGACTATATAGGATGGCAGGTGTTGAAGTCCATTATAAGTGCAACGATTGCATTTGTAGTGGTCTTTGGC